>NZ_QZWH01000001.1 GCF_003601925.1 Buttiauxella izardii
TTTTGCCATCGGCATCGAAGGCGTGAGCTGTTCTGATGCGCGAACCTGTGCGCTGCCGGGAATGGACGCCATGGAACTGGAGCCGCTGGATGAAGAAGCGCTTGCCGATCTCGAAGAACCCTACGTTTACCATCTGCCGGATGGCAATGCGGGGCTGGCGCGCCTGATTGTGCGTCATCTGGTGCCGGAAGCGTTACCGGGAAACACTATGGAGGATTCTGTCACCTCCAGGTTGGATTACTCAAAGCTCGACCAGCCGGAAAACACCACCCGCATTCGCCTCAACAGCATTGTGATTAATGCCAAAAACACCGACGACGGCGTGATTGTGACCTACGTTAACGATGGCAAAGCGCATCGTGTGAAAGCGCGCAATGCGATCATGGCGGGTTACAACATGATGATCCCGTATCTGGTGCCGGAAACGCCGGAACAACAAAAAACTGACCTGCGTTTGAACGTCAAAGCGCCGCTGGTTTACACCAACGTGGTGGTCAAAAACTGGCAGTCATTTACCAAACTGGGCATCCACGAATTTTACTCCCCGGCGGCACCGTACAGCCGTGTGAAGCTCGATTACCCGGTGAGTCTGGGCGATTATCACCATCCACAAAACCCGGATCAACCAATGTGCCTGCATATGGTTTACGTGCCGACCTATCCGGGCAGTAAACTCAGCGCGCGCGAGCAATTCCGCCAGGGACGCGCTTATTTGCTCGGCACGCCGTTTGAGACGCACGAACAGATGATTCGCTCCCAGCTTCAGGAAATGCTCGGCTCAACCGGCTTTGACCACGAGCGCGATATCACCGCCATCACCGTCAACCGCTGGGCGCATGGCTATGCCTATTACGCCAGTGCACTGTTCGACGAAATGGACAAAATGGAGGCAATTAAAGATAACGCGCGCAAACCGATTGGCCGCATCGCTATTGCTAACTCTGACTCAGATTGGGACGCCTATGCGCACACGGCGATTGACCAGGCCTGGCGAGCGGTCAACGAACTTAAGGCGATGGGGTGATCTGATATGAAACAGACTCTATTGGCTCTTGGATGTTTGATGATTGCTGGAAATGCGGCTGCGATGTCGCCCGGTGGACTTTCTGCCGGTGAGTATATGGCGCGAGCCTCGGATTGCGTGGCCTGCCATACCGCCGAAGGCGGGCAACCGATGGCGGGCGGCAAGAAATTCTCCACGCCGGTTGGGGATATTTACGCCACCAATATCACGCCGGATAAAACCGCCGGAATCGGTAATTACTCTTATGAAGATTTCGAAAAAGCGGTCAGGCAGGGGATTGCCAAAGACGGCCACGCGTTATATCCGGCGATGCCATATCCTTCCTACGCCAGAATGACGGATAAAGACATTCATGATTTGTACGATTACTTTATGAATGAAGTCCCGCCGTCGGCTGAGAAAAATAAAGACAACGATATTCCGTGGCTATTATCCGCCCGTTGGCCGCTGCATATCTGGAACTGGTTATATGTCGATGAGGTTCAGCCGGCGAATAAGGCGACGGTGAACAATGCATTATTAAGCCGGGGTGCCTATTTAGTGGAAGGGCCGGGGCATTGCGGTGCCTGCCATACTCCGCGCGGCGTGACGATGCAGGAAAAAGGGTATGACGCTTCCAGTGATGTCTATTTAAGCGGGGCAATGATTGACGGTTGGTATGCGCCATCGTTAAGAAACATCTCGAAGTCGCCGGAAGAATTAAAAGATCTGCTGCGTAAAGGCCAAAGCCAGCACGATGCGTTATCAGGGCCAATGAGCGAAGTGGTAACGCAAAGCACGCAATATATGACCGACGGCGATCTGGACGCTATTTCATATTATCTGCTGAACTTTAGCCATGCCCCAGCGGGCGCAGTCTCAGCGAACGGGGCAATAAGTTATTCGCCCAAAGACGGCAAAACGCTTTATTCCATGTATTGCTCGACTTGCCACGGCGATGACGGCAAAGGCAAAGATTTTACCGTGCCGTCGCTGGTGAATAATTCTATCGTCACCGCCAAAGACCCGGCGTCTTTGCTTTCAGTCATAAATGATGGCGCGCAAACCCCACAGACGCAGGGCAATATTTCTTTCAAAATGCCTGCTTATAAACAGGTGATGACCGAGGAAGAAAAAAATAACGTGGTGAATTATGTGCGCGGAGCCTGGGGAGAGCGTGCGGGAGAATAGCATCCAGGGTTGAAGGGGGGCTACAGGCGCGTTAAATTAGCCCACCCCCCGCTAAAAAATGGAAATCAAATGGCTGAAATCAAACTGAATCTGCACGAAAAGGAAGACATTCGCAGCAAGCTGGTGGATTACTGCGAAGAAAACTTCAATCTGACGTTAGAACAATTCGACGCGGACTTTTTCGTTGATTTCGTGATTAAGGAATTAGGCCCGGTTTTATATAACGCCGGGATTGAAGAGGCCATCAAAACGCACCTTGCTTACAACGAGCGGGTTCAGGAAGAGATGGATTTGAAGAAGATACTCTGAGATCCCCTCACGGCAGGGAACCGTTAACGGACTAATCATCTGTGTTGATATGATTTCCGCTTGATAACGAAATGACAATGCGTATAGTTCTCATTCTCTTTTTTGTTATTGGCGGTTCAGCCAGGGATTATCCTGATGAAAATGAAATTCTCCGCGCTTGCGCTGTTTTTGACAGTGGCATTGAGCGGTTGTGCAACGCAACAAACCTCGCAAACTCCACCTCCTCCTGTGACACAAACGACGGCTGCCACGGATATCACTCAGCGTGACTTAGCCGCCGGGCTTTATGAAATGGCACTCAGCCCGAAAGGGGACATGCTGTATGTTGCCAGCGCGGAAGGCTTTAAAGATGTGCAGGGCGGGGTCATCTACAAGCTCGATTCCACCACGCTGAAAACCGTCGGCTCAAGCCACACTGACCTGAAAAACTTCGGCATGGCGATATCGCCAGACGGGCAGATTGTGTATGTCACCAACTCCCTGGATGGCGGGCTGAGCGCGGTGAATACCGCGGATGGCAAAGTAAAATCGCGCATTTTATTCCCCGAGCGCAACAAAGAAGGCTTCCCGTTTGGCGCTCGCGAAGTGCTACTGCATAACGGCCTGCTTTATATCGGCGCGGTGGCTGACCCGGCACAAATCTGGGTGGTGGACGCTGAAACTCTGAAGCTGAAAACCCGCATCAAAAATACCGGCAAATGGATGACCGGCCTGCATTATTCCGAAGCGACTGACCGCATTTACGCAGCAAACGGCGGCGGTGAGATTCTGGTGGTTAACCCGCAAACTAACCGCGTCGAAAAGCGCTGGAAACCGCTTGGTGAAAAGCCCGCGTTGTTGCTGAACATGGCGGAAGACCGCGCGACGGGCCGACTGTTTGTGACGGATAACTCGAAAGCGAAAACCACGCTGGTGCTGAATATCCAAACCGGCGAAGTGATTAAACAGCTGCCGGTGGGGGATTCACTTGCGGTGAAATTTAACGCCAAACGCAATGAGATTTACATCACTCAGCGCGAGTCCGGCAAATTGCTGAGCCTCGATGGCACCACTTATGCGGTGAAGAAATCCTGGGATTTGAAACCGAATCCTAATAGCTTGCTGCTTTCTGCGGACGGGCAAGTGCTGTATGTCACGGTCAAACAAGCGTTTAACAAAGATCATTCCACCAATGGCCCAGACCAGATCGTGAGAATTGACCTCCAAAAATAATAATTCGGCCCGTTAACGAACGGCTGACAAAGCTCTTTTGTTTGGTGGATGACGCTGTCGCTTATCCACCCTACAAAACCCATATATTTCTTTGTCATCAATCGGTTGTCCGTTAACGGGCCTTTTGCTTTATTTGGCATATTTTCGAGAAAACTATGGAAAACAATACTCTGGGGAAATCTTCCCCGTTACGCAAAACACTGCTTGCGGTGGCAATTGGCTTGATCACCACCGCCGCTGACGCCGCCGAGAAAAATCAGGAAGAAACCATTGTCGTGCAAGACAACGCCGACAGCACGTTTAAACCCGGCGGCGATCAACTGGTTCCGGCTTATATGGACGGGCAAATCGCTCACGGCGGGCGACTGGGTATGTTAGGCGAGCAAAAAGCGATGGACGTTCCGTTCAACGTAATCGGCTACACCTCAAAACTGGTTCAGGACCAGCAGGCCAAAACTATTGGCGATGTGGTCAGCAATGATGCGGGTGTGCAGGCGGTGCAGGGTTACGGCAACTTCTCTGAAACTTATCGCATTCGCGGCTTTAAGCTCGATGGCGATGACATGACGATGGGTGGCCTGTCGGGCGTGGTGCCACGCCAGGTGATGGACACGCAAATGCTTGAACGGGTTGAAGTATTCAAAGGCGCAAATGCTCTGCTAAACGGTGCGGCGGGCAGCGGCGTGGGCGGCATGATTAACCTTGAGCCGAAACGAGCGGAAGCCTTGCCGACCACTCAAGTTGGCGTCGATTACACCTCGGATTCGCAAGTTGGCGGTTCGCTAGATTTGGGACGCCGTTTTGGTGATAACGACCAGTTCGGCGCGCGCGTTAACCTGGTGCATCGCGAAGGAGAAGCGGCGGTCGATGACGACAAACGCCGTACTACGCTGGCTTCCATCGGCCTGGATTATAAAACCGACCGCTTCCGCTCCTCGCTCGATTTCGGCTATCAGAAGAAAACGTTCCATGGCGGCACCATGGGCCTCAACATCAGCGGCGTGGATGTTATTCCTGATGTGCCGAGCACCACCAAAAACTACAGTCAGAAGTGGGGCTACAGCGATATTGAAAACGAATTTGGCATGGCAAAAGCCGAGTTTGATGTCACTGAAAACTGGACGACCTACGCCGCACTTGGCGCGCAACACGCCCACGAAACGGGAACCTACAGCGCACCTAAATTATTGAATGAAAATGGCGATGCGACGGTTGGGCGTCTGGATACCAATCGCATTATTGATGCATTCAGCGGGATGGGCGGGGTGCGCGGTGATTTCGATACAGGCGCAATTTCCCACAAAGTGAACGTCGGCTATTCCGCGCAAATCAAACGCGACGCCACGGCCTGGCGCATGTCGGCCAAAAATCCGACCACCAATATTTACGATAATCATGCGGTGCCAGAACCCGATAATGCCTATTTTGGCGGCGACTATTTTGACCCGCTGACTACGGCGCGCAACCGCACTCAGGGTTGGCTGCTCAGTGACACCTTGGGCTTCCTCGACGACAGCGTTCTGTTTACCGCTGCGGCACGTCATCAAAAAGTGGTGGTACGCAACTACAGCAACAAAACCGGTCTGGAAGACACATCATCGCGTTATACGCAAAGCCGTTGGATGCCAACGTTTGGCCTGGTGTACAAACCGTGGAATGAAATTTCCCTGTATGCGAACCATACCGAAGCGTTGCAGCCGGGAAGCAATGCGCCGAAAGGGGCGGTGAACTACGGGCAAAGCACCGGTATCGCTCATTCGAAGCAAAATGAAGCTGGGATGAAAATTGATTACCAGCGTGTCGGCGGTTCACTGGCGCTGTTTGAAATCAAAAAGCCGTCGGCCATTCTGAATGCCAATAATTATTACGCGCTGGATGGCGAGCAGCGTAACCGGGGAATCGAGCTGAATGTCTTTGGAGAGCCAATGCTCGGGCTGCGTTTGAATGGCAGCACGATGTGGCTGGACCCGGAGCAGACCAATACGGCGGGTGGCAAAACTGACGGCAAAGATGCCATCGGCGTTGCTCGTTTCTATATGGTGGTGGGCGCGGAATACGACATCAAACCGGTGGACGGGCTGACGGCGACGGCGAAAGTGAACCATACCGGTTCGCAATATGCCGATGCGGCGAACACCAAAAAACTCGACAGTTACACCACGCTGGATCTCGGTGTTCGTTATCGCATGAATCTGAATGCTGACCAGAATGAAATGGTGTTGCGCGCAGGGGTCGATAACGTCACTAACGAGAAATACTGGTCGGGGATTGAAGACTACGGCACTTATTTATTCCAGGGCGAGCCACGCACGCTGAAAGTGTCAATGACCTATGATTTTTGAGTAAGCCAGCGGAAATAGCTTCGTTGTCATTTATTCTTTAGATACAAAAATGCCTGATGATTCAGGCATTTTTAATCAATATGGCGATGGATATTCCCGATCAATATTTTTCCGGTAGTTTTTTCACTTCTTTCAAAACCCCTTTATCCAGCACGATATAGCCACCGGCTTTAAGCCCCGCAAGAATGTTTAAAACCCCACTGCGCGAAAGGCGAGTTTTGTCGCGAATATAGCGTTCCGCCGTCGTCGATTCCCTGATGACTTCCGGTTCGCTAATCAGCTCATAAAGTTGGCTTCTTAATATCGAATAAGAAGAAGGTTCGGAAAGACGCTGTGCGTATTGATAAAGAATGTTCATGATGACCTGCAAATGCCTGGCATAAAGTTCCCACAGCCCTTTTTTTGACACAAGTTCCATGAAACGATCGTAGGGAAGTACGGCAATTTCGCACTCCACCGTGGTACGAATTAGCACGTTGTAATTTTTGTAAGCCAGATAGATACCGTAAATGTTGGGCGCTTCGCTTATCGTCAGCAAATGGTCCTCAGGAAACCGGACAAGGTATTCCACGATACCTGAGCGCAAAAAGTAGCAATGCGACTGACCATTGATATCAATAAAGAGATTTTTTTTAGCTGGGTATTTTTTATACTCCAGCTCATCCGAAAACTGTTCCAGAAGTTGCCCGACAAAAGGAGATGGCCCCCTGATAAATGATTGATAGAACTCAGTTTTATTAACCATTTTAACTCCATTCCTCTTTTTCATCATAGAAGGAATATAGCAGATCCTTGATGTTATTTTTGCCGAAGTAGGGGGGCCATTTTTAATATTTTAGCGGTAAATGATGGATATCGACCAACATGCCACGCTTGATGTCTATAAAACCGCCACTCTTGAGTTCCGAAAGGATTTTCATCGTCCCGCTGCGCGATAAAAACGTTCTGTCCTGAATGTAGTTGGCCGCCGTCACCGAGGTTCTGATTTTGGTTGTCTCATTCATCAGCTCCAATAATTGCTGGCGAATAATGTCATATGAAGAAAGCTGAGACAGTTGTGTGAAATGGTCATAAATACGGCTCGCCGTATAAATGAGGACTTTCACCATGCTTTCCCATAGCTCATGTTCTGCCAGAATGGCATTGGCAGCCGATAAAGTCAGGCAGCTAATCTTGCTGGGTTCCTGGCTGCGCATAAAAAGGTAGTCCGGATTAGTCTGCTGATTACTGATGCCAAAAATAAAAGGCGCGGACTCAGAATTAAGAATCATCCCGTCATTCCTGCGATATAACGCAACACTACCCTCATGCAGTAAGAAGATATTTCTTTCTCCATTCAGCATGTAATTTATTTTTTGCCTTCCATTTGTTTCAAATTTGTTAGAATTAGTTTGCAGGTGTGTGATTAACAGATCAATTTCAATTAATGGTTTAATTAAACTTGCACCTTGGCCATTTGGGTTAATTGCATTGATTTTATTGTTCATTTTTCCTGTTTTGCTCCGGGATAGTTTGAACGGTTTAAGAGTTTTCGGGGGCATTATGGCAAGTAAGAAATAATCCATAAAAAGGTTATGAGTCCAAAAGTAGACTCACAATTTATTGCTGCGGAAGATGCGAGTGTTACAAAATATTTGCCGCAAAGATGAATGTGCAGCGGGTTAATCAATACCAGTAACTGAATATCTTTCAATCATCCCTCTTATTTAAACGACTCTACCTTTTGGTGCCCTATGTTAATTATCGCTTTTGATGACGCTAACCGTATGTATCGTCAAGGGATGGAACATTTGCTTCAACAACTCCCTTTAGAAGGAGCGGATGGACAAATTGAATATCAACCGCTGACAAAAAATAATGCGAAGGATGCAGATGTCGTGGTGAAAAGCTTCGTGCAGGGAGAAGAGTTTCTCTGCTTACCCATTTTTAAGTTCCGTAATAAAACGGGGATGATCATTGGTTTGTATGAAGGTGATAAAACGCCATATCATTCAGACCTGCCGTTGTGTATTTCTAATGTGGTTTTTGTTAGCCGTAAAGAACCATTAAGTAAAACGAGAGAACGGGTTATTCAGACCTGGAAAGAACGTAACGAAGTGGAAAGCAATCAGTCATATATGAAATGCCTGAAATGCAAATGCCGTAAACTCACCTCACAGCAATATGCCATCATTAAATATATGCTTGATGGAAAAGACATTCAGGATATTGCAGATTTATTAGACATCAGTGCTAAAACGGTCAGTGCGCATAAGCGGATGATTATGGCGAAGTTTAACTTAAATTCTGATTATGAATTGCTGCAGTTATTCAACAAGTACAAAGTGCAACTCTCATTAGCTTCTCATTTATAAGATAATGTTAAAAACAAGTGATAACTGTGCGTTATTTTTTTGAGGGCGTGCTACGATGAAACTCACTCATTGAAAGGCTACTCACCATGTCCCTCTTAGGTTCCGCAATGAAGCGATTTGGCAATGCAGGAAGTAGCAACGCAACGTGTCCAGTCTGCGGCAGTAAATCTGCTCATCCAGCCAGTAAAATTCGCCAGGGTCAAACGTTGCTTTGCCCAAAATGTAAGTCACTGTTTGTCGTAACACGTTAAAAGTTATGAGGCTCAACATAAGATAAAATGTGTTGAGTCTGACTTATTGTTTTAAACATTTAATTAACAAATCTCCTATTACATTATCAGTCCAACTTTGGACTCGTGATTAATGTACCAGGCTATTCGTGCTCATTATAATCCGCTTCGAAACTTAATTAGAACGAAGGAACGTAAACGTCCGATTGTTTAATTGAGCCCCCCAGGTAATGAACACCTGTATTTTAAGTTGCTAATGATTAGGTAGTTAAATGAAAAAGAATCTTATTTGTGTATTACTCGGCCTGGCTTGTTTTTCCGCTGTTGCCGCAGATAGTGTTGAATTAAAAGTTACCGGTACTTTAGTTAACGGTGCATGTACTCCAACATTAGATAATAACGGTGCGGTAAACTTCGGTAATATCCCAGTGGGTAACCTGAGCAAAACTGCAACTAACCAGTTGGGTAGCAAGAATATCAACCTGACTATTACTTGCGAACAACCAATGCCAATTGGTTTCACTACCCTGGATAACCGTAACGCGACGACGTTTGTACAGACTATTGCTAATGCAAACGCAGACAACAGTGCGGTTTCTGCGGCGGCTAACCAATATGGTCTGGGTAAAACTGCGGGTGGCATTAACCTGGGTTCTTATTCAATCGCCACACTGGTTAACAGCGCGACGGTTGATGGTGTCGCGGTTGACGTGCTGAGCAACGGCCTGAACGCCGACACTAATCCACGTAGCTGGAGCAAAAGTGTAAACGGTTCTACTGGCGTGGGTACTGCTGGCGCGGTGGGCGTAATGACTGCTGCAACACAGGGAACTCTGGTTCCAATGGCAGGTAAAGTCTTTGTTTACCCACTGAAAGTTTCTGCTGCTGTTCAGGGTACAGACGTACTGGCAATTACTGATAATACCGATTTTGATGGTTCTACTACTATCTCCCTGGTTTATCTGTAATAGAAAAAGCGTTAATTCTAAATTTAGACTTGCTGATTTAGATAATTCATAGACTCCTGTGAATCTATAAGACATGCCTGCAGTATTGTAGGATATTGCAGGCATTTAATGTCTGACATTTAAAAATAAGACCATTAATAAAACCGCTACTCAGGGCGCAACAAAGTTTTGCTGGCAAAAAGTCATTGTCTATTCCATTCGGTGAGTGAATTTCGCCACTGATAGTTAATAGCAATGCAAATATTTATATCACCTGTTATCTCATATATAGGCACGTTAATTATGTTTATTAATCGCAAAATCAGTTGCTCACTGATGGTTTTATTATCTGCACAATTTTTAGCATCCCACAGTTTTGCTGCAGGCATGGTGCCAGACACCTCCATGCTCTACATTAATGAAGCAAAACAAGGGGGTAGTATTAATATTAAAAATACGGATGCTAATCCGGGTTTACTTTATACCAGCATTAATGACTTGCCTGACGATCAAGGGACTCACCTTGTGGTGACTCAACCTGTTGTCCGCGTGGAAGGTGGCAAGACTCAACAATTACGCTTCGTGTTGCAAACGGATAAACCCTTAACGGTTGAACATCTTAAACGCGTGGTTTTCGAAGGTATTCCGCAAAAGACGCCTGGCAAAAATAAAATCTCTTTTAATATCCGCCAGGATCTTCCGGTGCTTATTCACCCGGCGAGTTTACCTGAAGTAAAAGATGCGTGGACATTACTCACCTGGAGCCAGAGCGGTAATAGCATCACGGTTAAAAACAGCAGCGCTTACGTGGTGCGTATGGTTGCGCAATTTGAATTATTACCCTCACACGCCGCAGGCGCTCTGAATAAAACCTATTTGCTGCCGGGGCAAAGCATGACCGTGAAAGCAGATAAAGCGACGGGCAATGATAAACAGGTGAAATTCACCCCTGTCAGCCGGTATGGCATTCCTGTACCTGCCTATACCGCTGACTTTAAATAAATTTTGCATTTGTTTGTGTTTTTCAAGGGCGCAGTAATGTTGACCAAAAAGGACAAGGTAATGATGCCTGGCCATCTTTGCCTTTTGATCGCGGCCATTCTCTTCCCGTCAGCTTCCTGGGCTGACGAAAAGGTAGAGTTCAGCACCGATATTCTCAAGGATCGTGGCCTGGATGCCTCGCTGGGTGATTATTTTGCCGATGCGGCGAAATTCACGCCGGGACGGAAGCGTGTTTCATTAAAAGTGAACGGTAAAGAGAAAGGCACCGTCACAGCTCGCTTTGGTAAGACAGGTGAATTGTGTGTCGACCGTGACTTTTTGCAAAGCGCCGGGCTGCGTGTGCCCGCTAGCCTGAAAAACCAGTCTAACGAAGACGAAGATGAGGCAAAAACGCAAGCCGCTGCTTGTGTTGAATATACCAAAGATTACCCATCGGCAGTGGTCACCGCGCTGCCGGGCGAGGAAGCTCTGGAAATCGTTGTGCCTCAAGAAGCGCTGGCAACGGACGATGAAGACTTCACTTCCTACGCTCGCGGCGGCAATGCCGGGATGATGAACTATTCAATCTTTACGTCACAAAATACCTTCGGCGGTGACAATAGCCTGTATTCCCAGGCATCGCTGGAAGAAGGTTTGAACGTGGGCGACTGGTTGCTGCGTAGCCGCCAGATAGCGAGCAAGAGTGACGGACAAACATCGACGAGCTACCTGTATACCTATGTGCAGCATACGTTTGTCGACAGTAAAAAGATGATGCAGGCCGGGCAGATTAACATCGGTAACACGTTGTTTGCAGGCTCCGCGATTAATGGTGTGCAGTTAGTCCCGGAAAGCGGATTAACGGGCAACGAAGGCTCGGGTGTTTCGGTCAGCGGGATTGCGCAGTCCCCGCAGGCGAGGGTGGAAGTGCGTCAGTCGGGAATGCTGGTTTACAGCACCCTGGTGCCTGCCGGCCCGTTTACTTTGACCAATGTGCCCGTCACCCAGGTCAATACTGCGCTGGATATTACCGTAACGGAAACCAGCGGCAGCGTTAATCATTATGTGATCCCAGCCGAAGCGGTGCGCGGCAACCAGGTCAGCGGGCCTTTGGGGCTTTCACTGGCGGCGGGGCAGGTGCGTGATTCATCTGGCCCTTACGCGGAACCGATGTTGTTTACGGCGACAGATGGCTGGCGTTTAACACCGTGGCTTAACGCCAGCGCGGGTGTGATGACCGCGCAAAAATACAATGCGATTGCTGCCAGCAGCGATGTGATGCCGATCAATAACCTGATGGTGTCAGGCGTGGCGAAGGCTTCTACGGACAGTTATGGCAATAATCGCGGGCAGAGCAGCACGCTGAGCGCGAACTATGGACTGAGTCGCAACATAAACCTTTCGGCATCAGCAACGCGCTATACCCAGGGTTATCGCGAGTTGCAGGATGCGTTGCAGCCGGATTTTGTCCAGAACTCTGGGCAGTACACCACCGGCATTGGCTGGTCGACGCCGCTGCTGGGCTCATTCTCGCTGGGTTATTCCCTCAGTAAGGGGAGTGAGGGGTATTCAGACAGCCGCTATGTTAACGCCTCCTGGGGGCAAACCTTCAAGTGGGCGAGTGTGACCGTGAACTGGCAAAGCCAGTTAAACCAGTCACAAAGCACCAATAAAAGCAGTTCGAACGGAGATATGCTGTACGTGAATGTCACCATTCCGTTGGGCCATCAACGTGTTAACACCTATATGCATAAGCAGGGTGACTCGACCAAAACCGGGATTCAGACCGGCGGCTACCTCACCGATGACACCAGTTACACGGTGGCGGCGGAGCGCGATATGCAAGAAGGTGATAACGGCTTTAACGGCAGTATTAACAGCAACTTGCACTACACGCAGTTGAGTGCAGCGGTGGGAACGTACAGTTCCGGCAACCGAAACTATAACGCCACGCTGAGCGGCGGTATTGCGGCGACGGATGGCGCGGTGGTGTTTTCGCCATACACCGTTAGCGATACGTTTGCCGTGGCAAAAATTGATGCCAACGTCAGTGGCATTCAGCTTTCAACGCCAGCGGGTACTGTCTGGACGGATCGTTGGGGCCGGGCGCTCATTCCTACACTGCCTGCATACCAAAATGCGCGTGTGGAAATTGATTCAGAAACACTGCCAAAAAATATCGATGTTAATAACGGCTTGAATATGGTCAAAGCCGGGCATGGCTCAGTCAGTAAGTTGAATTTTGGCGTGATGAAAGTCAGAAGAGCGATGCTGAAAGTCACCATGAAAGATGGCAAGCGACTGAGCAAAGGGGCAACGATTGTTGATCAGGACGGTAATTATACCGCGACGGTCGTTGACGAAGGCCTGGTGTTTATTAATGACGCCGACCAGCAGCCAAAGCTTTATGTTCTGAACGAGAACGATCAGAAGCAGTGTGAAATTATTTACCATCTTAAAGAACAGCGTGATGAGAATGCGCTCTTTGAGAATACGGCGGGAGTCTGCCAGTAATGAAATTTAAGTTAATCGCAGCGTGCTGCTTAATGGCAACCGGTGCTGCATTTGCAGATTGCCAGGTTTCCCTGTCCAGCCCCAATGTGGATTACGGTAGCCTGCGTTCTGATGTCGTGGCTAACCAGAAACAGCAATGGAACGACTTAAACGAGCGCACCATCCAGTTGAATGCGGTTTGCGACAGCACGCAGAAAATGGCGGTATTTGTCAGCGGTACATCGATTGATAAAGACTTTAAGTTTTCAGGCAACAGCTTGATCTCCATTGAAGCCTCTGCGGCAAGTGTTGACGGCAAACCTGTACGCCTGGCACTCACGGATACTCATGCGCCATTTTCCTGGTCTGAAGGGCAGAGCGACAACATCGTGCTGGTGAATAACCGGGGTTTAGTGCCGATGGATGGCGCAATGGTCGCAACCGGCCAGCAGTTTTCTGTGACATTAACGCTGCGGCCACGGGTCAATATAAAAGATACCTGGGTGCGCGATAAAACAATTTTAGAGTCGAACATGACCTTTAAGGTTGAGACTGAATAAATATTCGTGTGATGTGTTTATAGGGATTGAGTCGCTGGAAACACATTTACGAATCAAGGCTGGTGGATAATTTCTGCCAGTGGAACTCAGTATTATTACTGTGAAAAGTAATATGCTGTCGGGAATATAGGGATATAAAACCCAATATAGACCCTTGTTAACAACAAAGTTTACTGATGTGTGTATCAGCGATTAATAAAAAACTTCGCGGCATGACACTTCGTAACTATTTTATTAAATATGGTTAATATGAAAAAGAATCTTATTGCAGTTTGCCTGGGCCTGGCCTGTTTCTCTGCTGTCGCTAAAGATAATGTTGAATTGAGAGTGGACGGCACGCTGGTGACCGCTGCCTGCACACCGACACTGAATAACGGTGGTGTGGTTAACTTTGGTCATATCCCATTGGGGAACCTGAGCAAAACGGCAGTCAACCGCCTGGGCCGTAAACCTATCACGCTGACGATTACCTGTGAGCAGCCGACATCGATTGGTTTTACAACGATGGATAACCGTCAAGATAGTCTGCAGAACATGACTATTTCTGATGCCTGGCCTGACGGAAGCGTTTCTTCGGCTACGGGTAATCAGTACGGCCTGGGCTTCACGGCGGGCAATGTGCGAATTGGTGCCTACACTGTTGCTGTTCAGCCATCTAACATCACCGTTGATGGTGCTAAGGCTGATGGTTTGAGAAACATGCCAAGTAATGACATCTACAATACTGACTGGAGTAAAATGACTCCAGCAGGTGCGACCGCTTCAGGCCATCCGGGCTATCTGCGCACTATCACTGCTGCGACAACGGGTACTCTGATTCCAGTGGCTGGTAAAGTCTTCGTTTATCCGCTGGACGTAGTGGCTGGTATTCAGGCTACTGATACTCTGGCGATTACTGACGATACCGAAATGGACGGTTCTGCAACTTTCTCTCTGGTTTATCTGTAAGTTATTTTATTTTTTTATCTTGTTTCACTCTTCGGCAGTTCAAAGAGGAATTAGCTTAAATTAATTTTTTTCGGCAAGGATGATCTCCATCCTTGCCATTTTTTTATTTCAGAGGCTAAGAATTTATGCCTGATTTGTTATTACCCGCCGACGCGAATCCAGCGAAATCAGAATCACCGAAGACAAAATCATCAATGTCCCCAGCCAGTCTGAAACCGTAAACGTAATTCCCAGCAATAATAGCGAAAGAAACGTGCTGCTTAACGGCTCAGTACAACTCAAAATACTCGCCTTCGGCCCACCAATAAGTTGCGCACCTTTTAAATAAAGACTGAAGGTGAGGGAAGTTCCGATAATCACCAGATATAAAAACGCCAGCAGCACATTCCCCGTGATAACGAAATCTCCACCCTGACGCGCATAAAAAGGCAGTAACATCGCGCCGCCCAATAACATACTCCAGCCGACAATCGGCAGCGTGCCGTAGCGGGCAATCAAGCGAGAAGGGTAAGTGGTATAAAATGCGGCGGCGAAAGCCGAGGCAATTCCCCAGAACAACGCGGCAGCGGAAATCGTCAGCGAAGTGGGATCGCCGTGAGTGACCAATAAAAACGTGCCTAGCAATGAGGTGCCAATCGCGGCCAAAACCAACACGCCGGGGCGCGATTTACGCACCAGTGCAAACCACGCCACGATAATGGTTGGCGATAAAAACTGCAGCACCGTCGCCGTGGCGGCATTGGATTTTTCAATCGTCATCAGGAACGTAAGTTGCACCGCCAGCGCGCCGACTAATGAGAAGATCAGCAGGCTGATGGCATCCTGGCGGTTTTTGAAAATGCGGAAAATGGCCTCGCCATGGATAAATGACAGCGTCAGCAAAATTAACCCGGCAAACAGCAGGCGTGTCATGGTCAAAAACTGAGACGAAACCTGGCTCTGCTCCATAATGTACTGCGCGCAAACCCCTGAACTTCCCCACAAAATTGCTGCCGTTAATACGTTTAGCGCACCTTTCTTACTCGAACCCACTGTATCCATCCCATGCTATTTTTTGCCGAAATCATAGCATGCTAACCAAACGTATTTCAGTGAATGTGGTTGCCACCCGGAAAGGGTGGCAACTTGCCGCGCAGCAAGATCAGATAAGTTCCGGTAATCCTTTCAACAGCTTATCCAGCGTGACCGGGTAATCGCGCACCCGCACGCCAGTGGCGTTATAAACCGCATTGGCAATTGCCGCGCTGACGCCGCACAACCCTAATTCACCCACGCCTTTGGCTTTCATCGGCGAGGAAACCGGGTCGGTGTCATCAAGGAAAATCACCTCCTGGGCGGGAATATCCGCATGAACCGGCACTTCATAGGCGGCAAGGTCGTGATTCACGAAATACCCCAGGCGCGTATCCACGGCTAACTCTTCCATTAATGCGGCACCGACGCCCATCGTCATCGCGCCGATCACCTGGCTGCGCGCCGTTTTAGGGTTAAGGATCCGCCCGGCGGCACACACCGCCAGCATACGGCGAACGCGAGTTTCCCCCGTGGCGGCATCGACGCCCACTTCCACAAAATGCGCCGCAAAGGTGGATTGCTGGAATTTCTTCTCCAGGTCGCCAAATTCGATACTGTCTTCCGCGCTGAGTTTGCCGTCTGCGGCCGCGTCTTTCAGATTGGCTGATTTGCCATCCATTTTGACTTGCCCGTCGGCAAACACCGCGGTATTGGCATCGAACCCGAGTTTACTGGCGATGGCTTCGCGCAGTTTCACGCAGGCGGCATACACCCCGGCGGTTGAGCTGTTGGCTCCCCATTGCCCGCCCGAACCCGCAGACACCGGGAAATCAGAATCGCCGAGGCGCACCACCACATTTTCCAGCGGCACACCGAGCATTTCCGCCGCCGTCTGGGCAATAATCGTGTAGCTCCCGGTGCCGATATCCGTCATATCCGTTTCGACGGTCACGATGCCCTGCGCATCGAGATGCACGCGCGCGCCAGATTTCATCACCAGGTTATTACGGAAACCCGCCGCCACGCCGATGCCCACCAGCCAACGCCCGTCCCGCACTTGCGCCGGTTTCGGGTTGCGACTCCCCCAGCCAAATTTTTCAGCGCCTGTGCGCAAGCATTGTACTAACTGGCGACGCGAGAAGAAGCGCTCCAGGTTTGCGGGGTCAACCTGCGTGTCGTTTAGCACGCGAAATTCAATCGGATCGACACCGGCTTTTTCGGCCATTTCGTCGATGGCGATTTCCAGCGCCATCAACCCCGGCGCTTCGCCAGGCGCGCGCATGGCGTTGCCTTCGGGTAAATCCAGTGTTGCCAGCCGCAATCCGGTGTGGCGATTGGCTCCGGCATACAGCAACTCGCTTTGCTGAACGGCGGTTTCAGGCGGGCCGCCGGAGACATTTCCCGACCAGCTTTCGTGAGAGATAGCACTGATACGCCCGGTTTTGTCGGTGCCGATTTGAATATGCTGGATGGTCGCCGGGCGATGCGTGGTGTTATTGGGGATCAGCGGTCTTTGCAGGGCGATTTTCACCGGGCGTTTTGCCGCACGTGCGCCGAGCGCCGCCAGCACCGAGTCGCTGCGGACAAATAACTTGCCGCCAAAACCGCCGCCGATATACGGCGAGACAACTCGCACATTTTCCTTCGGCAGTTTTAGCGTCAGGCACAAATCGCTACGGCACCAGTCCACCATCTGATTCGACGTCCAGATCGTGAGTTTTTCGCCTTCCCACACCGACATCGACGCATGCGGTTCCATCGCCATATGGCTTTGGTCCGGCGTGGTGTAGACGGCATCATGTTTCACGGCGCTAGCGGCAAACGCACTGGCAAAATCACCGACGGATTTATCCGGCTCCTCTTTCGGTGGCGTAGTAACAGACGGTTTTTCCGCAGCCAAATCATACGCGCCAGTGGCACGGTGATAATCCACCGCAATCAGTTCCGCCGCCGCTCGCGCCTGCTCAAAACTTTCGGCCACCACCACGGCAATCGCCTGGTGGTAATGGTCTATTTCCGGGCCACCGAGCAGCTTCGCCGGGTTTTTCTCGCCTTTACCGAGCGGGCCTGCGTTTTCAGCGGTAACAATCGTAATCACGCCGGGCGCTTTTTGGGCAGCAGAAAGGTCAATGGACTGGATGCGACCTTTAGCAATCCCCGCGCCAACGATGTAGCCGTATGCGGCGTTGGGCTGCTCGTCGTGCCACTCGTAGGCATAGTGCGCGGTGCCGGTGGTTTTCAGCGGGCCGTCGATGCGGTCGTGGGGTTTGCCGACCACCTTCATCTGGTCGATAGGGTTTTCTGTGGCTGGATTTTCAAATTTCATCGGCTTATCCCCTCGCTTCCGTTAAAACCGAAGCGAGCGTGCGCTTCGCCAGTATCAACTTAAATTCGTTTTCGGGCGTCGGTTGCGCGCTGGCGAACAGCTTCTGGTAAACGTTTTGGCTGCCGTTGATCAGTTGCGCGTCGGCTTCCGCTAAACGCCAGGGTTGGTGCGCCACACCGCCCAGCGCCACGCGCCCGGAACCATCTTTCTGGACAATAGCCGCCACGGAAACCAGGGCAAAAGCATAGGAAGCGCGGTCACGAACTTTGCGATAAACATGCGTGCCGTCCAGTGGCGCGGGGAGGGTGACGGCGGTGATCAACTCACCGGCGGTTAACACCGTTTCCAGATGTGGCGTGTTGCCCGGCGCGCGCCAGAAATCCGCAATGGGGATTTTGCGCTCGCGGCCATCAGGGTTCACGGTTTCAATGGTGGCATCGAGCAGGCGCATCGCCACCGCCATATCGCTCGGATGCGTGGCGATACAGGCTTTGCTTGCACCGACAACCGCATGCTGGCGGCTAAAACCTTCCAGCGCCGCGCACCCGCTACCGGGAAGCCGCTTATTGCAGGGTTGATTGGTATCGTAAAAATACGGGCAACGCGTGCGCTGGAGCAAGTTTCCGGCGGTGGTTGCCTGGTTGCGTAACTGGCCGGATGCGCCCGCCAGCAATGCTCTGGACAGCACCGCGTAATCCTTTCGCACTCGCGAATCGGCGGCTAAATCGGTGTTGCGTACCAGTGCGCCTATGCGCAGCCCGCCGTCCGGCGTTGGCTCAATTTTGTCCAGTGTGAGGCTGTTGACGTCAATCAGATGCGGCGGGGTTTCTATCTCAAGCTTCATTAAATCCAGCAGATTGGTGCCGCCCGCAATAAATTTAGCACCGGGTTTGCTCTGCGCGCTGGCAGCCGCTTCGGCAGGGGTTTTCACTCGCTCATACGTAAATGCCTTCATGATTTTTGCCCCCCGGACACGTCTTCAATCGCCGCAAGGATGTTGGAATACGCGCCGCAACGGCAGATATTGCCGCTCATGCGCTCGCGTATTTCCTCGCTGGTGGCTTGTGGTGCAGAGACTAAATCGAGCGTCACATGGCTGGGAATGCCCATCTCGATTTCTTTGAGAACCGCCACCGAGGAACAAATTTGCCCTGGCGTGCAGTAACCGCACTGGTAGCCGTCGTGTTTGATGAAGGCGGCCTGCATTGGGTGCAGATTTTCCGGCGTGCCCAAACCTTCGATGGTGGTGACTTCGGCACCGTCTTGCATGACGGCGAGTGTCAGACAGGAGTTTATCCGACGGCCATCAACGATAACGGTGCAAGCCCCGCACTGGCCGTGGTCACAGCCTTTTTTGGTGCCGGTGAGATGAAGGTTTTCGCGCAGCGCATCTAAAAGTGTGGTGCGGGTATCGACTTCCAGGTGCCGGGATTGGCCGTTTACTTTTAAAGTCACCTGCGCCATTGCTGGCGCTGGCGTGGCGGCTGCTCCAGTTTCGCCAAAAGCATGCCGGGGCGCGATGGCTACTGCTGCCGAAGCTGCACCCGCTTTAAGCAGGCTGCGGCGGGTAAGACGAAAGCTGTAATACTCGATTGGGTTAGCGTCCTGCCGCCCGGCGTTATTATTATGTGCTCCAGTATTCGGGTTGCTCATACCGCCTCCAGTGTTTTCTAACTCAACTGTTAAGCATAGACGGCATGAGCGATGGGATTATTCTTGAATATGTATCAGGCTAATGAACGCGGCTCATCATTTGCCCGAACGTGTGGTTAAACGAATCACCAGCCCGCCCAGCGCCGCAACCGTAGCCAGCACTACCATTCCCGTCCAACCGAAGGTTTCCAGTGCTTTGCTGCCCAAGGATGCACCGAGCGCCATGCCGATAAACACCACGGTAAACATGATGGCGTTCAGGCGGCTACGAGCGGCGGGGTTAAGCGCATAAATGATGGTCTGATGCGCCACCAGTGAAGCCTGAATCCCCAGGTCAAAACCTATCGCGCTGATGACGATCACTACCAGTTGTGCCGGAACGGGCAACAGCGGCAGCACAAACATTAACGCAAACGAGATGACCACTAACGCTGAGGCAATTTTGGTGACGAAGTTCGGACCACGGCGGTCAGCGATGGAACCTGCCAGCGGGGCGGCGAGCGCACCAGCAGCGCCCGCCAGGCCAAAAGCACCGGCAACCGCACTACCAAGATGGAAGCGCTCGGCGAGCATAATTGCCAGCGTTGACCAGAATGCGCTAAACGCAATCGACAACAACCCTTGCGCCAGTGCGGCACGGCGCAGAGCGGAGTATTCCATCCACAATTTACCCAGTGAACGTAACAGTGCCGGGTAGCGTAACGTCGTTTCCGGCTTGAAAGTGGGCAGCACGTACCAGAGTGTCAGCGTGACGAGCCACACACCCGCTGAGGCAATGGCGTAAACGCTGCGCCAGCCGAATAATTCCGCCACGATGCCGCTAAAAACGCGTGAAAGGAGAATGCCCGCCAGCAGCCCGGTCATTACCATACCGACGGTTTTCCCCCGGCGGCTTTCGTGGGCCAGCGTTGCGGCGGCGGGAATAATGTCTTGCGCGACCGTCGCCACCAGCCCAATCGCCAGGCTGCTGAGTAACAACACGTGCCAGGAGGACGCAAACCCGCAGAGCAGCAAAGTGAGCGCGAGTAGGGTGCCTTTCACCAGAATGATGCGGCGGCGGTCAAAACGGTCGCCCAGTGGCGCAAGCAACAGGATCCCCAGCGCATAACCGATTTGCGTCAGCGTCGGCACAAGGCCAACGTCACCGACACGAGCGTGGAACGTGCTAGCGATAATCCCGAGCATCGGCTGGCTGTAATAAATTGAGGCCACGCTCAGGCCCGCGCCGAGTGCCAGAAGAAATACCATTTTGCCCGACAGCGTGTTGTCGGTTGTTGAAGAAGTGATGGTGGAAAGCTGGCTCATGGCGCGCTCCTTTAAGTGCTCATGAAGTGAATGTGCCGCCATTTTTATCGTTATTCGCTGCTGGTTGTAGCCTGCGCCGGGGTAAAACTGTTATACACTTTACGTATGAATAAAAACTTTAATCCCTCTGGCGATCGTATAGCCATACTGCAAACCTTCGTGCGTATCGTTGAGAGCGGCAGCCTTTCAGCGGCGGCGCTACAGATGGAAACCACCCAGCCGACCATTAGCCGACGACTGCAAAGCCTCGAGCAACTGCTTGGCGTGAAGCTCATCCAGCGCACCACGCACTCCATGAAACTCACCGACGACGGCGAGCGTTGTTATCAACATGCGCGCAGATTGATAGAAAACTGGCAGTTGCTGGAGGATGAAGTCAGCGGCGTGCGCGACGATCCGGTTGGCGTGCTGCGTGTCCGTGCGCCTCACGCGTTCGGCCAGGATCAGCTTATCAAGCCGCTGGGCGACTATTTGCAGCGGTATCCGCACATTAATATCGAGTGGGTGCTTAACGATCGTTCCCCGGACTTTATCCCCGAAGGCATTGATTGCGCGATTCATGTCGGCGCGATTACCGATCCCTCGGTGGTGGCGATTCTGCTGGCGGAAGTGCCGCGTATTGTGGTCGCCGCGCCGTCATTGCTGGCGCGTTATGAAGCGGTGAAAGAGGCCGCGGATTTGGCAACATTGCCCTGGGTCGCGTTGAGCAGTTTTTATCGGAATGAAGTGACGTTAAATCATGTGGCCCACGGCGAGCCATGCCGCTTCGATATTACGCCAAGACTGAGCACCGACAGCCTGTACGCGGTGCGCAACGCAGCCATCAGCGGGGTGGGCGTGGGGATGGTTTCTTCCTGGGTGGTGAAAGAGGATTTAGCACAAGGAACATTGCAGCAGGTATTGCCCGACTGGCAGGCCGCGCCACTGCCCGTATATTTGCTTTACCCTTACGCGAGTTATTACCCGGCGCGACTGCGCAAGTTTATTGAGCTAATGAAGGAAGTCATGCCCAGCGTGAGTGGGGCGCGGTCGGCGAAAGGAAAATAATAAAGAAGCCGTCACAATGACGGCTTTAGTTAATAAATATTAACTTATACCCTCGGGTCAATTACCTCTGGGTCTTCTGGATCACCTGGTTCGATAATATCAGGTGTCTCAGGAAGGGTATCACCAGGAAGTGGTTCATCAACCGGGGTTGGATCCACTAAATCAGGACGTTCAGACATATAGCCTCCAACGACTGAATAAAGACTGACAAAGCAAAATAATATTATTTCTGGTTTTGCTTAGGCTTTTTCTCGTCATCTTTAGGTGTTTTGTTCGGATTTTTAGGTTGTTCTTTTGATACGCTTAATGGAATAAATTTCATCATTAACTCCGATCAGGTGAACAGCATTTTTGCTGTCTATTAAGTATAGTGGTATTTAAGGGTTAAGCGAGCGGAGCGGTATTGCTATTGGACGTTATTTACTTAAATATACGTAGAATTAAAATGCTCGCGGGAAATATTATTTATTTCTCCGCGAGTCTGGCTGGAGTAATAATTTACTAATTTTTGGCATATTAAATAATAAAAATCACAGCAGCTTTTTTAGCTTTTCTCAGCATTGGGATTCACTGTCGATTCCGCGATAGTGCTGAGTTTACTGTCTGCGGATTTCTCTTCTTCCAGTGTTTCACCCAGCAACTTTTTGGCTTCGGCATAACCTAATTGATGAGCCAGGGTGCATAGCGTGCCGTAAGCTGCGATTTCATAGTGTTCAACTTTTTGAGCAGCCGCGATTAATCCCGCATCACGGACAGCCCCTTCATCAATACTTTCAATGACTTCTGCACCTTCTTCAATCAGGCCTTCCATCGCCACACATTTAATCCTCTGCAGTTTAAGACCTTCAATGCTGTCCACGACCTGGTCAATACGTTCTATCTGGCCGCGTGTTTCCTCCAGATGGCTGCGGAAGTCTTCCTCGAGTGAGGGATCGTGCGCCGCCCTGGCGAGTTTGGGTAAAGCGCGGGTCAGTTGTTTTTCGGCGCTATAAGTATCCGACAGCAAATGTTTGAATAATTCTTCAAGGGTTTTGATTTGCATAGATTATTTTCCACAGTTAGGTTGCATCAGGCTTTACGCCGCTCATTATTTTCACTACGGGTTTTCACACAGAACGTGGGTCTACGACAACGGTACGCGGTTGGTGCCGATAGCCCAGCATGCCCATTGCACCAGCAAGTACAGCTTCGACAATCAACATAAAGAAGCTAAACCAGCTGGCTTTTGCCGTAGCGGCAGCCGCTTTTTCGCCAGCCTCACGGGCTTTTTGCTCGGCCTGCTTTTTCAACTCTTCATATTTTGCCCGTGCCGCCTGGTAGTTTTTCTCTGCCTGAGCAACGATTTGCTCGGCTTCGGCATCACTTTTACCGGTTCGCGCGACAATAATATTTTTCAGCGCATCACGATCAGCGGCTTCAAAGGTTGCGCTGTTTCTGTCGGCAAGGCCTTTAATGAACTGCGTGATATCACCGCCCTGTGCCATTTGATTCTGGGCGTTATTACCTTCATTCACCGCCTGTTGTTGTAGCGCTTCCGGCTGTAATTCAGGTTTACCGCTCTGTTGCAGAGTGGTTTCCAGTTGATTCTTAAAATCGTCGAGATTGATACCGCTGTCGTTAAGCTTTTCTTTCGCCGCCTGGGTGACAGAAGGCGCAACCGCAGCAACGCCATTACCCAGCGTTTGCAGCCCTGTGCCGACGGCATTCATGGCTCCCGTCACAGCACTGTTTGCGACAATCATCAATAAACCGGTGCAAATTAAAGTGTTAACGCCAAACATCAGCACGCCATGCATGGCTCCCTCGCGAAAAGCGAGTCGACCACTGGTGTAACCCCCCGCGGCAATAGCAATCAGCATATTCAAACCGGTCCAGATTGCGGCCCCGGTAGCAATACCTTCGAGTGGATTTTGTTCTTTAAGCGGATCGATAGTGCTGGCACCAATGGCGGTTCCAAGAATGGCCAATAATAAATAAACCACCATAGAAACAACCACCCCGGCGAAAATAGCACTCCAGGAAATACGTTTTAAAGGCACCTCATTAATTGCTCTGTAAGCAGGGTCGTAATGTCTTTCTTCGGGAGCGTGATAGTTTGTCATTTTAACTTACCAACGTTTTCAAGGTAATAAAGAAAAAGCAATGTTAAAAAATGATTTGCAAAAATAAATCATGAGTATTGATAATAGTCGGCTGTGGGGATAAGTGTTTAGATATTTCCAGTTCAATTTTTAAAGTGTTTAAAAACGAATGGTTTTTTTTGTGAGTTGAAATTAGCGCTTCGTTTATCAACGGAGCGCTATTTCATTATTTGAGCTAATAAACTGTGTGATGCCAAATTAGCACCCAATACCACGCTTAAATATCGTCCGTTGTATGGTCAACAACAATTTCGAGGGTCTTGCGCACGATATCAATGGTGACAACATCATCCGTGGATTCAATGGCTTCAATTAACCGTTGAATAATGGCTTTATTAGTAAGATGTCCATCAGTAGCAAGAATGCTGCGTATCACCGCGCCGAGTAATACGGCCTCATCAGCCAGCATGTCGCCGGCGTTACGAAAATATGCAGTCAGTGCAGTGTTTGGCAGAGTGGCATAAATTTCTGATTTATGAAGCGTGATTTGGGTCATTTACTTCACCATTATTGGGTTATGTATGAATAAAAGCAGTCAGTGTTTTTTACTGCTGCCGGGCATAGGGCTATCGTCAAATAACGGATACACATTTTTATCTTGCTGAATCTGGCTCTCCTTTCCCCACGGCTTTTGCGCAGGTGCTAAAGTACGGCGCGAAATGCCTAAGCGATGGTTGCGAATATCGGCAATCACATCCGCTATAACATTTCGCCGCTGTTCCTCTGGTTCAGCCGCTTCCATGGTTTGCAGTCTTTCAATCAGGGTTCGGGTGCTAATCGCCCCGTTATCGTAAAGGATTGATAAAACTGCCTCGCCAATCAGTTTATCGATTAATTGCTCTCTTTTACTTCTATTCATAACTGCGTCTCTGCTTGCCATTATGTTTCGTTACCGAAACGTGGCATGAAATCAGCTTCGCGATCAAGAGGTCAGCTGAAGGTTGCCAGGCTTTTCTATATCGCCTGAAATATTGCTCCCGAAAAAAATTGCTAATAAGCCAATAACTTGCGCCGCTAACCGTTGAATTTTAACGGTCGAAAAGCAGGCCAATCAAAGTGTGGTAATGGCTCTCTTCTTCCGGGCCTGAGGCTTTTTCAACCCGGTGTAACAGTTTTGTACAGATTGCTTTGCGATTCAGGCTCCGACCATCACTAAGGATTTCAACCACGATTTGCCCCAGCGTCTCTTGCTGTGAAGGCAACGCTGCCTTGGAAAAATAACGTGTGATGGCGTTAGCGGCATTGGGAACATAGTTGTTTTGTTGCATGACTCACTCCTGTAAATATGCAGTCTCAGTAAATGTACAAATAAAGTTATACAAACATTAAATATCTGTACATAGAAAAGTGTATAGAATTGTCTTAAAATCCTAAGCATTAAATGCTATCCATTTAATATCATGTAGTTAGTGTGGTAATTTTTTGAAATTTCAAAATTTGGTGTACATATTTAGCATTATTTTTAAATAGTCACGCCTTGGAATCTGTTTTTACAGGTGTACATATGTTCATTTATTGTTAATAAGTTATTAATTTTAATGTATTTTTAGCATGGGATTTGGCAGTTCATCTGCTACTGTAAAGACTCAATAGCCTCCAACTGGACACAGAATGCTCACAACCATCATTTATCGCAGCCATATCATTAAGAACGCACCATTCGAGTCGTTCACAGAGATGGTGGAAGCCGCCAAAGTGAAAAACGAACAGGCCGATGTGACTGGCATATTGTTGTTCAACGGCACACATTTTTTTCAGATGATTGAAGGCCCCGAAAAGAGCGTTCTGGAGATTTATCAGCGTATTTGCCAGGACAAGCGCCACTACAACATTGTTGAGTTGCTTTGTGATTACGCGCCCGCGCGGCGGTTTGGCAAGACAGGTATGGAACTCTTTGATTTAAGAGAGTATGCCCCGGAAGAAGTGCTGCAAGCGGTGCTGGATAAAGGGACGACAAAGTACCAGCTATTTTACAATGACAGAGCGCTAAAGTTCTTACGCACTTTTGTTGAAGCCACTGAAAAAGAAAACTATTTTGAAATTCCGCCAGCGGATTCCTGGGTCTTTATTGCCGACAATAAAGGCGCACATACGCAGGCTGAGGTTCCTGATAACGCAGTAGATTGTAGCTTTGCATTCCAGCCTATGGTTGACCCGTTTGCGCAGAAGATTTTGTCCACGGAAGCGTTGCTTCGCTCGCCTGGTGGTGATTCACCCGAGAGTTATTTTGCCGGGCTAAGCGGGAACGCGCTTTATGAAGCCGACCTGAAGAGCAAAAAAGTGGCGTTCGCGATGGCGAGTGCGCTCAAGCTAGGCGACCAGTCTGTATCGGTTAACTTGTTCCCCATGACGCTGGTGATGGTTCCCGATGCCGTTAATTTTTTGTTAAGGGAAATTCAGATAAATGGACTTGTACCTGAACAAGTAACAATAGAATTTACTGAAAGCGAGGTTATCTCGCGTATTGATGAGTTCACCGGGGCCGTCAGGCAACTGAAGTCTGCCGGGATCAGCGTGGCAATCGACCACTTTGGCGCGGGTTTTGGCGGCCTTTTGTTACTGGCGCAGTTTCAGCCAGACAGAATCAAAATTAACCGCGAACTCATCAAGGACGTCCACAAAAGTGGCCCACGGCAGGCGATCATTCAAGCCATTATCAAATGCTGTGCCTCGCTTGAAATCGCTATTTCAGCGGTGGGAGTGGAAAAGGCCGAAGAGTGGATGTGGCTGGAAGCTGCCGGGATTACGCAGTTTCAGGGCAACTTATTTGCCAGCGCCTGCTTAAGTGGTATCGCGCCAGTGGCCTGGCCAGAAAGGAAAGCCGATCTCTGATTCAGGTTGTACAATGCAGAAATAAGTTGTACAACCTGTACGAAATCGTTAGTTTCGACATGGACGCTTTAAATTTACCCCGAGGGAATGAATGACCTTATACAGTATCGGCGAAGTTGCCGAACGATGCGCAATCAACCCCGTCACGCTGCGTGCGTGGCAGCGCCGCTACGGATTACTCAAACCCCAGCGTAGCGAGGGCGGCCATCGGCAGTTTGATGACGAAGATATTCAGCGTATCGAAGAAATTAAGCGGCTGATAAAAAGTGGTGTGTCTGTCGGAAAGGTTAAAGCGCTGCTCGAAGAAAAGCCGAGTCTTGCGACTCAAAGCCATAATGACTGGCAGTCACAGCAAGAAGAGGTGATGGGCGTTCTGCGTTTTGTACAACCTGCCAAACTGCGCGCAAAAATTGCTTCTTTAGGGCGTGAAATCCCGGTTGATACCTTGATCGATCATGTCTTTCTCCCGGTGCGTCAATGTCTTAGCCTCGATAGATATACCTCTCGCGCAATGATAAGCCTGCTTGATGGATTGCTGATTGACTATGTTGTCCAGCGCCTCGCAGATGCCCGGAACAACGAAGGTAAAGACACGTTAATGATTGGCTGGGAAACTGATGACCGAACTCGCCTGTGGCTTGAAGCATGGCGTCTTTCGCAACACGGTTGGCGTCCTGATGTTCTGGCAGACCCGCTGGACTCACCGCGCCCGGAGTTATTCCCCGGCCAGCATGTTTTCGTCTGGACAGGAAAGGCGTTAACCCTTCGCCAGCAGGAGCAATTAGAACACTGGCAAAAACAAGGCTTTGCTATCAAATTTCATGCGGGTTAAGGACGACCTGGCTGATTCCCTTCTTATTCATACTGCCGTTTTGATTTTGAGCCACTCGATCAAAGCGAGCAGATGCATTCCGTACTAAAATTACACAACCTATATAAAAAACATATACCAAAGCTCTGTTTCATATAATTGCTCGTCCATTTCAGGGGATATATATTCACGTTACAGTTTGGCGATGTAATAAAATTACGAGTTGTGTTTTATTGCCCAAATGTTACGAGGTTAATTTTTATGATTAAAAATGCATTTGTGGAGAAAACGGACGAAGGGAAGATCGTCGTACGTGTCGAAGAGAAAGAGGTTTCATCCTTCGACGACTATGATGCCGCACTCGAATGGGCATTTTCGATTGGTTATCGTGTCTACAAAAAAGAGCTCACAAGCAGCGATCATAAAGAGTGCTGGGTAAAATACCTCCCGAAAAGTCATTTATGAATTGAGTCATCAATCCTCTCTCTATCAGGTTGCGGAGCAATTTCCCGGCAACCTGATACGCTTTAATCAATATCTATCAGACAGGCACGCAAATGGAGTTAAGACACATCCGTTATTTTCTGGCCGTTGCCGACGCCAAAAGTTTCACTTATGCCGCTGAAAAATTGGGCATTGGCCAACCTCCACTGAGCATCCAGATACGTGATCTGGAAAATGAAATAGGCACAAAACTTTTCCACCGAATTGCACGAGGTATCGAATTAACTGCGGCGGGAATGGCTTTTTATAACGCGGTTAAAGTTCTACCGGGTTTGGTTGAAGAGGCTAAATCCTCGGCGCTTCTTGCCTCGCGCGGCGAGTTAGGAGTCCTTAAAGTCGGTTTCACCTCATCTTCAGCATTTAATTCACTGGTGACCCGAAGCATCAAAAAATTCAATAGCGATTATAAAAACGTCTGCCTGCAACTTGATGAAGCTCATACCGACAATCTGATTAAAGCCGTAGAAAGTGGCACCATTGATGTTGCCTTTGTGCGCACCGATCATCTTTTTAGCGACTCGCTGGAGCTGCATATATTATTGCAGGAATCTTTGACCATCGTGCTGCCGGAACAACATGCATATATGGCGCAAAACCATATCACTTTGAATCAATTAGCCAATGAAGAGATGATTCTGTGTCCGCGCAATTACAGCGTCCATTTGCATGACACGATTTTTTCTCTGTTTGAACGAGCCGGTTGTACGCCAACAGTGAAACAAACCGCGCCGCAATTATCCTCGATTATTAATTTGGTTTCCGCAGGCGTTGGAGTTTCGATTGTTCCTTCTTCGATGAAGGCGATGAGTCATTCCTCATCAGGTGTGGCTTTCTATGACATTAATGAAGAGGGCGCTTATATTCCGTTATCCATCGTGAGTCGTGTTCACGATCAATCACCGATTGTGAAGAAATTTATTAATAACGTGCTTGCTACGCACGCAGAAATATCTCCAGCTCAATAATTATTCACTCGGCACTTTGATTTATTGTGAAAAGTAAATGAAAAAATCTATTTTTGCGGTTCGTCGTGACAGGCCTTTAACACCACTCGAGTTATATGTTTATCAACACTATCGTAATATTCACGGTATTCGCATCGCCGTGGCATTTGTACTGACATTTCTGATTATTAGAATGGCAAATTTACCCGACCATTCCTGGCCGCTGATTACTTTAGTTGTCGTGATGGGGCCTATCAGCTTTTGGGGGAATGTGATTCCCCGCGCCTTTGAGCGCATGGCGGGCACGGTCACTGGCGCTGTTTTAGGCATTATTGCTCTACATATCGAAATGTACTCTTTGCCATTAATGCTGGCCTGGTGCGGGTGTGCGGCATTTCTTTGTGGTTATTTAACAATGAGTAAGCGGCCCTATGCCGCACTGCTGATTGGTATCACCCTGGCGGTGGTGAGTAGCGCACCTGCCGGAGATATTCAGACGGCATTGTGGCGCAGCACCAATATTATATTGGGCTGTCTACTGGCAATAGTGTTCACCAGTATTTATCCGCAACGGGCATTTATTCACTGGCGCATTCAACTGGCATCATTCCTGAGAGATTATTCAAAAATGAGCGCCAGCGGATTTTCATGGAATGTTCTGAGTCGCCCAAATTTGACAAAACTGAACTCACAAGTATTGGCAAATGTAGAGAAAATGCGCACCTTAATTATACCGGTCAGCAAAGAAACCGGTATTTCAACAAAACAGCTTGCTGAAATTCAGTCTATTGCCCGGGATATGATTGCCACCCAGGAATTACAAATTGAAGCTCATTGGGCATCCCGCAGCAGTCGTTTTATTATTCTGAATTCTCACACGCTGGCTGAAGTGCAACAAATGACCCAAAGAACGTTACAAGCGTTAGCTCAGGCATTACATGAAGGTAATCCCTCTCCTGCAGCGGCGAATAGCGAACGTTTAAATGACATCACTACAGAATTACATGAACTGTTATTGACTCATGCAGGGGATGACGTAGTGGAAAGTGCCGTCCATGGCTATGTCTGGTTAAGCATTCAATTAGCGATAAAACTGGAAAGGTTATCAACCGTGATTACCGAGGCTTTGACAGAACAACGTTTCCATCATCAGCCTCGGGATCTGGCTCAGACCTCTGTCGCGAGGAACGGATAATCGGTGTAACCCACTTCAGTACCGCCAAAAAGCGTTGCCGGATTGCTGATCCCCGCCATTGGCAGATTTTCTTTCAGACGGCGTGGGAAGTCCGGGTTTGCAACAAACGGGCGACCGAAAGCCACCAGATCCACAACACCCGCGGCCAGCAGTTTTTCGGCTTTCTCACGGGTGTAATTCCCCGCCACAATAATCGTGCCGCTGAATGTCGCTCGCAGAGTTTCACGGAACTCATACGGCACCTGCGGCGCATCGTCCCAGTCCGCTTCGGCGAGGTGAATAAAAGCAATACCTTTGGTTTCACACCACGCCGCCAGCGCGAGAATGGCTTCACAGGCCTGCGGGTCGTCCATTCCACGCTGGGTAATAAACGGCGCGAGGCGAATGCCAGTGCGCTCTGCACCGATGGCGTCGCTGATGGCTTCCAACACTTCCTGCGCAAAACGCACGCGGTTTGCCAGGCTGCCGCCGTATTCGTCCTGACGTTTATTTGAGGTGCGGCGCAGGAACTGGTCAATCAGATAACCGTTGCCGCCATGCACTTCCACACCGTCAAAACCGGCTGCCATCGCGTTGATTGCCGCCTGGCGGTAATCCGCAATAACCTGTTGAATATCGCTATGCGTCAATTCCCGTGGCACCGGGCAGGCGACCATTTCACCGACACCGTGGCTGTTCACTACCCACACTTGCGCATCCGGCGATAACGCTGAAGGCGCAACCGGTTTGCCATCCGGGTGAAAACTTTCATGAGACATGCGGCCCACATGCCACAACTGAGAAAGAATTTTGCCATTCGCCTGGTGAACGGCATCCGTTACCTGACGCCACCCGGCGATTTGCTCAGCGGAATGAATCCCCGGCGTCCATGAATATCCCTGACCCTGCGGTGAAATCTGCGTGGCTTCGGTGATGATAAGCCCGGCGCTGGCACGCTGTTGGTAATACTCAGCCATTAATGCCGTAGGAGTATTCCCCGGTTGTGCGCTGCGAGAGCGGGTCATGGGTGCCATCACGATGCGGTTTTTTAACTCGATAGCGCCAACGTGCGTCGTCTCAAAAAGGGATTGCTGTTGCATGTTTTCTTCTCCAGGGAATTCAGTGATGGCTTGACTTTACGTCCCGAAAGCCGTTTTGATAATGGCTGAAAAATAAGATTCTCTATTCAGGAAAACGGAATAATGGGCAAGCTCGAAGACATTACCTTGCTGGTGGAAGTGGTTGAAGCGGGTGGCCTGGCAGCGGCGGGGCGGCGAATGGGCCTTTCTCCTGCCACCATGACGGCCAGGCTGAAAGCGCTCGAGGAGCGTTATCAGACGCGGTTCTTCAACCGTTCCACCCGCGCAATCGCCCTGACGCGCGCCGGAGAAGAGTTTTATCATGCGGCACTGCGGGTGCTGGAGGAACTGGCGCAGGCCGAAGCGAAACTGGCGCAAAAAGAGGGCGTGCTGAGCGGCAGTTTGCGGATTTCTGCTCCGTCAGATTTTGGCCGTCAGTATTTATCGCCTGCACTGTTGGATTTTTCCCGCCTGCATCCGGAGGTCAAAAGCTCGGTTTATCTCAGCGAGAACGTGGTGGATTTGATTGCTAACCGTCTGGACATGAGCGTGCGTTTCGGCAATCTCCCGGACAGCAATCTGGTGACGAAGTTTATCCGCCCCAATCACCGGGTGCTGGTGGCTTCGCGAAATTATCTGGAAATACATGGTGCGCCTCAGCACCCGAATGATTTACACGAACATCGCTGCCTGGTGATGGAACAGCGCGGCACGCTAATGAACGAATGGCGTTTTGAAGAGCAGGGCGAACCGGCGGTAGTGCGCGTGACGCCTGCGATGGTGTGTGATGACGGGGCTTTATTGCGCCAGTGGGTGTTGGCTGGGGCGGGCATCGCCAGCAAATCCTGGTGGGATGTGAAGCGCGATGTGGAGCAGGGGCGGCTGGTGGTGTTGTTTGCCGAGAGTTTTATCGGTTTCAGCCGCCATGACAAAAAACAGGTTGGCCTCCAGTTTGTTTATCCGCAGCGGCGTTTCCAGCCTTTGCAGGTCACGGCGTTCAGCGAGTTTTTCATCAACTGGCTGGATAACGAATAACATCGCGCCGTGTTATAAATCTGTAACAAATCCTTCTTACACTGCTCACTTCTGATAACAATACCGAAAGGAAGCCAGCATGAGCAGACCTCTTAAGCCGCTGTTTAAACAAGAACATAACGACGAAATCAGCAATGGCAGCGCCAACCCCGTGTTCTCTGAAGTTGCCAGGGCTTTTGTTAGCCGCCGTCGATTTCTGCAACTCGGCATGATCGCAGGCACCGCCGTCACTTTCCCCGCCTTGCTCAAATCACAGGCGGCCTGGGCGGTGGAATCAGCTATGGTGCGGCCTTCTTCCCTCGGATTTACCAGCATTGCCGTCTCAACGGACGACACCGTTCGCGTACCGGAAGGTTACGTTGCAAGGCCGTTTTACCGCTGGGGTGACGCCGTGGGCCTGAAAGGCAATCTGCCAGAGTTTAAAACTGACGGCAGCAACACCACCGACGAGCAGGCGGCTCAGGCGGGAATGCACCATGACGGCATGGCGTGGTTTAGCTTGCCGCAGGGCAGTGATGACCCACATCACGGATTGCTGGCGATGAACCATGAATACATCGACAACGGTTTGTTGTTCAAAGACGGCGTGGCGAACTGGAATCTCGACAAAGTCCGCAAAGGGCAAAATGCGATGGGGATTTCGGTTATCGAGGTGAAAAAAGAGGGTGAAGGCTGGACGGTGGTTCGCCCTTCTGAATTTGCGCGGCGTATCACGGTGAATACGCCAATGACGCTGACCGGCCCGGCAAAACATCACGAGCTGATGAAAACCGCAGCCGACCCGCAGGGTGAAACGGTGCTTGGGACTATGCAAAACTGCGCCAACGGGCATACGCCGTGGGGCACTTATCTAACCTGCGAAGAAAACTGGTCGGATATTTTCGTCAAGAAAGCCGCGCCGAACGCGCTCGAAAAACGCTATGGCATCAGCGACAGCGACGACTCCTACCGCTGGAACGAAGTTGACCCGCGCTTTAGTGTTGATGCGACGCCCAATGAACCCAACCGATTCGGCTGGGTGGTGGAAATCGACCCGTATAACCCGCAATCAACACCGCGTAAACACACGGCGTTAGGGCGCTTTAAGCATGAAGGCGCGGCGGTGACGCTGGCGGCTGATAACCGTGTTGTCGCTTATATGGGCGATGACCAGAAATTCGAGTACATCTATAAGTTTGTTTCAGCAGGTATTTACGACGCCAGCAACCGCGAATCGGCCATGGACTTGCTTTCGGAAGGCACGCTGTACGTAGCGAAATTTAATGAAGATGGCAGCGGTAACTGGTTGCCGCTGGTTTACGGGCAATCGGGGCTGGATCAAAGCAACGGTTTTGCTAGCCAGGGCGAGCTACTGATAAAAACGCGCCTCGCCGCGGACGTGGTGGGTGCAACAAAAATGGACCGCCCGGAGTGGATTGCGGTGGACACCCATACGGCGGGCAGCGTCTATTGCACGCTCACCAACAACAGCGATCGCGGCAAAGAGGGCAAAGCCCCGATCGATGCCGCCAACCCGCGCGCCAATAATGTGTATGGCCACATCATGCACTGGAGCGAAGAGAACAGTGACCCGGCATCCACCACCTTTAAGTGGGACATTCTGGTGTTAGGCGGCAAGCCAGATGCGGCAGATGAAAAAGTCAAAGGCTCGATGAATGGCGCGGAATTTGGCAGCGCGGATGGATTGTCGTTCGACCATCGTGGCGTGTTGTGGCTCCAGACGGATGTTTCATCCAGCACCATCAACAAAAAAGCCTACGAAGGAATGGGAAATAACCAGATGCTCGCCACCGTGCCGGGCAGCAACGAATATCGACGTTTCCTCACCGGCCCGCGTGGCTGTGAGATAACCGGCATTGCGTTCACGCCAGACAACCGCACGCTGTTTATTAATATTCAGCACCCCGGCGAACCTGGTGATGACATCAGCGACCCGGCCAATCCAACGGCGGTTTCCACCTGGCCCGACGGCGACAAAAACGGTCGCCCACGTTCTTCTACGGTGGTGATAGTGAAAGCCGATGGCGGGGTGATTGGGAGTTAAATAAAAAATGGCCTCTGCAAAAGAGGCCTCATAAATAATGTGGGTTTCCCTCTGGTAATCAATTAATCAAGTTTATGAAATAGATTGAATATATCGATCAGCAGAATAAGATAAATCGTAGTATGCTTCGCGCAACTCGATAACTGTAATCTGGTAGCTAACCGTGATTAACTTTTCCAGTCCTGGGACTCTAACCCCTAAAGCATTCCGCCATGATATAAATGGACTACGAGCGTGGTCTGTATTGGCAGTTATCTTTTATCACTTCGGTGTGCCAGGGTTTGGCGGCGGCTTTGTCGGGGTTGATATATTTTTTGTCATCTCCGGATTCTTGATGACAGCCATTATCGTAAACGGGCTGGAACACGGTAATTTCTCGCTTTGGTCTTTTTATCTGGCGCGAGCCCGGCGCATTATTCCGGCTTTAATTACGTTATGTGCCGTATTGCTCATTATGGGTTGGTTATGGTTACCGACGGCAGATTATCGCGTACTGGCGACTAATACGGCAACGGCGTTAACTTTTGTCTCCAATCTGAAGTTCTGGCGTGAAGCAGGTTATTTCGATGTCGCCTCCAGGGATAATTGGTTATTGCATACCTGGTCACTTTCACTGGAATGGCAATTTTATATTTTGTTGCCGCTGGGCTGCATATTAATTTGGCACTGGTTTGGTCGACGCGGAGTGAAGTTCGCACTGATTGCAGCAGGTGTGTTGTCGTTAGCTCTCTCGTTTTACGCCAGCCCGCGGTTACCGGGGAGCGCTTTTTATTTATTACCTACCCGCGCCTGGGAAATGTTAGCGGGTAGTTGGGTTTGGTGGCTAACTCGCCAGCACTCTATGCCAAAATTACCTGCACGCGTGCTTGAGTTTACAGGCTTTATATTAATTATATTGTCGATTACTTTATTGGACGCCGCCAGACCATGGCCTGGTGTGTATGCACTGATACCGGTGATGGGCGCGATGTTTGTTTTAATGGCTAATCGCCAACAGTCCATATTTACAGCCAATATTATTGCCCGCCAAATCGGTGCCAGTTCTTACTCAATTTATCTTTGGCATTGGCCACTTGTGGTCGCGTTGACTTATGGCAGTAAACAACACAATCCTGAGTGGATTGTGGCTGGACTATTATTGAGTGTGTTGTTAGGTAAGGCATCGTTAATACTGATAGAAAATCCGGCACGTAAAAGACTCGCTTCAGAATCTATAGGTAAGCAAAACTGCGTGATAGCAGTGGCGGTAATAAGTACTGTCTTATTGGCGGTGGGGGCACGTTATCAACAGTTCGATAACCGAATTAATCCACAAATTGAACTGGCTATGACACCGAAGCTTCATGATTCTTCCCTAAAACAAACTTGTCTTCTGACGCCCGGAGAAGGGAGTGAGTCTCCGAAATGCAGTTATGGGAAAGGCGAGCTGGCTGCAGTGGTATTAGGTGATAGCCATGCGGGGATGATTGTTTCAACCGTTGCTGAAGTTGCACCCGGTTCTGTTATTGAAATGGCTTATGCGAGTTGTCCGACGGTATTGGGACTCCAGCGACGGGAGGACGTTGATAATGATTGTAAGGTTTTTAATGATAAAGCTATTCAGTTACTGAACAACGAATACAAAAACAAAGTGGTTATTATTGCAAACAGAAGTGCTCTTGCTCTGCTGGGGCAAAACGAAAAGGATATCTATTTTAATATTCCAATGGGGTTCTTTGATATCCCAAATGAACAACCTAATGACCATTTAAATAAACAGTTTACCGCGCAACTAATAAAAACCATGTGTGCGATAGAAAATAGTCAGAGGGTCTTTTTAGTCCGTCCGATCCCTGAGATGGCAATGGATGTTCCTAATACAATGGCCAGAGCACTTATGTTTGGCGAGCCCGCTCGCGAAATTTTTATTTCTATGCAGGAATATAAACAGCGTCAAAAAGTGATTTGGGCGGCGCAAGATGAGGCAGTATTGCAATGCGGGGTCAAAATTCTCGATCCACTGCCTTATCTATGCCATGGTGATCGATGCCAGGGTAATCACAGTGGCCGTCCGCTTTACTCAGATAATAATCATTTGAGTGAGTTTGGTAGCAAGCTATTGATACCGATGTTCCGACAAGCATTTGAAAAACGCGAAACAACTAAGCTGGCTGAATCACCTGAGATTTGAATTCGGAAATCGCCAGCTTAGCCACGTTTACTGTGACGGATATCGTCGTGTTTCTTCTTCTATGCACCGGGAAGAATAGTCAGAACGGTTTCTGACGGGCGGCACAATTTGGTTCCAAGCGGTGTTACCACCACCGGGCGATTCATCAGAATCGGATGGGCTAATATGGCATCGATAAGTTCGTTGTCGGTGAACGCCGCGTTATCCAGCCCTAATTGCTCGTATGGCTCGACATTTTTACGCAGCAATTCACGCACGGTGATGCCCATATCGGCAATCAATTTCACCAGCTCCTCGCGGGAGGGCGGTGTTTCGAGATACAGAATCACGTTGGGTTCGCTGCCGCTGTTGCGAATGAGCTCCAGCGCGTTGCGCGATGTCCCACATTCCGGGTTGTGATAGATAGTGATATTGCTCATTTCAGTGTCTCATTACAGTGTGAAAGTCAGACGCAGCGCAAGGGCGGCCAGCGTCACGAAAAGTACCGGGAGGGTCATAACGATGCCAACCCGGAAGTAATATCCCCAGGTAATGGTCATATTTTTTTGCGACAAAACATGCAGCCATAACAGTGTTGCCAGGCTGCCGATTGGAGTGATTTTCGGCCCCAGATCGCTGCCTATCACGTTGGCATAAATCATCGCTTCTTTAATGACGCCCGTTGCGGTGCTGCCATCAATCGACAGCGCTCCTACCAGAACGGTCGGCATGTTGTTCATCACAGACGAGAGGAAGGCGGTCAGGAAGCCGGTCCCCAGTGTTGCCGCCCATAATCCTTGTTCTGCCAGACGGTTTAGCAGGGACGAAAGAGAGTCGGTCAGCCCTGCGTTGCGCAGCCCGTAAACCACCAGATACATGCCGAGCGAGAAAATAACGATTTGCCATGGCGCACCGCGCAGCACTTTTCCGGTATTAATGGCATGGCCTTTCTTCGCTACGGCGAGCAGAATCAGTGCGCCAACCGCTGCGACCAGGCTGACTGGCACACCGAGCGATTCCAGAGCGAAGAACCCGATCAGCAGCAATATTAGTACCAGCCAGCCGGTTTTAAAGGTGTTCACATCGCGGATAGCGGCTTTCGGCGCTTTCAACAGAGAGATGTCATAAGCCGCGGGAATGTCTTTGCGGAAAAACAAATGCAGCATCACCAGCGTTGTCGCAATGGCGGCGAGGTTCACTGGCACCATCACGGCGGCATATTCAGAAAAGCCGAGCTTGAAGAAATCAGCCGAGACGATATTCACCAGGTTTGAGACGATCAGCGGCAGACTAGCCGTATCGGCGATAAATCCGGCGGCCATAACAAAAGCTAACGTCGCCCCCTGGCTGAAGCCCAGGGCGAGCAGCATCGCAATGACGATAGGCGTGAGGATCAGTGCGGCACCATCATTGGCGAATAATGCGGCCACCATCGCGCCCAGCAGAATAATCCAGGTAAACAGCAATCGGCCATGGCCTTTGCCCCAGCGGGCGACGTGAAGCGCGGCCCATTCAAAAAAACCGGACTCATCGAGCAGCAGGCTGATAATAATCACGGCGATAAAAGTCGCCGTCGCATTCCAGACTATCTGCCAGACCACGGGAATATCACCGGGGTGAACCACGCCCGTCAGTAAGGCCAGAGTCGCGCCTAGCGCGGCACTCCAGCCAATGCCTAAGCCTCGTGGCTGCCAGATAACCAGAACGAGGGTGAATAAGAAAATAGCGCCAGCCAGAAACATCAGAAACTCCAGTTATATCTGTTTTTGTGTATGTTTTAACATGATGAAGCCGACGCGCGGCTGAGCTTACTGCGGATGGTTTCTCGCTCGCAATTCCAGGCTGCATCAATAACCGCCGAGGCCCAGGCGGGCATATTTGGCGACAGGCGATAGTGCACCCATTTCCCTGCGCGCCGGTCAATGACAAGACCAGATTCGCGCAACAGCGCCATGTGTCGGGAGATTTTGGGTTGTGATTCGTCCGTGGCGGCGCAAATGTCACAGACGCAAAGTTCACCGGACTCCCTGAGCAACAACACAATGGAGGAACGTGTTTCATCGGCAAGCAGTTTAAAAAGCTGAACGGGCTGGAGCATTTTCAACCTTGATATGAAGTGATGATACATATGCTAATTCATATATGAACGATTTTAAAGTGCAGGATGCCTGCTGCCAACTCATAAAAAATATTCTCAGATTGCGATCGGCGTCGCTATCGCGTGGACTCTGGGTCGATCAACTGGGGTGGTGAAACAGTAGGTTTTGTGAATCAAACTGAAAATGAGGAATAGACTGAGTCAGATAATACTTTGAGGAGTTTTGATAATGAAAGAGATGAAACGCGAAGGAACTTCTTAAGAAATGGTGCGTCCGAGTGGACTCGAACCACCGACCCCTACCATGTCAAGGTAGTGCTCTAACCAACTGAGCTACGGACGCACTGTTTGTTACGGTACTGCGAACTGCGGCAAAACGATAAATGGTGCGTCCGAGTGGACTCGAACCACCGACCCCCACCATGTCAAGGTGGTGCTCTAACCAACTGAGCTACGGACGCATCAAGTTGTCTGTGACAACGGGGACGAATATTAGCGGCAGCCCCCGAGCCTTGCAAGCTAAAAACAGCAAATTTCTTCCAGATTTCACTCGTTTGCTGCGCATCTGCGCAACTCGGCTTAAAAATAGCCGCCGAAATGGCGGCTATCCGATTTTAACGTGCTGCGCGCTGCAAAATCGTGATGGAAGGTTGGCGCTGTAACCAACGCATCCGCAGCATCATCATGATGGCCGCAGAGGTCAGGCCGATGATAAATCCGGTCCAGAAACCGGCCGGGCCCATCGGTTCAACCACCCAATCCGTCAGCGCCAGGATATAACCGCTTGGCAAGCCGAGCACCCAGTAGGCGATAAACGTGATAAAGAAAATCGAGCGCGTATCTTTATAACCACGCAACACGCCGCTGCCGATAACCTGCACGGAATCGGAAAGCTGATAAACCGCCGCCAGCAGCATCAGGTGCGCCGCCAGCGCGACCACTTCCGGGTTGCTGTTATAAAGTAGTGCGATGTGCTCGCGCATCACGACCGTGAAAATCGCGGTGAGTGTCGCCATACACATGCCCACTGCAATACCCGTCCACGCTGCCGTTTGCGCATCAAGCGTTGAACCCTGGCCGAGGCGGAAGCCGACACGAATGGTCACTGCCGCAGAAAGAGACATCGGCAGAACAAACATCAGCGAGCTGAAGTTCAGCGCAATCTGGTGGCCTGCAACGTCAACGATCCCCAGCGGAGCGACCAGCAGGGCGACCACCGCGAACAGGGTGACTTCAAAGAACAGCGCCAGTGCAATCGGCAAACCGAGTTGGGTTAAGCGATACATCACTTTCCAGTCGGGTTTGATAAAGCCTTTTTCCAGCTTCAGGTCGCGCATTGAGCGGGCTTTCTTCACATAAGAAATCATGAAGATGAACATCACCCAATACACGGCAGCGGTTGCGACACCACAGCCCACGCCGCCCAATTCAGGCATCCCGAAGTGGCCGTAAATAAAGATGTAGTTCACCGGAATATTGACCAGTAAACCGATAAAACCCATCACCATACCGGGTTTGGTTTTTGCTAAACCCTCGCACTGGTTACGCGCCACCTGGAAGAATAGATAACCGGGGACGCCCCACAGCAGCGCGCGCAAATAGCCCACGGCTTTATCGGCAAGTTGTGGGTCGATATCTTTCATCGCGTGAATGATATAGCCCGCGTTCCACAGCACGATCATGATGAGCGCGGAGACAATGCCCGCCAGCCAAAAGCCCTGGCGAATCTGGTGAGCGATACGCTCACGACGGCCAGAGCCGTTGAGCTGCGCGACGGTTGGCGTCAGCGCCATTAACAAACCGTGGCCGAAGAGAATGGCGGGCAGCCAGATGGAGGTTCCGATTGCCACAGCGGCCATATCGGTTGCGCTGTAGCCGCCGGCCATCACGGTATCGACAAAGCCCATCGAGGTTTGTGCGACTTGTGCGAGGATCACGGGTATCGCCAACGAGAGCAGTTGGCGGGCTTCAACTATGTACTTCTGCATTTTTACACCTGATTATTATTAGTTTTTAGAAAGACAACAAGACCGCCAGAAATGGCAGAAAAATAGGAATCGCAGGGGAATTAGCCTGACTATTGTAGCGGCACAAATCGAATACGCCAGCCAAATAATGGTGGGGTAGTGCGGATGACTGGCAAGCATTTTTTCCAACTGTTAAAGTGCAGCATTACGAATTATCAGCAGTCGAATAATTACCAGGAGCTTTACGATGTTTACAGGTATTGTGCAGGGCACTGCGTCCCTGGTCTCCATTGACGAGAAACCAAACTTCCGTACCCACGTGATTGAAATGCCGGATGCCATGCTGCCTGGCCTTGAAACGGGGGCGTCGGTGGCGCACAACGGCTGTTGCCTGACGGTCACTGAAATCAATGGCAACCACGTCAGCTTTGACTTAATGAAAGAGACGCTGCGCATTACCAATCTCGGTGAGCTGGTGGTGGGCGATAAAGTTAACGTTGAACGTGCAGCCAAATTTAATGATGAAATCGGCGGCCATTTAATGTCCGGCCATATTATGACGACTGCCGAAGTGTCTAAAATTTTGACCTCGGAAAACAACCGTCAAATTTGGTTTAAGATCCAGGATAAATCGCTAATGAAATATATCCTGCATAAAGGATATATCGGCATTGACGGTATTAGCCTGACGGTCGGCGAAGTGACCGCGACTCGTTTCTGTGTGCATTTAATTCCGGAAACGCTGGAGCGCACTACGCTTGGCAGCAAGAAGTTAGGGCATAAAATTAATATTGAAATCGACCCGCAAACCCAGGCGATTGTCGATACCGTTGAGCGCGTGCTGGCACAACGTGAAGCTGCTCTGGAAGCGTTGCTGCCGAAAGAGTGAGTTTTAAAGGGTGGATAACGCCACGGGCTTATCCACCGTACCACATCAAGCTGTAGGTCGGATAAGCGCCAGCGTCATCCGACTTTATTAAGCAATCAACAAACTGCCGCGTACCAAATCCGCAGTGTGCCGTTCCCCAAGCAATAACTCTACCGCCCGCCGCGCAATGCTTTCTAGCGGATACTTAATCGCTGGAATGGCGTTAGAACCCGGCATTCTTGTCGAACCGTCCAGGCTAAACACCATCACCTGTTCCGGTACTTTGAGCTGGTACTGATTGAGCATCATCACCGCTTCTTGTGCCTGGGTGTCGTCCGTCACCAGCAGGGCTGAAAACTTCACACCGCGATTAATCAGGCGCTGCAAAGCAATCCGCACCGACGACTCATCGTCAATGACTAACTGGCGGTTAAAAGGCACCACATGGTTGTGCAGCGCCTGGTGATAACCTTCGAGCGTTTGTGCTGCCGCGTCACCGCTGGCGAAGTTAATCAGGGCGATTTGCCGCCGCTGCTGGTTACACAAATAGTGCACGGCGGTTTCAGCGGCGAAAACGTGGTCACACTGAATGCTTAACGCGTGTGAACCGTCCAGGCAATCAATCAACATAATGTCGTCGTCGAGTTCAGGCAGCGGGAAACGCGCACCGACCACAACCAGCGCGTCACATAAGCCGTTTGATAACTCTTGAGCCGCCTGCGCGACGCTATCCGGGTCATTAGCGAAGCGCAGTAACAAGTGTTTATGATGCTGATTAAGTTGTTTTTCAAGTGCCTGCAGGTAACCCGTAGACTGCTGAATATGCTCAGTTGCGCAGATAACCCCAATGCAGTTTGTCGACTGGCTACTCAGTGATTGAGCAATGGCATTGGGTTTGTAATTGAGAATTTCAGCCGCGCGTAATACTGCCTGGCGACTCTCTTCTTTAACGCCACGACTGCCGCTTAAAACACGCGAAACGGTGGCTTTGGAAACCTGCGCCAGGCGTGCAACATCATTAATATTCGACATAGTGTGTTGTCTTATCAGGGTGGACGCGCAAAGCGCCATCCACCGGTTTTACATGTTGTGGCGGGGGCGCTGCGCTTGCCCGCCGTACGGCTCAGTATTGTTAATTAAAACCGTTTTCTGCGGCGGTCGCTTTGTACCACTCACCGCTTTTCTTGATGGTGCGTTGCTGCGTTTCAAGGTTTAGCGAGACAAAACCGTAGCGGTTTTTGTAGGCATTACACCAGGACCAGTTATCAATAAACGTCCACATATGATAACCGAGGCAGTTGCTGCCTTCGCTAATCCCTTTATGCAGCCATTTCAGGTGATCGCGCACGAAATCAATGCGGTAATCATCCTGAATCTGGCCGTTTTCATCGAAACGTTGTTCGTTTTCAACGCCCATTCCGTTCTCAGAAATATAGCAATTTGGGTTGCCGTAGTTCTCACGCAGGTTGGTCAGAATGTCGTAGATGCCTTGCTCGTAAATTTCCCAGCCGCGATACGGGTTCATTTTGCGGCCCGGCATTTCGTAGGATTCAAAGAACCACTCCGGCATGAACGGGCTGTCTGGGTTAACCTGCGAATCGCGGCATTTAATGCGGCGCGGCTGGTAATAGTTGATGCCCAGTAAATCGACGACACCCGCTGCCAGCAATTCTTTGTCACCGTCCTGACACGCAGGCAGTTGGCCGTGTTCTTTCAGCAGGGCGACCAGTTCTTGCGGATATTCACCACGCAGAGCCGGGTCAAGGAAACTGCGGTTGAACATCAGGTCAGCGATGTTTGCCGCTTTCACATCCGCCGGGTTTTGCGAGCGTGGGTAAGAAGGGGTGAGGTTGAGAATAATGCCGATTTCGCCGCCGTCGTTACGCTCGTGGTAAGCCTTCACCGCCAGCGAGTGGGCAATCATGGTGTGGTAGGCAACGGTAGCCGCACGTTTGAAATCCACCACGTTCGGGTAATGGAAATCATATAAATAGCCGCCTTCGACCGGCACAACCGGTTCGTTGAAGGTGAACCAATGTTTCACGCGGTCGCCAAACAGCTCGAAGCACACGTTGGCAAATTCAGCATAAGCCGTGACAACGTCACGATTTTCCCAGCCGCCTTGCTGCTGCATAACCATCGGCATATCAAAGTGGAACAGGTTGATAAACGGCTTAATGCCTTGCGCCACCAGTTCATCAATCACCTGATTGTAGAAAGTGACCGCTTCCTGATTCACTGCCCCACGGCCTTCAGGAATTAAGCGCGCCCAGGAAATCGAGGTGCGGAAAGTATTGTGATTCAGCTCTTTAAGCAGGGCGATATCTTGCTTCCAGTTTTTATAGAACGTGGAGGTATCCGCCGGGCCTACGCCGTTGTGGAAGCGAGTCGGTTGTTCCTTAAACCATTGGTCCCAAATGGTGGCAGATTTGCCAAAAGAGAGAGTTTCGCCTTCGGTTTGTGGTGCTGAACTGGCGCTGCCCCACCAAAAATTATCAGGAAATTGGTATTTCATTACAGTTCCTCTTGTGACGGACGAGCCTGCCAGACCGGCAGGCCTCTAAAAATTAATTTGCGGTAACAGGGTTTTCACCTTCCTGGGCGCTACGCTCTTCATCCTGCTTTTGTAACAGGGTGCGCTCGTAAGCCTTCAGGAATGGGTAATACATCACAGCCGACATGACCATACAAATCAGGCACATGATTACGGGACTTACCGCCCAATTTGCGGCCCATGAAGCCCCAATCGGCGCTGGCGTTGTCCACGGAGTGAGCGACACCACTTGTGCAACCCAGCCGAGTTTAGTGGCAACATACGCCAGCGTGGCGTTGATCATCGGCACCAGCGTGAACGGCAGGAAGAACAGCGGGTTCATGATGATTGGCGTACCGAAGAGAATCGGTTCGTTGATGTTAAAGAAGCTCGGCACCACGCCCATTTTGCCGATGGTGCGCAGGTGAATCGCACGGCTACGCAGTAATAAGAAGGCCAGCGGCAACGTCGATCCCACGCCACCAATCAGCAGATAGTGATCCCAGAAACCTTGCAGATAGATATGCGGCAGAACATTGCCTGCGGCGAGTGCGGTCTGGTTAGCGGAAAGGTTCGCCATCCAGAACGGGTTCATAATCCCGGTCACGATTAACGCGCCGTGGATCCCGGCAAACCACAGAATCTGGCAGATAAACACTGAGATCAAAATCGCAGGCAGCGAGTCTGAAGCTGAAACCAGCGGGGCCAGCAGATGCATGATGGCTTCAGGAATAATCATGCCGGTGGTGGACTCGATAAACAGGTTCAGCGGGTGCAGCGTGGCAACAATCACCACCACCGGAATCAGGATTTCAAAGGAACGCGCCACGCCGGTCGGCACTTCTTTTGGCAGGCGAATGGTGATGTTGTGACGCTTCAGCAGAGCGTAAATTTCGCTGGCGTAAATCGCCGTGATTAACGCGGTAAAGATGCCCTGGCCTGAGAAATACTGTGTGGAAATTTGCCCGTCTTTATAGGGTGCGGCGACCAGTAAAAAGGCCATAAACGCCAGCAGGCCTGTCATGATCGGGTCGAGTTTGTAGTGCTTACCCAAACTTGCGCCAATACCGACGGAGATAAAGAACGTCATCACGCCCATGCTGAGGTTAAACGGCAGCATTAATTGTTCGCGGTAAGTCTGGGAGAAATTCAGCCACGAGCGGGCAAAACCCCAGCTGCTGTCCGGCGAGAAGGGCGGGAAAATAAACACTAACAAGAACGAACCGATAATCATAAACGGCAGTGCAGCAATAAAACCATCACGAATAGCGATGACATGGCGCTGAGAGCCCATCGCTCCGGCCATAGGGGTGACTTTTTGCTCAATCACATTGACCATTTTTTGGTAGATGCTCATGGCGGTATCCTTGTTATTGTTTCGGGAAGTGCCGTTATTGTGAAACAAAATGGAAACCGGTTTCCAATTGAGAAAAGGATAAGTGTTAACGAGATCAAACTCGTGGAAAAAGGAGCGATGGAAACGTGAAGAATGTCACGCTTTGTTAAGAAAATGCTACGAAGTTGCAGAGGGGAACAACCCCGGACAAACCGGGGCCTTTATTCATCAATGTGGAACGCGCAAGCCGTCTTCAATGCCGCGGCTAAAGACAATTTGCCATAGCTGAATATCACGAGCGCGGAAGGCTCCGGCGCAGGCATTCAGGTAATAGCTAAACATGCGTTTAAAGCGGTCGGAATAGTTATCGGCAATTTCTGGCCAGTGGTTCAGGAAACGCTCATTCCAGGCCATTAACGTTTTATCGTAATCGGCACCAAAATTATGCCAGTCTTCCATCACGAAATGGCTTTCGCTGGCTTGTGCAATCTGGCGAACCGACGGCAGGCAACCATTCGGGAAGATATATTTATCGATCCACGGATCAACGCAGTTATCGGTTTTATTGGAACCAATGGTGTGTAGCAGGAAAATACCTTCCGGTTTCAGGTTGCGGTCGGCAACATTAAAATAGGTGGCGTAGTTTTTCGGCCCGACATGTTCAAACATGCCGACGGAAACAATGCGGTCAAACTGCATATCCAGCTCGCGATAGTCTTGCAGCAAAATGGTGACATCCAGCCCCGCACAACGCTCTTGCGCCATTTTTTGTTGTTCAGCAGAGATAGTTACGCCATGCACCGCGACGCCGTAGTGTTTCGCGGCATAGTACGCAAGGCCGCCCCAGCCGCAGCCGATATCGAGCAGCGTCATGCCAGGCTCAAGCTGCAATTTATCGCAGATCATTTTGAGTTTGGCGTTCTGCGCATCGCTCAGCGTGGTGGCTTCTTTCCAGTAGCCACAGGAATATTGCATGTGTTCATCAAGCATGCGGCTAAATAAATCGTTGCCGAGATCGTAATGTTCTTTACCGACAATCCAGGCGCGTTTTTTAGATTGCAGGTTCATTATTCGGGCGGCGGCAATGCGCAGTGTGTCTTTTAAATGGCGGGGAAGTTGATTCTCAAGTCCGGCGCGAATGGCGTTATTAAAAAAGATATCCAGCCGTTCGCAATCCCACCAACCGTCCATATAGCTTTCACCCAGCCCGAGTGAACCCTCTTGCAGGACGCGTTTAAAAAAATCGGGATGTTTAACCTGGATATCGAAAGGGCGCGGGCCGTTGATTTCCACTCCGGCCTTAGCGAGCATTTCGTTCACAATTCGATACCACGGGTTATTTCTTATGCTGACTTCTTCTATACACGATGAACTCATAGCTTCTCCATCACCTTTGTGTGAGGAACCTTAAAACAGCGTAGACGCTATTTTGGGCATGTGAGAAATGTCACGGAAAATTCCGCGAGCCTGATATCCGACGTAGAACAGAGAAAGGGGCGATAGCCCATAAAATAAGCTTCAAAAACAACAAACGGGAGCACGAAGGCTCCCGTCGAAACATCTTTATAATAGTGCTGACAAACGAGCCGCTAATCAGTATAGGCTCGCCTGGTGAGTGATTCAATAAAATATTGTTAGCACGCTAATCTATTCGGCGTGGTTATTATTAAGCATCGGATTCAGCAGGTTGCCAGACTTCAACATTGCTACGACGCTGCATCAGATAACCCAACATCGCCAGAGCAATGGTCACCAACATCACGCTGGTGGTGGTCAGCAGTGGCGTAATGACCAGCCACGACACCATCAAACTTGCCAGGAAGCACAGGCCCAGTTGCAGCGTGTTTTGCAGCGCGGCGGCTTTACCGGTGGCCTGCGGGAACGGCAGCAGGGCAGACGCCACGACAATCGGGTAAATTGCGCCGTTCGCCACCGCCATCAGACAGAATGGAATGAGCAGCAACGTGAGTGTGGCGTGGCCGCTTACCGCAACCGCCCAGGTGCCGAAAATGCTCAGCGTATAGAGCGCCAGCAGCCATGGCAGCATTTGTTTGCCGCTCCATTTTTGCAGTGCGCTACGGCAGCCGTAACCGCCAATCAGGAAGGCGATAGTTTGTGGCACGTAGCTCAAACCAATTGCCGCCGGGCTGTAGCCCATATCGTTCAGAATGAACGGGGAACCGGTCAGCCAGGCAAAGAAGCTTGCGGAGCAGGCCGCGTAAATCAACACGTTGCCGCTATACACGCGATTACGCAGCAACGACATAAAGCTGACTTTGTTGTCTTCAGTTTGCGGATGATGCTGAGTACGCGGCTTCAGGCGCAGCGTTGGGATCATCAGCAGCAGCGTGATGGCAAACAGCGTGGCGAAAATCGCCTGCCAGTCAAAGTGCGTCAAAATCCAGCTACCGAGCAGCGGTGCCAGTGCTGGAGACAAACCTACCAGCGGCATAATGGTGGCAAAAATACGATTCGCACGGCTCGCCGGGTAGTAATCGGTCACCAGTGCCTGCCAGCTTACCGCCGCAGAACACACACCCACCGCCTGGACAAAACGCAGCACCAGCAATGCGGTGGCGCTTTCGACCCACAACATGCCGATACAACCAATGGCGAACAGACTCAGACCCGCCAGCAAAACAGGTTTGCGGCCAAAATGGTCAGACAGCGGCCCCCACATTAACTGGGCGAAGGCAAATCCCGCGAGGAACAAACTCAGGCTTGCGCTCACAGCGGAAGCATCGGTCTGTAAATCTTGCTGAATGGCAGCGAAAGCAGGCAGATACATGTCTGTGGCGAGGAAGCCCAGCACACTTAATCCGGCCAGCCAGATAAGAAATCCTTTTGATGGTTGCATGTTTTTCTCTTGATTTATCTTGCAGGTTAATTGCTGCGAGAGTGTACGGAGTGCAATTAGGCTTGTGAAACGCTAATATTTGTCTGTTGCGTTCAAAAATTTTGTGAGCAGAAAAATGTGGTCTGAATATTCGCTGGAAGTGATCGATGCGGTGGCGCGCAATGGCAGCTTCAGTGGTGCTGCGCAAGAGTTGCACCGCGTTCCGTCTGCCATTAGCTATACGGTACGGCAACTCGAGGATTGGTTAGCGGTTCCGCTGTTTGAGCGCCGCCATCGGGACGTTGAATTAACCCCCGCAGGCGTCTTCTTTTTGAAAGAAGGCCGTTCTGTTATCAAAAAAATGATGACGACACGGCAACAGTGCCAACAGATCGCTAATGGATGGCGTGGACACTTAGCGATTGCCGTCGACAACATTGTAAAACCGGAACGCACACGCCAGCTGGTGGTGGATTTTTATCGCCATTTCCCGGATATCGAGCTGCGCATTTTCCAGGAAGTTTTCAACGGCGTGTGGGATGCGCTGGCGGATGGGCGAGTTGAAGTGGCGATTGGTGCGACGCAGGCGATTCCGGTCGGGGGGCGTTATGCGTTCCGCGATATGGGCACGCTAAGCTGGCGTTGTGTGGTGGCTGCGAATCATCCATTGGCCCTCCAGGGCGGCACTTTGAGCGATGATGACTTGCGCGCCTGGCCGTCGTTAGTTCTGGAAGATACCTCGCGTTCTCTACCAAAACGAATTACCTGGCTGCTGGATAACCAGCGGCGCGTGGTGGTGCCGGATTGGGAGTCGGGTTCCGATTGCCTGAATGCGGGTTTGTGCATCGGCATGGTGCCGTTGCATATCGCGAAACCGTGGCTGGAATCGGGGCAGTGGAGTGAGTTAACGCTGGATAATCCTTTCCCGGATGCAGCGTGCTGCCTGACGTGGAAGCAAAACGATGCGTCACCCGCACTGGGCTGGTTACTGGATTATCTGGGAGATAGCGAGACGATGAATCAGGAGTGGTTGCAGGAGCCTGACAGCGCTGATTCACTGGGTTCGTAGGGTGGATAAGCCGTAGGCATCATCCACCATTTACGCGAGATCTGTCGGATGACGCTGCGCTTATCCGACCTACAATATTTTAACGGCGATAATCCCGGAACGGGCCATCGGCCACCGAGCGGCGTTCAATCAGGCGCGGATGCACTTCAATGGATTGCGACTCTTCGCGTTTGTTGACGATACGGTCCAGCAGCATGTTGAACGCCGTTTCACCCAGCGAATCTTTCGGCTGGTGAATGGTGGTCAGGGCAGGCGAGAAGAAACGCGCATTGCGTACATTGTCGTAACCGATAACGGAAACATCCTGCGGCACGCGCAGCCCCATTTCATCAGCGGCACAAATCGCGCCCATCGCCATAATATCGCCGCCACAGAATACTGCGGTTGGGCGATGAGGCTGGCTGAGGATTTGCTGCATCGAGCGGTAGCCTGATTCCGGCTCAAAGTCGCCCTGAACAATCCAGTTTTCTGGGATAGCGATACCGGCTTCTTCCAGCGCTTTCATAAAGCCTGCGTGGCGACCGCCGCCGGTGTTACGTTCCATCTGGCCTGGGATTGCACCAATTTCACGATGACCACGTTCAATCAAATAACGCCCGGCCAGATAACCGCCGTGGAACGCGTTATCGACTACCGAGTCGGTAAAGTCGGCACGTGATTCGCCCCAGTCCATCACCACCATTGGAATATGGCGATATTCTTCGAGCATGGTCAGCAGCGATTCCGGATATTCAGAACACATTACCAGCAGGCCATCGACGCGTTTTTGCGCCATCATCGACAAATAGGCGCGCTGTTTTTCAAAGTTGTTGTGCGCATTACCCAGAATCAGGGTGTAGCCTTTTTCAAAGCAGCTGTTTTCTACTGCTTCGATGATCTCGGCGAAATAGGGCGCTTCGCTGGAAGTGGCAAGCAGGCCAATCGTTTTGGTGTGATTCACTTTCAGGCTGCGCGCGACGGCGCTTGGCGAATAATGTAATTCTTTGATTGCCGCCCAGACCGCATTGCGAGTTTCTTCCGCCACAAAACGGGTTTTGTTAATCACATGTGATACGGTTGTAGTGGAAACGTTTGCGCGCTTCGCCACGTCCTTGATTGTCGCCATTAAATTTCACTCCAGGCCATATCGTAAACTCCTGATAACTAATATGTTAAACGTTTGCGTACACTGACTCCTGAGGCAACATTTGGGTTGCGGGTATGCCGGGATTGCGACATAAAACGGAAGGAGGCGTTGAATTGGTGGTACGCAATAAATTAGCGAGGGATTTTGGCCTATCCAGAAGAAAAGTGGAAGAGGGAAAAGTGATATCAGGTTAAAACCAGGAGGATTTTTCTCTCTGGTTGTGGGAAAATCACCCTGACACACCGATTGTAAGGTAATTAAAAGGAGTTTATTGATGAGCACAGATTTGAAATTTTCAATCACCACAACGGTTATTGTTCTGGCACTGATCGTCTTTGGCGCATTAACCGCCGTTCTGCATTGATCATTTGCACTGCATTAAAATGGGCCGCGATTGCGGCCCATTTCATTTATGCTGCCAGATTCTTCGCAACAAATTCCCAGTTCACCAGCGCCCAGAAATGCTCGAGGTAATTAGGACGAGCATTACGGTAGTCGATGTAATAAGCATGTTCCCAAACGTCTACCGTCAGCAGTGGTTTTGCCGCAGTGGTCAGCGGTGTGCCCGCGTTAGAGGTAGAAACGATCGCTAACTTGCCATCTTCTTGCTTAACCAGCCAGGTCCAACCCGCGCCAAAGTTTTTGACAGCCGCATCGGTAAACTGCTGTTTGAACTCAGCAAAGCTACCAAAAGATTTATTGATAGCTTCCAGCACTTCGCCCGTTGGCTCGCCGCCTGCGTTTGGCGCAAGGCAGTTCCAGTAGAAGGTGTGGTTCCATACCTGGGCTGCGTTGTTAAACACGCCGCCTTCTGAAGTACGCACGATCTCTTCCAGAGTTTTGCCTTCAAACGCGGTGCCCTTAACCAGATTGTTCAGGTTAGTGACGTAAGTTTGATGGTGTTTACCGTAATGGTATTCCAGTGTTTCGGCAGAGATGTGCGGTGCTAAAGCATCTTTAGCATAAGGTAATGCAGGTAATTCGAACGACATTGCAAACTCCTTCTTTTTATTTTTGGGGTATCTATTGTTAAATAACCACTTTTAGTACGGGTTTAGGGTAACAAATTGAAAGGATAAGCAAAAGAGAAACGCACCTGCCCATTGAAGGCAGGTGCGAGTTTTTTAAGAAGAGAGGTTAGCGAATAGTTTTTGGCGTCATGACGCGTTTGGCTCCGACATAATGGCGCTGCCAATAGTCTTCGCTCAATGAAGTGATTTGAATATCCTGACCGGTTCGCGGTGACTGAATGAATTTACCGTTACCGACATAAACACCAACGTGATCGGCGGTTCCGCGCCCTTGCGTGCGGAAGAACACCAGGTCGCCGCTTTCCAGTTCGCCGCGATCGACCGAAGAAGCATCACGCAGGTGATACATTTCGTTTGCGGTACGTGGAATGCGGAATTTAACCAAATCTTTATATGCGTAATAAACCAGACCACTGCAATCGAAACCGGTGCTTGGGGAAGTGCCACCCCAACGGTACGGTTTGCCAATCTGGCCCATCAATTTGTTCATCGCCGTTTTTTGTGCTTTCTGCACCCGGACTTTATGCGCCTGCGCAATGGTCGTCGGCTTCTCGCCTTTAACTTTCACACAACGCGTTTTGTAGCCTTTGCGAGGCTTACTGCATTTTTCGGTGTAAGTAACTGGCTGGATTTTTGCGAGCTGTGAGGATTTTTTGCGGTCGTTTTTGGCAAGACTCTTTGTTTTGGTACTGCTGGCGTTTTTAGCGGTTTTACTCTTCGCGGCAGTGACTTCTTTTTTCTTGCTTGCGGTTTTTGCGGTGGTGTTACTTTTCTTGCTGGCGGTAATGGTTTTGTTTTTACTCTTGCTGCTTTTTTCTGTGCTCTTCGTTGTGGTTTTCACAACGTGCGCTTTTTGCGCAGCAACAGAACGTGCGTGCTCAGACGCCTGCGTCAATGGTGTAAACGGCAAGGTAAATAGCAGAGCACATAGCGTGATAGATGTTTTTGTTATCCGCACCACTCGACATTCCCCTGGTTAAAATAAATGCATGATGAATACCATCATGCCCGTGTATGATTTTGCGAAACCCGCCGATTCTAATCTATAAAACCCAATAAAGTTAATAACCTTTTACTATTCATCTTGCGGTTTCGTTACCGGACGCAAAAAAAATGACCAAACTAATGGTTGTAAGGCTATTTATTGATCGTGCTTATAGTTATTTCCTGATTTGCAGGCGCGGGAAAAGTGTTATTCTTGATGCATGTTGTCCCTCCATCGCGCAGTACGGAAAAACCCTGTAAAAAATGGTGTTTTCTGGAGAGGGCGTCAATCGCTACAATGGCAGGCTAATGCCAGTACTTGGTTTGAGGAAGCAAGCAATGAGCACTATTGAAAAAATCCAACAACAGATCACTGAGAACCCAATCCTTCTGTATATGAAAGGTTCTCCGAAACTGCCTAGCTGTGGTTTCTCTGCCCAGGCCGTGCAGGCGCTGTCTGCTTGTGGCGAGCGTTTCGCCTACGTTGATATTTTACAGAATCCAGACATTCGCGCTGAGCTGCCAAAATATGCTAACTGGCCGACTTTCCCGCAGCTGTGGGTTGATGGCGAGCTGGTTGGCGGCTGCGATATCATCATTGAGATGTATCAGCGTGGTGAATTGCAATCTCTGATTAAAGAGACGGCAGAGAAGCACAAATCTGAAGAGCCTGACGCTGAGTAATTTTCAATTCAGTAGTTTGAGCTAATAAAAAAGCGACTCGTTTGAGTCGCTTTTTTTATGCTTACGCTTCGGGTTCTGCCGGGAGTGGAAGAGGCCAGCCGCCTAAACGTTTCCAGCGGTTGACGATTTCACAAAACAGGTGCGCGGTTTGCTCGGTGTCATACAAAGCAGAGTGCGCCTGACTGCTGTCAAACGGCATACCCGCCGCGATACAGGCTTTCGCCAGTACGGTTTGGCCTAACGCCAGCCCGCTCAACGCAGCGGTATCAAAAGTCACAAACGGATGGAACGGGTTGCGCTTGAGCGAGGCACGTTCTGCAGCCGCCATCATAAAACTGTGATCGAAGGTGGCGTTATGGGCGACCATAATTGCGCGGTTGCATCCGCTGTCTTTGATGCCTTTACGCACCATTTTAAAAATCGCATGCAGCGCATCGTATTCGCTGACGGCACCACGCAAAGGGTTGTGCGGGTCGATACCATTAAAGGCCAGCGCTTCAGGCTGAAGGATTGCGCCCTCAAACGGTTCGACGTGGAAGTGCAGTGTTTCATCCGGCGATAACCAGCCGTCTTGATCCATCTTTAAAGTGATGGCTGCGACTTCCAGTAAAGCATCGGTTTTCGCGTTAAAGCCGGCGGTTTCAACGTCAATCACTACCGGATAAAAACCACGAAAACGGTCGCACAGGCTATGCAGTTGCGTGTTGTCAGACATCAGGATCTCTTAATACGGGGAAAAAGCAGCGCGCATTATGGCAAATTTTATGGAGGGTTGCAGTAGCGGGCGTGAATTACACCCGCTAACCGGGTATTAGTTACCCAGGCCTTGGCCTGCATCTTTGCTTTCGATCAGCTCAATTTTGTAGCCGTCTGGGTCTTCAACGAAAGCGATAACAGTGGAACCGCCTTTTACCGGGCCAGCTTCACGCGTGACGTTTCCGCCGTTATTGCGTATACGCTCGCAAGCTTCAGCGGCGTTATCCACGCTCAGGGCAATGTGGCCATAAGCATTGCCTAAATCGTAGCTTTCGGTGCCCCAGTTGTAGGTCAGCTCGATAACCGCTTCTTCGCTTTCCGGGCCGTAGCCCACGAACGCCAGAGAGTATTTGTATTCAGGGTTTTCGCTGGTACGCAGCAGGGTCATGCCCAATACTTTGGTGTAAAACTCGATTGAACGTTGCAGGTCGCCGACGCGAAGCATGGTGTGAAGTAAACGCATGTCTATAAATTCCTCTTAGAATTAAAGGGTTAATTTCTAAATGTGAGGTAAGTATAGCGGCGAATTAACGCCGCTATCAACGGAAGAGTCTTATAAGGTTGGGTAATCGGTGTAGCCTTCAGCGCCGCCGCCATAGAAGGTTTCCGGGCGCTGGGCGTTGAGTTCTGCATTATGATGCAGGCGCTCAACCAAATCCGGGTTTGCGATGTAGTCACGGCCAAAGGCCACGGCATCAATCAAACCTTTCTCAATTAAAGCTTCGGCTTTCTCTGGGGTATAAGCGCCCGCGCCGATGATCACGCCGTTGAAACGCTCACGCACTTTCTGACGGAATTCTTCTGAGTACGGCTTGCCGCCCGCCCAGTCTGGCTCAGACATATGCAGGTAAGCGATACCGCGTTTGTTCAGTTCATCAATCAGATACAGCGCGTCATCTTCTTCATTCGGGCCGTTATCCACATTCTGGAATGAACCGACTGGGGAAACACGGATACCAATACGGTCTGCGCTCCACTCTTTGCTGACGGCATCAACCACTTCCAGCACCAGACGGGCGCGGTTTTCACGGCTGCCGCCATATTCATCGGTACGATGGTTAGAGGAAGGAGAGAGGAACTGGTGCAACAAATAACCGTGTGCGGAATGCAGTTCAACCATATCAAAACCGGCATCACGGGCGTTGCCTACCGCCTGGCGGAAGTCATTGACGATGCCAGGGATTTCATTCAGTTCAAGTGCACGCGGCATGGAAGTATCGACGCGAATCGCATGACCGTTTTCATCACGCAGCGATGTACGAGTTCCCGCAGAGAGTGCAGACGGTGCAACCGGAGCCTGTTGGCCTGGCTGAATGCTGTTGTGCGAAATACGACCGGTATGCCACAGCTGCACAGCAATGCGGCCATCGGCGGCGTGAACGCCTGCGGTGATTTTCTTCCACGCGGCAATTTGCTCATCGCTATGCAGACCTGGTGCGCCTTCATAACCTTTTGCTTGTGCAGAAATCTGCGTGGCTTCGCTGATGATAAGCCCGGAACTGGCGCGCTGACGGTAGTATTCGCCCATCAAAGGCGTTGGGATATCACCCGGCACAATGCTGCGCAGGCGCGTTAACGGCGCCATAAAAATGCGGTTTGGCGTGGTGATGGCACCGACTTTCAGTGGGGTAAATAATTTATCTGCTGACATGTTTGATCCTTAAAATAGACCGGTCGTCTAGTATTCTGGTAAATAAAAAAGCCTGTCAGGAGACAGGCTCCGCTAATAATTGGGTGACGTGGGCGAGGGCGCATTCCAGCGGCATCGCACTCCGTGAAATCTTCGCCTGCAGGCTCGCGCCGAGCCACAGCGCATAAATCACCTGAGCCTGGCTTACTGCCGAATCACTTAATTTCAGGCTTTTCTCGGCATGACCTTTTTCCAGCGCATCGGCAAGCTGGGAAACAATTTGCGCCGAGCCTTTGTTCAACGCCGAACGCATGTCTTCCGAAAGGTCACAAACCTCAGCCGACAGCTTGACGGTTAAGCAACTGATCAGGCTACCGTGCTGGGAAAACCAGTTAACGGTTTCCTGATACCAGGCCAATAACTTTTCACGATAATTCCCGCTGCCATGCGAAAAATGTTGCTCTAATCGCAGGTTGTAAGCGGTGTAATAGCGTTCAAGCATCGCCACGCCAAACGCTTCTTTAGAGCGAAAGTAGTGATAAAAAGAGCCTTTCGGCACTTCGGCGGTGGTTAACAGTTCGCTTAATCCCATGCCAGTAAAACCGCGTTGCAGGCAAAGCTGCTCGCCGGTCGCAAGGAGATGTTCACGTGTGTCATGGTCAGGATGTCTGTTCATGGGAAAGAATGTAATAGACCAGTCGGTCTAATGCAAGTCTCAGGCGGTAGATTTTTTCTACCGCCTGACAGTCAGGCTTTACGACAGGTGGCGAGAATATCCATATCTTTTTGATATTCTGAGGTTTGAATATCCATCATCCCAAGCAAGGTTGAGAAAATATTATCCTGCGATACGTTCTCTGTAGCCGCCTTTTTGCTCAGGCAATCGGCGTTGACCGCAAAGTTTTGTTGGTAATCTTTCGACAACCAGAACAGGAACGGAATGTGCGTTTGCTGGGAAGGAGCCAGCATGTAAGGCGTGCCGTGCAGATAAATCCCGTTTTCGCCTAACGATTCGCCATGGTCAGATAGATACACCAGCGCGGTGTTGAACTTGTCGCTACGGGTTTTGAGTTCATCAATGGTGCGGCTCACCACATCATCGGTATACAAAATGGTGTTGTCGTAAGTGTTGATCAGTGATTGATGGTCACAGTCCTGAATCTGGTTACTGTCACAGGTTGGCGTGAAGCGGCGGAATTTGTCCGGGTAACGGCGATAATAAGCCGGGCCGTGGCTGCCCATCAGGTGCAATACGATAACGGAATCCTGCTGCACGCCGTCGAGAATATTGCCAAAGCGGTTCAGTAACGTTTCATCAATACAGGATTGATCTTTACACAATGAATCCAGTTTCCACTGGGTCATATCCGTATGAGGGATACGGTTGCAGGCACCTTTGCACCCGCCGTCGTTTTCGCGCCACAGCAGGTTAACACCTGCATGGGCCATCACATCCAGCAGGCCTTCCTGATGCTGTGCCAGTGAGGCATCGTAATTTTTACGTGGCATGTTGGAGAACATGCAGGGCACCGATACCGCGGTTTCCGTTCCACACGATGAAGCATTCGGGAAGTAAATGATGTCCTGTTTTTTCAGTTCCGGGTTAGTTTCACGAGCGTAGCCATTTAACGAATAGTTTTCCGCGCGGGAAGCTTCGCCGACGATAAACACAACAACGGTTTTCTTTTTCTGCTGATTAATCACCGGCCCTTTATGAGCATCTTCACCAATTTTGATTAGCGTCTGATCGCCCGCAAACCAGCGCGCCTGGCTATAACGGCTGATGGCGCTGATATAGTTGGCCGGAGTTACCATCTTCACCATGTTTTTGTTGTTGCGCAACAGCGAGGCATAGTCTTTATAAAATACCGAAGCCACCAGAATAATGACCAACAGACCTGCCAGCACGCCGACCAGACGCGTCAACAGTGTGTACCACCAGCGCGACGGCTTGATTTTAATCGCTGAGAGAATAAGAGCGGGAACAATGCCAGCCAGACCCAACCACAGGAACAATTGCGGAGTGATTAGCGCGAGTGCTTCCTGGGAGTCGGTTTCAAAAACGTTGGTCATCATATTTTTGTCGATGACCGCGCCATAGGTAAACATAAAGTAATTACTGGCCGCGCAACCAATCACTAATATCACCAGCAGCGGTTTACGCAGCCATGGAATATTAATCAGGCTGAAAATTGACACCCACGCGCTGAACAATACAACAGGCACCGAAATGGCGAAAACCCAGCTATGGAAGGAGTGTGGGGCGATGATTTCCCAAGCGCGTTTAATAAACAGTGAATTGATTAAAGTGAAGAAAAAAGCACAACAAAGGTTAAATCTGGAGTCGTTACATTGTAACTTCTTAATGATTTCCATAACGTCCATAACTGATCGTATATAATGGACGTAGGTTAATTAAATAAGATTAGGTGAACCTTAATTTCACCGCATCGCTTGCAACAATCTGCATGTCAGGCTTCAATTGAAGCAGCGTGGTTAAAGAGGTTTGCGAGTGTCAGAACAGTTAGAGTTTTTCCCTATACAAAGCCCGTGTCGTGGCATCTGCCAGTCAGATGAGCGCGGCTTTTGTCGTGGCTGTATGCGTAGCCGTGATGAACGTTTTCAGTGGCAGCAACTGAGCGATGGGCAAAAACAGGAAGTACTGCGCTTATGCCGCCAGCGATTAATGCGTAAATTACGCGCAAACAAGTCCACATCCCCTGAAGAACCGCAACAACCCTCACTTTTTTAATTCTCCGATCCCTTTATACTCAGTCGTAGAATTCTTTTAAAAACTGAGGACAGGCTTTATGGTACAGCGCATTACGATTTCCCCGCAGGGACCAGAATTTTCACGTCTGGTGATGGGATATTGGCGTTTGATGGAGTGGAATATGTCCGCGCCTCAACTGGCCAGCTTTATTGAAGAGCATGTCGACCTGGGGATTACTACGGCTGACCACGCTGATATTTACGGCGGTTATCAATGCGAGGCCGCATTTGGCGAGGCCATGCGTCTGGCGCCACATTTGCGTCAGAAGATGGAAATCGTCACCAAGTGCGGGATTGCCACCACGGCAAAACCTGACCACGCGCTGGGGCATTACATCACCGACAAATCTCACATCATCAGCAGCGCGGAAACCTCGCTTCAGAACCTGGCAACTGACTATCTTGACCTGCTGTTAATTCACCGTCCTGATCCTTTAATGGATGCGGACGAAGTGGCCGAAGCGTTCACCTCGCTGCATCAGAGCGGCAAAGTGCGTCATTTTGGCGTTTCAAACTTTACCCCGGCTCAGTTTGCGTTATTGCAATCGCGCCTGCCGTTCACGCTGGCGACCAACCAGGTAGAAATTTCCCCGGTTCACCAGCCGACCATTCTTGATGGCACACTGGATCAATGTCAGCAACTGCGCGTGCATCCGATGGCATGGTCTTGTCTGGGCGGCGGTAGCCTGTTTAATGACGAAGCTTTCCAGCCGCTGCGCGATGAGCTGCAAGCTGTTGCAACGGAGATCGGTGCTGAGACAATCGAGCAGGTGGTTTATGCGTGGGTGATGCGTTTGCCATCGAAGCCACTGCCAATTATTGGCTCCGGTAAAATCGAACGTGTGCGCTCAGCGATTCATTCTCTGAGCCTTGATATGAGCCGCCAGCAGTGGTTCCGCATTCGTAAAGCCGCGCTGGGTTACGACGTGCCATAAATCCCAAAAACCGTTATCTCCCGGAGGAATCGACTTCTCTGGCCTATGCTTAACAGGGCAAACATGAATCCGGGAGATAAATATGAAGCGAATAAGTCTGGCTTTTCTTGCGCTTTTTAGCTGTGCGGCGGCTCAGGCTGCAAGCACCGAAGTGGAAATGAATCTCGTCACGGCGAAGGGAATTGACCATTCTCTTGGCACCGTGAAAATCACCGAAACCGATAAAGGCCTGGTTTTTGCGCCAGACCTGCGAACACTTCCCCCTGGCGAACATGGCTTCCATGTCCACGCCAAAGGCAGCTGTGATGCTGCAATGAAAGATGGCAAACCTTCAGCGGCTGAAGCGGCGGGTGGGCATCTTGATCCTGATAATACCGGCAAACATATGGGCCCGATGGGTGTTGGGCATCTGGGCGATTTACCGGTGCTGGTGGTCGATAACGACGGCAGCGCAACTCAACCCGTTACCGCACCGCGCCTGAAAAAACTCGATGATGTCAAAGGCAAAGCGCTGATGGTGCATGTTGACGGCGATAATATGTCCGATCAACCTAAACCGCTTGGCGGTGGTGGGGCACGTTACGCCTGCGGCGCTATTCAGTAATATCAGCGGCTGCCTGCCAGCGTTCCGGCAGGCGGCGCTTGTTCCAGTTGTGAAAGCGAACAATAGAGCCGCCAGATAATTCCCGCCAGTTCACGCGCTGCCGGATTGTGATGGTGCGCGAGAGTTTCCGACATCTTCTGTAATTCCTGCAACGTTACCGCCAGCGAGCGCTGCTGAACGCCACGTTCGCTCATCACATCCCGCAAGGTATGAATGCAAACATCACGTACCTGAGAAAGCGGGTCGGAACGCGTTTCCCAGCTTCGCAATTGCCAAACGACATGCGAACAGTTAAGCAGCACCACTCCCCAACGCAGCAGCCAGCGGCGCGCAACCTCTTCCTTGCTGTTACTCAACTGGCTGATGTGGTGATAAACCAAAGATTCAAACTGATTCTCTGAATGTTGCGGTTTGCGGCTTAACTGGTCGACAAAACCCCGGCGTAAAGCGCGAATATGGCGGCGGCCTTTGCGCATGTCTGAACCTGGGCGCAGAACGGAGAAGGCAACCCACGAAAGACCGACGCCAATCACCTTCGCCAGATTGTCATTAAGGAAATCCGCGAAGTCATAAACTGGTGGATTAGTGACCGCAATAAACGACCCCATGAAAACGATGAGTTGCCCCCACAGTCCAGCCAGTTTGGGCTGTTGCAGTTTGAGTAACTGCATGGTCGCCAGCAGCGGTAATAAGAAAATCAGGAACTGCCAGAGATCGGTGATCTGCACCATCAGGCCAAATTTAACCAGGAAGCTAAACAGCGACAGCCACAACAAGGTGCGCATCAACAAAGTGAGGGAATTGAGCGGCGAAGCGACCGATGAATAAAGTACGCAGCTGATTGCCGCCAGCGACAGCGCGCCGCTTCCACCATCCCATTGCGTGCTGATACACCAGGCTCCGGTGACGGTAATCACGCAGAAGGTGCGCAATGCACTCCACAGTGCTTCGGTATTATCGGTATGACGTGCCAGCGGCGGGGTCTTCGGCGGTTCGACTTCTGACACGGGCGTGGCATTTTCCAGCTCGCGCAACCACCGTTTGCTGTTCAGATATAACCAGCAGAAATAGCGCAGACGATGCCAGAAAGCCTGATGGCGGAAATCATCTTCGTTAGATGGTGCAATCTGTTGGAGCAGGCGAGCAATGTCGTATTTATGCGTATCTTCACGCGCGAGTTCCTTAATTAACTCATCCAGAACGCGCCATAAATTTTCTGGCGGATTGGGCCAGTTCATCAACATGCGGCGTAAGCCGGAAATCACGCTCGTCAGACGTAGCTGTTGGTGAATTAAATAATTGAGCAAATTGTTCTGACGGCGGAAACGATAATGGCTCCAGAACGCCTGAATCCTTAATAGATTCATGGTTAAAATTTGGCCGATGACCCCTTCGTGCGCGGTGCGAATGGCATCAGTGGTTTCTGGTTTCCACAACATCGAAGCGTGTTCCAGCAGGCGCGAATGCATGTTTCGTAATGCGCTAAGCAGCGTGGTGCCATCAGAGGTGCTGGGCAGCACCATCATCATAAAACCGCCACACAAAATCCCGACGATAACTTCACACACACGCGCCTGAGTAATATCCCAAAGCTGCGTGGTTTCAACGGTATTGACCATCGGGAAAGCGATAATCGCGGCGGTGTAGCCTGCCAGCATAAACGCGTACGCCACGTTATTCTGGAAATGGCTGGAACTCCAGGTACACAGCGCCAGCCAGCCGCCATCGCAAAAGTAAACAGCCACGGATCGTTAAGCGTGTTTCCGGCAATAATCAGCGAAGCCATCGCGCCAATCAGGCTGCCAACCACGCGCCCCAGACTTTTACTGACCACGCCGCCGACGGTAGGGAAACTCACTACCGCTGCAGACGTCATTGCCCAATAGGGTTCATCTAAGTTGAGATAATAAGCGATGGTTAATGCGAGACACATCGCAATGGCGTTGCGCAGGGCATAACGCCATTGACCGGCATTCGCTTTGCCCCAGGGGGTATTTCGCCATGACAACGCCGAGATTTTCATCAGCGCAATCAGTGCTTAATGGAGACGGTGCAGGTGGTGCCGGAAACCAGCGTGACCCCTTGTGGAATCTCATCAAGTTTAATTCGCACCGGAACACGTTGGGCCAGACGCACCCACGGCACGTTGGGTTTGATGTCCGGCACTAAATTGCTGTCGCTTTCCACGCTCTGGTCGTAAATAGCGCGGCCAATACTTTGCACTTTTCCGCTTAACGGAACATGGCCGCTATATAAAACGATTTGCGCCGCATTACCGGGCTGAATATGGCGAAGTTTGGTTTCTTCAAAATAACCGACGACATAAAAAGAGTGACTATCAACCAGCGCAAATACCGGCTGCCCGGAGGTGGCATAGTTCCCGGTGCGCGTTGAAAGATTCGTCACCCAGCCATCAACCGGGGCGGTAACCGTGGTTTGGGTAATCTGCCATCTTGCTTGTTCAAGCGTGGCTTCAGCGGCTTTCACTGCGGCCTGCGCGGCTTTGACATTAATATTGGCGGTATCCATATCTTCCGCAGAGATATAATTGCGTGGCAAATTCTTGCGGCGATTCGCTTCGTTGCTGGCTTTGCTAAGTTCAGATTGCGCCTGAGCAAGCTGCGCCTGCGCATTAAGCTCGGCGATGTGGTACGGCGTAACATCAATGGTGAATAAAGTGGTGCCCGCTTTTACGAACTGGTTATCTTCAATATTGAGCTGGGTGATGGTTCCTGATACTTGCGGCGTGATGCTGACTTGCTCTGCGCGAACCTTCCCGTCTCGCGTCCAGGGCGATTGCATGTAATAATTCCATAACAACCAGCCAACAATGATGGCTACGGCGAAAATCAGTAACGTGGAAAAGTACTTTATTGTTTTCATATTCATGCTTTACCACACCACCAGAATCACAAGGCCCGCACTGACAGACAGCGAGAATAACGACAAATCCATTAATGTCGGATGCCAGATCTCGCCGGAATACATCCAGTCACGCAACAAATGATGCAGGATGAGCCAGATAAAAAAGCCGACCATAACCGCTTTAAAAAGAGGGGGGAAATAGATAGATGCACCGACAATCAGGTCCTGAAGAGGAAGGCCTGAATTTATAAAATTGAAACTCACGTCAGATAATCCTTTAAAATTCCGGGGGGTGACTGCCGTTTCCCCTGACTTAGATGTAAACTAAAATTATAGCTGGTTGCATAACATCAGCAAAAATAAGGATTTTGTTTTTTCAATTAAAGCCTGCACAGTAGTTTAAAATCAGTATAATATGTTAGCAAGCTAATTATAAGGAGATGAAATTGGAATCGCCATTAGGATCAGATCTGGCACGGTTGGTGCGCATTTGGCGTGCTCTGATTGACCATCGCCTGAAACCTCTTGAATTGACACAGACACATTGGGTAACGCTGCACAATATTCATCAGTTGCCGCCCGAACAGTCACAAATTCAGCTGGCCAAAGCGATCGGCATCGAGCAACCGTCATTGGTCAGAACACTTGATCAACTCGAAGAGAAAGGCCTTATTTCTCGTCAGACTTGTGCGAATGACCGCCGCGCGAAGCGCATTAAGCTCACTGAGCGGGCCGATCCCATCATCACTGAGATGGAAACGGTGATTAAGAAGACTCGCGAAGAGATTTTATTGGGTATCAGCGCTGAAGAGCAAACACTGCTGCTTAACCTGATAAACCGGCTGGAAAAAAACATCGTTGATTTGCAAACGAAAGAATAATGTGTTTATCGAAAGCCTCGCCTTGCAGCGAGGCTTTCTGCTTTCTGGGGCACTAATTAGTTCGGTGAAACGGTAGTCTGGCTACCATTGCTGGCGATTCTCACGCGTTGGCCCGCAGAGAATTTAGTATCGCCTTGTTTTTGCACGACCAGAATAGTGTTGCCGTCATCTTTACGGATTTCCAGCTCAACACCTTGAGTTTTGTTCATTGCACCCTGAACACTCTGGCCTGCCACGCCACCTGCTACAGCACCCGCAGCCGTTGCCAGTGAACGACCGGTACCGCCGCCGACGGTGTTACCCAGGAAACCACCCAGTACAGCACCGCCAATCGCACCCATCACGTTGGAATCATTGCCAGCCTGAATCTGAACAGGACGTGCAGAAACCAATGTACCGTACGTGACGCTTTGCACTTGTTTGGCATCAGAGGCGCTGTAAACGTCACCGGAAAGTGAACTGGTGTTGCTGCAACCAGCCAAAGTTAACCCAACTAATGTTACTGCCAGTACACGTGAAATCATTTTTGATTCTCCTGAACACCTGAAACGCCCAACTGAGCATCCTTCATGGCTAAATTATATGGTATTTAGGTGCTGAATTTAAGATTAGTTCAGACGCATTATGGCATTGATACTAAAAAAAGGGTTATTAACCGTACTTAAACCATTTGTATATTCATGGTGTGAATTTGAATGAGTGCTGATTAAGGGCGCATTGTTGTTAAAAATTGTTAATGAATCATCGTATTGAGTGCTAGTTTATGGTGGAGTTAATCCCCCCAATTTGGCGAGTTTAAAGGAGTAACAGATGAAATCAGGGCGTTATATCGGCGTGATGTCAGGCACTAGTCTGGACGGTATAGATGTTGTTCTGGCAGCGATTGATGAGCATCTGGTTGCGCAACAGGCGAGTTACAGCCATCCCATTCCTTTAGATATCAAAAATGCCATTCTGGCTATTTGCCAGGGGCAGCAGCTCACACTTTCGCAACTCGGGCAGCTCGATAATCGGTTAGGCAAATTATTCGCCGAAGCCGTACAAATATTGATGGATAAGCAGGGGCTGACCTTTTCGGACGTCACCGCCATTGGTTGCCACGGGCAAACCGTCTGGCATGAACCGCAAGGTGAAGCGCCGCACACCCTGCAAATTGGTGATAACAACCAGATTGTTGCGCGCACCGGTGTGACGGTTGTCGGAGATTTCCGCCGTCGCGATATGGCGCTCGGTGGGCAAGGTGCGCCCCTTGTTCCTGCCTTCCATCACGCGTTGTTAGCGCATCCTTCTGAACATCGCATGGTGCTCAACATTGGCGGCATCGCCAATCTTTCATTGCTGATTCCGGGGCATCCGGTGCGCGGTTTTGATACCGGCCCAGGCAATATGCTGATTGACGCGTGGATCTGGCGTCAACGTGGCAAAGCGTATGACAAAGACGCGGAATGGGCGAGCAGTGGCAAGGTCATTATTCCTTTATTACAGCAAATGCTGAGTGACCCGTATTTCGCCATGCCAGCGCCGAAAAGCACCGGTCGGGAATATTTCAATTACGGCTGGCTTGAGCGGCAGTTGGCGGCATATCCTGGGCTTGCCGGGGAAGATGTCCAGGCAACACTGACAGAACTCACAGCCGTTACTATTTCGGAGCAAGTGTTATTAAGCGGTGGCTGTGAACGCCTGATGGTATGCGGCGGCGGCAGTCGTAATCCACTTCTTATGGCGCGTTTAGGTGGTTTGCTGCCAGGTATCGAAGTGACCACCACGGATGAGGCTGGAATCAGCGGCGACGATATGGAAGCGCTGGCCTTTGCATGGCTTGCTTATCGCACATTATCGGGCCTGCCGGGTAATTTGCCTTCTGTTACGGGCGCATCTGCAGCCAGCGTCATCGGCGCAATATTTCCCGCCAACCCGCTACATAATATTCCCTAAATAATCAGAGTTAACTGAAATTCAGCACAGCACTAAATCTCTAAACTGAAGTAAAGGGGGAGGTTAAGCTCTCCCCTTTATAAGAAATTATAAGAACTTCAGGACATGCAGATGAAAAAACTACTGATTGCCACGATTCCTTTCATGCTTGCCGGATGCAGCTACTACAACAGTTTTGTGGAACGTATGCATACCGATACCCTTCAATATCAGTGCGAAGAAAAGCCGCTTACCGTAAAGCTCAATAACGAAAAACAGATGGTTAACTTTGTCTACGACAATGAATACCTGTCTCTGACCCAGGGTCTATCTGCCTCGGGCACACGTTATACCGACGGGGTGTATGTGTTCTGGTCGAAAGGCGATACCGCAACGGTGTACCGCAAAGACACGGTCGTGCTGGATAACTGCCAGTTACAAAACCCTAAACGTTGATACTCTTCATACTTCAAGTTGCAGGGGCGTTGGCTGCGCTTACTCACCCCAGTCACTTACTCAAGTAAGCTCCTGGGGCCTCGTTCGTTTGCCGCCTGCCTGCAACCTGAATTATTTTGAGTAGAGATTTTTGAGGGTGGAGCGCACAATAGCTCCACCTGAAGATAGCCTGACGTAAAGCCATGTCTGACAACGACTCTTTGCAACAAATTGCGCATTTGCGCCGCGAATACACTAAAGGTGGTTTGCGCCGTAATGATCTTACCGAACAACCTCTGCCTTTGTTTGAGCGCTGGTTAGCTCAGGCATGCGATGCAAAACTTGCCGATCCGACCGCCATGGTCGTAGCGACCGTTGATGAAAACGGCCAGCCGTATCAGCGCATTGTTTTGCTTAAGCACTTCGATGAACGCGGTCTGGTGTTTTACACCAACCTCGGTTCTCGCAAAGCGCACCATCTGGAAAATAACCCGCGAATTAGCCTGCATTTCCCATGGCATATGCTTGATCGCCAGGTGATGGTGCAAGGAACGGCGGAGCGTTTATCCACCCTCGAAGTGATGAAATATTTCCACAGTCGTCCGCGTGACAGCCAGATTGGCGCCTGGGTTTCAAAACAATCCAGCCGTATATCCGCGCGCGGGATTCTGGAAAGCAAATTCCTCGAACTGAAACAGAAATTCCAGCAAGGCGAAATTCCGTTACCAAGTTTCTGGGGCGGTTATCGGGTAACAATTGAGCAAATGGAATTCTGGCAGGGCGGTGAACATCGTCTGCACGATCGTTTTTTATACCAGCGTGATGGCAGTGCCTGGAAAATAGACCGCCTGGCCCCATAACATCGGGAATTTGTTGTGTTAAGCGCTGGCACTCCTGCTGTTGGCGCTTTATTCTATGTCCCCTAAGAAATTAACTCTTTTCGCCACCAGGCGGAAAACCGTGTACCGGTAAAGGTGCAGTCGTATATAGATGGAGAATTTGATGGCGAGCATCAATCTAATTAAACAATTGCAAGAGCGGGGCTTAGTCGCCCAGGTAACGGATGAAGAAGCGTTAGCACAGCGACTGGCGCAAGGGCCAATTGCTCTGTATTGCGGCTTTGATCCTACCGCTGACAGCTTGCATTTGGGCCATCTGGTTCCACTGCTGTGCCTGAAACGCTTCCAGGAAGCGGGTCACAAACCGGTTGCGCTGGTGGGTGGTGCAACAGGCCTGATTGGCGATCCAAGCTTTAAAGCTTCTGAGCGCAAACTGAATACCGAAGACACCGTGCAAGAGTGGGTGGAAAAAATCCGCCGCCAGGTCGCACCGTTCCTCGATTTCGACTGTGGTGAAAACTCCGCCATTGCCGCCAATAACTACGACTGGTTTGGCGGAATGAACGTTCTGACTTTCCTGCGTGATATCGGCAAGCACTTCTCTGTTAACCAGATGATTAACAAAGAAGCCGTGAAGCAGCGTCTGAATCGCGATGATGTCGGTATCTCCTTTACTGAATTTTCCTACAACCTGCTGCAAGGTTATGACTTCGCCTGCCTGAATAAACTGCATGGCGTGGTGCTGCAAATTGGCGGTTCCGATCAGTGGGGTAACATCACCTCTGGTATCGACTTGACCCGTCGTCTGCACCAGCAGCAAGCATTTGGTTTGACTGTTCCGTTGATCACTAAATCTGACGGCACCAAATTCGGTAAAACCGAAGGCGGCGCAGTCTGGCTTGATCCGAAGAAAACCAGCCCGTACAAGTTCTACCAGTTCTGGATTAACACCGCCGACTCCGACGTTTACCGCTTCCTGAAGTTCTTCACCTTCATGAGCCTTGAAGAAATCGACGCGCTGGAAGAAGAAGACAAAAACAGCGGTGCGGCTCCGCGTGCGCAATATGTGCTGGCAGAGCAGGTGACTCGTCTGGTTCACGGCGAAGAAGGCCTTGAAGCCGCTAAACGTATTACCAGCAGCCTGTTTAACGGCAACCTGAGCGATTTGACTGAAGCTGACCTTGAGCAACTGGCTCAGGACGGTGTGCCGATGGTTGAAATGGAACGTGGCGCGGATTTACAACAAGCGCTGGTTGATTCCGAACTGCAGCCGTCTCGTGGTCAGGCGCGTAAAACCATCGCGCAGAATGCGATTACCATTAACGGTGAGAAGCAGTCCGACCCGGAATACACCTTTGCTGATAGCGATATTCTGTTCAATCGCTACACCTTGCTGCGCCGGGGTAAGAAAAATTACTGCCTCGTTTGCTGGAAGTAATTAAGAAAGACCAGAAGGGCGTGGGAAACCACGCCCTTTATTTTTGCGATATGTTCCCAGAGTAGCCCGAGTAGAGAGATGAAAAACATTCTTGCCATCCAGTCCCATGTGGTTTTTGGTCATGCCGGTAATAGTGCTGCTGAATTCCCGATGCGCCGCCTGGGCGCCAACGTGTGGCCGTTGAACACAGTGCAGTTCTCCAACCATACCCAATACGGAAAATGGACAGGCAGTGTAATGCCTGCCAGCCATCTCAGTGAGATTGTGCAGGGAATCGCTGACATCGGTCAGTTGCAGCGTTGTGATGCGGTACTCAGCGGATATCTTGGCTCTGCAGAGCAGGGTGAACATATTCTTTCTATCGTGCGCAAAGTGAAAGAAGCCAATCCGCAGGCGAAGTATTTCTGTGATCCGGTAATGGGCCATCCTGAAAAGGGTTGCATCGTGGCTCCGGGCGTTGCTGAATTTCATACGCGCTATGCGATGCCCGCCAGCGATATCATCGCGCCAAATCTGATTGAGCTGGAAATTCTCAGCGGCCATGCGGTGAATACCGTAGAAGAAGCGGTTGCTACCGCGCGTGAACTCATCGCGAAAGGCCCGCAAATCGTGCTGGTGAAACACCTTGCGCGCGCGGCATATCAGCAGGATCGCTTTGAAATGCTGTTAGTCACAGCAGACGAAGCCTGGCATATCCATCGCCCGCTGGTAGACTTTGGCGATCGCCAACCGGTTGGCGTGGGCGATGTGACCAGCGGTTTACTGTTGGTGAAATTGTTGCAGGGCGCAACGCTTCGCGAAGCATTGGAGCATGTCACCGCTGCGGTTTACGACGTGATGGTCGTGACGAAGAAAATGGAAGAGTACGAACTGCAACTGGTTGCAGCCCAGGAAGGGATTGCCAAACCAGAGCACTACTTCACTGCGGTGAAACTGTAATAAAAAAAGGCGGATAGCGCTTAAGCTCATCCGCCATTATTAAAACAATAACGCGTTAAATCCCTTCAGCTGTTAAAGCCGCCGCGACTGCCGGACGCGCTTTCATACGTTCCATAAACGCATCAATATTGCTTAGCCCTTCCAGATTGAGTTTCAGCGCCTGCGCCCAACGCAGCACGGTGAACAGATACGCATCCGCCACGCTAAAACGCAAACCCATCAGCCACTGTTTGTCATTCAGCTCTTCATTGACGTACTTGAATTTCTTCTCAAGTGCTGCGCGAGTGAGGGTTTTGAAATCTTCTGGCGTTGCCGGGTTAAACAGTGGGGAGAAACCTTTATGCAGTTCTGTCGCGATGTAGTTCAGCCACTCAAGCGTGTGGTAGCGCGTCATGCTGCCTGATGGCGCGAGCAACTGACGGTCAGGCACTTTATCTGCCAGATACTGCACAATCGCCACACCTTCGGTGAGCAGTGAGCCGTCATCCATCAGTAGTGCAGGAACCTGGCCTTTGGCGTTGACCTCAAGATAATCGCCGCCGTCTTCGGTTTTCTTCGCCGCTAAATCGACTTTAACCAAAGAGAAATCAATACCGGTTTCACGCAGGATAATATGTGGGGAGAGGGAACAGGCACCAGCTTTATAATACAGTTTCATTACTGAACTCCTATGGGGCGCTAAGATACCCTATGTTAGTGCGCATACGGGCAAAAAAAAAAGCCGTTAGCTGCGAAGCTAACGGCTGAAAATATCTAGTTTCCCGCTACATTACGCGGTAGCTGTTTCCTTAACGGACTCAGCTTTATCTTCACTCTGTGCCATACGGCTCAGTTTTGGTGCCGTGATCATCATCAGAACTGCAATGACAGCGGTAGCAATACCGATCTGCATGAATACGTGACCGTATACAGCCAGTGACTGCAATGGATCTGTCACGTTTTCTGGAACAGCCATCAGGTTAGCAACTTTACCCGCGATGATTGCAGCACCCGCGGTAGTCAGGAACCAGCTACCCATGATGAAGCCCATCAGACGCTGTGGAACCAGTTGTGCAACCATCGCCAGACCCAGACCGGAAATCATCAGCTCACCGATACTCTGCAGCGCGTAGCTCAGAATCAACCAGCTAACAGAAACGATACCGGCATCAGACGCGAACTTAGCACCGACTGGCAGCACCAGGAACGCCAGTGAGCACAGAACCATACCGAAGGCGAATTTGTGTGGCATTGGGATGCGGTCGCCCATCTTGTTATAGATGGCCGCCAGAATCGGGCTACCAATCATAATCCAGAATGGGTTCAGTGCCTGGAACTGCTCTGGTTCAAACGCGATACCCAGAATCGAGTGCTCAACGTTACGAATAGCAAAGAAGTTCAGAGAGGTTGGCATTTGGCTATACAGCACAAAGAACACAATCGCTTCAACCATCAGAATGAAGGCCACAATCATCTTACGACGTGCGCTGCCTTGCATTGCGAAGGTTTCTTTAGCAAAGATAACCACGATGCCCAGAGCAACGACGCCCAGAACCATACGTGCGATACCCTGGTTGTGCAGCAACCAGGTCGCCGCAGTCACCAACACCAGCACACCAACAATTGTGGTCGCCAGTTTGCCGAAATGCACCGGCTGGAAGTCAGGTTTAGAACCGTGGTTTTTGACCCACTTCTTGCAGAACATAAAGTTCACGAGAGTGATCAGCATACCCACGAAGCTCAGGGAGAACGCAACGCTCCAGCCATACTTTGCTGCCAACCACGGCGTGGCAAGCATAGAGAAGAACGAACCGATGTTGATGGACATGTAGTACATAGTGAATGCACCGTCCAAACGTGGGTCGTCTTTATCATAGCAAGTAGAAAGCAGGGAAGATGGGTTAGCCTTAAACAGACCGTTACCCACGGCGATAGTCGCCATACCCATATACACGATACCCACATCGTGACCCGAGTAAGCTACCAGCGCGTAACCGATAGCCAGCACTATTGTACCGAGCACAATGACACGTTTGGTGCCGAGAACTTTATCGCCCAACCAACCACCAATCGCAACCATTCCGTAGACCAGTGCGCTGAAGGAAGAGAACAGGGTGATGGAGTCAGCTTCGGACATACCCAGCATTTTGACCAGGTAAACGGCCATGATGCCTTGCAGGCCGTAGTAGCCAAAACGCTCCCATAATTCGATAGAGAAAATCAGGTAGAACGATTTAGGTTGTTTGAAAGCGTTCAGACTAACGCTTTCTGCTGGTTTTTTGTTTGCAGTCGACACATATACCTCTTTTTTTACATCCCACTATTAACAGGAATTTTGCAGGCGTCATGCCGTTGGCATTCACCTTTTAATTATTAGAAAGGGGGAAACGGCGGGTAATGTTCACTATCCTGGGCCATCAGGCAAGAGGTTTGCAATAATCTGTTACATTTATCCTACGTGGAATAATGCTCCTGAAAGCAATTTGTTATTCAGCGTTAAATTTTATCAAAATGCGCTTTGGCGATTTTTTGTCTTTCATAAGAACAAAAATAATAAAATTTAGTTATATATTCTGCTTTAAAGGCGAATGTCTAGTGATATGGGCGGGGTGTAAAGATTTGTGCAGGCTATTGTACTGCCTAAGTCGTGTATTCATTGATGAATACGCGGTTATTTGTTTCATTTTGATGACGTAATTTTAACATCAGGTTATCAGTGTGATCTGCGTCACATAGTTATGGAAAATTCTTATCGTAAAAAAACGATTAACCTGTTCGGGTAATTATTCACCGCAGGATGTAAACGAAGCGGCGAGGTTTTGCAGAACAAAGCCATTGAATGAGGGCGAATTAAAGAGAGGAGGGAATACGCGTGGAATCCGCCTGCTACTCATACAGCAGGCGAATGTATTTAGAGTTCGACTTTCTCTTTGTACTCACAGAGATCTTCGATGATGCATGAGCCACAGCGCGGCTTGCGGGCGATGCAAGTGTAGCGGCCATGCAGAATCAGCCAGTGGTGGCAATCAACCTTAAATTCTGCCGGAACCACTTTCAGCAGTTTTTCTTCGACCTGCTCAACATTCTTACCAGGCGCGAAGTTAGTGCGATTACATACACGGAAGATATGAGTGTCGACCGCAATAGTCGGCCAGCCAAAAGCCGTGTTAAGCACCACGTTTGCTGTTTTGCGACCGACGCCGGGTAACGCTTCCAAAGCTGCGCGGTCTTCCGGCACTTCGCCGTTATGCAATTCAATCAGCATCCGGCAGGTCTTAATCACGTTCTCGGCCTTGCTGTTAAACAGGCCGATGGTTTTGATGTAAGACTTGATGCCATCCACACCAAGCTCCAGCATCGCTTGCGGTGTGTTCGCCACCGGATACAACTTTGCCGTCGCTTTATTCACGCTGACGTCCGTGGCCTGCGCTGAAAGCAACACGGCTATCAGTAATTCAAACGGCGAGCTAAATTGCAGCTCAGTCGTGGGGTGCGGATTGTTATCACGCAGACGCGTGAGGATCTCTAGCCGTTTGCTCTTATTCATTACGCTTTCTCTGGAGTACCTTCCGTTGCAACAGCTTTCGCTGCGCGGCGCGTTTTCATTTTTTCATCAATAAGATATTTAACTGCCAGCATTAAGCCCAGGCCGATAAACGCCCCCGGTGGCAACATCGCCAGCAGGAAAGGTGTGTCGGTATGGAACACTTCAATGCGTAAAACTTTTGCCCAACCGCCGAGCAAGGCATCGGCACCGTCAAACAGCGTTCCGTTACCGATGATTTCACGCAACGAGCCTAATACAAACATCGCGCTGGTGGCCCCCATCCCGATGGCAAATCCATCGAGAGCGGCGAGCGGCACGCTGCTTTTGGCGGCAAACGCCTCGGCGCGGCCAATCACGATACAGTTGGTGACAATCAGCGGAATGAAAATCCCTAATGACTGATACAAACCGTAGGCATACGCGTTGATCAGCATCTGAACGGTGCTGACCACCGAGGCGATGATCATCACATAAATCGGGATACGAATTTCGGCAGGAACCCAGCGGCGTAGCGCAGACACGGCGCTGTTGGTGAGCACCAGAACCAGCGTTGTTGCAAGGCCAAGGCCTAGCGCGTTTGTCGCCGTGGAAGTGACCGCCAGCAGCGGGCACAGGCCCAGCAACTGCACCAGGGCGGAGTTATTCTTCCAAAGCCCCTGAACGACAATATCTTTTACTTCGCTCATGGCTGTGCTCCACAAACAGGTAAGTTATCCACTTGCGCGGGTAATGTTTTTGCGAACAATCCCGCACGTTTTACCGCATTGACAACCGCGCGTGGGGTAATGGTCGCACCGGTAAACTGGTCAAACTGACCGCCGTCTTTCTTCACTGCCCAACTAGGGTCATCATTGCCCTGAATGGTTTTACCAGCAAAATGGGTAATCCAGTCGCTCAGGCGAGTTTCGATTTTGTCACCCAGGCCCGGTGTTTCATGGTGTGCCGTCACACGCGAACCTAAAACTTTGCCGTTAAAATCAGCCGCGACGAGCAGCTGAATCGCCCCGGAATAGCCGTCGGGTGCGGTGGTTTCCATCACTACGGCAATGGGCTGTTGGCCTTTACGTGCCACATAAATATGGCGCTCGCCTTTGCCTAATGGTGAATCGTTGACGACAACACAACTGGTCTGAATATTATTGTCGTAACTATCAGGACTAATAACCTGATCGAACAACAGCTTCTGCTGTGCGACGGCTTGCTGCTCGATGGTGTCTTTAGTTAACGCGTTAACCACTGCCGTTAGCCCGGTTGCCAGGGCGGCAAACAGCGCCAGAGTCACGCCATGTTTTTGCATTGTTTTCAGCATGACGATTCCTTAGCGATGCCCGTAAGCGCGAGGGCGGGTGTAGTAGTCAATCAGCGGCACGGTAATATTCGCCAGTAATACGGCGAACGCCACGCCATCCGGATAACCGCCGTAGGTGCGAATCAGCCAAACCAATAAGCCTGCCAGTGCGCCAAAAATCAGGCGTCCACGATTGGTGGTTGAAGCGGTGACCGGATCGGTAAGAATAAAGAACGCCCCGAGCATCGTTGCACCCGAGAACAGATGAATCAGCGGTGAGGCACACTTTTCCGGGGAGAACATCCAGCCCAGCGTGGAACACACGGCTAATGCCAGCAGGAAGCTGACCGGAATATGCCAGCGAATCGTGCCTTTGATCAGCAGGAACAGGCCGCCTGCGAGAAACGCAAGGTTAACCCATTGCCAGCCGATTCCCGCCAGCACGCCAGTGTAAATCGGTTCTTGCAGCAAATCCGTCGCCGAATGCCCGGCACGTAAGCCCGTTTTAAAGGTGTCCAGCGGTGTGGCCTGACTAATGCCGTCGATGCCCATGCGCAACTGCGACATGGTGTCGCCCGCCACCGTCGTACCGGAGAAAATAGCGTGCAGCGAATCGGCAAAACCTGGCACCGTGGCGGCAAGCGTGTGTGGCGGCAGCCATGAAGTCATTTGTACCGGGAAAGCAATCAGCAACACCACATAACCGACCATCGCCGGGTTAAACGGGTTATGACCCAAACCGCCATACAATTGTTTTGCGATGATCACCGCAAACACCGTACCGAGAACAACCATCCACCACGGGGCAAACGGCGGGATACTGATGCCCAGCAGCAGGCCGGTCAATGCGGCAGAATTATCGCCCAAAATTCGCAGCGGTTGTTTGCGCAGTTTCAGTACCAGCAGCTCTGCGGCGACTGCCGTCAGAATACCTAATGCGATTTGCACCAGACTGCCCCAACCAAACCAGTACCACAGCATCGCCATTCCCGGCAAAGTGGCATAAGTCACCAGCAGCATAATTCGCGATGTGCTGCGTTGGTTATGGGTATAGGGGGAACTTGCTATCTTAAAAACCATTTATTCCTCTGATGCCATCTGTTGCGCCGCTTTTCGTGCCTGAACTCGGGCAATCGCCGCAGCTACGGCGGCTTTACGCGGATCTTGTTCTTCAGCAGGTGTTTCTTCAGATTGTTGCTCGGCCTGCGCCGCTTTACGCGCTTTTGCACGAGCAATGGCGGCTTCGACCGCCGCTTTGCGCGGGTCAACCGTTTCAGTTTTAGCCACTTCGACAGGCGCTGCGGTTTCGCTGGATTGCGCCGCTTTACGCGCTTTTGCACGCGCAATAGCCGCTTCAACCGCTGCTTTACGCGGGTCAGCAACGCTGGCTTCAGATTGCGGTTCTGGTGTTTCTTTCTCAGCCTGACGTGCGCGCGCCTGTGCTTTACGGGCTTCACGCGCAGCAATCACTTGCTGGTTGTCTGGCAAAGTACCCGCTTTAATCACAATCGGTTCACTGCCCTGGGCATTCTTACTTTTCACCCGGGCAAGAGCGGCCTGAATCGCGTCATTGTCTTTGGTTGTTGGCTGAACCGCCGCCTGTTTGTGACGTTCAAGACGTGCGGCTTTCTCGCGATCGAGTCGTGCCTGGCGCGCCTCGAAGCGAACTTTCGCTTCAGCCGTGCGTTTGGCTTCCAACTCGATTTCGCGGATCTCGGCCTTTTCCTGGCGGAAATACTGCACCAGCGGAATATTACTCGGGCAAACGTAGGCACAAGCGCCGCATTCGATGCAGTCTTTCAGGTTATGAGCCTGCGCCTTATCGTGCTGTTGCCCACGGCTGAACCAGTAAAGCTGCTGGGGTAATAAATCAGCAGGGCAGGAATCAGCACATGCGCTACAACGGATACAGCTCTGTTCTTCTTGTTGCTGGCCCATTTCACTGGCGGAAGGGGCCAGCAAGCAGTTAGTAATTTTGACGACCGGAACATCGAGCCACGGCAGGCTGAAGCCCATTAACGGCCCGCCCATAATCACCTGTTGGTCATGTCCTGGGCGGAACCCGGCAAAATCCAACAAATGGCGAACTGGCGTACCTAAACGTGCCCAGACATTACCTGGTTGCTGAACCGCTCCGCCGGTTAACGTCACCACACGTTCGGTTAAAGGTTCACCGTCGATGATGGCGCGCTTGACGGCAAAAGCCGTGCCGACGTTTTGCATCAGCACGCCAATATCGGACGAACGACCACCTTGCGGAACTTGTTTCCCGGTCAAAATTTGCGTGAGCTGCTTGGCGCCACCGGAAGGATACTTCGTTGGGATCACGCGCAACTCAATGCCATGAGTATTGCACAGCACCGCACGCATCATCGAAATGGCCTGCGGTTTGTTATCTTCAATGCCGATTAACACGCGCTTGGGCTGCAAAACATGGGCAAGAATACGCACGCCATCGATGATTTGCGCGGCGCAATCCTGCATCAGGCGGTCATCGGCGGTAATATACGGCTCGCATTCGGCGGCGTTGATGAGCAGCGTGTCGATTTTATCGCCACCACCGAGCAATTTATTGCCGGTCGGGAAACCCGCGCCGCCTAAACCGGCCACACCAAACTGATGAATACGCTCAATTAACTCTTCGCGGCTATGCAACGCATAATCATGCCAGCCATCGCGTTCGAACCATTTATCTTCGCCATCGGCTTCAATAATCACGCTCAGTTCCGCCAGCGCCGAAGGATGGGCGGTGGATTGGGGTGCAATAGCCGTGATGGTGCCGGAAGTGGGAGCATGAACCGGCAACATACGACCGCGCCCGCGAGTCAAAGGTTGGCCGCGCAGCACGTAATCGCCAGCTTTCACGCACAGCTCGCCTTCAGCACCAATGTGCTGCTTCAACGGAATAACCAGTTTTTGTGGCAGAGGAACCTGGCGCAGCGGCGTGCCGTTTGACTGAGTTTTCATTTCGGGTGGATGAATGCCACCATCGAAATCCCAGATTTTATCTTTTTTGAAACGGGTAAATAACTTAAGCATTTTGCTCCACCGGAATGAGTCTAACCGGGATGGTTTGCAGATCCCACTTCCAGCTTTCTGTGGTGGTTTCGACCGGGCGCAGCTCAATGCAGCGCGTAGGGCACGGGTCGACACATAAATTGCATCCGGTGCAAAGGTCACTGATTACGGTATGCATGGCGCGGGTGGCACCGACAATGGCATCCACCGGGCAGGCCTGGATGCACTTGGTGCAGCCAATGCAATTGGGTTCGTCGATAACCGCCAGCATGCGCACGGGTTCTTGCGCTTGGGCGTCGCCTTCAATAGGTTGCGGGTCGACATTTAATAAGGTGGCTATTTTGTGCATCACGGCTTCGCCGCCAGGAGCGCACAAGTTGATTTTTGCGCCCTGATTTCCGACAGCTTCCGCATACGGGCGGCAGCCTGGATAACCACATTGCCCGCATTGGCTCTGCGGCAGCAGTTCGTCCAGTTTATCGACAATCGGGTCTTCTTCGACGCGAAAACGACGCGAGGCATACCCGAGGATCAACCCGAAGACCAGACCCAACAGGCCCAGCGCAATAACAGCAATCCAAATGGTACTCATCAGAACTTCACCAACCCGCTAAAGCCCATAGAGGCCAGAGACATCAAGCCAGCGGTGATCAGTGCAATGGCATTCCCACGGAAGGGGGCGGGCACATCGGCAACCGCTAAACGCTCGCGAATCGCTGCAAACAACACCATCACCAGCGAGAAACCCACGGCGGCAGAAAAACCATACAGCGCTGATTGCAGGAAGTTATGGCCGAGATTGATATTGAGCAATGCCACGCCGAGCACCGCGCAGTTGGTGGTAATCAGCGGTAAAAAGATGCCCAACAGGCGATAAAGGGCCGGGCTGGTTTTGCGCACCACCATTTCGGTAAATTGCACAACCACGGCAATCACCAGGATAAACGCCAGCGTGCGCAAATAGACCAGGTCAAGAGGAATAAGGATCAACTCGTTGACCAGCCATGCGCAAATAGACGCCAGCGTCAGTACGAAAGTGGTCGCCAGCCCCATGCCGATGGCCGTTTCCAGTTTTTTGGAAACACCCATAAACGGACACAGGCCAAGAAACTTCACTAATACGAAGTTATTGACCAGCACCGTACCCACAAAGAGCAGCAAATAATCTGTCATGAATAAGACCTGAAACAAAAAAAGCCGCCTATTATCGTCTAACGGACCGATGACGACAACTGGGCGTTTATAAGGTTATTACGGCGAAACTACGGGTTGATAAATGTCTGCTTCACGCGCTGCGAACGCTTAAGGTACGGAACCAGCAAAGCGGCAGCCAACAGTGGGAACATTAACTGGCGCAATGCCAGATCATCACTCACCGGGGAAAACGCGAAGGCTTTAATCGCCAACAACACCGACAACAATAACCAAAGAATATAATGACGTACCACATTCTTACGACGTTTGAAGAAAGCGATAGTCAACCACACGGTATAACCCCACATCGCGATAGCACAGGCAATCGAGGTGTACCAAAAGATCACCATTTTGGGGCCTTGCGCGCTCATAAGTCGATGGCTTTCTGGCGAGATGAGCATCATAAGATAAATGGCGACCGCAATACTGCTGCTGAGTAAGGTCATCAGAAGCCAGGCGAGAGGGGCAAGAAGCCAGCCTGCAATGCGGGGTGCTGGAGCAGAAACTTGCGTTGTCGTCATGTTACCTCCCGAAAAAGAATGAGACTTTCCTTATGAGATTCATAAGGCGGGAGGATTATAAGGTTTTTTTAACGCTTTGCTACCGCAAGCTGCGCTAGACGACATAACGCCAGACGGATTTTGGCACGCGCCCCAAATCAAAAAGACGGCCACCAGAAACTAATTCCGCCCGACGGTGATCGGCGGCACGATACATATTCATTAATTCATTATCATCAGTCAGGGTGTAATTAAGATGGTCGAACAGTTTTTCCAGACTTTCGGAGGAACTAATTTTGCGAAATTTCATTAAATAATCGAGAGCGGTCATGAGAGGCAGTCATCCATGCAAAGAGAGATAAATGGGGGTACGCTGTGCATCTAATTTGCATGAATAATAAACGGAAATGAACGCAGACAGTGCAAGAAATAGCGTGATATTGACTTTTTAGGAGTTTTCATTAACACATTGAGGCGGCTTGAGTATCCCGGGAATGCCGAATTTACTGGTGATGGGGAAGTGTGCAACTCAATCGCAACAATATAATTACCTGTTGTTACAATTGCCGGGATGGTGTCAAAATAGGCCGTCCAAAATTATGAGGAAAACAAATGAGTGATAACATTCGTGTCGGACTAATCGGCTATGGTTACGCCAGTAAGACTTTTCATGCACCCTTAATTGTGGGCACGCCTGGCATGGTTCTGGCCGGTGTTTCCAGCAGTGATGCCACGAAAGTTCATGCTGACTGGCCAAACATGCCGGTAGTCTCTGATCCTCATCATCTGTTCAACGATCCTAATATCGACTTAATTGTCATTCCAACGCCAAACGACACCCACTTCCCGCTGGCAAAAGCGGCGCTGGAAGCCGGTAAACATGTCGTTGTCGACAAGCCGTTTACCGTGACGTTGTCACAAGCGCGTGAGCTGGACGCGTTGGCGAAAAGCTGCGGCCTGTTGCTTTCGGTGTTCCACAACCGCCGCTGGGACAGTGACTTCTTAACTCTGAAAGCGCTGCTGGCAGACGGTACGCTGGGCGAAGTGGCTTATTTTGAATCGCATTTTGACCGTTATCGCCCGCAGGTACGTAACCGCTGGCGCGAGCAGGCGGGCGTCGGGAGTGGGATCTGGTACGACTTAGGCCCGCATCTTATTGACCAGGCGTTGAATCTCTTCGGTCTGCCCGTCAGCCTGACGGTGGATTTAGGCCAGTTGCGTCCAGGCGCGCAGGCCACGGATTACTTCCATGCGGTGCTGGCGTATCCACAACGTCGTGTTGTGTTACATGGCACGTTGCTGGCTGCGGCTGAAACGGCACGTTACATCGTGCACGGTGCGCGTGGTAGCTACATCAAATATGGCCTCGATCCGCAGGAAGACCGCCTGAAATCAGGCGAGCGTTTGCCGCAGGAAGACTGGGGTTACGATATGCGCGATGGCGTGTTAACGCTGGCGCAGGGCGACGTGATGGCGGAACAAACCTTGCTGACGGTGCCGGGGAATTATCCGGCGTATTACGCGGCGATTCGTGATGCACTGACAGGCCACGGGGAAAACCCGGTTCCGGCGGCGCAGGCGATTCAGGTGATGGAAATGATTGAGCTGGGCATGGAATCCGCAAAACACCGCGCCACGCTAAACCTGGCGTAACGTCCACCAGACCCTATCACTACGGCAGTTTAAGAGTGATAGGGTTTCGGTTACTGCGCCGTCGGTTTTAAAATATTCCCCGCAGTTTTGTGTTCTGCCAGATATTGATGCTGGAAAATACACATCCGAATCGTGTTGCGATATTCACCATTAATAAAGAACTCGTGGATTAACTCACCTTCCACCATAAAGCCCAGCTTCTTATAGATGTGCACGGCTTTTTCATTCTCTTTATCAACAATCAAATACAGCTTATACAGATTGAGCACCATAAAGCCGTAATCCATCGCAAGCTTAGCAGCGCGCGAGGCCAGACCTTTGCCCTGATAATCTGGCGAAATGATTATCTGGAATTCAGCACGGCGGTGAACATGGTTAATTTCTACCAGTTCAACCAGACCTGCCTTTTCACCATTGCATTCAATAACAAAGCGGCGCTCGCTTTGGTCATGAATATGCTTGTCATAAAGATCGGACAGCTCGACAAAGGCCTCGTAAGGCTCTTCGAACCAATAGCGCATCACGCTGGCGTTATTATCGAGTTGGTGAACAAAACGCAGATCTTCACGCTCAAGAGGGCGAAGCTTAATGGGAAGTTCCTGGCTCATTTGAATTCCTTTCAAAATGCATAAGGCTTCTCTTAAGAAGCCTTATTGATTAACGACGCGCAGTTATGGAGCAACAGTACGGCCTGTACGGCGGTCAAGGCAACGCAGGGTATTCGGTTCCCAATAGGCGTTGACGTTGGCGCTTTTCTGGCAATTGTCCTGAGCATCAAAAGCGGTGTCAGTTTTGTCCCACTCTTTTTCAGCACGTTTGTTCACTTTCTGGCGCAGAGAGCGAGTGTCATTCCATTGCTCTTTGTCCATCGCCGCATCCTGGCGAGTTTGCGCATTGTCGCCCGACTCAATAATCAGCTTATTAGTCTGAGCCTGAGCGGGTTGAACAAACGCAAATGCACTCAGCAACAATGCCAGTGGCATTGCCACAGACAGACGTTTGCGAAGGATTGTGTTCATTGAATTTTCCTTTATGGGTGTAGCTCACTTTTAAATATACCACGGTGCGCGATGCGTACCTGATGGTGCACTTTTGACCCCATTATCCCAGACAACGTTCAATATGATCAAAACAACCTTGTTATTTTTTGCAACGGCGCTGAACGTGGGCAAAACGAGTTGTTTATACGGATATTTCTTCATTGTTCCTGCACAAAACACTTCGCATTTCTGATGTAACCCACAGCAAGAATCACAAAATATTTGTGACTCAACTCGTCAAATTAGCTTAAACATACTTGTATGGTAGTTGTGATGCGGTTAATTTCTCGCTCATTAAGAACATCGGTCTACTGAGCTGTAAGGAAATCCGCATGAAGATTGTAAAAGCAGAAGTGTTTGTCACTTGTCCTGGGCGTAACTTTGTCACGCTGAAAATTACTACCGACGACGGCATTACCGGGCTGGGCGATGCCACGTTAAATGGTCGCGAACTGTCGGTGGCATCGTATCTGAAAGATCACGTTTGCCCGCAGTTGATTGGCCGTGATGCTCACCGCATCGAAGATATCTGGCAGTTCTTCTACAAAGGCGCTTACTGGCGACGCGGGCCGGTGACGATGTCGGCGATTTCTGCCGTCGACGTGGCGCTGTGGGACATTAAAGCCAAAGCGGCCAACATGCCTTTATACCAATTACTCGGCGGCGCATCGCGTGAAGGCGTGATGGTTTATTGTCACACCACCGGGCATTCCATTGACGATGTGCTCGAAGATTATGCTCGTCATAAAGAGCAGGGCTTTAAAGCGATTCGCGTGCAGTGCGGCGTGCCGGGCATGAAAACCACGTATGGCATGGCGAAAGGGAAAGGTCTGGCGTACGAACCAGCCACCAAAGGTGACTGGCCAGAAGAGCAATTATGGTCGACGGAAAAATATCTCGATTTCACCCCTAAGTTATTCGAGGCGGTGCGCAATAAGTTTGGCTTCAACGAACATTTGTTGCACGACATGCACCACCGCCTGACGCCCATCGAAGCCGCGCGCTTTGGCAAAAGCATCGAAGATTACCGCCTGTTCTGGATGGAAGATCCGACGCCTGCTGAAAACCAGGAATGCTTCCGCCTGATTCGCCAGCACACCGTCACGCCAATCGCCGTTGGCGAAGTATTTAACAGCATCTGGGATTGCAAACAGCTCATCGAAGAGCAGCTTATCGATTACATCCGCACCACGATTACTCACGCGGGCGGTATCACGGGCATGCGCCGCATCGCTGATTTCGCCTCGCTTTACCAGGTGCGTACCGGATCTCACGGCCCGTCAGATCTTTCCCCTGTTTGTATGGCAGCCGCGCTGCACTTTGACCTGTGGGTGCCGAATTTTGGCGTGCAGGAATACATGGGCTATTCCGAACAAATGCTCGAAGTGTTCCCGCATAACTGGACGTTTGATAACGGCTTTATGCATCCCGGCGATAAGCCAGGTATCGGTATCGAGTTTGATGAAAAGCTCGCCGCGAAGTATCCGTACGAACCAGCATATTTGCCGGTCGCGCGCCTCGAAGATGGCACCTTGTGGAACTGGTAACGGGAGAAAAAATCATGAAAAGCATCACCATACAGCAGCCAGGAAACCTGGTGATTGAAGAGCGAGTCATACCGCAACCGTTGGCTGGCGAAGTCAGGATTCGTGTCACGAATGCCGGGATTTGTGGCTCCGACGTGCACATTTACCGTGGACACAATCCCTTTGTGAAATATCCCCGTGTGATTGGTCATGAATTTTTTGGGCATATCGATGCGGTGGGTGAAGGTGTTGAAAGTTCGCGCCTTGGCGAACGCGTCGTTGGGGATCCGGTGGTCAGTTGCGGCCATTGTTATCCTTGCGCGGTGGGGCGGCCAAACGTATGTGCGGAACTCCAGGTTATCGGTGTGCATCGTGATGGCGGGTTTAGTGAATACATCACGCTGCCTGCGAAAAACGCCCACGTCGTGCCGGACGCCATTCCCGATAACGAAGCGACGATGGTTGAGCCGTTTACCATTGCGGCCAATATTTGCTCCCAAATGAATCCAGGCCCGCTCGACACGGTACTGCTTTATGGCGCCGGGCCGATGGGGCTAACTTCAATTCAGGCGCTGCGCGGTGTCTACGGCGTAAAAGAAATTATTGTGGCCGACCGCATTGATGAACGCCTTGCCATGGCGAAAGCCAACGGGGCCGATCGCGTTATCAATAACGCCAGCATTGACTTAAAAACCGAACTGGAAGCGCTCGGCATTCGCCCGACGCTGATTATTGATGCCGCCTGTCATCCGTCGATTTTACCGGAGGCCATCAGCCTCGCGTCACCGGCCGCACGTATCGGGATTATGGGCTTTTCCTCAGACCCTTGTGTGTTAAGCCAGCAGGCCATCACCAGTAAAGAACTCACTATTTACAGCTCCCGGTTAAACAGCAACCGTTTCCCGCTAGTGATCAGCTGGATGAGCGAGCGGAAAATTCAACCGGAAAAATTAATCACGCATCAATTCCCTTATTTGCAGGTGCTGGAAGCGATGGAGTTATTTGAGAAAGATCAGAAGCAGTGCTGCAAAGTATTGCTGAAGTTTTAATTGGTCGTCACACACGCTTATTTGACTGTTCTGCGTACCCTACATTTATACCTATTATAAAGAACGGAGTTTTTATGGTTAAGAATTTACGTTGGGTGATCGTGTTCCTGTTATTTATGGTCTACATGATCAATTACCTCGATAGAGTGGCATTATCTATTACGCTTCCCATGATAGAAAAAGACCTGACAATTAACCCCGAAGAGTTCGGGATGATTTTCGGCAGTTTCTTTTTTGGTTACGCGTTGTTTAACTTTATTGGCGGACTGGCGGTTGATAAATTCGGCCCGATGATTGTTCTGGGGTGCGCCGTTGGCATGTGGTCAATCTTCTGCGGCATGACCGCGCTTGCCACCGGATTCTGGTCAATGCTGGTACTGCGCGTGCTGTTTGGTATGGCAGAAGGGCCAATTTGTTCCTCGGCCAACAAGATGATAAATGGCTGGTTCCCGCGAAAACAGGCCGCAACAGCCGTGGGCTTTTTAAGTGCCGGTTCGCCTTTGGGTGGTGCCGTTGCTGGCCCGATTGTTGGATATCTGGCTTTGTCATTTGGCTGGCGTCCGGCGTTTATGATTATCTGCGGCATCGGTATTGTCTGGATGCTGATCTGGTTCTTTATCGTTGCGGATAACCCGGAAAAAAGCAGCCGCGTGAGCGCCCAGGAGCGTGAGCTTATTGCACTTATGAAAGCGCAAAACGGCGGCGATACTCAGGAACTGGATGGTGATGTTTCCGGGCATACGCTGGGATTTTATCTTAAAAAGCCTATTATTCTGGTCACGGCTTTCGCCTTCTTCTGTTACAACTATATTTTATTCTTCTTCCTCAGCTGGTTCCCTTCATATTTAGTTCAGGCACACGGTCTGAATATTAAAGAAATGAGCATTACCACCGTTATTCCGTGGATTGTTGGTTTTGTTGGGCTGGCATTAAGCGGTGTTATTTCGGATACGATATTACGCATGACCGGGAAATTATTATTATCGCGTAAAATAGTATTAGTGGTTTGCTTATTAGCCGCCGCCATTTGTGTCGCCCTGGCAGGGACGGTCAGCCAGGTGGTTCCGGCGGTGATATTAATGTCGGTTTCTATCTTCTTCCTTTATGTCACTGGCGCAATTTACTGGGCGATTATTCAGGACGTGGTCACCAAAACCCGCATCGGCAGCGTCAGTGGTTTCATTCACTTAATCGGCAGCGTTTCAGGCATCATCGGGCCTGTCGTCACCGGTTACATCGTGCAGCACACCGGCAAATTCGACAGCGCCTTTATGCTGGCGGGTGGCGTGGCGGCACTCGGCGCGATACTGGTGTTCTTCGTCATCAAACAGCCGAAAACACAAACTCCGCTGGTAGCAAGTTCTCACTAAGCATTGAAAGACGAAAATGTGAGTTGTTATACACCTTCGTTTTCGTGTCATACCAAATGCACAAAAGTTTAATGCAAATCAATATGCAGACTACCATAGCAGGTAGTCTGTGCTTGTCCGCAAGTTACTACATAGCGATTAACTACACAGCTACTAAACAGCGAGTTTCAAAATGGAAAACAAGCTCTTATCTGCAAAAGCTATTGTCCCTCAATACGACCGTAGCAAACTGGTTTCACGCATCGTTCATCTCGGTTTTGGCGCTTTCCATCGCGCTCATCAGGCAGTTTACGCTGACATCCTGGCAAACGAACACGGCAGCGACTGGGGTTACTGTGAAGTCAACCTGATTGGCGGCGAGCAGCAAATTGCTGATTTAAAACAGCAAGACAACCTTTATAGCGTGGCAGAAATGTCTGCTGACGCATGGCATTGCCGCGTTGTGGGTGTGGTGAAAAACGCCATCCACGCGCAGGTTGATGGCCTGGAAGCGGTGTTCACCGCCATGACGCAGCCGGAAGTGGCGATTGTTTCCTTAACCGTGACGGAAAAAGGCTACTGCCATACTCCGGCAACCGGCACCATTCTGCTGGATCACCCATTAATTGCGCACGACCTCGCCAACCCGCAGCAGCCAAAATCTGCACCCGGCGTGATTGTTGAAGCACTGGCGCGTCGTAAAGCGGCTGGTCTGCCAGCATTCAGCGTGATGTCTTGCGACAACATGCCGGAAAACGGCCACGTCACCCGTAACGTGATTACTGCTTACGCGCAGGCGATTAACCCGGAACTGGCACAGTGGATTAAAGCGAATGTGACTTTCCCATCCACCATGGTTGACCGTATTGTTCCGGCTGCTACCGCAGAAACCCTCGAGCAAGTGGCACAGGCAACCGGCGTTGTTGACCCTGTCGCCATTGCGTGTGAGCCATTCCGTCAGTGGGTTATCGAAGATAACTTCGTTGCGGGTCGCCCGGAGTGGGAAAAAGCCGGTGCGGAGCTGGTGAAAGACGTACTGCCATACGAAGAAATGAAACTGCGTATGCTGAACGGCAGCCACTCATTCCTGGCGTATTTGGGGTATCTGGCGGGTTATCAGCACATTTCCGAATGTATGCAGGACGAAAACTACCGTCGCACTGCCCATGCATTGATGTTGCAGGAACAAGCGCCAACCCTGAAAGTGCAGGGCGTTGACCTGGCAAAATATGCTGATTCACTGATTGCGCGTTACACCAACCCGGCACTGCGTCACCGTACCTGGCAAATCGCGATGGATGGCAGCCAGAAATTGCCACAGCGTTGGTTAGACTCCATCCGTTGCCACCTGGCAAACGGCACGAAGTTTGATCTTCTGGCACTGGGCGTGGCAGGTTGGATGCGTTATGTCGGTGGCGTGGACGAACAAGGTACGGCTATCGAAGTTTGTGATCCGTTGCTGCCTGCAATCCAACAAGCGGTTGCGGCGAGCAAAGAAGGGGAATCCCGTGTTAAAGCTCTGCTGGGGCTGAAAACTATCTTCGGTGAAGACCTGCCTGCTAACGCGAAATTCGTCAATCAGGTGATTGAATCTTACCTGGCTTTACGTGAAAACGGCGCGAAAGCGACGGTAGCGAAGTTCTAAATTTTTGCTGCTAAGGGGGATTAGCGAAAGCGACGTCCCCCTTTTTGCCGGATGGCGCTGCGCTTATCCGACCTACGCCAAACCTTGCCTTTCAAGATTTACTCTTCAGTAAACCAGTCGCGCTTCTCTTTACGAATCAACAATATTGACTGACTGATCTCATGCAGATGGCGATGCATCGCTTGATCGACACCATTTTCATCATGCTGTTTAAGCGCTTCAAAGATATCGTAATGTTGTGCGAGCAACATTTCTGGCGGCGAAATATGGTCAAGGCTCATATAACGCACGCGGTCCATGGTGGCTTTAATATTCTCGACCGTTTCCCACGCCAGGCGGCAATCCGCAACCAGCGCTAACTGCTCATGAAATTCGTCATCAAGCTGGAAAAAATCATCCATTTGATTGCGGTCAATCGCCGTGCGTTGCTGATTAAGCAACTGTTCGAGCATATACAAATGTTCATCCGTCGCCATACTCGCCGCACGCTTGACGACCGCGCGTTCAATGGCTTCACGCACAAAACACCCGTTCTTCACCTGGCTGACAGAAATCTTATTCACGTAAGTGCCGCGCTGCGGGCGAATCTGCACCAGCCCCGTTTCTGCCAGTTTAATAAAGGCTTCACGCACCGGTTGGCGAGAGACTTCAAAGCGAATCGACACTTCTTTTTCGGAAAGCGGCGTACCTGGCGGAATCAGGCAACGAACAATATCCCGGCGTAAAATACGGTAGATTTGTTGGTTCACAGGTTGAGTGGGGTTGAGCAAAATTGACGGTAACATGATTTTTTTTCTTATCGTTGAAGAACCAAGCAAATTTAACATTTATTTGCGTGGTCGCCCATACCTGAAAACCTCCAGATATGGGCAAGGCGATTAACCTTCGCGGTGAACGCTAAGCCCCGCAAATGACTGGCTAACAGGCATCATTTCAAGGGTGTTGATGTTGACATGTTTCGGTAATGTCGCCACCCACCACACGGCTTCCGTCACATCTTCAGGCGTCAGCGCATTGGCATTTTCGTAGGTTTTCTCTACTTTGCCGTCGTCGCCTTTGAAACGCACATTTGAGAACTCGGTTCCACCAACCAGACCCGGTTCAATATCCGTCACACGAATAGCCGTTTTGTGCAGGTCGGCACGTAGGTTCAGGCTGAACTGGCGCACAAACGCTTTGGTTGCGCCATAAACGTTACCGCCCGCATACGGCCAGCTTCCCGCAGTAGAACCGATATTGATAATGTGGCCACGGTTACGCTCAACCATGCCTGGCAACACGGCGCGAGTCATATAAACCAGGCCTTTGTTGTTGGTATCAATCATCGTTTCCCAGTCATCAGCGTCAGCTTTATGAGCCGGTTCCATGCCCAACGCCAGACCGGCGTTGTTCACAAGGATGTCAATGTTGCGCCACTCGGCAGGCAATTGTTCCATCGCTTGTTCAATCGCCGCGCGGTTACGCACATCAAGTTGCAGCGTAATAATGCTGTCGCCCAGTTCGTCTTTCAGCTCTTGCAGGCGCTCCAGGCGGCGGCCAGTGGCAATCACTTTGTGGCCTTGCTGGACGAAACGACGAGTAATGCTCTCACCAAATCCGGCAGTAGCGCCGGTCACTAAAATAATCATCTCACTGTTCCTCAACGCTTTTTGTGTCGTAATACCTTAGCACGCGAACGCTATTTTCGATAATTGAAGTTAAGCCCTGCAGCCCTTGCGCAGTGCTGGTGCAGCAAGGGTTTCACACTGCACCAGCATCGCGCAGATTTTCTCGCCATTCTCGCGATCCCTCGTTTTAAATGAGAAAGGCAACCGATTGCAATGATAAGCAACCGTTTGCATGCCTGAAAGTTGCGCAAATGTTGCGCAACAACCAAAAATGTAATCTAAGCTACTGTTATCAAACTGATTAAAGCCAAACGGCAATCTGGCATCAACATTGCAATAGTTAACTCATTCTTCACAAACCAATTACAGGTACGGCGATGACAGTTAATTACACGCAGGCATTGCGCGGTCAGTTTTTCGACATCACCCAAACCGGAACCCGCCCGGATGAATTACTGGCGAACGCCCGCCATCACGAAGACGCATTGTTATTTCTGAGCGATGGAATCATCGTCGCATTATTGCCGTGGGAAGAAGGGCGCATTTATCTGCGTGAGGAAAATGATTACGTCGATTATCGCGGCAAACTGATCATTCCAGGCTTCGTCGATACCCATCTGCATTATCCGCAAACTGAAATGATCGGCGCGTATGGCGAGCAGCTTCTCGAGTGGCTCCAGACCTACACGTTCCCGGTGGAAAGCCAGTATCAGGACAGCTCGCACGCGGCAAAAATGTCGGCATTTTTCCTTAGCCAATTATTAAGCAACGGCACCACCACGGCGCTGGTGTTTGGCACCGTGCATCCACAGTCGGTGGATGCGCTATTTAGCGCGGCGGAACATTTGTCGATGCGCCTGATTGCCGGGAAAGTAATGATGGATCGCAATGCGCCGGATTATCTCACCGAAACGCCGGAGCAAAGTTACCAGCAAACGCGCGAGCTGATTCAACGCTGGCACAAAAAAGGCCGACTGAACTACGCGCTAACGCCACGTTTTGCACCGACATCGTCACCTGAACTGCTCGCCGCTGTGCAGACGCTGCGCGAGGAATTTCCCGATACCTGGCTGCACACGCATCTGAGTGAAAACAGCGCGGAAGTGGAATGGGTGAAAGACTTGTGGCCGGAGTCCGAAAGCTATCTGGGCGTTTATCACCAGTACAAACTCACCGGGAAACGCAGCGTATTTGCCCACGCCATTCATCTGCAAGAGTGCGAATGGGATTGCCTGCACCGCACCGATTCCACCATCGCTTTTTGCCCGACCTCCAACCTGTTTCTCGGCAGCGGTTTGTTCAACTTAAAACAGTGCCACGAACGGGGCATTCGCATGGGCATCGGCACCGACGTGGGCGCGGGCACCACGTTTAATATGCTGCAAACGCTGGCGGAGGCGTACAAAGTCGCGCAACTGCAAGGCTACCGCCTGTGCGCTAGTGAAGCGTTTTATCACGCCACGCTCGGCGGCGCTCACGCGTTAGATCTCGACGATAAAATTGGCAATTTCTTACCGGGCAAAGAGGCGGATTTTGTGGTGCTGGACTTAGCCGTTTCGCCACTTCAGAAAATGCGCCACGCCAACAGCCGCGACATCTATGAAAAACTGTTCATGCTGATGACGCTCGGCGACGACCGCAATATCTGGCACACCTGGGTCAACGGCAAATGCGTGTGGATGCGAGACACGCTGGAGGTCGCGGCATGATTCAATTCTTACTCAACCATACTTTGAAAACGCTAGACGATGTTGACCCGAATACCACGGTGCTGAACTGGTTGCGCGGGAGCGAACATCATTGTGGCAGCAAAGAAGGGTGCGCGTCTGGCGACTGCGGCGCGTGTACCGTGGTGCTCGGGCGAGTTGACGGCGAGAAAATGCAATATGACACCGCCAACGGCTGCATCACGCTCATCAGCCAGCTTGATGGCAAACAGTTGCTGACGGTGGAGGATTTAGCCCAGGGCGACAAACTGCATCCGGTGCAACAGGCAATGGCCGATTGCCACGCTTCGCAATGCGGTTTCTGCACGCCAGGTTTTGTGATGTCCGGTTTTGCGCTGCAAAAAGCGAATAGCGCCGCGCAGCGCCACGATATTGAAAAGCATCTTGCCGGGAATCTATGCCGTTGCACGGGTTATCGCCCGATTATCGACGCCATGCAGCAAAGCTGTGTTTCAACGCCGGATCAATTCACCCAAACCGAGCCACAAACCGTGGAGCGTTTAAAATCGTTAAAGCATCCAGACGTGGCAGAACTGCTGAAATCCAACCGCTGCCTGCTGCCGAAAAGCGTGGCGCAACTGGCTGAGCTTTATCTGCAAAACCCGCAGGCGCGTTTGCTGGCGGGCGGCACCGATCTGGCGCTGACGATAACTCAGCAATACCAGACTCTGCCGCTGATGATTGCGCTGAATCAGGTGGATGAACTGAAGAAAATTACCGTCACTGAAAACCAGATCCGCATCGGTGCGATGGCGACGTTACAAACCTGCCAGAACGTTTTGCAGCCGTTAATCCCAGCATTTGCGCAGGTTCTGGATCGCTTCGCTTCACCACAAATTCGCAACCACGGAACGCTGGCCGGAAACCTGGCAAATGCATCGCCCATCGGTGATGGCGCACCGATGCTGCTGGCGCTGGGCGCGACGCTTGAACTGCGCTGCGGCGACGAGATTCGCATTCTTTCGCTGGATGAATTCTTTCTCAGCTACCGCAAAACGGCACTCAAAGCGGGCGAATTTATCAGCGCAGTATTAATTGAACGCGAAGATATTTCGCCAACGTTCAGCGCGTGGAAAATCTCGAAACGGATGGACGACGATATCTCAACGGTGTCTGGCGCGTTCAATCTCCAGTTAAAAGACGGTGTTGTGGCAACGGCGCGACTGGCTTTTGGTGGAATGGCAGCGATTCCGGCGCGAGCGAAACGTGCAGAACAGGCGTTTATCGGCCAGCCGTTAAATGAGCAAACACTCGCCCTTGCCAGCGAAGCGCTCGAGCAGGATTTCCAGCCGCTAAGTGATTTCCGTGGTTCCGGGCGCTACCGCCTGAAAGTCGCGCAAAATCTCCTGAAACGCCTGGTGCTACAACACTCCGACAAAAACACAGCGCTGGAGGTGCAGGCTTATGTCAACTAACCCGGCGCGCCTGTCCGAACAGGCATTAATCGAACAGTTTTCTCGCGAAATGAACGGCGGCGCGGGCAAAAGCCGTAAACATGAAAGCGCCGATAAACACGTCAGCGGCAAAGCGGAATACATCGACGACAAACTCACATTGCCGGGTATGTTGTACCTTTGCCCGGTTCTTAGCCAACACGCCCATGCGAAAATTTTAAATATCGACACCCGCGCCTGTTACGCCGTTCCCGGCGTGGTGCGGGTATTTAGCTGGCAGGATGTGCCGGGCGAGCTGGACATTGGCCCGCTGGCACCCGGCGATCCGTTATTTGCCCGCGATTTGGTTGAATACCACGGCCAGGTGATTTTGACCGTTGCCGCCGATTCCCCTGAAGCCGCTCGTGCCGCGTCTCTCAAAGCGGTTATTGAGTATGAAGTGTTAGCGCCAGTTTTGGATGTTGAAGAAGCGTTATGCCGCGAACTGTATGTTCAGGAACCGCATGTTCATCAGCGTGGCGATGCCGATTCTGCACTGGATAAAGCCGCGCACCGCATTCAGGGGCAATTCCACATCGGCGGCCAGGAGCACTTTTATCTCGAAGGGCAAATTGCGGTAGTGCAGCCAGGGGAAGACGGCAGCGTGACGGTCTGGTCGTCCACGCAGCACCCGACAGAAGTGCAAAAGCTGGTGGCCTCGGTGCTTGGCGTCACCATGAATAAAGTGACTGTTGATATGCGCCGTATGGGCGGGGGTTTTGGCGGCAAAGAAACTCAGGCGGCGGGGATTGCCTGCCACGCCGCACTGGTCGCCGCGTTAACCGGACGGCCTGCTAAAATGCGCCTCTCGCGCCGGGACGATATACGTATTACCGGCAAACGCCACCCGTTTTTTGTGCGTTATGACGTGGGTTTTACCGACGACGGTATGCTTAACGGCGTGGTTATCGATCTGGCGGCCAACTGCGGTTATTCACTGGATCTCTCGGGATCTATCTGCGATCGCGCGATGTTTCATGCCGATAACGCTTATTACCTCGGTGACGCACGAATAACAGGTTACCGCTGCCGCACCAATCTGGCGTCGAACACCGCTTATCGCGGATTTGGCGGGCCGCAGGGCATGGTCGCCATCGAACAGATCATGGATCATATTGCCCGCGAACTTGGCCTTGATCCGCTGGAGGTGCGTAAGCGCAATTACTATGGCGACACCGAACGCAATGTCACGCACTACCACCAAACCGTTGAACATAACATCATGCCGGAAATCACCCGTCAGCTTGAGGCGAGCGCGGATTACGATAAACGGCGTGCAGAAATCCGCAAATTTAACCGCCATAGCCCGGTGCTCAAACGCGGGCTAGCGCTGACACCAGTGAAATTTGGCATCTCGTTTACCTCCAGTTTCCTCAACCAGGCCGGGGCGTTGCTGCTGATTTACACCGATGGCACGGTGCAGCTCAACCACGGCGGCACGGAAATGGGCCAGGGGCTGAATACCAAAGTCGCGCAGGTGGTGGCCGAAGTGCTGCAAATCCCGCTGGAGCAGATTCAGGTCACGGCCACCAATACCGGAAAAGTGCCGAACACCTCGCCGACGGCGGCGTCATCCGGTGCCGATCTTAACGGCAAAGCGGCGGAAATCGCGGCGCAAACCATTAAGGAACGGCTGGTAGAAATGTTATGCCGTTTGCATCATTGCGCAGCCGAACAGGTGGAATTTCGCAACGGTGTGGTGAAAGTTCCTGGCAGGCATTTCACCTTTAATGAAATCGCTAATCTGGCCTGGCTTAATCAGGTGCCGCTTTCGGCTACCGGTTTCTACAAAGTGCCGGGCATTCATTACGACCGAACCGCCGGGCGCGGGCAGCCGTTCTATTACTTCTCTTACGGTGCGGCGTGTTCAGAAGTGATTATCGACACGCTCACGGGCGAATACCGTTTATTGCGCACCGACATTCTGCATGACGTGGGCAACTCGCTGAACCCGGCGCTGGATATCGGGCAAATCGAAGGCGGCTTTGTGCAGGGCGCAGGCTGGCTAACCTGCGAGGAACTGGTGTGGGATGAAAAAGGGCGGCTGCTTACCGACAGCCCGATGAGTTACAAAATCCCGGCGATCAGCGATATGCCCTGCGATCTGCGGGTGAACCTTCTGGAAAATCACGCCAATCCGCAGCACACCGTTTACCGTTCCAAAGCCGTGGGCGAACCGCCATTTATGTTGGGGATCTCCGTGTGGTGCGCGTTGCAGGATGCAGTCGCCAGCGTTGCGGATTACCGCAAACATCCATTGCTCGATGCGCCCGCCACGCCGGAACGCGTGTTCTGGGGTTGTCAGGAGGCACCATGAACGATGAATGGATTAGCATTCTGATGCAGTTGCGTGAGCGCCGTGAACCTTGCGTGTTGCTGACGTTGCTGGCTGATAAAGGTTCGGTGCCGCGCAACTGCGGCACCAAAATGATTGTTGGCCGAGAGCAGTCTTTTCTCACCATCGGCGGCGGGCATCTTGAATATCAGTGCATCGCCCTGGCGCGTGAAATGCTGGATAAACAGACTCCGACGCCGCATACCGAGCATTTTAATCTCGGCGCACGGCTTGGGCAGTGCTGTGGCGGCATGACGACCGTTCTGTTTGAGCCGCTGATTCAGCCGCAGCCGCAAATCATGGTGTTTGGCGCAGGCCACGTCGGGCAAGCGCTGGTGGCGTTATTGGCGACGTTACCCTGTCACATAACCTGGGTGGATGAGCGCCCGGATCAATTCTCCAGCGCCCCGCAAGGCGTAAAAACCTGGCAGGCCGAAGACCCGCTGGACGCGGTGAAATCCGCTCCCGCTGAGAGCTATTTTATCGTGATGACCCATCATCACCCGCGCGATTTGGAACTGACCGAAGCGATACTGAAACGCGGCGATTACCGTTATTTGGGGCTGATTGGTTCACACACGAAACGCCAGCGTTTTGAATATCGGCTGGCGGGAAAAGGGATTACGGAACAGCAACTCAGCACCTTGCGTTGCCCGGTGGGTTTGCCGGATGTGAAGGGCAAACTCCCGGCGGAAATCGCCGTGGCAATCGCCGCTGAGATAATTGCGGTGTATCAGGCCGCCAGTTAGACTGTGAAAATCAGGCAAATATTGTCGGATGACGCTGCTGTACGACCTACGATTTGGTTATGCGACAGCGTCATCTACCCAAAGCAGTCTCAAATTATCTTTTGCCCCCAGCAGGAGTCCCGCATGCAAACGGAAAACCCGTTTTATCGCATCAGTTTATTGCCGTACCAGGCACCGCATTTTGACGATATTCACGACCGCCACTATCGCCCGGCATTTGACGAAGCTAAACGTATCAAGCGTGAAGAAATCGCCGCGATTTCTAATGACCCCTCGGCACCGACGTTTGAAAACACCTACCTGGCGCTGGAGAAAACCGGGCACATGTTGGGAAGAGTGACCCACGTTTTCTTCGCCATGACCTCCGCCAACACCAATGATTACCTGCAACAGCTCGATGAAGAATTTGCCGCCGAACTGGCGGAACTCGCCGATGAAATGCGCCTCAATTCCGTGCTGTTTACGCGTTTAAATGATGTTTACCAACGCCGCCATTCGCTGAGTCTTGATGAAGAATCGCAGCGGCTGGTGGAAGTGGTGTGGCAGAGTTTTAATCTTGCCGGCGCGACATTAAGTGACGAGAAAAAAGCGCGCTTAAAAGTACTCAATAAAGAAGCGGCGCAACTGAGCAGCCAATTTAACAATCGGCTTCATGCCGCCGATAAAGCCGCCGGGCTGGTGGTGGACGATGTTCAACACCTCGATGGATTAACTTCGGCAGAAATTGCTGCCGCCGCGCAACAGGCCAGCGCCAAAGGGTTGGACGGGAAATATCTAATCCCATTGCTGAATTTCACCCAGCAACCCGCATTGCAATCCCTGAGTCACCGCCCAACGCGTGAAAAACTGTTTAAAGCCGGTTGGGAACGCACACAGCAAAACGATGGCAACGACACACGCGCAATCGTCGCTCGCCTGGCAACATTACGTGCGGAACAAGCGCAATTGCTGAGTTTTGATAATTACGCTGCGTGGAAAATCGCCGATCAAATGGCGGAAACGCCTCAAGCCGCTTTGCAATTTATGCGCGATATCGTGCCTGCGGCAACGGCGCGAGCGCAACGTGAACTGGCAGATATTCAGCACGTTATCGATGCTCAACAAGGTGGATTCAAAGCCGAAGCCTGGGACTGGGCGTTTTATGCGGAGCAAGTGCGTCGCGCCAAATACGACCTCGATGAAGCACAGATCAAACCTTATTTTGCGCTGAACAACGTGCTGGAAAATGGTGTGTTCTGGGCTGCCAGCCAGTTATTCGGCCTGAATTTTGTGGAACGTTTTGATATCCCGGTTTATCACGACGACGTGCGTGTCTGGGAAATCTTCGATAAAGACGGGCGCGGCATGGCGCTGTTCTATGGCGATTTCTTTGCCCGCGACAGCAAAGGCGGCGGGGCGTGGATGGGCAATTTTGTTGAGCAATCAACGTTACTGGAAAGTGCGCCAGTCATTTACAACGTCTGCAACTACAACAAACCCGCCAGCGGTGAAGCCGCGTTAATTTCCTGGGATGACGTGGTGACGCTGTTCCACGAATTTGGCCACACTTTGCATGGCCTGTTTGCCACCCAGCAATATGCCACGCTTTCAGGCACCAATACGCCACGCGATTTCGTCGAGTTCCCGTCGCAAATTAACGAGCATTGGGCGCGTGAGCCACAGGTTTTCGCCAGGTATGCGCGGCATTTCCAGACTAACGAACCGATGCCAGAAGCACTCAAAGAGAAGTTATTCAAAGCCGCCCGTTTCAATAAAGGCTACGACATGACGGAACTGCTCTCTGCGGCACTGTTGGATATGAACTGGCACAGTTTGCCTGCCGGAAGCGCAGTTGACGATGTGGCGCAGTTTGAAGCGTCGGCACTGGAGAAAGAGCGCATTAATTTGGCCGCCGTTCCGCCGCGCTATCGCAGTAGCTATTTCGCCCATATTTTTGGTGGCGGCTATGCGGCGGGTTATTACGCCTACATCTGGACGCAAATGCTGGCCGATGATGGCTTCCAGTGGTTTGTGGAGCAGGGCGGGTTGAGTGCGCAAAACGGCCAGCGTTTCCGTGAGGCGATTTTATCGCGCGGCAACAGCCGTGAGCTTAAAACACTGTATAACGACTGGCGCGGGCACGCACCGTACAGCGAACCGATGCTGGAGAACCGGGGTTTAAGCGAGTAAAGCTGAGGTTATGAGTCACTAAACCGGGTGTTAAACCCGGTTTTTTTTCATCACCCGCTAGCAGGTAAGAGCCTGGTTTGATGGCTAATATTTTAGCGGTAAATGATGCACATCGATCAGTATTCCCTTCTCCATCGTAATGTAGTTACCGGCTTTCAACGCTGAAAGTATGCGCATCGCACAACTGCGGGATAAAAAAGTGCGGGAGATGATGTAATTGGCCGCAGTGGTATTACTGCGAATTTCTGGGCTCTCATTCATTAATTCAAATAATTGAGATCTAAGAATATCATAGGATGATAACTGCGAAATTTTCGCACAGTGGTCATGTACTCGCGTCACGTTATAGATCAGTAACCTCGCCAGACTCTCCCAGTATTTATTCGTTCTAATTAACTCTAACGCGATATTCAATGGCAATGTGCCAACCAGACTCGTTTCTTGTGTTCTGAGGAAAAGAGAATGAGGTGTTGTCAGTTGTTGAGATATTCCGAATATATAGCGGGATGATTCCGAATTCAGGACGATGTTGTCACTTTTTCTGTAGAGGCAAATACTGCCTCTCAACAGCAATACGATTCTACTTTCTCCATCTTCAATGTAGTTGATCGTTTGCCTGGCTTTTGTTTCAAAGATTTTAGCGTGAGGCTTGAAGGCATCGATAAGTATATCAATATGCGCAGAAGGTTTATCATCGCTTGAAATATATCTGTCTGAAACAATTGCCTTTTCCAATAAATCCATATGGGCGATCTCCTATTTTAATTAATGCGATGAATATTTGTGCTTACTGTTTCTCTATTCATTATTGCAGGGTTATTTTACTTTTTAATTTGTTTCTTTCTAAGTCCAAAGTTGGACTCTTGGTATCTTGATCTCGATGGGTGATTTAATTGAAAATTGATTCCAACAGAGATAAGCGCTTCTTTGCTTTATTGAATCTTAATTATAGCGTGTGCTTTCAAATTATATTTGCAGGTCATGTTTTATCTAGATTAACGAAAGCAGAGGTGGGTAATCAACTGTTATAAAGCTAATTCTACGATGATGATAAAGCATGGAAAGTTCGGCAGATAAAACAATGAACGGCCAATGATGGCTGGGATGTGTTTTGTCAGAAAGACCGACGCCAAATAATTTTATAAAGGAAAGTGTAATGAAAAAGAATTTAATCGCTCTGGCAATCGCCGCTACTGCTGTTCTGTCTGCTGCTAATGCCTCTGCTGCTGCTGGCCAGGTTAACTTCACTGGTAAAATTCTTGAAACAGGTTGTGATGTTGTTAACACCGTAGCAAGTCCTCTGACTGTTGCAATGGGCCAGATCGCTAAGTCTGAATTCACCGCTGGCAACACCCTGTCTGCTGCACAGACTTTCAAAATCCAGCTGACTAACTGCCCGGCGGCTATTCCTTCTGCACGTATTTCTTTCGACGGTACTCCGCTGAACGGTGACACTTCTGTTCTGCAACTGAATGCCGACAATGGTGTTGCAACTGGCGTGGGTATTCAGATTTCTGATACTGCTGGTGTTCTGCCACTGCGTCAGCCATCCGCGACTTACACCCTGGTATCTGGTTCAGATATGAACGACCTGGCATTCACCGCACGTTACAAAGCTGTAGGTACTGCTGTTACCGCTGGCCCTGCTAACGCAACTGCAAACTTCAGCGTTATTTATAACTAATCACCATCCTGTATGGGCTGAATACCTATCACTGGCCGGCGGCATTGCTGTCGGCCATTTTTTTGACCTCCTTAACAGGAAAACGCTATGAAAATTCTCAGTGGTTCACTACTGGCAGCATTACTTTTCTCGTCAACCGTTGCCCAGGCTGGCGTTATCGTTGGCGGCACGCGTCTTATTTATAACGGGGGCAATAAGGAGTCTTCACTGAGCGTCAAAAACCCGGACAAAGTGCCCTATCTGATTCAGACCTGGGTAGACACCACCGCGGGTGGCGCTGAGAAAGCCCCCTTTATCGTTACTCCGCCACTGTTCCGCCTCGACGGTGAGCAACAGAACGTACTGCGTGTCGTGCGTGCCGGTGGCAATTTGTCGAATGACAAAGAATCTCTCTACTGGATCAACGTTAAGGCCATCCCGGCCGGTGAAGCCAAAGAAGGCCAGAACACCTTACAAATCGCCATCAAAAACCGCATGAAACTGATTTACCGCCCGCAGGGCCTGAAAGGCGTGCCTGAAGATGTGACCAGCCAACTTAAATGGCAGCGCAGCGGTAACAGTGTGCAGGTCACTAACCCGACGCCGTTCTATATGAACTTTATGGAAGTCAAAGTGGCGGGAAAAGTCGTCAAGGATGCCATGTATGTCGCGCCAGGCAGCAGCGAGCGTTTCGCGCTTCCGGCGGGCGTCAGCGGTGGCAACCTGAGCTGGAAGATTATCAATGATTACGGCTCCATCGGGCCGGAACATAACAGCTCCATTTAGTCAGTAACGACTGCAATAAATAAAGCCGAAGAGCTTCTAGATAAATATCCACATTGCCGGGTTACTTCATGGGACTAGCGGGCAGGGAGTTAATGGATGAATAGCAAAAATAATCAGGGCAGGAACATGCCCGAACCACGTGTCAGTAAGCTGGCGTATCTGATTGCCGGTCATTTGATGTTACTGGGGGGCATGTCTTTTGGTGCCCAGGCACGTGATGTGTTTAACCCGTTATTGCTCGAGGTGGGTGCACCGCAGCAGGGCGTAACCGATTTGTCTGTTTTCGAAGAGGGCGCAGGCCAGCCACCAGGTATTTACCGTGTGGATATATTCCTCAACAACGACCAGTTCGATACCCGTAACGTGGAATTTAGCCTGCAAAAAGATGCGCAGGGCAAAGAGACGCTGCAACCGTGTCTGAGTGTGGCGATGCTTCATGAGATGGGCGTGAAAACCGATCTGTATCCGGAGCTGGGTGCGAAGGAGGCGAAGTGCGCAAAACTGAGTGCCATTCCGCAGGCCAGTACTGATTTTCGTTTCAACGATCAGCGACTGCTGGTGAGTGTCCCGCAACTGGCGGTGTCCCAGAGTGCGCGCGGTGCCGTGCCGGAAAACCAGTGGGATAACGGCATCGTTGCCATGCTGCTCAACTACAGCCTGAGCGGGTCAAATAGCTACGCCAAAAACGGCCAGAGTTCTGACAGCAACAGCCAGTACGCCAACCTGCGCCCGGGTCTTAACATCGGCCCGTGGCGTCTGCGTAACTACACCACCTGGAGCCGAGACAGCAACGGCCAGGACAAGTGGGACACGGTTTATACCTATGCCGCCCGCAGCATTAATGCGCTGAAAAGCCAGCTGGTGCTGGGTGACAGCAGCTCACCTTCTGACGTGTTCGACAGCGTGCCGTTCCGTGGTGCGCAACTGGCTTCCGACGATGACATGATGCCGGACAGCCTGAAAGGTTATGCCCCGGTGGTGCGTGGGATTGCGCGTACCAATGCGCAGGTTGTCATCCGCCAGAACGGTTACGTCATTTACCAGAGCTACGTGGCACCCGGTGCCTTTGAAATCACTGACATGTACCCAACCGGCGGCTCCGGTGATCTGTATGTGACCATTAAAGAAGCCGACGGCAGCGAACAAAAACTCGTTATTCCATACGCCTCTTTGCCGGTTCTGCAGCGCGAAGGGCGCCTCAAATACAGTATTACCGGCGGCCAGTATCGTTCCTATGATGGCAGCGTTGATGAAACGCCATTCAGCCAGGGCACGGCCATTTATGGCTTGCCGGCAGGCTTCACGGCGTACGGTGGCGGGCAGTTCTCCAGCCATTACCAGTCGCTGGCATTAGGTGCGGGTAAAAACCTCGGTGACTTTGGTGCGGTTTCGGCTGATGTGACACAAGCCTGGTCGACCTTACAGGATCAGCCAAAAGACAGCGGCCAGTCGTGGCGTGCGCGTTACAGCAAAAACATTGTGCAGACTGGGACTAACTTTGCGATTGCAGGTTATCGCTACTCCACCAGTGGTTATTACAGCCTGCAGGAAGTGATGGATACCTACCGTGACGGCCCTGCCAGCTATCTGCAGCAACTGGAGCGCCCTCGCAACCGCAGTGAATTGTCCATCAGCCAGAATCTGACTGAGGCTCTGGGCACGCTGTCTCTGAGCTGGGTCAGTGAAGATTACTGGAACAGTGATCGGACCATGCGCTCCATCGGCGCGGGTTACAGCAACTCGTTCAACGGCATGAGCTACGGCCTGAACTACAGCTATAACGAAAACTCCACCGCCAATAAAAATGGGGTGCAGGGGCGTGGCAAGGTTTATGACCGCGATCAGGTGTTCAGCTTCAACCTGAGCGTGCCAATGAGCCTCTTTATGCCGAACACCTACGCCAGCTACAACCTGAACACCAGTAAGAATGGTAATACCACCAATAGTGTGGGCTTGAACGGGATGGCGCTTGAAGGCAACAGCCTGAGCTGGGGTGTGCAGCAGGGTTATGGCAGCCAGGGTGTAGGCTATACCGGCAACCTGAATGCAGATTACCGGGGCACTTACGGTGAAGTGAACGGCGGTTACAGCTATGACCGTAACAGCCAGCGTCTGAACTACGGCGTGCAGGGGGGCCTTGTTGCCCATGAAAATGGCGTGACATTGGGCCAGCCGTTAGGGGAAACCATTGCCCTGATTGCCGCGCCAGGAGCGCACGGTGTGGATGTGGATAACCAGACGGGGGTGAAAACTGACTGGCGTGGGTATGCGATTGTGCCTTACACCACACCGTATCGCAGAAACTCCGTTCAGCTCAGTACGGCGACACTGCCGGACGACGTGGATCTGACCATCAACAACCAGAACGTGGTGCCAACCCGTGGCGCGGTGGTGCGTGCCAACTTTAAAGCCAGCGTCGGGCAGCGTGCACTCATGACCATCCTACGAACCACCGGTGCGCCTGTTCCGTTTGGTGCGATGGTGACTAACCAGGCCCAGAAAACGGCGCAGGGCGCAATAGTCGGTGATGCAGGGCAGGTGTATCTGACCGGTCTGGCAGACAGCGGCGCACTGATGGTGAAGTGGGGAAGCAGCTCGCAGGAGCAGTGCCAGGTGAATTACACACTGGCGAAACAGACAACGAATGCTGGCGTTCAGGTGATGAACGGGCTGTGTAAATAAGGTCATATAAGATGATAAATAAAAAACACCACATGCTGTTATTACTGGCGGGGTTATTTGTCAGTACGCTGGCAGTGACCCAAAATGCGTATGCTGTATGCCCGGCAGTTTCTCTCGCTCCACCGCCAGCGGCTATTAATGTTGATGCCAAAGTCGCCATCGGTGCGGTTGTGGGGACGACGACAGTCACATTCCCGGATGCAACATACGGATGTAGTCCACAAGTCGGACAAGCGATGTATATCTGGAAAGGGTATGGCACGCCTAACGGCAATATCTATCCCACTCATGCGCCGGGGTTAGGATATCGTCTCAAATTTGGTCCTGGGATATGGCCTGACTATATGGGGACAGATTATTTTCCGCTCGCTAAGTACAGACCAGACCAGGGGGCTCAAACGGGTATGCATGGCGGGACACTGATCATCGAGTTTATTAAGTTGGGCCCGGTTGGCAACGACCCTATTCCGGCACAAACATTAGCGGTGTATGGAGTAGGTTTGGACCTGAATGACTTTGATAAATACGTACACATAGATTTGGCTGGAGATATTCCGGTCATTGAACAGCATTTCTGTACGGCTGATTCAGTTGTAAACGTGCCTCTTGATGACGTATACACAAATGAACTAAGCCTCTCGAACCCTGGAGCTAAACCCAAGGACTTCCAAATAAAAATTAATTGCCCAACACAAAATAATATTTCTTTATTGTTTACCGGGGATATGCAAGACGCTGCGAATGCGGTATTTAAAAATACTGACCCTGCCACGGCAAGTAGCGTCGGGGTACAGATTTTAAGAAACGGCAGCCCTGTTCCAAATGGTAATGGCAATAATATTAACTTAGGTAATGTAACTGGCAATTTAACCACGCTGTTTACAGCCCGATATTATGCTTTAGCCACACCGGTTGCGGAAGGTGCTGTTACATCGGTAGCGTATGCCACAATTATGTATAACTAATTTACCTAAATATATGAAGCTTGCTCCATGTAAACGGAAATATTTAAATGAACATTAAACTTAAATTAGGTATATTGGCGGCAATGAGTTTCTCAATATTGATGGGGTCTGCACAAGCCATCGATACGACAATCAATATTACTGGTAAGGTCGTGGCTTCTCCTTGTGAATTTGATGGCGACAGTACGCTTTACATCAGTTTAGGTCAAAATATTGAAACCCTGAATTTAGCAGCTGCTAACACTGCCGGCGATTGGGTACCTTTTTCATTCGCTATGAAAAACTGTCCGTTAAGTACCACCAACGTGGTGGCTACGTTTAGCGGGACGCCTGATAGCCCTGGTTCATTAAGTCTCTACAAAAATACAGCTGATGCCACAAACATCGCCGTGGAAGTGCAATCTAATGATACAGCGCATAGGCCATTAGGCGATGGACAGGTTTGGTCAATACCCCGTACACCCAGCAATACCGCATTATTCCCGATGCGAGGGCGGATCTTGTCAAAAGGGGGAGCCACGGCAGGCTTAGTTGCCGCGGTTGTTAATATTACCTTCACCTATAACTAATCTTCCAGAAAAAATACCGGGGCTGAAATGGCTCCGGCATTCTCTATTGATATACGCATATTAGAATTGCTCCTTAATATGGATGTATGAGGTTTGTATGTTAAATGCTGCAATTGATGATTCAGATGCGCTCTACAGAAATGGCATGGAAAAATTCCTTGAGGAATTATTTTTGGATGAGCAGAACGAATCAGTGCAGTTTAAAACACTCACACAAGTAAACGCTACTCAGGCAGATGTTATCGTTAAAAGCTTTGTTCCGGGGGCTGAATATATCTGCCACCCAATGCTGAAGTTCCGCAGTAAACCCGGTTTAATTATAGGTATTTTTGATGGCGATAAAAATCCTTACCATGAAAATTTACCGCTGTGTGTGAAAGATGCTATTTTTATTCACCGCTCTGAATCGTTAGAGACGATTCGCAATAATATTATTCAGGCATGGAAAAGTATGATGCACAACCCCAGGGCTTTGCAGAGTAAAAAGTGTCTGAACTGTAAATATGTCACATTGACAGTCCAGCAAATTATTATTGCCAAGCATTTGCTGCGCGGTAATGATATTGCTGAGATCGCTGTGCATTTAAATATTAGCGTAAAAACTGTCAGCGCTCATAAGCGTTTAATGATGGCGAAGTTTAATTTAAGTACAGATTGTGAATTATTGCAGTGCCTTAAGAATCTTAAAATGCATAATCCACCGGTTCATTTATTTTCCGATTAATCAGTCCGAATTGACATAGGCGTTTTAAACCAAGCCGGGGAAGCCCGGTTTTTTAATCTTCATCTTCAAAGTCTCAATACTTCGTAGGTAAATGGCGAACCTCCTTCAGCACTCCTTCCTCGATCACAATGTATTCTCCCAATTTTAATGCGGACAGAATACGCATAATCCCACTTCGTGATAGATGCGTTTTTGAACGAATATACTTTTCAGCGGTAATGGACTCCCTGAGCGACTCAGGTTCGTTGATAAGCTTTAGTAACTGCATACGTATTATCTCATAGGCACTAGGGGCATGAAGAATCGTGGCGTAATTTAGTAACATGTTCGAGACAAACCTCATATGGACTGAGAGATTTTGCCAAAGATTGTCCTTCTCGATGATGTCAAAAATAGCATCACGAGAGGATTCAGCAATCTCGCAAGGCTCGTTGGTTGAGAAATACAAAGATGAAGCTGTGTCAAATTCACCCAAACCAAAAATAAAAGGGGCAGGTCGGCCACCTATCAGGATGCCGCCAGAGTAGTAGACAGAAATGCTCCCGGTACGTATTAGATAGCAGTTTAGTCGCCCATTAGTCACAAAAGGGTAGACTTGCCCCGCAGGGGACAACTTGAACTCCACATAAGGAGTCAGCTTTCTAATGAATTCTTCAGTATAAAGTGAGAACTTTTCACTATTGTCCACATTCTTTCCTCGGGCTTAATACTAAAGCGTCATACAGGGTCAAACAGTCTTATAAAAATATAGCATATAACACACAGGAATCTCTCACATCGCGCGCGCTAATAATTAAGCAAATGTTTCCAGTAAATTCATTGGGTTAGTACTTCAAAGGGAGGTGGTTGATGTTGTGCAGGATCCCTTTTTCTATGTTTACATAGTTGCCCGCTTTTAGTTCAGCCAGGATACGCATCGTGCCACTGCGGGATAAAAATGTTCTGCTAATAATGTAGTTTGTGGCAGTGGTTTTGCTCCGGATTTCCGGGCTTTCATTCATCAACTCAAGTAGTTGATAACGAATAATTTCATAAGCAGAAAGTTGTGAAATTTTAGCGCAATGCGCATAGACACGTGAAACGGTATAAATCAGCAATTTTGCGAGACTTTCCCAAAGGTTATTTTCACCAATTAAACGATGCGCTTGATTCAGTGAAAGCGTGCCGACAAGACAAGGCTCCTGAGTCCGCAAGAAGAGGTATTCTGGCGAGGATATTTGCTGACTCATTCCAAAAATAAAAGGTGCTGACTCTGAATTTAGAATCATGTTGTCATGCTTGCGATAAAGAGAAATGCTGCCTTCAAGCAGAATGAAAATGGTATTCTCGTCCTGATCACTATAGTTAAAAATTTGTTTATTATTTGTTTCAAAAACTTTTGCGTAAGGCGTTAAGCAATTAATCAAATTCTGTATATGAGAATTGGGTTTATCACTTCTGTTTGTGCATTCTTCTGAAATTACTGGCTTTTTTATTATCCGCATGGCTTATAACTCCGTTGTAAGTGGATTGTTCTTAGAGGGGTTTTGTTATTTGAGTCAGTATTATGGCAAGGCGATTATCAATTTTAGTATTGCTTTCTCGGTCTAAATGTAGACCGAGAAATACCTTGAGTTTAATGCGGGATCTGATGAGAATTGATTCAGGCAGGGAAATGGAGTGTAAGCATTAGAGTTAAAATAGAATCTAGGTACGTTTTAAATGATGACGTTAAATTTCACTTTAAAAAAGCTTCTTAATTTTATTTCTCTAATTTTAATTACCATCCCTGCATATTGTCGATAGATCAAACATGGGGTGACCGGCTAGGCAATTTAATTATTTAACCATAATTGGTTGGGTATTTTTTTGCCAAAAAGAACGGAGCCTAATAAACAAATAAAGGATATTGTGATGAAAAAGAATTTAATTGCTATGGCTTTCGCTGCTACTGCTGTTTTGTCTGCTGGTAATGCAATGGCTGCAGCTGGTCAGGTTAACTTCACTGGCGAAATCATCGATGCAGGTTGTGATGTTGTGAATACCCCATCTAACCCACTGCAAGTTGATCTGGGTAGTGTTGCTAAATCTGAATTCCACCAATCAGGTGACACTGCCGCACCAAGAAGCTTCAACGTGCAATTGACTAACTGCCCAGCAACGGTACAGACAGCACGTATTACTTTTGATGGCACGGCTCTGAACGGTGACAACCGCGTATTGAACCTGACTCAGGATACTGGTGTAGCTAAAGGTGTTGGTATCCAGCTATCTGATATTGCTGATGTTCTGCCACTGTTTACCCCGTCTACATCTTACTCCCTGCAAACTGGCAGCGCGGTTAACGACCTATCGTTCGTTGCTCGTTACATTTCTGTTTCAGATACCGTTGAACCAGGCCCTGCTAACGCAACAGCAACCTTCAGCGTTCTTTACAACTAAGAACCTTCCCTCTGGGGTCTGATTCAACGTATATGGCCGGCGGCATTATCGCCGGCTTTTTTCACAGCCTACACAGGAACATGCTATGAAAATTTTTACTGGCTCATTACTGGCAGTCTTGCTGGTCGTTTCAACTGTCGCACAGGCCGGAGTCATTGTTGGCGGTACTCGACTTATTTATGACGGTGGCAAGAAGGAGTCTTCACTGAGCATCAACAACCCGGACAAAGTGCCTTACCTGATTCAGACCTGGGTAGACACCACCGGCGGTGGCGCTGAGAAAGCCCCCTTTATGGTTACACCTCCCTTGTTCCGCCTTGATGGCGGCCAGGAAAACGTCCTGCGTGTGGTACGTGCCGGCGGAAATTTGCCGAATCACAAAGAATCCCTCTATTGGATGAACGTCAAGGCTATCCCGGCGGGCGAAGCTAAGGAGAATCAGAACACCTTGCAAATCGCGGTTAAAAGTCGACTTAAGCTGATCTTCCGCCCGCAGGGCCTGAAAGGAACACCAGAAGATGTTACCGAACAGCTTAAATGGCAGCGCAACGGTAACAACCTTCAGGTCACAAACCCAACTCCTTTCTATATGAACTTTATGGAAATCACAGTGGCTGGCAAGCAACTGAAAAACATCACTTATGTTGCTCCTGGTAATACAGCGAGTTTTGAATTACCTGCAGGAGCAAGCAGTGGCAGTCTGAGCTGGAAAATTATCAGTGACTACGGTGCCATTGGACCGGAGCACAAGAGTTCTTTGTAAGTCGCAGCGACACCAATAAAAAAACACACAGATGTTTTAACAGATTGCAGGGTTGCTAACAGTGACCCACGGCGGGGAGTTAATGGATGAATAGCAAAATAAAACAGGGCAGGAACATGCCTGTACCGCGTGTCAGCAAGTTGGCATATCTGATTGCCGGGCAATTAATGCTGTTGGGCGGTATGTCCTTCGGCGTCCAGGCCCGTGATGTGTTTAACCCAGCGCTGCTGGAAGTCGATGCGTCTCATCAGGGAACCACTGACCTGTCCATTTTTGAAGATGGCGCAGGTCAGCCGCCAGGTGTTTATCGGGTTGATATTTATGTCAACAACGATCAGAAAGACACCCGCGACGTTGAATTCAGTATGCAGAAAAATGCTGATGGCAAAGAGACGTTACAACCCTGTCTGAGCGTGGCGCAACTCCAGGATATGGGCGTAAAAACGGACCTTTTCCCGGGGCTGGGGGATAAAAATGCGAAGTGTGCCAGGTTGAGTGCAATCCCACAGGCGAGTGCTGAGTTCCGCTTCAGCGGTCAGCAATTACTGCTGAGTATCCCGCAGATGGCGGTATCTCAGAGCGCACGCGGCTATGTGCCGGAAAGCCAGTGGGATAACGGCATTAATGCGTTGTTGCTTAACTACAACCTGAGCGGCGCGAATAATTATGTGCGCAATGGCGAAAGCAAGGACAGCAATACGCAATATGCCAACCTGCGCCCCGGAATAAACATCGGCCCATGGCGTTTGCGTAACTACACCACCTGGAGCCGCAACAGTAACGGCCAGGATAAATGGGACACCGTATATACCTATGCTGCGCGTAGCATTATCGCGCTGAAAAGCCAGTTAATTCTGGGTGACAGCAGTTCGCCATCTGACGTGTTCGATAGCGTGCCGTTCCGTGGTGTGCAACTAGCTTCCGATGAAGACATGATACCGGACAGTCAGAAAGGTTATGCGCCGGTGGTACGCGGTATTGCACGCACCAATGCGCAGGTGATTATCCGCCAGAACGGCTACATCATTTACCAGAGCTATGTCGCTCCGGGTGCGTTTGAAATTAATGACATGTACCCGACCGGTGGTTCTGGTGACCTCTATGTGACCATCAAAGAAGCAGATGGTAGCCAGCAAAATCTGGTTGTGCCATTTGCCTCACTGCCGGTATTGCAGCGTGAAGGTCACTTCAAGTACAGCATCACCAGCGGGCAATATCGTTCGTATGACGGCAGTGTGGATGAAACACCTTTCAGCCAGGGAACTGCCATTTACGGTTTACCCGCCGGTTTTACGGCTTACGGAGGCGGGCAATTTGCCAGTAAGTACCAGTCACTTGCGCTGGGTGTGGGTAAAAACCTCGGCGACTTTGGTGCCATCTCAACGGATGTCTCGCAGGCCTGGTCCACATTACAAAATCAACCGAAGGATAGCGGCCAGTCGTGGCGTGTGCGCTACAGCAAAAATGTTATCCAGACCGGCACTAACTTTGCGATTGCGGGCTATCGCTACTCAACCAATGGTTACTACAGCCTTCAGGAAGTGATGGACACTTACCGTGACGGCAACTACAGCAACCAGCCGATGTTGGAACGTCGCCGTAACCGCAGTGAACTGACTATCAGCCAGAACCTTGGGCAAAGCGCAGGTTCATTATCCCTGAGTTGGGTCAGTGAAGATTACTGGAACAGTGACCGCACGATGCGCTCGATTGGTGGGGGATATAACAACTCTTACAACGGTATCAGCTATGGTCTGAACTACAGCTATAACCAAAACTCCACGGCCAGCGGCAGTAATGGCTCGGGTTATGGAAAGGTGTATACCCATGATCAGGTATTTGGCCTAAGTGTAAACGTGCCGTTGAACTTCTTTATGCCGAATACGTATGTCAACTACAACCTGAACACCAGCAAGAACGGCAATACCACCAACAGTGTGGGGCTCAGCGGCACGGCTCTTGAAGGGAATAACTTAAGCTGGGGCGCCCAGGAAGGATACGGCAGCAAGGGTGTTGGCAACAGCGGAAATCTTAATGCCGATTACCGTGGTACCTATGGCGAAGTGAATGCTGGTTATGCCTACGACAGTAACAGCCAGCGTCTGAACTACGGCGTGCAGGGTGGGATCGTCGCTCATGAACATGGGGTGACGTTTGGTCAGCAGATGGGTGAAACCATTACTTTAGTAGAAGCACGGGGAGCTAGCGGGGTTGGTGTCAGCAATCAGACAGGAGTGAAAACCGACTGGCGCGGTTATGCCATCGTGCCTTACACCACACCGTACCGTAAAAACAGCTTGCAGTTGGATAACCAAACGCTACCGGACGATGTGGAACTGGCGCTCACCAACCAGAATGTGGTGCCAACCCGCGGTGCGGTGGTGCGGGCAAGCTTTAATGCCAGTGTTGGACAACGTGCAATGATGACAATCTTACGTGCCGGTGGTGCACCCGTGCCGTTCGGTGCCATGGTTACCGACCCGGCACAGAAAACAGCGCAGGGCTTTATTGTCGGTGACGCAGGGCAGGTTTATCTGACCGGCCTGGCAGATAACGGCTCATTACTGGTGAAGTGGGGCAACAGTGCGCAGGAACAATGCCAGGTAAGCTACACGCTAGCGAAACCAACGACTGCCAATGCTGGCGTGCAGACTCTCAGTGAGCAATGCAGATGAATGAGATAATCATGAACAGTTTAATAAAACATTTATTCCCTCAATCAGCCATAACAAAAAATATGGCAATTATGCTGGTTGTTTTTTCCGCTGCGTTATTAACTCCGCACACGACTTTGGCTGCTTGTACCGGTACTGCATCAAATTCCTACTTTGATTTTGGTTCTACCATTGTTCAACGCGATCTTCCTGTTGGGTCGGTTATTGCTACGGCTAAAGCATTAAATACCGTCAGTAATATAATAAGCTGCACCACTGTAACACCTACAATGGTAAACAAAGGGGCTTTGTTTTCAATACAATCACCAATAGCGGGGGCTTACAATACTAATATACCAGGTGTGGGAATCAACTTTGTTGCATCTGCACCTGGTTGGCTGCCTTCAGCAGGGCCAACAATAATGTCCGGTGGAAGGATGGATGGTTATTTGATGGCTGCCAGCCTGTATCAACTTATCAAGACAGGCCCAATTCCCTCTGGTGTTTATAACCTTGACTCTGGACTATTCCTTACCCATTCAGTAAATACTTTTGGGGATGCTTTTCGGGCAAATATTAGTTCAGGAACTGTGACATCTGTTGCCTGCTCTTTAAATAACAATGCGATTAATGTACCTCTCGATGATGTCATGGCGGCATCTCTAACTGCTGTGGGTTCAGTAGCAAAGCCCAAAACATTTGATATGGGTTTAACCTGTGATGCTGGTGCAAAAGTTAACGTACAAATGAACGGCACGCAAAACACTAACAGTTCGGTGGCGGGTGTATTACAACTGACGAATGCCGGGAGTCCTGGTGTGGCGAAAGGGGTGGGTGTGCAGATTCTTTATAATGGCTCACCGCTGGCACTCAATAATAGATTGTTATTAAAAACCTCTGCGGGCGGACAAGAAACTTTCACCTTTACTGCTCGTTATTATCAAACACAAAGTGTAGTAACCACCGGTGCAGCAAATACCACGATGACACTGGATGTCACATACCAGTAAACATTATTAAATAACTTTTAAGATAAAAAGGAACAGTTATGAAAATAAAATCGAAATTGACTTTTCTTGCTCTTATTTTAGCGACGACTGCGCATTATGCAGCGGCTGACCCAGTCAGCGTGAATATCACCGGGAATGTTGTGGCATCACCCTGCACGCTGGATACGGCTAATAGTGATTTAGCCGTTAGCCTCGGGGATATTCAGGCGACAGACCTTGCTTCAGCGGGGGTAACGTCTACAGCAAAAGATTTTAAATTAAAGCTCAACGCCTGTCCGGCTGCAACCACAACGGCTGTACTTACTTTTGGTGGTAACGAAGATACTGGTGCGCCAGGGCGTTATATTAATACCGGCACGGCAACGAATGTTGCAGTAGAAGTTTTACAGGGCAGCATACTACAAGGGCCAACGACAACCATGAGCTTGCCAGTACAGGCTGACCGAACTGTAACATTCAATCTGAAAAGTCGAGCGTATGCTAAAGGCCAGACCACTCCCGGTTCTATTATCTCAACCATGCAGGCGACATTTACTTACCAGTAACCATTGTTCATAAAATTTATCCCATGAGGTTTAAGATGTTGAATATTGCTTTCGAAGATACGAATGCACTTTATCGCAAAGGGATGGAGTTATTTCTTAAGGATGTATTTTCTGGTGAGCAAAATAAAAATGTGAAATTTAATTCATTAACCAGCGTAAATTCACCTCACGTAGATATTATCGTTAAAAATTTCGTTGCAGGTGCCGAGTACGTCTGCCAACCGATATTAAAATTTCGAAGGAAGCCGGGTTTAATTATCGGTATCACTGACGGTGAAAAAAACTGTCACCATAATGACTTACCATTATGCATCAAAAATATTGTTTTTGTCCATCGGTCAGAATCTTTGAATTCTATTCGTGAAAATGTCACGCGAGCATGGAAAGATAACTTACAGAACCAAAATTTTTTGCAAGTTAAAAAATGTTTGCAGTGTAAATACCGCACATTAACACCGCAGCAAGTGACGATTGCGAAACATCTGCTGCGCGGTTGCGACATTATGGATATCGCCGAATTGATGAATGTAAATGTTAAAACGGTCAGTGCTCATAAACGTTTAATGATGAGAAAATTTAACCTTAGCTCTGACTGCGAACTATTACAGTTTCTGAATAATTTAAAAATGCACAATCCACCGGTAAATTTATTTTGAGAGATAATCTATAGACATAAAATGCGCCAATGGGCGCATTTTTTGTTACCAGGCTTAACGCGGAATAGGGCGCGGCTTTCCTTCGGAATCAACAGCGACATAAATAAAGATGGCTTCTGTGGCTTTATAACGCTGGCCAATTGGCTCGGAAGAAACCTTTTTCACCCAGACTTCGATGTTTATCGTGATGGAGCTGTTACCGCGTTTTACGCAACTGGCATAGCAGCACACCACATCTCCGACGGCGACAGGTTTAAGGAACGTCATCCCGTCAACTCGAACGGTGACGACACGCCCTTGGGCAATCTCTTTCGCCATGATGGCGCCGCCCATATCCATTTGCGCCATCAACCAGCCGCCAAAAATATCCCCGTTGGCGTTAGTGTCTGCGGGCATGGCCAGCGTGCGTAAAACCAGTTCTCCGACAGGAGTGTCTTGCTGGGTCATCTGTCTTCCTGAATATTAATTGAAATTTGCTGTGTTAAGTTTAATACGTAGCAGGCGTTTCAGTCACTATACTCGTCATACTTCAAGTCGCAGGGGTGTTGGCTGCACTCGCTCACCCCAGTCACTTACTTTAGTAAGCTCCTGGGGATTCACTCCTTTGCCGCCTACCTGCACCTCGAATTATTTAGAGTATTAAGTAGCATTAATGACTTAAGAGGATTCTAGTGCGGCTGGCAAAATCAGCGCCACTTTAAAACAACACAGTAACTCCAATGAAAAAACACCTGCTTATCGCATTCAGTCTCTTCGCGCTTTCCAGCCAGGCCAGTTTTGCTGGAAGTAAAACGCTTATCGAATATGGCGTGGTACAACAAAGCCAGGTTACGACCAGCCAGACACGCTCCCATCCATTGCGTACCGTTGCCGCCGGGGCAGCAGGCGCGGCGATTGGTAATCAGTTTGGCGGCGGTTCGGGTAAAAGCATCATGACGGCAACGGGGGCGGTGGCTGGCGCACAAATGTCACGCAACCGTCAGAGCCAACGGCAAAGTGCGCAGACCGTGGATTTGACGATTAAAACCGATGCGGGGCAAATCATCGACGTGGTACAGGATTATGACGGTAGAACCGCTTTCAATAAGGGCGACAAAGTTCGCATCCTGACTTCCGGTTCCAGCACCACGGTCGATAAATCATCCTGATAGCATGCTGACAAAGGTTAGTTAGGGGGGGGCGGATGACGCAGCCGCTTATCCGACCTACGTAGAGGTTTATCATGAGTATCAAACCCGCCGGAGCGGGTTTTTGCTTTTCTGAAGGAGGGTTTACTTCTCTTCTTGCGGCATGTGCTTATAGATGTAAACACCGCTCAGCAGGGTGAACACCAGCGTCGCAGCGGTCAGGCCGAACACTTTAAAGTTCACCCATACGCTCTGCGGCAACCAGAACGCGACGTAAATATTCAGCGCACCGCAGGCAATAAAGAACAGCGCCCAGGCCACATTCAAACGTGACCAAACCGTTTGCGGCAGTGAAATCTCTTTGCCCAACATCCGTTGAATCAACGGCTTATTCATCACCCACTGGCTGATCAGCAGGGCTGCGGCAAACAGGCCGTAGATCACGGTGACTTTCCACTTGATAAATTCATCGTTATGGAAGAACAACGTCAGGCCGCCAAATACCGCAACCATCAGGAAGGTAATCAGCGCCATTTTTTCCAGCTTGCGGAATTTGTACCAGCTATAAACCAGTGCAAAACCGGTGGCGACGATCAGCGCGCCGGAGGCCACATAGATGTCGTACATTTTATAAAATGCGAAGAAGACAATCAGGGGCAGGAAGTCGAGAAACTGCTTCATAATCTGTTCCGTAAAATGACTCCTGAGCGTTAAATTTGGCCGCTCAGGAGCAGGTGAATGTTATTGGCGAACCAGCATATACAAGCGGAATAAATAGATGAGCAACACGGCTGAAATAAGGTTGCTTATCGTGTTTGCTATCACCCCGCCAACTGCAGGTGAAAGCGCTGCAAATGAAGATGCCAGCATCAGAAGCGCGGTTTTTGCCAGCAACCAGCTGATCACTGCTGGAGCCACAAGGCGCATATTCGCCCAGGCCAGACGCATACTGCTGCGCAGTGACTGGAAAATCCCCAGTCTATCTTGCACCACCATGACGGGGGCGAAGGACAGCAAAATGGCAAATATCACACCCGGCACGACCACCAACATAATGCCGATCTGCACCACAAATGTGGTCAGGAACATCAGAATAAAGATTTTAGGCAACACAGGTGCCGATGTGCCAATGGCACGAAGGGCGCTCACGCGCTGACCTGCGCTGACCATCTGGATGAGAACCAACACGCTTGCCGCCAGAATCGCGTTACCAATCAGGCCGGCAAACGTTGAAGCCGCAGAAGCTTTGAGAAGCATCTGTTGCTGTTCAGGTGTCATGTTTTGCACAAGGTCAAATAGCCCAACGCTATTCGATAAATTATCCCCTTCACTAAGGATAGACATTTGCTCATCGCTCGGTGAAAAAGCGTGACCGATCACCACCGAAATAAAGGCACAAAGCAAAGCAATCAGTAAAACAGTAACGAACTGATTGCGTAGAAAATTCCCCGTGTCACGGTACACAGAACCCGCCGTGATAGACATGCACACTCCTTGATGTTGCTCGGTTAAAAATCAGCGGGGATTGTACCCTGGATGAATGACGCTGGCACCGACAAGATGCGCGGCGAAAGTAAGTTACTGTCAATGTGAAAAATTGATCTGGAGTGGGTGGGTGGTTCTGCCTGGAAATTGATCATCCGAACTTTTATCTAAAGAAATTGCGGCCAGTCGATTCTACGCTGGCCGCAATGATTGATTTATGTCGTCATCTCCGGGGAATTAACTCCGACATCCCCGGAACATATCCATATCGGGTTTGTAGACGCTGGTGCTGATGTCCCAAAGCCCAAGCACTGACGAGAACAGATTGTCATGGGAATATTCATTCTTAAGGGCATTATTTTTCAGGCACGTCATATCGATGTGTTTATCGGCAATAAAGCCAGGTGACATCCACACTTGCATCGGAATATGCGTTTGTTCCTGAGGGGCAATTTTGTATGGCGTACCGTGCAGGTACAAACCGTCTTCACCCAGCGACTCGCCATGGTCAGAAACATACAGCAGCACGGTGTTGTAACGGTCGCTATATTGTTTGAGCTTCTCAATTGTTTGTGCCAATACACGATCGGTATTACGAATGGTGTTGTCGTAGGAATTGACTAACTGTTCATGGGTACAGTTTTCAATATCGCTACGGGCGCACTCTGGCATGTAATGGCGTTGATCCGCTGGATAACGCTGGAAATACGTTGGGCCATGGCTGCCGATAAGATGGAAAGTCAGCATTTTATCGCCCGTCATTTTGGCAATATCCTCGTCGATATTGTCCAGCATCACCTCGTCAAAACAGGTTTCGCCATCACAAAGTTTTGGGTCTGCTGTGGGTTTTATATCGATTGTCGGAATGCGAGTGCACGCCCCTTTACAGCCGCCATCATTATCCTTCCAGAGCATTGAAACGCCCGTTTTCTGCACCACATCAAGCAGACCTTCGCTGTTCGCGGCTTTTTTGTGGTCATAGTCGGTGCGATTCATATCCGAGAACATGCACGGCACAGAAATCGCGGTGGCGGTGCCACAAGAATGCACATTCGCAAACGAGATAACGTCGCCTACCTGGCTGGTAAAGGCGTTGGTGTCGCGTGGATAGCCGTTCATCGAGAAGTTTTGGCTACGCGCCGTTTCACCAATCACCAGGATCATCAGCGTCGGTTTTTCTTTATTGGCGACACGTTTAGCGTCATCACCCAACGTCTGGAACGGTTCTTTGGTCGTAAAGTAAGTGTCTTTCACATATCCAAAGGTGCTGTAGACGTAGTTCGACGGAATAATTTCTTTGTTCAACGTGGAGTTATTACGGCCTACGGAGGCGTAATCCTGGTAATACAGCGCCGCAACGCCTGCGATAAGTACCAGTGACGCCGCCATTGAAAGCAGGCGGTATGCGATGCCTTTATACCATTTTGCCGGGTATTCTATTTTTATTAAAAACAGCAAGATAGCCGGGAGAACACCGGTCAGCAGCAACCATAAAATGATGGAGCCGTTCAGGTAGGAATGGGCTTCTTGCGGATTGGTTTCAACGATGTTTTGGATCATCGACTGATCAAACATCACTTTATATTTGAGCGTCGAGTAACTGACCATCGACCCGGTAATCAGCAACAGCGCAAAGAAAGGCTTGAGCAGAAAACGGATTGAGAAGGGCATAAACACGAAGTTGAGCGCCGCGACCAGCACAAACGGGATAGAGATGACGAAACCGGCTTTGACGTGCTCAAGATGCGACAAAATGTCGTAAAAATGCAGCAGCACAGGCCAGTTGAGTAAAAAGGCAAATACCACTGCCAATAGCAAAACCAGAGGGACAACCTTCATCCTGAAAAGTACAGGCATTAACATCTCCAGGGATATTGATTCTGAGAGCAATTAAAGGGAATTAACAAATTTTCATACTCGTTCACTAATGTGATTTTTTCATCTGCAAACCACACTGTGTATTATTAACCATAAACCTTAATTTAACCTTAATCCTCCCAAACTAAATTTCCTCCCTGATTACAGCTGTCTTAATATTGCGCTAAGGAATCTCTGTTAGGTTGGTTTTGTTTTAATCCGGTTTAATTTGAAAGGCTGTTACGCGATCGTGTTGCGCTTTCATTTAATTAAACTGTCTCATGATTAAAAAAGCGACTTAATAATTACAGGGATATCCGATGAGTGAATTTCTGCCTTTCTCACGTCCTGCGATGGGACAAGAAGAAATCGACGCAGTGAGCGAAGTTTTGCAGTCAGGATGGATAACAACGGGCCCCAAAAATCAGGCACTTGAACAAGCATTTTGCGAGTTAACCGGCAATAAGCACGCTATTGCGGTGAGTTCTGCAACGGCCGGTATGCACGTAGCGTTGATGGCGTTGGGAATTGGGGCGGGCGATGAAGTGATTACTCCTTCGCTGACCTGGGTTTCCACCCTCAATATGATTGTGTTACTGGGCGCTGAGCCAGTGATGATTGACGTTGACCGCGACACATTGATGGTCACCGCGCAGGCGATTGAAGCCGCGATCACACCTCGCACCCGCGCCATTATTCCCGTGCATTACGCGGGAGCTCCGGTCGATATCGATGCCATCCGTGCGGTTGGCGAACGCCACGCAATCCCTGTTATTGAAGACGCTGCGCACGCCGCGGGAACCCACTACAAGGGCAAACATGTCGGCGATAAAGGAACGGCCATTTTCTCCTTCCACGCCATCAAAAACATGACCTGCGCAGAAGGCGGATTGATTGTTACCGACGATGAGCAACTGGCGAATAAAATGCGCAGCCTGAAGTTTCACGGCCTGGGCGTTGATGCGTTTGACCGCCAGACGTTGGGACGTGCTCCGCAGGCAGAAGTGATTTCACCTGGGTACAAATACAATCTCGCGGATATCAATGCGGCCATTGCTCTGGTGCAGTTAAAAAAACTTGAGCAAAACAACGCGCGTCGCAAGGAAATAGCCGACCGTTATTTAGACGAATTAGTGAGTATGCCGTATTTACCGCTCATTCAGCCGAGTTGGGCGCATAAACATGCCTGGCATCTTTTTATTTTGCGCATAGACGAAACTCGCTGCGGAATTTCCCGTAATGAATTTATGGATGCTTTAAAAGCAAAAGGTATTGGAACCGGTCTGCATTTCAGAGCCGCACATACGCAAAAATATTACCGCGAGCGTTATCCCGCACTTTCTTTACCCGATACCGAATGGAACAGCGAGCGTATTTGTTCCATTCCTTTATTCCCAACGATGACCGATGAAAATGTCACTCACGTTATTACCGCATTGCGTGAAGTGGCCGGAAAATAATATGACCAAACCAGAAGCAATCCACAAAGTTTCTGTCGTTATCCCGGTTTATAACGAACAGGAAAGTTTGCCCGAGCTTATCAGGCGAACCACTGCCGCTTGCGAAACGCTGGGCAAAGATTACGAAATTCTGCTGGTGGATGACGGCAGTAGCGATGAATCCGCCGCCATGTTAAGCGACGCTGCTGAAGCGCCTGGCAGCCATGTTGTCGCGGTTTTGCTCAACCGAAATTACGGGCAACACAACGCGATTATGGCCGGTTTTAGCCACGTCACCGGAGATTTAATCGTCACGCTGGACGCCGATTTGCAAAATCCGCCTGAAGAAATTCCGCGTCTGGTCGCTAAAGCCGATGAAGGCTACGACGTGGTCGGCACCGTGCGCCAGAATCGCCAGGACACCTGGTTTCGCAAACGGGCTTCCCGCCTGATCAACCGCCTGATTCAAAGCACCACAGGTAAAGCGATGGGTGATTATGGCTGCATGCTGCGCGCCTATCGTCGCCACATTATCGACGCCATGCTGCACTGCCACGAACGCAGCACCTTTATTCCGATTCTGGCGAATACCTTCGCCCGTAAAGCGATTGAGATCCCCGTTCATCACGCCGAGCGTGAATTTGGCGAGTCGAAATACAGCTTTATGCGCCTGATTAATTTGATGTACGACCTGGTCACCTGCCTGACTACCACGCCGCTGCGTATGTTGAGCGTGTTCGGCAGCATTATCGCGGTACTGGGTTTTACGCTGTCGGTATTGCTGGTGGTTTTACGTTTTGCCTTTGGGCCGCAATGGGCGGCGGAAGGGGTCTTCATGCTGTTTGCGGTGCTGTTTATGTTTATCGGCGCGCAGTTTGTCGGCATGGGCCTGTTAGGAGAATACATCGGGCGAATTTACACCGATGTCCGCGCTCGCCCTCGTTACTTTATTCAGCGCGTAGTTAGCCGCGACTCAGTTTCAACTTCAGAGGAAAATCAGCAATGAAAGCTGTCGTATTTGCTTATCACGATATGGGTTGTGCGGGCGTTAACGCCCTGGTCGCTGCCGGTTATGACATCACCGCAATTTATACCCATCCCGATTCACCTGCTGAAAATCAGTTCTTTGGCTCAGTAGCACGCACCGCTGCGGAACACGGTATTCCGGTTTATGCCCCAGACGATGTGAATCACCCGCTATGGGTTGAACGTATTAAGTCAGCGCAGCCCGATGTCATTTTCTCTTTTTATTATCGCAACTTGCTGAGCGAAGAAATTCTAAATAGCGCATCCGTCGGCGCATTCAACCTGCATGGGTCCTTGCTGCCAGCATACCGTGGCCGCGCGCCGCTGAACTGGGCGTTGGTGAACGGCGAAACTGAAACGGGCGTGACGATTCATCGCATGGTTAAACGTGCGGATGCCGGTGCGGTTGTAGCGCAGCTTTCGGTGGCGATTGCTTCGGATGACACGGCGTTAACGTTGCATCACAAACTGACCGAAGCCGCGTCTGACCTGCTGGAAGATATGCTACCGGTGATCAAAACCGGGCATTTCCCGCAGACTGAACAGGATCACAGCAAAGCCACTGTTTTTGGACGCCGTACCCCGCAAGATGGCTGCATTAACTGGCAATCAAGCGCACGTGAAATCAATAACCTGGTGCGCGCGGTGACTGACCCATGGCCGGGTGCGTTTGGCTATGTTGGCGGCAGCAAGTTTATCGTCTGGAAATCTCGCGTGCTGCAAGGCTTGCAGGCAGCGAAAGCGGGAACCGTGTTGTCTGTCAGCCCGCTGGTGATTGCGACCGGCGATGGTGCGCTGGAAATCCTCACCGGGCAAACCGAAAACGGCGTTTACATGCAAGGTTCGCAACTGGCGCAAAGTCTGGGCTTAGTAGCGGGCGCGTTGCTCAGTAGCAAACCTGTTTGTGCTATTAAGCGTCGTACCCGCGTATTAATTCTTGGGGTGAACGGTTTTATCGGCAACCACCTGACCGAGCGCCTGTTGCAGGACGACAATTTTGAAGTGTACGGGCTGGATATCGGCTCTGACGCTATCAGCCGCTTCATCGGCAACGACCGTTTCCACTTTGTGGAAGGGGATATCAGTATTCACTCCGAATGGATTGAATATCACATCAAAAAATGTGACGTGGTGCTGCCGCTGGTGGCGATTGCGACGCCGATTGAATACACCCGCAACCCGCTGCGCGTATTTGAGCTGGACTTTGAAGAGAACCTGAAAATTATTCGCGACTGTGTGAAATACCAGAAACGTATTATTTTTCCTTCTACGTCAGAAGTTTATGGCATGTGCTCCGACAAAGTATTCGATGAAGATAACTCGAACCTGGTTGTCGGGCCAATCAACAAACAGCGCTGGATTTACTCGGTATCCAAGCAATTACTCGACCGCGTTATCTGGGCTTATGGCGAGAAAGAGGGTTTGCGCTTCACGCTGTTCCGTCCGTTTAACTGGATGGGGCCGCGCCTCGATAACCTGAATGCCGCGCGTATCGGCAGCTCTCGTGCGATCACCCAGTTGATTCTCAACCTGGTGGAAGGCTCGCCGATCAAGCTGATTGATGGTGGCCGTCAAAAACGTTGCTTCACCGATATCAGCGACGGTATCGAAGCGCTGTTCCGCGTTATCGAGAATAAAGATAACAATTGTGACGGGCAAATCATCAACATCGGCAACCCGGATAACGAAGCGAGCATCAAAGAGCTGGCTGAAATGCTGCTGGTGAGCTTTGAAAAACACCCGCTGCGCCACCATTTCCCGCCGTTTGCTGGTTTCCGCGAAGTGGAAAGCAGCACTTACTACGGCAAAGGTTATCAGGATGTTGAGCACCGTAAGCCTAGCATCCGTAATGCTCAGCGCTTGCTAAACTGGACGCCAACGGTGGAGATGGACAAAACCATCGACGAAACCCTGGATTTCTTCCTTAAAACAGTTGAACTGACGGAACCTCAGGCATGAGAAAAGTTGGCCTGCGCATTGATGTAGATACCTGGCGGGGCACCCAGCAAGGGGTTCCGCATCTTCTTGAGATCTTAAGTTTGCACGGTATTCAGGCCACATTTTTCTTCAGCGTTGGCCCGGATAACATGGGCCGCCATTTGTGGCGGCTGATGAAACCGAAATTCCTGTGGAAGATGCTGCGCTCAAATGCGGCATCGCTCTACGGCTGGGATATTCTGCTGGCGGGAACCGCATGGCCGGGCCGAAAAATCGGCGAAGGTAATGCGGAAATCATTTCGGCGGCGGCGGATCACCATGAGGTCGGCCTGCACGCCTGGGATCACTTTGCCTGGCAAACCTGGGCTGGCGTCTGGGATAACAAACAGCTTGAGAAGCAAATTCGTCTTGGGATGGCGTCGTTAAGCCAGATTATCGAACAGCCGGTGACTTGCTCAGCGGTTGCCGGTTGGCGTGCCGATCAGCGCGTTGTGCGGGCAAAAGAGTCGTTTGGTTTTAGCTACAACAGCGACTGCCGTGGCAGCGCGCCATTTCGCCCGCTTTTAGCCGATGGCAGCAGCGGAACGGTACAAATTCCGGTGACGCTCCCAACCTGGGATGAAGTGATTGGCGATGGCGTCAGTCGTGAAAGCTATAACCGTTTTATTCTCGACCGCATCAAACAAGATACCGGGACACCGGTTTATACCATCCACGCGGAAGTGGAAGGGATCGTGATGCATAAAGGTTTTAGTGAATTGCTGACTATGGCCGCGCAGGAGGGTATCCAGTTTTGCCCATTGAGCAAACTGTTACCGGAAGATTTATCCACGCTGCCCTTGGGCAAAGTGGTGCGCGGTTACATTCCTGGCCGCGAAGGGTGGTTAGGATGCCAACAATTAATCGAGCGTTAAACAGATGAAATCAGCAAAGTATCCGCTAGTTTTGTTATTAGGTTTTGTTCTGCTTTACCTGCTTCCTATTGAATTTAGAGCGCTCTGGCAGCCAGATGAAACCCGTTATGCGGAGATCAGCCGTGAAATGCTGGCGGCGGGAAACTGGATTGTCCCGCATTTTCTGGATGTGCGTTATTTTGAAAAACCGGTCGCCGGATACTGGATTAATAATCTCAGTCAATTGATCTTCGGTCATAACAACTTTGCGGTGCGGTTTGGCTCGGTATTTTCCATCACGCTAAGTGCCTTGTTAGTCACCTGGCTGGCATTTCGTTTGTGGCGTGATAAACGCGTTGCGGTGCTTTCAGGTGTGATTTTCCTCACCTGTTTGCTGGTTTACGGCGTCGGCACTTATGCGGTTCTCGACCCGATGATCACGCTGTGGCTGGTGGCGGCCATGTGCAGCTTCTGGCTGGCGTCACAGGCGCAAACCACGGCGGGGAAAGTGGGCGGATATGTGCTGCTCGGCCTGGCTTGCGGCATGGGCGTGATGACCAAAGGTTTCCTGGCGCTGGCCGTGCCGGTATTGGGCGTGTTGCCGTGGGTGATTGCACAGAAACGCTGGAAAGAAGTGCTGCTGTTCGGGCCGCTGGCGGTGATTAGCGCCACGCTGATCACGCTGCCGTGGGCGCTGGCGATTGCCAAAGCGGAACCGACATTCTGGCACTACTTCTTCTGGGTCGAACATATTCAGCGTTTCGCTGAAAAAGACGCCCAGCACAAAGCGCCTTTCTGGTATTACATTCCGTTCCTGATTGCCGGATGTTTGCCGTGGGTGGGGTTATTGCCGGGGGCGTTAAAACGCGGCTGGCAAGAGCGCAAAGTCGAAAGCGGTTCGCTCTATTTACTCGGTTGGGTGGTGATGCCGCTGCTGTTTTTCAGTATCGCAAAAGGCAAGTTGCCGACCTACATTTTGCCGTGTTTTGCGCCGTTGGCGATTCTTCTGTCGCGCCATGCGACGCAGTTGCTGGCATCGTCGCGCACGCTGAAAATTAACGGCTGGATTAACGTCATTTTTGGCGGCATCTGTACGTTAGTGGTGCTGATTGCACTGGCTCCGTGGGGTGTGGCGAAACATCCGGTTTATGCCAATGATGAAGTGCTAAAAGTCGTGCAGGCGGCGGTGGCATTTTTGGTGTGGTCGCTGGTGGGTTATCTGACCACGCGTAGTAACGCCCGGCAATGGCAGTGGGCGGCGATATGCCCGTTGGGTATCGCGTTGCTGGTCGGCGGTGTGATCCCTGACAAAGTGATCAACTCTAAGCATCCACAAGCGTTTATTGATGTGGTGCGTCCTGAGCTAGAAAACAGTCGCTATATTCTTGCCGATAGCGTTGGCGTCGGGGCTGGCGTTGCATGGGAATTAAAGCGTGCAGATATTACGCTATATGCCCAACCCGGCGAGCTGAGTTATGGCCTGACGAATTTCGATGACGCGAAAGATAACTTCGTCTCACGAGAAGATTTTGCGCAATGGCTGGCGGTTCATCGGAAAGAAGGAAATGTTTCTTTGGTGATGTTGTTGTCGAAAGACAAAGTGCCAGAAGACCACGATGTGCCAACGCCTGATGACCTTTATCGCAAAGGGCGGTTCGTGCTCTTCTTCTATGAAAAAACGCCATGAGTTTTTCGTTTTGTAGGGTGGAGATGCGTTAGCGACATCCACCATTTGCAGCGCTTTGTCGGATGACGCTGACGCTTATCCGACCTACGAAAAGGTTTGTCATCAGTCTCATGAGTTATCTGTTGATCGTGTTGGCAAGTTTACTGAGTTGTGGGGGCCAGCTTTGCCAGAAGCAGGCCACCTGGCGACCAGGGCGTCGCCATTTAATCTTCTGGCTGGCTTTCAGCGTGTTGCTACTGGGCTGTGCGATGCTGCTGTGGTTACTGGTTTTACAGCGCATCCCGGTCAGCGTGGCGTACCCGATGCTCAGCCTGAATTTTATCTTTATTACCTTCGCTGCCCGCTTCATCTGGCATGAGCGCGTTTCCCTGCGCCATTGGCTCGGCGTAGTGCTGATCATTGCAGGTATTTCTATCCTTGGAGGTGCCGCCTGATGGGCTACTTCTTGGCGTTGATGAGCGTGCTATTGGTCAGTGGTGCGCAGTTGATTATGAAATGGGCGATGGTTGAACTGCCTCTGGTGAACCGACCTTATGAGCTGATAACCGCAGTGATAACACTCACTCCAGGCGCTATTGCGTTGCTGGCTGGGCTGTTTGCTTACGTCTGTTCGATGGGCTGCTGGTTTCTGGCTTTGCGCCGCATGGCACTGAGTAAAGCATATCCGTTGCTCAGTTTAAGCTACGTGCTGGTGTGGGCTGCCGCTATCTGGCTGCCGTGGCTGCATGAAAGTTTTAGCATGGGGAAGTTAGTCGGCGTGTGCGTGATTTTTATCGGCCTGTTATTTGTCTGCATCCCTGGCAAGAAACGGTAAGGCAACCGCTCAACACGGTTGCCTCTTGTTTTTAAGATTTTGGGAAAATCCAGCCATGCTTTCAGGTAGCGCCAGATGCTGGAGCGGGTCACGCATCTCATCGGCAAATGAAGGCGCTCCGGTGATTCCGCCTTTATCCTGCTAATAGGGGACTAACCCGGTTTTAGGGTTTTTAGCAAAATGACGAAAAATTAATCTAGATCATTAAATGTTAAATTAGCCAGCGAAGTGTGATCGGTGTTAAATCAATTTGTACTCCAAAATGAGTATATTCAGCCCGCTTATAAAACCATAACAAGGAGAGGGCTATGAAAAAATTGTCTGTGGCATTACTCGCGTTAACCTGTTTGTCTGGCGAGGTTCTGGCGCATCAACAAGGTGAATTCTTCATACGTGCGGGTTCTGCGACCGTTCGTCCAACGGAAGGCTCTGATAATGTGCTTGGCATGGGCGGTTTTAACGTCAGCAACAATACTCAACTGGGGCTGACATTTGATTATATGGTGACGGATAACATTGGTATCGAGCTGCTGGCTGCGACAGCGTTCCGTCACAAAGTCGGCTTAGGCCCGACGGGCAACCTGGCAACAGTTCGCCAGTTGCCACCCACTTTAATGGCGCAGTGGTACTTTGGTGATTCGAAGAGCAAAGTGCGCCCTTACGTTGGTGTGGGTATTAACTACACCACTTTCTTTGATACCGATTTTAATCAGAACGGCAAAGATAAAGGTTTAAGCGATCTTAGCGTGAAAGATTCCTGGGGCGCGGCTGGGCAGGTTGGCCTGGATTATATGATTAACCCAAACTGGCTGTTGAACATGTCCGTCTGGTACATGGATATCGACACCGAAGTGAAGTTTAAAGCCGGTGGCGAGCAGCAGAATATCAACACACGCATCGATCCGTGGGTGTTTATGTTCTCGGCGGGTTATCGTTTCTAATGTGTTGGTGATGAAAAGAGGCCGGAGTTGCTCCGGCCTTTTTGATTTACGCAGTGAGGGTTGCGGCTTTCAGACTCTGCACAAAGGCTTTCAGCTCACTCAGCATCACGTCAGGCTTATCAAGGTTCTTCTCAATAATCTTCACGATGGCAGAGCCAGAAATTGCTCCCGCAGCGCCAGCATCAATGGCATCTTTCACCTGCGACGGTTCAGAAATCCCGAAGCCTTGCAATGACGGTGCCGCACCAAACTCAGTCAGTTTTTCTACCAGATGATGCAACGGCAATTGCGCGCGCGTTTCTGCACCCGTCACACCAGCACGAGAAAGCAGGTACGTATAACCCCGTCCATGGGTCGCGATTTCACGCAGCAGCGCATCATCAGCATTTGGCGGGCAGATAAAGATTGGCGCGACATTATGGCGCATCGCCGCCTGGCGGAATGGCGCAGACTCTTCAATCGGCACGTCAGCAATCAGCACGGAATCGACACCGACTTTTGCGCACAGTGCGTAGAACTCATCAATGCCCCGGTTAAACACCAGGTTGGCGTACATCAGCAGACCGATTGGGATCGTCGGGTGCTTCTGGCGAATCGCCGCCAGCATTTCAAAACACTGAGTCGGCGTCACACCTGCTGCGAATGCGCGCAGTGCCGCATTCTGAATCGTCGGGCCATCGGCCAGCGGGTCAGAGAAAGGAATGCCTAGTTCTAGCGCGTCGGCACCGGCTTCAATCAGCGTGTCGATAATTTTCAGCGATTGCTCAGGTGACGGATCGCCCAGCGTGACGAAGGGAACAAATGCGCCTTCTTTACGCGCTTGCAGCTTTTCAAAAGCGTGTTGATAACGTTCCATTAAATTTCCCCTCGTGCTTTCAAAATGTCGTGAACGGTAAAGATGTCTTTGTCACCACGGCCAGAGAGGTTCACCACCAACAGCTGTTCTTTTTCCGGGTTTTCTTTGATCATTTTCAGCGCGTGAGCCAGCGCGTGAGAAGATTCCAGCGCCGGGATAATCCCTTCGCTGCGGCACAGTGTTTTGAAGGCTTCGAGCGCTTCGTCATCGGTAATCGACACATAATCGGCACGACCGATGCTGTTCAGGTGCGCGTGCTGCGGCCCAACAGACGGGAAGTCCAGACCGGCAGAGATTGAATAAGATTCTTCAATCTGACCCTCATCGGTTTGCATCATCGGCGATTTCATGCCGAAGTAGATGCCGACGCGACCATGTTTAAGTGGCGCACCGTGTTCGCCGCTTTCAATGCCGTGCCCGGCTGGCTCAACGCCAATCAAACCGACTTTAGAATCGTTGATGAAATCAGCAAACATGCCGATGGCGTTGGAGCCACCGCCAACGCAGGCGATAACGGCATCCGGCAGACGGCCTTCTTTTTCCAGAATTTGCGCTTTGGTTTCTTCGCCGATCATGCGCTGGAATTCACGCACGATAGTCGGGAACGGGTGCGGGCCAGCGGCGGTGCCGAGCATGTAGTGCGCGGTGTCGTAGCTGCCAGACCAGTCGCGCAGCGCTTCGTTACAGGCATCTTTCAACGTTGCAGAACCGCTGTGCACAGGAATCACTTCTGCACCCATCAGGCGCATACGGAACACGTTTGGCGACTGGCGCTCAACGTCTTTGGCACCCATATAAATGCGGCATTTCAGGCCGAGCAGGGCGCTGGCTAATGCAGAGGCTACACCGTGTTGACCGGCACCGGTTTCAGCGATGATTTCAGTTTTGCCCATTTTCTTGGCAAGCAATGCCTGGCCGAGAACCTGGTTGGTTTTGTGTGCGCCGCCGTGCAGCAAATCTTCACGCTTTAAATACAGCGTAGTTTTGGTGCCCGCCGTCAGGTTGCGGCATTTGGTCAGCGCCGTTGGGCGACCGGCATAGTTCTTCAGTAAATCGTTAAATTCAGCCTGGAACTCCGCATCGCTTTGCGCGGCTACAAACGCTTCTTCCAACTGACGCAGCGCAGGCATCAGGATTTGCGGCACATACATGCCACCGAACTCGCCAAAATAGGGATTAAGTAAAGTCATGATATTTTCCTTAGTAAGCCCGCAGCGTCTGGAAGACGGCAGCCAGCTTGTTAGCATCTTTAATACCCGGTGCGCTTTCGACACCTGAGTTGAAATCTAAACCGATGCAGCCCGTTTTCGCTGCTTCTATGCAATTATCTGCGCCCAGTCCGCCAGCCAGAATCACGTTTTCCAGATTCTGACCTGCAAGGAGTGACCAATCGAAACGTTGGCCGCTGCCGCCCTGGCCGTTGTCGAACAGGTATTTATCGACGTGGTTTAAATCACGGGCAGGCAAGCTCTCTTTCACGCTCAACGCTTTCCAGATTTGCACCTTTTCTGGAAGGGCAGCGCGCAGTTCGTCGATATACGCCTGGTTTTCATCGCCATGCAGTTGAACGGCATTCAGCGAAAACGTCTCTGTTTTTTGCACGACTTCATTAACCGGAGTATTGCGGAACACGCCGGCATATTTCAGCGGTGCGCCAGCAATCACCGCGGCGGCGGTTTCATCGCTGACAAAACGCGGTGAGGTTGTCACAAAAATCAGTCCGCCATAAATCGCACCCGCTTCATAAGCGGCGCGAGCATCCTGGGCACGCGTCAGGCCGCAAACTTTGTTGTTGCCTAGCGTGACGCGGCGAACCGCAGCATTAAGATCGTCTTCGCCCATTAACGCGGAGCCAATCAGGAAGCCGTTGGCAAAATGGCTCAGTTCACGAATCTGGCCGTAATTGCTGATGCCTGATTCGCTGATGACCGTCACACCGTGGCCTAAACGCGGCGCTAGCTGGCGCGTGCGGTTGAGGTCGATGGATAAATCACGCAGGTCACGGTTGTTGATACCAACCACTTTTGCTTTCAGCTCAATCGCGCGTTCCAGCTCTTCTTCATTACTCACTTCGGTCAGCACGCCCATATTCAGGCTGTGCGCAACGGCGGCGAGCTGGCGATATTGCTCGTCGTCGAGCACTGAAAGCATCAGCAAGCAGGCATCGGCCTGGTAAAAACGCGCCAGATGAATCTGATAAGCGTCGATAATAAAGTCTTTGCACAGCACCGGCTGCGTGACAATGTCACTAACAATCGGCAGGAAATCAAAACTGCCCTGGAAATACTTCTCGTCAGTCAGTACTGAAATCGCCGAAGCGTAGTGCTTATAAACGTTTGCAATGCGCGCTGGGTCGAAATCATCACGAATCACGCCTTTGGACGGAGAGGCTTTTTTGCACTCCAGAATAAAGGCGGTACGGGCACCTTGCAGCGCGTGATAAAAGTTACGTGTAGCCGGAACAATCTTGTTCTGGAAACTGGCCAAGGGTTGTTGTTGTTTGCGTGCTTCAACCCAAATCGCCTTATCGTCGACGATCTTCTTTAATACGGTTTCCTGCATGACTTATCCTCTTCCTGCAAGTGCTGTGACGCGGTCGTAGGCTGCACCGCTGCGCAACACTTCCAGCACTCGTTGTGCGTTCGCTTTGAGATCTTCTTGCCCATGCAGACGCATTAACATCGCGACGTTTGCCGCCACCGCAGACTCATGAGCTGTCTCTCCTTTACCTTGTAACAGGCGGGTGAGAATGTCACGGTTTTCTTCTGGCGTGCCGCCTGCAAGCTGGTCCTGGTGATAAGCGGGCAGGCCGAAATCGGTGGCTTCGAGCTGATAGCTTTTGATTTCACCTTCGTTCAGTTCCGCCACTTGGGTGGTGGCATGCAGAGACACTTCATCCATTCCACCGCTATGTACCACCGCCGCACGTTTGTAACCCAAGACGCGCAGGGTTTCGGCAATCGGCAACACCAGTTCCGCACTGTAAACGCCAATCAGCGCCATTTGCGGGTGAGCCGGGTTGATCAACGGCCCCAGCACGTTAAACAAGGTGCGGGTTTTTAACTGCTGGCGCACAGGCATCGCGTGGCGGAAACCGGTGTGGTATTTCGGTGCGAACAGGAAACACACACCTAAATCATCGAGCGCTTTACGGGAAGCATCAGCACTCATTTCCAGATTAATGCCGAAAGCGGCCAGTAAGTCCGATGAACCGGATTTACTGGAAACGCTGCGATTACCGTGTTTCGCGACTTTCAGGCCCACAGCGGCGGCCACAAAGGCGCTGGCGGTGGAAATATTAATGCTGTTGCTGCCATCACCGCCTGTGCCAACGATATCGGCAAATGGATAATCCGGGCTTGGGAATGGCGCGGCGGCTTCGAGCATCGCTGTCGCCGCACCGGCAATTTCATTCGGATGCTCACCGCGCACTTTCATGCTCACCAGCGCCGCAGCCAGTTGTTCTGGTTTCAGCTCGCCGCGCACAATCGCAGCAAATAGCTGGTGGCTTTCTTCACGGCTCAGCGTCTGCGCTTTGTACAGCTTGTCGAGAATCGGTTGCAGCGTGTTGGCTTGTTTCAACTTCAACAGCGCCCAATCGAGCGTTTGTTCCAGCAGACGCGCACCGTGCGTGGTCAGAATCGATTCCGGGTGGAACTGGAAACCACACACGCGGTCAGCGTCGTGACGAACCGCCATCACCATGCCATCGAAATGCGCGTTAATCGTCAAACCTGCTGGAATGTTGCTGCCAACCAGAGAATGGTAACGGGCAACCGGCAACGGATTCGGTAAACCGGCAAACATCGCTTCGCCATCGTGGGAAATAATCGACGCTTTACCATGCAGGATTTCACCCGCCTGGCCGACATAACCGCCATACGCTTCCACAATCGCCTGGTGACCGAGGCAGATACCGATAATCGGTAATTTACCGCGCAGACGCGTCAGCAATTCAGGCATACAGCCCGCTTCGCTTGGCGCTCCTGGGCCTGGGGAAAGCATCAGCACCGGGTTGTCCATGGTTTCCAGACGCTCAATTAAGGTTTGCGCCGGAACATGGTTGCGATAGATGACGACGTTGTGTCCGTTGGCACGCAGCTGATCGGCCAGGTTATAAGTAAACGAGTCGATGTTATCGAGCAGCAGAATGTCAGCCATCAGAAAATCTCCTGTGCGTGATGCGCGGTGGCGATAGCGCGCAGTACAGCGCGGGCTTTATTGCGGGTTTCGTCGGCTTCGGATTGCGGCACAGAGTCCAGCACCACGCCAGCGCCAGCCTGAACGGTCGCGATGCCGTTTTCGACGTAGGCGGAGCGGATAACGATGCAGGTGTCTAAATCACCGTGCGCGGTGAAGTAGCCCACAGCACCGCCGTAGCTGCCACGGCGCACACCTTCGGCTTTGGCAATCAACTGCATGGCGCGAACTTTTGGCGCACCGCTCAGGGTGCCCATGTTCATACAGGCGCGGTAAGCGTGCAGCACGTCCAAATCTTTATGCAGCTCGCCAACCACGCGGGAAACCAGGTGCATCACAAAGGAATAACGGTCGACTTTGGTCAGGTCGGCAACATAACGGCTGCCAGGGGTGCAAATGCGCGCCAGGTCGTTACGGGCCAGATCAACCAGCATTAAATGTTCGGACATCTCTTTATGGTCGGTGCGCATTTCCAGCTCGATGCGGCTGTCGAGGTCACGATCTAAAGAACCATCGGCACGGCGACCGCGTGGACGCGTTCCGGCAATCGGGTAGATTTCAATCTGGCGCGAATCGGCATCGTATTTCAGCGAGCTTTCCGGGGATGCGCCAAACAGGGTGAAATCATTGTCCTGCATAAAGAACATGTACGGGCTTGGATTGCTCTTTTTCAGCGTCTGGTAAGCGGCCAGTGGAGAAGGGCACGGCAGCGAGAAACGGCGCGATGGAACCACCTGGAAGATTTCACCGATGCGAATGGCTTTCTGCATTTTGCGCACTACATCGCCAAACTCTTCATCGCTCTGGTTGCATTCGCAGGTCATACGCTCGACTTTTTGTACTGGCAGCGGCGCAGGTTCCTGCTCCATTTGTTTGCTCAATTGCGCGGTGCGCTGAATCAAACGCTGTTTTTCTGCTGCTGACGGAGTGAACAAGCTCGCCTGAATACGGGTGTGCTTTTTCTGGTGGTCGATCACCAGCAGCGTTTCAGCGAGGTAGAAACAGTAATCAGGGCAGTTGTTGTCTTGCTTGAGAGCCGGCAAATCTTCAAATCCTGCTACCAGGTCGTAAGCAAACAGGCCGCCGAAGAACATCGCTTCGCGCTCGTTTTCCGGCGCTGTGACTAATTCCTGCATAATGCGGAAGGCGTCAAAAACGGAAAGTGAACACAGGCGCGCGTCTTCATCCAGCAGGGAACTCACCGCCGGGAACCGCAGCACGCGGCCTTGCGGCGAGTGTTGATTCTCAACACCTGATGGCAGCGCGGCATCCAGCAAGGGAAGTAACGACGCACCGTTTTCAGAAAGCGCATGAATCGTGACGGTGTCACCTAAGGCGGTAATGCGCAGCGCGCTGTCGACTAACAGCAGGCTTTTTAAATCGTTTTTGCTGTCGATATCGGCTGATTCGAGCAACAAGGTCGCCGGGCGAGCGCCGCATAACTGATGGAAAACCGCTGTTGGGTTATCACGATAAGGCGCGTCACTGGTCAGTAATTCGAGCGCTGGTTTTTGTGTTTGCATTTTCTGCTCTCATATTTTGTTCAAAAAAAAGCCCGCTTCATTGGCGGGCCTGGTATCTGGGCTGAATTTCAGCCATAGCGATGACACTGCCCGTTATCAGGAAGTACGCCACCAGCTGTGCATGCGGATTATCGCTTTCATTTTCAGATACCTTTCTCGTGTGAACTTGCGTACTAGTTAACTAGTTCGATGAATCAAAGTCAATAGCGATTTTTAGTTATTGCCGAATATCGTTATCATGAGCGGCGTTTTTCTATTTATTAACCTATCCGGAGCCATTTTGACTGAACCGACACTTGCGGTGATTTACGACTTACATAGCCATACCACCGCGTCAGATGGCCTGCTAACGCCCGAGGCGTTGGTGCAACGTGCTGTAGATATGCGTGTTGGGATTCTGGCAATCACCGACCATGACACAGTAGCCGGAATTGCCGCCGTAAGGGAAGCAGTATCACGCCTGCAATTGCCATTGCGTGTGATAAGCGGTGTCGAGATCTCCACCGTTTGGGAAAACCATGAAATTCATATCGTTGGTCTCGGTGTTGATGAGCATCATCCCGTTCTGACAGAATTTTTAGCACAGCAAAGCGAAAGACGCATTCAGCGTGCGGCGTTGATCGCAGAACGACTGGAAAAAGCGCATATCCCTGACGCGCTGGAAGGGGCGATGCGCCATGCCAACGGCGGTGAAGTCACGCGCGGGCATTTCGCCCGTTACCTCGTTGAATGTGGCAAAGCCAAAAACATGGCGGATGTGTTTAAGAAATATCTGGCAAAAGGGAAAACCGGTTACGTTCCGCCACAGTGGTGTACAATAGAACAAGCTATTGATGTGATTCATCATTCTGGCGGGCAAGCGGTTCTGGCGCATCCAGGCCGCTATGACCTGACCGCTAAATGGCTGAAAAGATTGCTGGCGCAGTTTGCCGAGAGTGGTGGCGATGCCATGGAAGTCGCGCAGTGCCAGCAAGCCCCCAATGAGCGCACCCAGCTTGCCAGCTATGCAAAGCAGTTTAATTTGCTGGCTTCGCAAGGCTCAGATTTCCATATGCCGTGTGCGTGGATTGAGCTTGGTCGCAAGCTCTGGCTGCCCGGCGGTGTGGAACCTGTCTGGCAGAATTGGGGCGAAGGCCATACAGTAAAAGAGAGAGGGTAGAATGAGTCAATTTTTCTATATTCATCCAGATAATCCGCAGCAGCGCCTGATCAATCAGGCGGTGGAAATTGTTCGCAAGGGCGGCGTGATTGTTTATCCAACCGACTCGGGTTACGCGCTGGGCTGTAAGATTGAAGATAAATCGGCGATGGAACGTATTTGCCGGATTCGCCAGTTACCTGACGGCCACAATTTCACCCTGATGTGCCGTGATTTGTCTGAGCTTTCGACCTACGCATTTGTCGATAACGTGGCGTTTCGTTTAATCAAAAATAACACGCCGGGCAATTACACCTTTATTCTCAAAGGCACCAAAGAAGTTCCGCGTCGTTTATTGCAGGAAAAGCGCAAAACGATTGGTTTGCGTGTGCCTTCAAACCCGATTGCGTTGGCATTGCTGGAAGTGCTGAACGAGCCGATGTTATCGACGTCGTTAATGCTGCCGGGCAATGAATTTACCGAGTCCGACCCGGAAGAAATTAAAGACCGCCTCGAGAAGGTTGTCGATTTAGTGATCCACGGCGGCTATCTGGGCCAACAACCTACGACGGTGGTGGATTTGACCGAGGATTCACCCGTTGTTATCCGCGAAGGCGCGGGCGATGCAAAACCTTTCTTATAAGTGCGTCTGCGGCTATACTGTCCGGCCTAAAATGGGGCTAGCAAGTCCCATTACCCCCTATTCGACGCCTGTGAAGGCGACACCCGAGGAAGCTCAATGAGCGATAAGAGCGAAAAGTTACAAAAAGTTTTAGCCCGTGCTGGTCATGGTTCCCGTCGTGAGATTGAAACAATTATCTCCGCAGGCCGTGTCAGTGTGGATGGCAAAATTGCCAAACTAGGCGACCGTGTTGAAGTGACACAGGCGCTGAAACTCCGTATTGATGGTCACCTGATTTCCATTAAAGAATCCGCTGAACAGATTTGCCGCGTGTTGGCTTACTACAAGCCAGAAGGCGAATTGTGTACGCGTAACGACCCGGAAGGCCGTCCAACCGTATTCGACCGTTTACCAAAACTGCGCGGCGCGCGCTGGATTGCGGTCGGTCGTCTGGATGTGAACACCTGTGGTCTGCTGCTTTTCACCACCGATGGTGAACTGGCAAACCGCCTGATGCACCCAAGTCGTGAAGTTGAGCGTGAATACGCGGTTCGTGTATTTGGCGAAGTTGACGACGTTAAAGTGAAGCAGTTAGGTCGTGGCGTGCAGCTCGAAGATGGCCCTGCGGCATTCAAAACCATCAAGTTTACCGGTGGTGAAGGGATCAACCAGTGGTACAACGTCACCCTCACTGAAGGCCGTAACCGTGAAGTGCGTCGCCTGTGGGAAGCTGTGGGTGTGCAGGTTAGCCGTCTGATTCGTGTGCGTTACGGTGACATTCAGTTACCGAAAGGCCTGCCGCGTGGCGGCTATACTGAACTTGATCTGGCGAAAACTAACTACCTGCGTCAATTGGTAGAATTGCCAGAAGAGACAGAAAGCAAAGTGGCGGTTGAAAAAGATCGTCGTCGTATGAAGGCGAACCAGATTCGTCGTGCGGTTAAACGCCATACGCAAACTACGACTGGCGGCGGTCGTCGCGGTGGACGTAGTAGCTAAAATTAAAAACCCCTCAGCTGAGGGGTTTTTGTTATCTAGTAATCAATGCCGATTTGCGCTTTAACGCCCGCATCAAACGCGTGCTTCACTGGTCGTAATTCACTGACCGTATCTGCGACTTCCAGAATATCCCGATGACACCCACGCCCGGTAATGATCACCGTCTGGCTTTCTGGACGCTGTGTCAGCGCCGTGAGCACTTCTTCCAGCGGTAAGTAGTCGTAGGCCACCATGTAGGTGATTTCGTCGAGAATAACCATATCCAGCGAGCTATCCGCCAGCATACGTTTTGCATGTTCCCAGACTTCGACACAGGCGGCGGTATCCGTTTCGCGGTTTTGCGTATCCCAGGTAAAACCGGTCGCCATTACCTGAAACTCAACGCCCAAAGGTTCGAGTAAATTACGCTCGCCGTTCGGCCACTGGCCTTTGATAAACTGGATGACACCGACTTTTTTACCGTGCCCGACGGCGCGAGTGGCGGTGCCGAAAGCGGCTGTTGTCTTACCTTTACCGTTTCCGGTAAAGACAATCAAAATACCGCGTTCTTCTTGTGCTGCCGCGACGCGGGCATCGACTTTTTCTTTCTGGCGCTGCTGGCGTTGCTGGTAACGATCTTCACTCATTCGGAAATTCCTGGTTTACGATTGGGTTGAGCATCAAAGCTCATGCCTGTTTTACGGCGGCTGTCATCGCCCATTAGCCAAAGATAGAGCGGCATTAAATCACGTGGCGTTTTCAGTTTATCTGGGTCTTCAGTCGGGAATGCGCTGGCGCGCATGGCGGTGCGCGTGCCGCCTGGGTTGATGCAATTAACGCGTAAATTATGCTGTTTATATTCTTCTGCGAGCACTTGCATCATGCCCTCAGTGGCGAATTTTGATACCGCATAAGCGCCCCAACCGGCACGACCCTGGCGGCCAACACTTGAGCTGGTAAATACCAGTGAACCCGAGTCGGATTGCAGTAATAAAGGAAGAAGTGCCTGGGTCAGGAAGAAGGTGACATTCACATTTACCTGCATCACGGCTTGCCACGTTTGCGGATCTTGTTCGTCCATTGGCCGAATATCGCCGAGGATCCCGGCATTGTGCAGCACTCCGTCGAGGCGAGGTATCAGCCCTGAAAGTTTGTGCGCAAGACTTTGGCAGTCTTCAGGTGTCGCACTAGCGAAGTCGAGAGTAAACCAGTGGGGAAGACTGCCGCGAAGGGCATTAATTTCATGGGCTACGCTGCGTAGTTTTTCTTCGTTACGACCCAATAATATGACGCTGGCGCCATAGCGCGCATAGGTTAACGCGGCTTCACGGCCGATGCCATCGCTGGCCCCGGTGACTAAAATGATGCGGTTTTGCAGTAAATCCATCTTCGGTTGATAGTGCACGTCCAACTCCTCGCGTGATGCTCAGGCTCACGTCTTATTTCTCGGATATATGATCTTTAGGCTTTATGCCTGAAAGCCATCATGATTTCAATCAGGCAACAGGAGACAATACCTTTGATTAACATTTTGCAAAAGTTTCATTTTATTAAAAGCATTCAGGAAGCAGGCTCGCAGCATTTATAGTTGCATGCAGACGCGGAATCAGCGCTCGGGTACACTGAGCGACAGATATTTAATGCACTGAACGGAAGGCGGAAAGCGTGGATTTGATTGCAAACTATGGGCTTTTTTTAGCGAAAATCGTGACGGTCGTTGCGGCTATTGGCATTCTTATTACCATTATTGTGAATGTGGCCGGGCGTAAAAGACATCAGCGCGGGGAACTGCGTCTCACCAATTTAAGCGAACAATACCAGGAAATGCAGGAAGAAATGCAGGTCGCAAGGCTTGATGATCACCAGCAGAAACTCTGGCATAAAACCCAAAAGAAAAAACATAAGCTGGAAGCTAAACAAGCCAAAGCACGCGCTAAACGTGGCGAAACGGTTATTTCTGACAAGCCGACGCTTTATGTTCTGGATTTTAAAGGCAGTATGGATGCCCACGAAGTCACTTCTCTACGCGAAGAAATCACCGCCGTGCTGGCGGTAGTCAAACCCGAAGATGAAGTTTTACTGCGTCTGGAAAGCCCTGGCGGCGTGGTTCATGGTTATGGCCTTGCAGCGTCACAGTTGCAGCGTCTGCGTGAAAGCAAAGTGCGCCTGACGGTAGCTGTCGATAAAGTTGCGGCCAGCGGCGGTTATATGATGGCGTGTGTGGCAGACAAAATCGTTGCCGCGCCGTTTTCTATTATTGGTTCAATTGGCGTGGTGGCACAGGTGCCAAACTTCCATCGCCTTCTGAAACGCAATGATATCGACGTCGAACTGCATACTGCCGGGCAGTACAAACGCACGTTGACTTTGTTTGGTGAAAACACCGAACAGGGGCGTGAGAAATTCCGTGAAGACCTCAATGAAACGCATCTGCTATTTAAGCAGTTTGTGCATGACATGCGCCCATCGCTGGATATTGATTCAGTCGCAACGGGTGAACACTGGTACGGCACGCAGGCACTGGAAAAAGGCCTGATTGATGCAGTCAGCACCAGCGATGATTTGCTCATTAATCTGATGAAAAATCACGAAGTGATTAATGTGCATTACACGCGTCGCAAAAAAATGATGGACCGTTTCACCGGGAGTGCGGCTAACAGCGTCGATAACCTGTTGATGCGCTGGTGGCAACGCGGCGAAAAACCGCTGTTGTAAAAATATTAAGCACGAAATTAAAAACGAGGCCTGATGGCCTCGTTTTTTTACTTAGTCTTGCAGGTGATATTTATCTGCAAACACATGTGCAAGATGCTTAAACATATTAAATATCGCGGTGCTTTTCCCGGTCGGTAAGCCTTGCTCATCAAGGAAGTATTCACCTTTGAACACCAACACTCCGTTTTTTTGCTCGACATCCGTTGCTTCCATGCCATGCATGAAGTCTTCATGTGCGCGGATGACCTTGTTGGCTTCAACGAGTAGCGACTGTTTATCGATCGGTTGAGTGGTTTCTTGCATGATTTCCTCCTATAAAAACCGGCGCTAGTGTACTTCCGCTATACTGCAAAGGGCAATATCTCCCTGTAAACCTAAGGTGATTTATTCAGTTTACTGTGCTGGCGAGAATCCGTGTCGCATGCTAATAAAGTTGCGTAACTCATTTTATCAGGTAGAGTGTGACGCTTTCGCAAATCTGGCAACGGAATTGCTTGACATTCAACCAAAGTTCCGTCGTGCTATGTCACCGGTGCGAAAGACTCGTTATCTCAATCACCTGCGAATGTTCGCTAATCAGCCGGTGGATGAAAAAAGAGTTGATATCCATTGACGCTACCGCAATATAGAAAAGCGTGTCGCCAGTGGAAGGTGTGATAAGTGTGCGACGTCTCCTGGAAGAATTACATTAGGTAAAGGTGAATATGGGTAAAGCTCTCGTCATCGTTGAGTCCCCGGCAAAAGCCAAAACGATCAACAAATATCTCGGAAATGACTACGTGGTTAAGTCCAGCGTCGGTCACATCCGTGATTTGCCGACCAGTGGATCAACCACCAAGAAGAGCGCTGACTCCGCCTCCACCAAAGGGACCAAAAAGGTCAAAAAGGATGAACGCGGCGCGCTCGTAAATCGTATGGGTGTCGATCCATGGCACAACTGGGAAGCACAGTACGAAGTGCTACCGGGTAAAGAAAAAGTGGTTTCGGAACTGAAATCACTGGCTGAAAAAGCCGACCATATCTATCTCGCAACCGACCTTGACCGCGAAGGGGAAGCCATTGCGTGGCACCTGCGGGAAGTTATCGGTGGTGATGACACGCGTTACAGCCGCGTGGTGTTTAACGAGATTACAAAGAATGCAATTCAACAGGCGTTTGAAAAGCCGGGCGAACTGAATATTGACCGTGTTAACGCACAGCAGGCGCGTCGTTTTATGGACCGCGTTGTGGGTTACATGGTGTCTCCGTTGCTGTGGAAGAAAATCGCCCGTGGCCTTTCTGCTGGCCGCGTACAGTCCGTTGCTGTGCGTCTGGTGGTTGACCGCGAACGCGAAATCAAAGCGTTTGTGCCAGAAGAATATTGGGAAGTTGACGCGAACCTGACAACGCCGAAAGGCGACAGTCTGCCGGTTCAGGTCAGCCACCATAAAGACAAGCCGTTCCGTCCGGTCAACCGTGAACAGACCATGTCTGCGGTTAGCGAACTGGAAAAAGCGCGTTACACCGTGCTTGAGCGTGAAGATAAGCCGACCAGCAGTAAGCCTGGCGCGCCGTTTATCACCTCCACGTTGCAGCAGGCCGCCAGTACACGTCTTGGTTTTGGTGTTAAGAAAACCATGATGATGGCACAGCGTCTGTATGAAGCGGGCCATATCACCTACATGCGTACTGACTCAACCAACTTGAGCCAGGATGCAGTGAGCATGGTGCGCGGCTATATCGAAGAGAGCTTCGGTAAGAAGTATCTGCCGCCAGCGGCTAATCAGTACTCCAGCAAAGAAAACTCTCAGGAAGCGCACGAAGCGATTCGTCCATCTGATGTAAGTATCATTGCTGATTCGCTGAAAGATATGGAAACCGATGCGCAGAAACTTTACCAGTTGATCTGGCGTCAGTTCGTGGCGTGTCAGATGACGCCTGCGCAATACGATTCCACTACCTTAACGGTGCAAGCGGGTGACTTCCGCCTGAAAACGCGCGGTCGTACGCTGCGTTTTGATGGCTGGACGAAAGTCATGCCTGCGCTGCGCAAAGGCGATGAAGATCGTACATTGCCAGCCGTTGAGCAGGGTGATGAACTGGCTCTGGTTGAGATCATTCCAGGCCAGCACTTCACTAAACCACCGGCTCGTTTTAGCGAAGCCTCATTGGTTAAAGAACTGGAAAAACGTGGCATTGGCCGTCCGTCTACCTATGCGTCGATCATTTCCACCATCCAGGATCGTGGTTATGTGCGTGTAGAGAACCGCCGCTTCTACGCTGAAAAAATGGGTGAAATTGTTACTGACCGCCTGGAAGAGAACTTCCGTGAGCTGATGAACTACGATTTCACCGCGCAGATGGAAAGCAGCCTTGACCAGGTGGCCAATAATCAGGCCGAGTGGAAAGGGGTATTGGATAACTTCTTTAGCGATTTCAGTGAACAGCTTGGTAAAGCTGAACTGGATCCGGAAGAAGGCGGTATGCGTCCAAACCAGATGGTTCTGACCAGTATTGATTGCCCGACCTGTGGTCGTGAAATGGGTATTCGTACTGCCAGTACCGGTGTGTTCCTTGGTTGCTCCGGCTACGCATTGCCAGTGAAAGAACGCTGCAAAACCACCATTAACCTGGTGCCAGAAAACGAAGTCCTCAACGTGCTTGAAGGGGATGACGCGGAAACTAACGCGCTGCGTGCGAAACGCCGTTGTGTTAAGTGTGGCACCGCGATGGACAGCTATCTCATCGATCCAAAACGTAAACTTCACGTCTGTGGTAATAACCCGACCTGTGATGGCTACGAAATCGAAGAGGGCGAGTTCCGTATCAAAGGTTATGACGGCCCAATCGTTGAGTGTGAAAAATGTGGTTCTGAAATGCACCTGAAAATGGGGCGTTTTGGTAAGTACATGGCTTGTACCAACGACGATTGCAAAAATACCCGTAAGATCCTGCGTAATGGCGAAGTGGCACCACCGAAAGAAGATCCGGTTCCATTGCCAGAATTGCCTTGCGAGAAGTCAGACGCTTACTTTGTTCTGCGTGATGGCGCGGCCGGTGTTTTCCTTGCGGCAAACACTTTCCCTAAATCTCGTGAAACGCGTGCGCCGTTGGTCGAAGAGCTTTATCGCTTCCGCGACCGTCTGCCAGAAAAATTGCGTTATCTGGCCGATGCGCCACAGCAAGATGCAGAAGGCAACAAAGCGGTTGTTCGCTTTAGCCGTAAGACCAAACAGCAGTATGTTTCTTCTGAAAAAGAAGGCAAAGCGACTGGCTGGTCAGCATTCTTTGTTGATGGTAAGTGGGTTGAAGGTAAGAAGTAACTGATCTTCTGATATGAAAAACCGGGGCAAATGCTCCGGTTTTTTTATATCTGCATATATAACCTGATTATTATTTTTTCTTTCAAACTATACATAGATGATATAAGTGATATAGTGATTCAAGAGAATTTTCCTCGTCTGAATCCCTGCCACGGTGTGTCGGGGCTGTTTTTACTGCGGATGGAACGTCATGAAATTACAGCAACTTCGTTATATCGTCGAGGTGGTCAACCATAACCTCAACGTCTCGTCGACGGCAGAAGGGCTTTACACTTCTCAACCGGGGATCAGTAAACAAGTTCGTATGTTAGAAGACGAACTGGGGATTCAGATTTTTGCGCGTAGCGGCAAACACCTGACTCAGGTTACGCCTGCGGGGCAGGAGATTATCCGTATCGCTCGCGAAGTGTTATCAAAAGTTGAGGCGATTAAGTCTGTGGCGGGGGAGCATACCTGGCCGGACAAAGGTTCTCTGTATGTCGCCACGACGCACACACAAGCGCGTTACGCGCTGCCTAACGTGATTAAAGGGTTTATTGAGCGCTATCCTCGCGTATCGCTTCACATGCATCAGGGTTCGCCTACACAAATTGCTGAAGCAGTATCGAAAGGCAATGCCGATTTTGCGATCGCGACCGAAGCGCTGCATCTTTACGATGATTTAGTGATGTTGCCGTGCTACCACTGGAACCGCTCGATTGTCGTAACGCCAGACCATCCGCTCGCGTCTAAAGAATCTGTCTCAATTGAAGAGTTGGCTCAATATCCGCTGGTGACATACACCTTCGGTTTCACCGGGCGCTCCGAGTTAGATACAGCATTTAACCGCGCCGGTTTAACGCCGCGAATTGTCTTCACGGCAACTGACGCCGATGTGATTAAAACCTACGTGCGTTTGGGCTTGGGCGTGGGGGTTATTGCCAGCATGGCGGTTGACCCGGTATCAGACCCGGATTTAGTGCGTATTGAAGCGCAGGGCGTATTTAGCCACAGCACCACCAAAATTGGTTTCCGCCGCAGCACCTTCTTGCGTAGTTACATGTATGATTTTATTCAGCGTTTTGCCCCGCATTTGACGCGCGACGTTGTTGATACCGCTGTTGCGTTGCGTTCAAACGAAGATATTGAAGCCATGTTTAAAGATATTAAGTTGCCGGCTAAATAATATCGGAAGGTATCTTTTCGCCCTGAAAAGATACCTCTTCTCATTCGCAGTAAAAAATATGTTTTATCTCTTCTGGTATTAAATATCCCTTCAGTCTTAATTACCCATGCAATATAAGTGGTTAATCTGTCTCAATTAAGAGACAAACGTAGATAATAATTAACCACTCTGCAAATTTGTCGTTTCAATTATTTATTTCAGGTCAAAAGATTAAATATTTTCCTCCAATCGGGAAGTAATTTCGCTGGCTTTTGTACTAGAGTTTCTTTAGGATTAATCCCATCAGGCGATTAATTATACCGATTGTTTAAGATTTTATGATAAGTGGTGCCGATTGTATGAGGTTAGCAATGCCTTCAGGAAGTGAAGAACCGCAGACGGAAACAGGGCTGAAACGTAAAGCCTGGATGGCGGTGTTTTTGGTATCAGGTCTGTTCTGGCTTGTCGTCGCAGTCGCTGCCTGGCATTTTTGGGGGTAATAATGACTTCCCTTGCTCAAACACAAGTACAGAAAACGGTGCGTCAGAAAGATGACAAACCGCAACAAGAAGCGAAAGCCACCAAAGTTCAGGTTCCAGAATCGTGGCAACTGACGCAACAACAAAAAGATTTCATCGATCTGTTTTCAACAGACGAACATATTAAACAATAAATATAATTTTCATTTACCTTTATTTAACTTGCTGTCAGTCACATTTTATAAATATGCGTGACTAAGAGCACACTCTTTAAGTAATCACTATACACAGCAATATTCAAACTGACTGATTAATTATTCAGTCACAGTGTTTACCAGAATAAAGAGAGCCGATTATGAATACTCACTGTAGCGTCAAGTACTGGTCATGGTTCACCGCATTTACTGTTTCGCTAGCATTCTGGGCGCAAACGGCCTGGATGCTGACTCACTAACCCCTTCTTGCTTATGCCCTGGTGCTTCGCCGGGGCATTGATTCACTTCTCCTTTCTGTTTACACCTCTCGATTTATCAATTTGGGTTGTTATCAAATCGTTACGACATCTTTGTGTTATCTTTAATACTGTCCCTGATCTTCATCCGGGATACCGCTATCCCTGAAATTTAAGGAGGAGCTATGTCGTTAACCCTACGAGAGGCCAGTAAGGACACTCTACAGGCGCTGGATAAAACCTATCACTATTACAGTCTGCCGCTGGCCGCAAAGGAACTTGGGGATATCACACGTTTACCCAAGTCGCTCAAAGTTCTGCTCGAAAATCTACTGCGCTGGCAGGATGAAAACTCTGTCACTCAGGAAGATATCCATGCCCTGGCTGGCTGGCTGAAAGACGCCCATGCCGACCGTGAAATTGCCTATCGCCCAGCCCGTGTGCTGATGCAGGATTTCACCGGTGTGCCGGCGGTCGTTGATTTAGCCGCCATGCGTGAAGCCGTGAAACGCCTGGGCGGTGATGTAGCCAAAGTAAATCCACTTTCCCCTGTCGACCTTGTGATTGACCACTCCGTGACCGTCGATCACTTTGGGGATGACGATGCCTTTGAGGAGAACGTGCGCCTCGAAATGGAGCGCAACCACGAGCGTTATGTCTTCCTGCGTTGGGGGCAACAGGCCTTCAGCCGCTTCAGCGTCGTGCCACCGGGAACCGGCATTTGCCACCAGGTTAACCTGGAATATCTCGGCAAAGCGGTGTGGAGCGAAATGCAGGGGGATGAGTTGGTGGCTTATCCTGACACGCTGGTCGGCACAGATTCCCACACGACAATGATCAACGGCCTCGGCGTTTTAGGCTGGGGCGTGGGCGGCATAGAAGCGGAAGCAGCGATGCTCGGCCAGCCGGTTTCGATGCTGATTCCCGATGTTGTCGGCTTTAAGCTGGACGGCAAACTGGGTGAAGGTATCACCGCAACAGACCTTGTTTTGACCGTGACGCAAATGCTGCGTAAGCACGGTGTGGTGGGCAAATTCGTTGAATTTTACGGTGACGGCCTGGATACATTGCCATTGGCTGACCGCGCTACAATTGCCAACATGGCACCTGAATATGGCGCTACCTGTGGTTTCTTCCCGATTGACGCCGTGACGCTGGATTACATGCGGCTAAGTGGACGCAGTGAAGAGCAGGTCGCACTGGTCGAAGCGTATTCCAAAGCGCAGGGCATGTGGCGCAATACTGGCGATGAACCCGTATTTACCAGCACACTCTCGCTCGACATGAATGAAGTTGAAGCCAGCCTTGCGGGGCCGAAACGCCCACAAGACCGAGTGGCGCTTGGCGATGTGCCGAAAGCGTTCAATGCCAGCAATGAACTCGAACTCAATTCCTCGCATAAAGATCGCGCACCAGTGAGTTACATCATGGGTGGGCGCGAATATCAGTTGCCGGACGGCGCGGTGGTTATTTCCGCCATTACGTCTTGTACGAACACCTCAAACCCAAGCGTTTTGATGGCGGCAGGGTTACTGGCTAAAAAAGCGGTGACGCTAGGTTTGAAACGCCAGCCGTGGGTTAAAGCGTCACTGGCGCCGGGTTCAAAAGTGGTATCGGATTATCTGGCGAAGGCGCGCTTAACGCCTTATCTCGATGAACTCGGTTTTAACCTGGTGGGTTACGGATGTACCACGTGTATTGGTAACTCTGGCCCGCTGCCGGATCCTATTGAACAAGCGATCAAGAAGGGCGATTTGACCGTCGGGGCCGTGCTTTCAGGGAACCGTAACTTTGAAGGGCGCATTCATCCGCTGGTGAAAACCAACTGGCTCGCCTCACCGCCGTTAGTGGTGGCTTATGCGCTGGCGGGGAATATGAACGTCAATCTGACTACCGATCCGCTGGGGCACGATCGCAAAGGCGATCCGGTTTATCTCAAAGATATTTGGCCGAGCAGCCAGGAAATTGCCCGCGCGGTCGCACAAGTTTCAACGGAAATGTTCCACAAAGAATATGCTGAAGTCTTTGAAGGAACGCCTGAATGGCAAAACATTGAGGTGGATCGTTCGAATACTTACGGCTGGCAAAGTGACTCCACTTACATCCGTCTGTCGCCATTCTTTGATGATATGGAAGCTACGCCGAAACCCGTGCAGGACATTCATGGCGCGCGCGTTCTGGCCATTCTGGGCGATTCGGTCACCACCGACCATATTTCGCCTGCCGGTAGCATCAAGCCAGACAGTCCGGCGGGGCGTTATCTGCAAAACCATGGCGTTGAGCGCAAAGACTTCAACTCCTACGGTTCACGTCGCGGCAACCATGAAGTGATGATGCGCGGTACTTTCGCCAACATTCGTATTCGTAATGAAATGGTGCCCGGCGTGGAAGGTGGCATGACGCGCTTGCTGCCGGGGGAAGAGGTTATCTCGATTTACGATGCGGCAATGAAATACCGCGATAAAGGGATCCCTTTGGCTGTGTTCGCCGGTAAAGAATATGGCTCGGGTTCCAGCCGTGACTGGGCGGCGAAAGGGCCACGTTTGCTGGGCGTGCGGGTCGTTATCGCTGAATCCTTCGAGCGTATTCACCGCTCAAACCTGATTGGTATGGGGATTTTGCCGTTGGAGTTCCCGCAAGGCGTGACGCGTAAAACGTTGGGTCTGACGGGGGAAGAGTTTATTGATATCAGCGGCCTGAACGACCTGGTGCCAGGCGCGACGGTGCCGGTGTCATTAACCTTTGCTGACGGTAGAAAAGAGGTGGTTGAGTGTCGCTGCCGAATTGATACCGGCAATGAACTGACGTACTTCAAAAACGATGGCATCTTGCATTACGTGATTCGTAACATGCTGAACTAGCGAAAATTCTCCCCCAGCGATGGGGGAGAAAACGGCTTAATCTTTGGAGAGAAGGTGGCCCATTTTGGCCGCTTTGGTATCCAGATAATGCGCGTTCTTCGGGTTGCGTCCCACAATCAGCGGGACTCGCTCAGTGATATTAATTCCTGCCTCAGACAGAATCTCAACCTTTTGCGGATTATTGGTCAGCAAGCGCACGGCATTAATGCCCAATAATTTAAACATGTCAGCGCAGAGCGTGAAGTCGCGCTCATCGGCAGCAAAACCGAGCTGGTGGTTGGCTTCCACGGTGTCGTAGCCTTTATCCTGCAACGCATAGGCGCGGATTTTATTCAGCAGACCAATGTTTCGACCTTCCTGGCGGTGATACAGCAACACACCACGGCCTTCTTCGGCAATTTGAGTCAGCGCAGCTTCAAGCTGGAAACCGCAGTCGCAGCGCAGGCTGAAAAGGGCATCGCCCGTCAGACACTCTGAATGTACGCGCGCCAGAACAGAATCATTTCCAGTAATGTCACCAAAAACCAAAGCAACGTGATCTTGCCCGGTTGCCAGTTCTTCAAAACCCACCATCAGGAAATCGCCCCATGGGGTTGGCAGTTTGGCTTCTGCCACACGTTTAAGCTGCATGTGATTCTCCAGGTACTCAATTGGCTCACGAAGTAAAGACTCGCGTGATACCTGCCAGCTTTCTGGCTTGTTAAATTACTTCGGGCTATTTTGCCACAACGCCGGGCACTTCGCCTAATTGGCTGGGCGCACTCCTATTTTTACGCGTAAAGGTACGCCACGTTTTCCCATCGGTGCGCTTTATCGGGTATTCTTAATGCTCAAATTGCATAAGGAAAAGTGATGCGGGCAATAGCGAAACGAACAACGATTGGGGCCGGAATACTTTTAATCATGCCGATGGCCGTCTGGATCTCAGGCTGGCAATGGGTTCCTGGTGCGCAGGGCGCCTGGCTTAAAATGATGTATTGGGTGACAGAAACCGTGACCCAACCCTGGGGCATCATTACCCATGTTTGTTTGTGTGCCTGGTTTTTATGGTGCCTGAGGTTTCGCCTAAAAGCGGCTGTCATGTTATTTGCCATCCTCGGCGCGGCTATTCTCGTTGGGCAGGGGGTTAAATCTGTCATTAAAGATAAAGTCCAGGAGCCTCGTCCTTTCGTAGTATGGCTGGAAAAAACACAACATATTCCGACAGATGAGTTCTACAATTTAAAACGTAAGCAACGCAGTGAACTGGTAAAAAGTCAGCTTGAGTCGCAGTCGCAAGTGCCGGGGTGGTTGCGTAAACACTGGCAAAAAGAGACGGGCTTTGCTTTCCCTTCTGGCCACACCATGTTTGCGGCGAGTTGGGCATTATTGGGCGTGGGTCTTTTATGGCCGCGTAGACGCACCTGGACCATTGCGCTGTTATTAGTTTGGGCTACCGGTGTGATGGGGAGCCGTATGGTGCTCGGTATGCACTGGCCGCGCGATTTAGTGGTCGCAACATTAATCTCCTGGATATTAATTACCCTGGCGACCTGGCTTGCTCAGAAAATATGCGGGCCGCTATCGCCGCCAAGGCAAGAAGCTGAGGAAATAGCCGAACGAGACGCTGAACCTTGAGAATCTTGATTTAATCCCCATTTCTTATGAATTGGACGTCGCTAATGGATTCCACGAACCACAGGGAAATGGTAGTTTATACAGTTGGAAATGCATTAGGGCATAATTTAGTCGCGTAAGACCACATGACGGGAAGTAATGTGAAATATTTATTCATTTTCTTACTGGTGCTAGCGATATTTGTGATTTCTGTCACTCTGGGCGCGCAAAACGATCAGGTTGTACATTTCAATTATCTGTTGGCACAAGGCGAGTATCGCGTCTCCACCTTACTGGCGACTCTTTTTGCTGCGGGTTTTTTACTGGGCTGGATGATTTGTGGCCTGTTCTGGTTGCGTTTGCGTGTTTCAATTGCCCGCGCCGATCGCAAGATCAAACGCCTCGAACAGCAAATTAGCACCGCTTCTGACGCCACCACAGTGGTTGTACCGGCTGTGAAGGAATAACCTGCCATGCTGGAATTGTTGTTTCTGCTGCTGCCTATTGCTGCCGCTTATGGCTGGTACATGGGGCGCAGAAGCGCGCATCAAGACAAGCAACAAGAAGCTAACCGCCTGTCGCGTGATTACGTGGCGGGGGTTAACTTTTTGCTGTCTAACCAGCAAGATAAAGCCGTAGATTTATTCCTCGACATGCTCAAAGAGGATACCAGCACCGTTGAGGCTCACCTCACGCTGGGTAACCTGTTCCGTTCTCGCGGTGAAGTTGACCGCGCCATTCGTATCCACCAGTCATTAATGGAAAGTGCCTCGTTAACTTACGAGCAGCGCCTGCTGGCGGTTCAGCAGCTGGGCCGTGACTATATGGCTGCCGGTTTGTACGACCGCGCAGAGGATATGTTTGGGCAATTGATCGACGAAACAGATTTCCGCATTGGTGCCTTGCAACAATTGCTGCTGATTCATCAGGCCACCAGCGACTGGCAAAAAGCCATTGATGTCGCCGAACGTCTGGTGAAGCTGGGTAAAGATAAACAGCGTACCGAAATTGCACACTTCTACTGCGAGCAAGCTTTGCAACTGATGGGCAGCGACGATCTTGATCGCGCCATGTCGCTGCTGAAGAAGGGCGCAGCGGCAGATAAAAACTGCGCACGGGTTTCCATCATGATGGGCCGAATTTTCATGGCTCGAAATGAATACGCAAAAGCGGTTGAATCACTACAGCGCGTAATCAATCAAGATAGCGAGCTTGTGAGCGAAACCCTCGAAATGCTCCAGACCTGCTATCAACAACTGGATAAACCGGAAGAGTGGGAGACATTCCTCAAACGTTGTGTTGAAGAGAATACGGGTGCCGGGGCAGAACTGATGCTGGCGGAAATCCTTGAGCACAAAGAAGGGTCTGAAGTGGCGCAAGTTTATATTAATCGCCAGCTTCAGCGCCATCCCACTATGCGAGTGTTCCACCGTCTGATGGATTACCACTTGCAAGAAGCGGAAGAAGGGCGCGCGAAAGAAAGCCTGATGGTGTTACGAAACATGGTTGGCGAGCAAGTGCGCACCAAACCGCGTTATCGTTGCCAGAAGTGCGGGTTTACGGCTTTCACCATGTACTGGCATTGCCCATCTTGCCGTGCATGGTCAACCATTAAACCAATACGTGGCCTGGACGGGCAATAACGCGTCGATGCCTTAAGTTATAAAAAAAGCCCGTACTTTAGTTACAACATACTTATATTTATTAAGCTTACGGATACTTCGGCACCGAGTCGTTTATGCCATGCAGTGTGCAATGGCAGCTGTGATTTTCTGCCCACCGCGAGTAGAATGCTTGCCGTTTATCTCTTGCGCCTCGATGGTGCCCAACAGTCAGAAGGTTTAGCCATGAATTCAACCGCATCCTCCTCCTCCCGTGTTGCCACCGATTCCCCTATAGTCGTTGCACTTGATTACGATAATCGTGATAACGCTTTGGCTTTCATTGATCGCATCGACCCGCGTGATTGCCGTCTGAAAGTGGGCAAAGAGATGTTTACTCTGTTTGGGCCGCAACTGGTGCGTGATATCCAACAGCGTGGTTTCGATGTTTTTCTCGACCTGAAATTTCACGATATCCCGAATACCACGGCGCGAGCGGTTGCGGCAGCAGCGGAACTTGGCGTGTGGATGGTGAACGTTCATGCCAGCGGCGGGGCGCGCATGATGAGTGCGGCGCGAGAAGCATTACAACCATTTGGCAAAGACGCGCCACTGCTGATTGCTGTGACCGTTCTGACCAGTATGGAAGCCAGTGATCTGGCCGATCTCGGTATCACCACCACGCCTGCGGAATATGCAGAACGTCTGGCGCGTTTAACGCAAAATTGCGGGTTAGATGGCGTGGTATGTTCAGCTCATGAAGCTGTACGTTTCAAATCTGAACTGGGCAAGGCGTTTAAACTGATTACTCCAGGCATTCGTCCGGCAGGAAGTGACGCAGGCGATCAGCGCCGCATCATGACGCCGCAACAAGCACAGAGTGCAGGAGTCGATTACATGGTAATTGGACGCCCGATCACCCAATCTGCAAATCCAGCTCAGACTCTGCGTGAAATCCGTGAGTCATTACAGCAGGGGGCATGATGAAAGACGACAACAGCCGTTTAGTTTATTCCACCGAAACAGGCCGTATTGACGAACCCAAAGCCGCACCGGTTCGCGAAAAGGGGGATGGCATCGTTCGCATTCAGCGCCAGACTTCTGGCCGTAAAGGCAAGGGCGTATGCCTGATCACCGGAATTGATGCAGATGACGCCACGCTTACGGCAATCGCCGCAGAACTTAAGAAAAAGTGCGGCTGCGGTGGCTCACTGAAAGATGGCGTTATTGAAATTCAGGGCGACAAACGCGACCTGATTAAATCGCTGCTGGAAGCGAAAGGCATGAAGGTAAAATTAGCAGGCGGTTGATTTATCTAAACTATACCCAAAATAATTTGAGTTGAAAATAGTTAGGCCACGGTAAATATACCGTGGCCTTTATTATGACTGCTGTAAGTCAGACCTGAATATTAACGCTTTTATAATTATTCAAAGCAATTAAGCTGTTACTGGCATCAAGCTTTATTTACCTACCTGATGGCCGATAATACCACCGACTGCTGCACCACCTAATGTACCCAGAGTGCTTCCGTCAGTTAATACAGCACCACCAAGAGCACCGGCACCTGCACCAATCGCGGTGTTACGGTCACGTTTAGACCAGTTAGAGCAAGCGCTCAGAGACATCGCAACGGTCAAAGCCAGAACAACGGCGGCAATTTTTTTGTTATTAAAGGTCATAATACTCTCTCCTGAATTATTGATTCACGGAAATAAGTCTCTTTAAAAGTATAGTGGCTAAAGCCTGCTTATAAAAAGTCTCCGTGAACGGCATGACGATATAAGACCTAAAAGATAACGCCAGTGATTATCACTTCCTGTTATATCGCTATATGAATAGTTTAATTTCTTCATCAGATAACAACAGGTAAATAGTCTTAAAGGATGAGCAGGATAATTCTGATAAGAATACTGCCTGCACGGGTGGCAGGCAGTTAAAAATGGAATTACTCGAGGGGGAATTGTTTAACGATGTTAACCTGAACGCCGCTGTCCTGAATCTGCTGAATCTGCTGAATCTGCTGAATCTGCTGCATCGCAAGTTCGCTCAGGCCATCATCGGTGATCACGCGATTAATGCGTGAGACAGGGCCAAGCGTGTAGGGGTGCATCGCACCAAATTTACTGCTGTCCGTCAGCACGATGGCTTCGCTGCCTTTTTCCAGCACGGTGTTCACCACATCGGCACGCATCATATCGCGACTGGTAAACCCGGTTTCAGGCAAAAAGCCGTCAATCCCAATGAACGCTTTGCTGAAATGCACTTGCTGGATAAACTGGCGCGTCAGCGGCCCAACCATGCTTTCACTTTTCTTCTGATAAATCCCGCCAAGCAACACCACTTCGCAATCAGTATCTTTCAAAAGATGGGCAATGTAGCTGCTTACGGTTATCAGCGTGATTTTTTTCTGCTCGGCTAATGCGCGTGCCAGTAGGGCATTACAGCTACCATTTTCGATAAAAATAGTCTCGCCGTCGTTAACCAACGTCGCAGCAAAATCAGCAAGTTGACGTTTCAACGAATAATTGTTCATCATTCGCGTTTCAACATCTTCGCTATCGAGCGGCACAGCGTAACCGTGAGCACGGCGCAGGTAGTTTTTTTTCTCCAGAAGATTGAGATCCTGGCGAATGGTCACTTCTGAAACACCGGTTGTTTTAGCGAGCGAGGCCACACTCATGCGGCCTTGATCGATAACCATTTGTAAGATTATTTGTTGTCTGGAGTTCATGTCAGCCAATTATGGGCGGTGCTTAATGCACCGCCGGGATTATCAAAGTGTATGTTCTGTACGGGCTATAATATCATCCTGAGCGTCTGGAGATAAGGCAGTAAAGAAAGCAGAGTAACCTGCTACACGCACCACCAGATCACGATATTTATCAGGATGTTGTTTGGCATCTAACAGGGTTTCACGGGAAACAATGTTGTATTGCACATGCCAGCCTTTGTGCGCCTCAAAGAAAGTACGCAGCATAAACATCAACTTCTCGCGGTCACGTGGGTTATCCAGAGTGGCCGGATTCAGTTTCTGATTCAGTAAAACACCGCCCAGAATTTTGCTGGTTGGCAATTTGCCGACGGAACTGATCACCGCAGTTGGCCCGAGGCGATCGGTGCCTGAAGCTGGGCTTGCGCCTTCCGCCAGTGGCGTTGTCGCTTTGCGTCCATCCGGCGTTGCCATAGTAGCAGCACCAAACGGCACGTTTGCAGAAATAGACGATGTGCCTGCGTAGTAAGTCCCGCCGATCGGGCCACGGCCAAAGCGCGTGTTGTGATACTGCTTCAGCTCATCGATATAAGTCTGGTATGCGCGGGCTAACAACAAATCCACTTCATCTTCATCGTTACCATATTTTGGCGCGCCGTTAATCAAACGCTGGCGTAACTGCTCACCGGTTAAACCATCAAAATCATTCGCCAGTGCTTCTGCTAACTGCTGCTGCCCAATGGCACCTTGCTCAAACACCAGTTTTTTGACAGCGGCGAGGCCGTTACCGAGGTTGGCGATACCGACTTGCAGGCCAGAAACCCAGTCGTATTTTGCGCCACCTTGTTTGACGCTCTTACCGCGTTCGATGCAATCATCCACCAGCGCTGAACACAGAATATCGTGAGCATTCTCTTCAAGAACCGTATCCACAACGCATTCTATTTCGATAGATTTCTGGGTGTAGTAGCGAATTTGTGTGTCCCATGCGTCCATCACTTGCTCAAACTGGGAGAAATTCCCTGCGGAAAGAGCATGTTCCTGCGGCAGGAAAACTTTGCCACTGGTTGCATCACGGCCACTTTCAAGCGCCGCCAGCATGACACGCGCGAAGTTGATGAAGCTCATGCCGGTGCAACGATAACCCCATTTGCCGCCAACTGCTGTTTCGATGCACCCGATGGCTGCGTAATCGTAGGCATCTTCGCGGCTGACACCCAGTTTGATAAATTCATCGATGACGATCTCATCATTGTTAAAGGCCGGCATCCCGAAACCACAGCGAATCACCTGCACACAGGCATCGAGGAAATCATTGCTCATGCCCGCATGGTAACGCACGCTCAAGTTGGGTTGTGTGGATCGTAACTGGCCGCAAGACTCCAGAATGGCGTAGGAGAGTGGGTTAACCGCGTCAACCGCTTCGCCATTCACCAACGTTTGACCGCCAATCGTCACGTTCTGGTAAAGCGGGCTACCGGCTGATGCTTTGGAGTGCGAGCCGGAGCGAATTTTGTTCACTTCAAGCAATTTCAACCAGCAGCTTTGCAGAAGTTCAATGGCCTGGTCGCGACCCAGCGTTTGCTCAAGCTCAACATCACGGCGATACCACGGATACAGGAACTGATCGAGGCGACCAAACGACACAGAGTGGCCGTTAGATTCAATTTGCAATACCAGTTGAACAAAGTAGCTCAACTGCAATGCCTGCCAGAAAGAAGTCGGTTTGTTATGGGCGATCAGTTCGCAGTTTTCAGCAATGGCCAGTAATTCATCACGACGCGCCACGCGTTTTTCGGTTGCTGCCATTTCTTTGGCAAGAACCGCGAAACGACTGATATGGTCGCTTAATGCCACAAAAGTAATATCGATGGCTTTAAGGAACTGTTCTTTGTGCAAATCTTCCCAATCGGTGAGATGTAAACGCGAACGGCGTTCAGCCACTTTTGCACGCAAACCGTCAATGCCTAACTCCAGCAGCAGCGGGAAGTTGACCGCAAGGTGCGCATCGCCTGAAGTCATGTTGCCTTCAGCTTTAATAATCCCACTCGCCAGCAGCTCTTTTTGCTCGTCAGTAAACATGCCGTAGCAACGATCTTGCACGGTCTGGCCGCGCCACCATGGGCAAATCTCATGCATTACTGCCTTATCAGCTTCTGAAATAGAGAAGCCTGCGCCAGGGCGGTCGCCCAGTTCGTCGATCTCAGTTTCAATCCAGCCAACCGTATATTCCGGGAAGAACGGCGCACCGCGCACGTGGCTGGCCTGGTTGCCGACGATCAGCTCGTCGTGTTTGATCCAAATGGTGCGTTCCGCCAGATGATGGGCGAGGGCCAATGCGCGGCGCACCGGCAAAGGTTTGTCCTGGTGCTGCTGATAAATCGCCGTGTAATGTTGCGCACGTTCGGTGCAAACCGGTGGCTTAACGATATGAATTAACGCTTCTTTATGGTCTTTGATGCGTTGGCTTAAGGTGTTCAGGTTCAGTTGGGTCATCGGTTTATCCTCTTATCCAGGCGGTCATCCCTTTTTGGCTTGCGTACTGCTGGGCAAATTCCAGCAATTCCGGCGCATCAAGGGGTTGCTGCGCGGCCAGATAAGGGAGATTCAGGAGTTTGTATTTGTTGATACCTAAGGTGTGGTAAGGCAAAAAGTGAATCGCTTTCACGCCGAGTTCATCGGCGGCAAAATCACTGATGGCGCGAATAGACTGCTCATCAGCATTAAAATCAGGGATCAGCGGCACGCGAATGGTCATTTCTACATTTCGTGCCGCCAGTTTGCGGAAGTTATCCATCACGCGTTCGGCGCTGCCGTCGGTCCATTGTTTAAAACGCGTTGCGTCAACGTGCTTGAGATCGGCGAGCAGTAAATCCAAATGCTCAATCGACGGCTCGATATATTTCCATGGCACGTGAAGACAAGATTCGACCGCCGTGTGAATGCCTGCGTCTTTGCTTTTTCTCAGCAATTGTTCCGCGATTTCAGGCTGCATAAACGGCTCGCCACCAGAAAGCGTAATCCCGCCACCGCTACGGTCATAAAACGGTTTATCACGCAGGACTTTCTGCATGATGGCATCAACGCTTTGGCTTTCACCGCAAACGCTTAACGCCTGAGTCGGGCAGCAGTCGGTCAACGTTGCCATGTCTTCGGCCATTAATTTTTCGCGGGCGATCACCAACGCATCGTCAACACGACTGATTGCATGTGGCGCGGCCTGCGGGCAAAGTTCGCAACCTGCAAGACACAGCCGTTCATCAAACAACACATCCTGATCACGCGCACGGTTCTCTGGGTTTTGGCACCAGCGGCAGCCTAACGAGCAGCCTTTCAGGAAAACCACGGTGCGGATCCCTGGGCCATCATGTGTTGAGTAACGTTGAATATTAAATAGCATAAGCCCGTCCTTATCTTCTGTTCGTAAATTAGATTACTTTCGAATGAAAGTTTTATTGATTTTGATCAGATAAAGAACAGACAGTGGCGTTATCATGTCGGCAATGAGATAGATGACCCATCTGGAGAGTTTTATGGAACTGTATTTAGACACGGCGGATGTAGCCGCCGTTAAGCGCTTAGCGCGCGTTTTGCCTTTGCAGGGTGTGACCACCAACCCGTCGATTGTGGCAAAAGCCGGTATTTCGCTGTGGGAAGTGTTGCCCGCATTACAGGATGCGTTAGGCGGTGAGGGGAAATTATTTGCCCAGGTGATTGCAGCACAAGCCGACGAAATGGTGAAAGAGGCTGAATTGCTGGTGAAACGCGTTCCGGGCCTGGTCGTGAAAGTTCCGACCACGGTGGAAGGCCTGGCGGCCATGAAGCAGTTGAAAATTGCGGGGATCCCAACGCTGGGTACGGCGGTTTATGGCGCTACGCAGGGTTTGTTAGCGGCACTGGCGGGGGCTGAATATGTCGCGCCATATGTGAATCGCCTCGATGCACAAGGCGGCGACGGTATTCAGATGGTTCAGGATTTACAGCAGTTACTGACGTTACACGCGCCACAATCCAAAGTGCTGGCTGCCAGTTTCCGCACGCCGCACCAGGCAATGTCTTGCCTGCTGGCGGGTTGCGAAGCGATTACGTTACCCGTTGATGTGACTGAACAGCTATTAACGACCCCAGCCGTGAATGCGGCAATCGCGACATTCGAGAAAGACTGGCAGGGCGCGTTCGGTTCTTTAAGCCTGTAAAAAAACGCCGGTATTTACCGGCGTCAGACTCAAATCTCCCAGGGCGACTTTTTCAAGTCGCTTTCTTTTTGCTCTTCGCCATTAGCGATGGCGAGCAATTCAGCTTTTAAAATTTCCAGATTATTAATGGCAGATGCGTGATCGCCTCCCACCAGAATATCCAGCACGGTATCAATACGTTTTGCGAGTTGAAGCGGGTTAACTGTAGGCATCGTGCATCCTGTAATTTCAAAAAATCGTTGTTTTCATAATGCTAAAAAAGCCGCGAAAAGAGAAGGAGCGGGTACGCTTTATTTGCCTTAGCCATCAATCAATTATCGAACAATATATAAGTAATTATTATTAGTTGTCCCGATACATTCATGCAAAAGCAGTAGTGGATTAGTCTGATCCTGCGTGTAACGCGCTTTCATAACATGAGGATAAGATAATGACAGTGATTAACCAACCTACTTGCAAATTGTTCACGGACACTTCTCGATTCACTCAGTTATCAGGCTATTACGAAGCTGAACGCCGCACGGTGTGGATGATGCTCAGAGCGCAACCGCGTCCTTGTTTCAATCATCAATTGATCGAAGAAATTATGAACCTGCGATACCTCGTTCAGCAGGAGGGATTTGTGGTTGATTTTTGGGTGACCGGATCATTAGTTCAGGGAATGTATAACACGGGTGGCGATTTGGGATTTTTTGTTGAATCCATACAACAAGGGCGGCGCGAGGCTTTGCGCGCGTACGCCCGCGCCTGTGTTGACTGCGTCCATGCTGCTTCTCGCGGTTTTGATAGTGGCGCAATTAGCCTGGCGATGGTGGAAGGCAGTGCATTGGGCGGCGGTTTCGAAGCCGCGCTCGCGCACCATTTCATCCTGGCACAACGAGATGCACGCCTCGGGTTCCCGGAAATTGCTTTTAACTTGTTCCCCGGAATGGGCGCATATTCGTTGGTTGCCCGCCGTTCCGGGATGAAACTGGCAGAAGAGTTAATTTATAAGGGAGAGTCGCACACTGCGGAGTGGTTCGAGCAATTTGGCCTTGTGGATCAGCTTTTCGAACCCGGCCAGGGGTATCTCGCGACCCGAACATTCATTGATACGCTACAACCCAAACTCAATGGCGTTCGGGCGATGCTGCGGGCGCGCCAGCGTGTCCTGCAACTCCCGCGTGCAGAATTAATGGATATCACCGAAGACTGGGTGGATGCCGCTTTCTGCCTTGAACCTAAAGATATCGCGTATATGGAAAGACTGGTGCAACTGCAAAACCGCCACAGTTCGACGGCTTTGCGTAAAGCGAGTTAATGCGAATTTCTGACCTGATACGGGGCGCCATTCGTTGTTTGAATGGCGTCCTTTTTTTAACGTCGAAGCAATTCAAGAAATGTTTGCAGAACGGGAGATTTATTTTGCTTCGACCAGGCGACAGCAATACCCATTGAGAGTGGATGTGCCTCTTGTTTCAGCTTGCGGAAAACAACACCTTGCCGCTTGATACATTGTAGCGATGCGGGAACAAGCGCAACGCCTTTCCCTTCAGCAATCAGCCCCAACAGGATGTGATGGTCTGGCGGTTCTGGAATGACATGAGGTTTAAAATCGATCTTCTGGAAAAATGCCTGGCAGTGATCATAAAAACCGGGGTTGAGTCGCCGCTCAAACCAGAACATGGGTTCATCGCGAAGCATGTCGAAACTAATAAGGCGTTTATTCGCCAGTCTGTGCCCCGACGGTAAAGCGACGACCAGAGGATCATCAATAATTTTTTCAACTTGCAGATCCTGAACATCCGTGTGTAAACCCACAAATGCCACGTCCATTGCGCCTTTACTTATTTCACGAACCAGATTAATCGAATAGCTTCCCGTGGTCAGGATTTGCCAGTCAGGAAAACGTTGGCGCAACTCGTCCATCACGTCTGGAATAGCACTTCGCTCAAATACGGTCGTGTAACCAACGACAAACTTTCCTCGATTTTTACTCTGCATTTTCTGGGCGACAGCAATCGCCTTTTCAGCCTGTAAAAGCGTGCGTTTTACTTCTGGTAAGAATGCTGCTCCCGCCTCAGTCAGCGTCACGCCCGTTTTGCTGCGCAAAAATAGCTGAACGCCAAGTTGTTCTTCTAACTGGCGAATCTGCCTGCTCAACGGCGGCTGAGAAATATGCAAGCGCACGGCGGCGCGGCTGAAGTTCAGCTCTTCGCACACCGCCATAAAATAACGGAATTGACGTAAATCGATGGATTCATTCATACCAAAAAGGTATCACAAAAAGGGTATTGGATGCACCGCGTAAGAAATTTTAGAGTGCGTTCACGACTCAACAACAAGGAATGAAAATGGAAAACGAACGTTATTTACGTGGTCTTGCGAAATTAAAAGAAGTGGATGGGCAGGCAGGGGATAATGTCATTAATAGCCTGAAAGATATTGCCCCCGATTTTGCGCGCCTGCTTATTGAGTTTCCTTTTGGCGATATTTATTCAAGACCCGGCCTCGATTTAAAGTCTCGCGAAATTGCGGTGGTTGCCGCACTCACTGCACTCGGCAATGCAACGCCGCAGCTTAAAGTCCATATCGAGGGCGCACTGAATGTGGGGTGCTCGCAACAAGAGATTATAGAAGTGATGATGCAAATGGCGGTCTATGCAGGATTTCCCAGCGCACTAAATGGATTATTTGCCGCCAAAGAGGTGTTCGCACAAATAAAATAGCCAGGTTCCCTGGCTAGATTTCTTACCGCGCCGTTCTGGCGAGATATCGCTTAAGCCAGCGCTCGAATACGGCGGCGGGCATCGGTTTAGCAAATAAATAACCTTGCCGTTCGTTGACGCCATTCTTGGTTAAGAAGGCGTCTTCTTTTTGATTTTCCACGCCTTCAGCAATCACCTGTAAGTTTAGTGCCTGGGCAACCGCGACGATTGCGCGCACCAGCGATTGGGACACGGATTGTTTGTGAATATCGCGCACAAAACTTTGATCGAGTTTAATCGCGTCAATCGGGAAACGGGCAAGTTGGGAAAGCGAAGAATATCCGGTTCCGAAGTCGTCTAAATGCACTTGTGCGCCCAAACGGCTGAATTGCTGAATCACCGACAGCGCCAGTTCTTCATTTTCAATCAGGCAACTTTCAGTCAGCTCAACATCAATCGGGCAGTATTCAAAATTGAGATCTTTCAACGCTTGTTTCAGGTCGCTGAAGATAGTCTGGTCGGCTAACTGACGCGCAGAAACGTTCACCGCTACGCGCAAATTAATGCCTTTGTCGCGCCATTTCGCCACTTGTTGAACCACACTGAGCATCACCCAACGGCCAAGCGGTACGATCAAACCGGACTCTTCTGCATAAGAGATAAAATCCAACGGTGGAATTAACCCGCGCTCCGGCGATTGCCAGCGCACCAGGGCTTCCAGGCTTCGCACTTCACCGCGCCAGGTCATTTTCGGCTGATAATGAATCACCAGCTGGTCGTTTTCCAGCGCTTTACGCAGGTTGGTATCGAGCCACAAATACTCAAACACCCGCTGATTCATTTCTGGAGAGAACACGCAAAACTTGCCGCGACCGCTCTCTTTAGCGGTGTACATTGCCGTATCGGCGTTACGAATCACGCTTTCACGGTCTTCACCATGCTGTGGTGCGAGTGAAATACCGAGCGAACAACCGGAATAGACTTCAATCAAACCGATGCGGAAGGGCTGTTTCAGGCGAGTCAGAATGCGAGAAGACATCGCTTCCAGCGTGGCTTGCGAGGTATCTGTAGCCAGAATGATAAACTCATCACCGCCCAGGCGCGCCAGAATTTGCCCTTCATCAAGACAGCTCAGAATCGCTAATGACACCGCCTGCAAAAGCTGGTCGCCAAACATATGGCCGTAGGCGTCATTGACCTTTTTGAAGTTATCGAGGTCGAGATAAACAATGCCCACCTGAGTATCCCCGCGAGTATCAATGGCGGCAGTGATTAAGTCATTGATGGCGTTGCGGTTGGGAAGGCCGGTGATGGTGTCAGTATTTGCCAGAACGCGCAGCCGTTCCTGAGCGCGGCGTTCTTCGGTAATATCAGAGCCGGAGCAAATCAGATAGATTTCGTTTTTGCCGCTGCCGCTATGGACGAATTTATTGCGGAATAAAAACAGACGCTGGCCTTTACGCGTTTTAACCCAGCGCTCGACTTCATAAGAGTTTCCATTACGAAAGAAACCACTAATATTGCGTTTTGAAGCAGCGGCCTCGCTGCGGCTCATAAACAGCTTAAAGACGTTCTGCCCGATGACTTCATGTTCTTTAAGCCCGGTATATTCTTCGCTCAAACGATTGAAGCGCTGAATATTCCCCAGGCGGTCGAGGATCACGATGACCGAATTGGCCTCGGAAACCACCTGTTCAGCAAAGGAAAGCCCCTGAACTAAATCGCGCGCCACGGAAGGGGTGTCGTTCCAGGCTGATGCCGTGCCTGCCCACTCTTTCTTCGAAACCTTGCGCCCGACCAAATGCACAGGAACCTCACTGCCAAACAGTGAAATTGAAAGGGTGACGCTGGACGTAATCACCGACATCTGGCGAATTTGGTTTGCCTGCTCTGGCTCGAGTGCTACCACCTGACTGACGTCTGAACTTTCGCTGGCCGCTAATTGCAGCGCATTGCTATCGTTCGGTAAACGCCAATATGGGCTGGTTGTCCCTAAGTAACGGTAGAGCAGATTCTGCTCCAATTCGTCTTTCATGCTCTCTCCTGAACCGGGCCGACATGCGTGTCAGTCTCTAATTTATATTAGCAATACAAAACCGATCTTGAAGCGGCAACCCTGAGTAAAAGACATTGTTTTTGCAGAAGATGTGCGAAATCTGAATCTTCGCCGCTAGATTGACCGTTTTCCAGGCGCATTGGCAAGCAAAAAAGGAGTTATAACGCTAATCATTTTCCTTGTGTGATTATCAACCGTAAATCAGCCGCAGAGAAATAAAACCAAAAAAAAGCCGAACATAAAGTTCAGCTTTTTAAGATGCTTCACAAACCAGGCGTTAGATTGCCGGACGCGCAATCACGCTACGGGTTTCCATACGCACTTCTGCAATCGTCACATCAATCACGTCAGTCACTTTGAAAGCCACTTCGCCTTTGATTTGCACGGTGCCCAATTCCTGGCTGCACACCATTTCATCACGCACAGAGTGAATGAACGGGGCAGGGATAAAGGCGACCGCGCCGTTCTCAATCAGGCGCACACGCATTCCACCACGGCTGACATCAATAATCTCAGCGGCGAATTTGGCATCAGTTCCTGCTTTGTCACTCAGGAAGCGAGCATACAGCCAGTCGCTGACATCGCGTTCTGCCATGCGGTTCAGGCGGCGGCGCTCAGCCATCTGTACGGTGATGTCATCTTGTGGACGATTCGCCGTTTCACCTTTGATAATCGCTTTCAACAGACGATGGTTGATCATATCGCCGTATTTACGAATCGGTGAAGTCCAGGTGGCGTAAGCTTCCAGGCCCAGGCCGTAATGCGGCCCAGGTTCGGTGCTGATTTCGGCAAATGACTGATAACGACGAATACGGCTATCGAGGAAACCGGTTGGCTGCGCATCGAGTTCACGACGCAGTTTGCAGAAGCCGTTCAGCGTTAGCACTTCTTGCGCGTCAACTTCCAGGCCGTGACCTTGCAGCATGGTCGCCAGTTGTTCGATATTGGCCGGATCAAAACCGGTGTGGACGTTATAAACGCCGAAACCGAGTTTTTCGCGCAGCACAATTGCGGCACAGACGTTGGCAGCAATCATCGCTTCTTCAACAATGCGGTTTGCAATGCGGCGCGGCTCAGAGACGATATCCAACACTTCGCCTTTCTCGCCTAACACAAAGCGGTAATCAGGGCGGTCTTTGAACACCAGCGCGTGAGTGCGACGCCATTCAGCGCGGCTATGGCAAACGCGTTCCAGCAGGCGAATTTGCTTAGCAATGGCTTCAGACTGTGGTTGCCAGTCGCCTTTTTCTTCCAGCCAGTTCGACACATCGTCATAGGCCAGTTTGGCTTTTGATTCGATGGTGGCAACAAAGAAGTTAATCTCGCTCTCAATGCTGCCGTCCTGCGCGATAACCATGCGGCAAGCCACAACAGGGCGCGTGACATTAGGGCGCAGCGAGCACAGATCGTCTGACAATTCGCGTGGCAACATCGGGATATTAAAGCCCGGCAGATAGTTGGTGAAGGCGCGAACTTTGGCGATACCGTCAAGTTTGCTGTCTTCGCTAATCCACGCAGTCGGGTCGGCGATAGCCACGGTCAGTTGTAATTTGCCATCGGCAAGCTCTTCAACAAACAGCGCATCGTCCATATCTTCGGTGCTGGCGCTATCAATGGTGACAAAATCCAGGGCGGTTAAATCTTCACGCACCAGGCCTTCGTCGAGCATTTCCGTCGCCACACCATTTGGCGCTTCACGCTCAAGATTGTGGCGTGACAGTGTCACCCACCATGGCGCAAGGTGATCGTCACCAGAGGTGATGAACTGCGTCAAATCCGCGTAGAAACCCCGGTCGCCTTTCAGCGGGTGGCGTTTCATTTCCGCAACGGCCCAGTCGCCATTCTGGAAATCATGAGTCACGTTACGGTCTGCACGACACTGAATCGCATCGCGCAGTAATGGGTGATCCGGAACAATAGTCAGACGGTCGTCTTTACGTTGTACACGGCCAACAAACCGGCTGAGGAACGGTTCGATAAGCTCTTCTGGCTCAGCGGTTTCGCGGTCCTTGTCGGTATGAATCACCGCGCTCACGCGGTCACCGTGCATCACTTTTTTCATCTGCGGAGGCGGAATAAAGTAACTTTTTTGGGAATCCACTTCGAGGAAGCCAAAGCCTTTTTCCGTGCCTTTAACCACGCCTTCAACGCGTGGAGTTTGGGAATGCAGTTGCTGTTTAAGCTGCGCGAGCAGCGGGTTATCCTGGAACATGATTATTAGTTTTCGTGGCCAAAAGAGCGGCTGACAGTTTTACGCGAAACCACCCTTTGCGGCAAGCGCTGTTTGCCGCAAAAGCACGGGCTGTCTTAGGTTTAGCTGGCATTACCCAGCCCGATTTTTAGCCGGTTCAGCCAGCCGTAAAGCCCTGAACTCACCAGCAATTGTAGGATCTCACGTTCGTTAAAACCCTGCTCGAACAAAGGTTGAAGCTGGGCGGCGCTAAAGCTGCCGGGCGAGCGGGTTAAAACTCGAACGGCCTGGATAATCGCGCGCTCACGCGGATGATTGTGACACCAGGCCTGTAACGCTCTTTCACCATTGCGCATGGCTTCCGGCAGATGACTCTCACCGCGCCACGCCCGTGCAAAATCGCTGAAGCAACTGACGCTGCCGTTAATCCGCGCGGTCAGCAGGCCGACAAGAATCGTATCGTCATCTTCCTGCGCGACAGCCGGGTAAAATAATGGCGTCAACTGGCTCAATGAATGCAGCGCTATGGCATCGTTGACCAGCAGGCCGCTCAACTCACGCAACGCGGGTTGAGTCTCACTAAAATTGAGCACGTCGAGTTGCTCAGTATTGGCATAGCGCAGTTCTACCTCCGGGAAAGCAGGCTGCCAGGATTTATCACCCTCGAGAAACAGCTCTGCGCTGGCATCTTGTTGCATATCAATGCCGGGTAACCAGCGCACAGGAAGCCCCTGAAGGGCCTGAAACACCGCTATCACGCGGGCCTGAAAGCCGATAAAACCGATGAGCTGGTTAAACGTGACGATGTCATTAACCGACAGGGCGACTTCATCAAGCTGCTGGCGGGAATTGTCATCAATCAGTGTGGGCTGGCTCGCAAGCTGGCGGGCGTATTGCGTAATTTGTGTCAGGCGGCGATTACTTTCACGGGAAGAATCCGGCCCCGGTTGCGGAGCAAGGCGGGCGGCATAGTGGTTACATAGACGCTGGACGCCATAAACCTGCGCCACCGTCAGCGCGGTACTCAAGCGGTCATAGCAACTGAGCGTATTCAAACGTGTCACCGGGCTGTTTTCCGGCAGCAAGCATTCAGCGGCTTTTCGCGCGATGGATAGCCAGTTCGATTCAACCCCGCGTTGTTCATCACTGAGCGCCAGATCGAGCAAAAAGCGATCCTGAATAAAAGCAGCCTCAGGAACTAACGGTAAAACGGCGTCGTCGCTGCGGCTGGATTGAGTTTCATGATACCAGTGGCCTTTGCCAGAGATTCGGCGTTGTTCCATGGTCGTTCCTTGGTCAAAGAGTTGACAAGCCCGGGGAAAACACCTGACGGCCTGGTTAGCTGCTTTATCCTGGCGTAAGCATGGAATGCGACAAAAGAATGATAGGTGATAACAAATATCGGAAAGGTATAACTAAGAAGGGGAACAGCAAAACAGGGCGACGGACGCCGCCCCGTGGCGAACGGAATTAGTCTTTCAGTTCCAGTTCGTTCATTGCAGCGATGCTGAAACCGCCGTCAACGTGCAGAACTTCACCGGAAACACCGGCAGACAGGTCTGAACACAGGAACGCAGCAGAGTTACCCACATCTTCGATGGTCACGGTACGACGAATCGGCGTTACCGCTTCGCAATGTGACAGCATTTTACGGAAATCTTTAATGCCAGATGCTGCCAGCGTACGGATTGGACCCGCAGAAATCGCATTCACACGCACACCTTCTGGACCCATCGCGTTCGCCATGTAGCGCACGTTAGCTTCCAGAGACGCTTTAGCCAGACCCATCACGTTGTAGTTAGGGATAGCACGCTCAGCGCCCAGGTAAGACAGAGTCAGCAGCGCAGAACCTGGGTTCAGCATTTCACGGCAAACTTTAGCCATTGCTACGAAGCTGTAAGAGCTGATGTCGTGAGCAATTTTGAAGCCTTCACGGGTTACCGCGTTCACGTAATCGCCATCTAACTGGTCGCCAGGAGCGAAGCCAATTGAGTGAACGAAACCGTCAAACTTCGGCCAGCTTTTCGCAAGCTCAGCAAACATCGCGTCGATGCTTGCATCTTCTGCCACGTCGCACGGCAGAACCAGGCTTGAGCCCAGATCCGCAGCAAAACCTTCCACACGGCCTTTCAGTTTTTCATTCTGGTAAGTGAAAGCCAGTTCAGCACCTTCGCGGTGCATAGCCTGTGCGATACCGTAGGCAATGGAGAGTTTACTGGCGACGCCAGTGATCAGAATGCGTTTACCGGTAAGAAAACCCATAGCTTTGAATCCTTATAGTTTCTGCTAATTTTATGCCTTGCCAATCATAATGTTACGAATGGTTAGTCACAATTTTTCAACACGAAAGTGAAATTATATCCCACTCCGCGCAAGTTGTGTCAGCTTATTTTACGGGGCCTGGCTAACTGGTTATCACATCGCCAGAGGTCATTCCTGTTGCACTGCCGCCAAAGCAAAATATAAAAGGCGCAGTACACTTAATTCTCACCCTACAAACAGAGTCACCGGAGAGTATCGATGAAAATCACAGTTGAAACTCACGTTAACGCGCCTGTTGAAAAAGTCTGGCAGGCATACATTAATCCGGAAGATGTAAAGCAATGGAATACGGCTTCACCCGACTGGCACACGCCAACCGCCGCCGCTGATTTCAGGGAAGGCGGCGCGTTTTCATTCCGTATGGAAGCCAAAGACGGCAGCATGGGGTTTGATTTTGCGGGCGTTTATACGCGCATCATCCAGCATAAATTAATCGAGTACACTTTCGGCGACCGCGAAGCGAAAGTGGAATTTACGCCAGCCGGAGAGGGCGTTGATGTGCGGCTGGAATTCGACCCGGATAAGCAATATCCGGTCGAGCATCAAAAGGGCGGCTGGCAGGCGATTCTGGAAAACTTTGCGCGGTATGTTGAGGCGCAGGGGTAATCATAAAAACGCTGCCGGGTAGCGGAAAGTTACCCGATAGCGCTGATTAACGGTCTTTACGCCACGCATCCGCCGTTAACGCTTCACCAAAGTGACTGGCAATCAGGCGCTTAGTCAAATCATGCAACGGCGAGGCGAGTACTTCAGCGGTGCTGCCACGTTCAACGACTTCGCCCTGATGCATCACGATAACTTTGTCGCTGATGTGCTTCATCATGCCGATATGCTGCGTGACATAAATATAGGCAATACCGTGTTTTTCCTGCAGTTCCAGCATCAGGTTAATCAGTTGCGAACGCATCGACATATCGAGCGAGGCCAGCGCTTCATCGGCAATCACCACCTTCGGGCGCAAAATCATCGCACGGGCTAAACCCAGACGCTGTTTCTGACCTGGCGCCAGCATATGCGGATAATAACTGGCGTGGTCGGGCAGCAAACCGACCATGCGCAGCGTTTCGATAATCTGCTTATGGCGCGCTTCCGGTTCAAGATTGGTATTGAGGCGCAGCGGGAAATCCAGAATCTGCGAAATACGCTGGCGCGGATTAAGCGACGTGCTTGGGTCCTGGAAAATCATGCGAATATGTTGGCTACGGTAGGTATAGTCGCCGTACTCCAGCACATGGTCGTCAATCACCACTTCGCCCGTCGTCGGCTCAACCATCCCCGCCAGCATTTTCGCCAGCGTAGATTTGCCTGATCCATTCTCGCCAATTATCGCCAGCGTCTGTTTCTCTCGCAGGGTGAAACTCAACGGTTTCACGGCATCAACATGCTGGCGACGGAACAAGCCGGTGCGGTAGCGAAACGTCTTACTTAAATTACGAACTTCGAGCAGCGTTTCGACCATTACTGACTCTCCATATTCAGCGGGAAGTGGCAGGCGTACAGATGGGTTTTAGCGCCCATCAGGCGTGGCGTTTCGATACATTCACGCTGCGCGTAAGGGCAGCGCGGCCCGAGTCGGCAACCCATCGGTAATTGTTCCAGTAAAGGAATCGCGCCTGTCATGGTATTGAGGCGGCTTTTATGCGGCATTGGGCTACCGAAATCAGGGATCGCGCGAATCAGCGCCTGGGTGTAAGGATGATGCGGCGTGGCAATCAGATCTTCGCTGGTCGCACTTTCCACCGTTTGCCCGCAGTACATCACGTTAATTTTATCCGCCCATTTACTGAGCATTTGCAGGTCATGGCTGATAAGCAAAATCGTGGTGTTGTTGTACTGATTCAGGCGCGTCAGCAGTTTGAAAATCTGCAATTGCGTGGTGGGTTCCATCGCATTGGTTGGCTCATCGGCAATCAACAAACGTGGCTGATTCGCCAGCGCAATGGCAATCATCACCTTCTGGCATTCACCGTCGGTCAACTCGTACGGATAACTGCGCATCGCATCTTTGTGATCTTTAATCCCGACGCGGTGCAGCAGTTCAATTGCCCGACGTTTTCGCCAGCCAAAGCGCTTCCACCAGCGGCCTTTATACGTCCAGCCGGGAATATTCTGCGTCAGCTGGCGGCCAACACGTTCTGATGGATCCAGACACGACTGTGGCTCCTGGAAAATCATCGACACGTTATGGCCGACTAAGCGGCGGCGCTCGCGTCCACTCAAACGCAACAGGTCGATGTCATCAAAGCGCATACGGTCTGCCGTCACGCGCCAGTTGTCTTTAGTAACGCCACAAATGGCTTTGGCAATCAGGCTTTTGCCGGAGCCAGATTCGCCCACCAAACCGCGAATCTCCCCTTCGTTCAGGGTCATACTCACGCGGTCTACGGCTTTAACCCAGCCATCGGAGGTCATAAATTCGATGGTCAGATTTCGAATATCAAGTAATGGCATTATTGCACCCCCGCGTTGATTGCACGGCGTAAACCGTCACCCAGCAGGTTGACCAGCAGCACACTGATCATAATAGCCACTCCTGGCAGCATAACTGTCCACGGAGCGACATAAATCAGCTCCAGTGCGTCACCCAGCATAGAACCCCATTCTGGCGACGGAAGCTGTGCGCCCAAATCCAGGAAGCCCAAAGCGGCGATATCAAGGATTGCCATCGACAGCGCGCGCGTAATTTCGGTGACCAGAATCGCGGCGGTATTGGGCATCACGGCAAACCAGAGAATATTCAGCGTTGATGCGCCATCCAGACGGGCGGCAATAACGTAATCTTTCTCCAGCTCATCGTGAACGGCGCTATAAACCGAGCGCACCATGCGCGGCAGAAGTGCGAGCCATACCGCAAACATGGCGTGAACCAGATGCGGCCCGACAAACGCCACCACAATAATCGCCAGCAACAGGGAAGGGATTGACAAAAGCGTGTCGAGAATATGGTTCATCACCGCCGAGCGTAAGCCATGCGTTGATCCGGCAAACACGCCCAGAATCACCCCGAAAATAGCCGCCGCCAGCGTCACCACGAACGCGCCGCCCACGGTTGGGGCGGCGCCGCTCAATAAACGGCTTAATACATCGCGCCCGAGGTCATCCGTGCCGAGGAAGAATGACACATCGCCATACCGTGACCACGAAGGCGGTAACAATTGGTAGCCGAGGAACTGCTGGTCGATGCCATACGGCGCAAACACGCTGCCAAAGACGCACAACAGCACCAAAGCCCCGCAGCCGTACAGGCCAATCATTGCCGTGGTGTCGCCGTAAAATTTGCGCCAGGTCAGGCGCAGCGTGCTCGGCGGTCGCTTCTCGCGATAGACGCTATCGTAAGGCATACCATTCCTTATGTGTCAGTGGGTTTGCCATAGCACCCAAAATATCGGAAATCACGTTCACAATGATGACCAACGAACCGATGACCATCACCCCGGCAGAAATTGCCGTGTAATCTTGTTGACGAATCGCGTTGATCAGCCAGCGTCCGAGGCCTGGCCAACTGAACACCACTTCAGTGATCATCGCCAGCGTCAGCATGGTTGAAAATTGCAGGCCGAGGCGCGGAATAACCGGCGGCAGCGCGTTATGCAGAACATGGCGATGCAGAATCGTCAGGCGTGATAAACCGCGAGTCGCCGCCGCTTTAATATAGTTTTGGTCAAACACTTCGATGGTGCTGATACGCATCAAACGCACCACTTCGGTGGTTGGCGCAACGGCCAGCGCAATCACTGGCAAGATCATATGGCGAATGGCGCTGATGATCATTTCATCGCGGTAAGGCGAGTCCGAAAGCCAGGCATCAACCAGCGCGAAACCGGTTTCCGATTTCACTTCATAAAGCAAATCGAAACGCCCGGAAACCGGCAACCAGCCGAGCGTCAGTGAGAAGAACATCGTCAGCAGTAGCGCGAACCAGAACACGGGAATGGAAAATCCGACCAATGCCAATGCGCTGATCAACTTATCTTGCCATTTGTTACGCATGATCCCGGCTAACATTCCGACCGGAATACCCACCAGCAAGGCGAGGCCAAACGCCAGCAGGCACAACTCCATGGTGGCCGGGAACACCATGCGTAACTGTTCGTTAATCGACTGGCCGTTAATGCTCGACACGCCGAAATCCCAGTGCAGGATACTTTCAAACCAGAACACCCAGGCATTCCACAGCGACGCGCCCTGAAGCGGCGCGTGCGGGGTGAAATAGTTGAGGCTAAAGCCGATAAAGGTCAGAAAAAACAGCGTCACCAGCAGCAACAGCAGGCGGCGCAGGGTGTAAATAATCATGGTTTTTTCACCTCAACATTCTCACGGGAAACCCCGGCAAACGATGCGTTGCCAAACGGACTCAGCACCAGCCCTTTAATGTCATAGCGATAGGCTTGCAAACGCAGCGATGACGCTAACGGTAAAACAGGCAACTGCTCCGCCAGAATATCCTGCGCTTCACGATACGCTTCAATGCGCGACGCCAGTTGCTGAGAAGCCAGCGCCTTTTGCAGCACTTCATCAAACTTAGGGTCACACCAGCGAGCATAGTTGGTCTGTGAGCGAATCGCCGCGCAGCTCAACATTGGGCGGAAGAAACTGTCCGGGTCGTTACTGTCCGTTGCCCAACCTGCGAGGGTTAAATCGTGGTTCATGTCCATCAAACGCGCTTCCTGGAAGCGGCCTTCGACCGGCACAATAATCACCTTCACACCAATTTGCGCCATATCCGCCTGGATAAGTTCTGCGGTTTTCAACGGGCTTGGGTTCCAGGCTTGAGAACTGGTCGGCACCCAAAGGCGCAATTCCAGATTATGCAGCCCCAGCGCTTTGAGTTGCTGACGCGCTTTTTCCGGGTTGTATTCGGTAATTTTAGAATCACTGTCATACGCCCACGACGCACGCGGCAAAATAGAGGCCGCCGTTTCCGCTGTGCCGTAATAAATCGACTGCATCAGGCGCTGGTTATTAATCGCCAGAGCTAACGCATGGCGCACCGCCGGATTATTTAACGGGGCTTTATTAGTGTTAAACGCCAGATATGCAATGTTCATCCCTGGGCGCAACGTCAGGCGCAAACGCGGGTCATCGCGCAAAATCGTCAACTGGCTGGCGGCAGGATAGGCGAGTACATCGCATTCACCGGTCAGAAGTTTGGATAAGCGCCCGGTGCCGCCGGAACCTAAGTCCAGAACGACTTGCGGCATTAATGGCACGCCGCGCCAGAATTTCGGGTGGCGAGCCAGGCGAATATACTGCCCGGCACGATATTCGCTAATCTGGAATGGCCCGGTGCCCACCGGCTGGCGGTCCATCAATTCCTGACGATCGGCTTTGGTTAACTGCGCCGCATATTCAGCAGACATCACAGACGCGTAATGCGTTGCCATGTGCCATAAGAAGGAGGCGTCGGGTTTTTCGAGACGAAATTCGACGGTGTTCTGATCCAGCTTGCGCACACTTTTCACAGAGTCCGGGAACTGAAGACTGTCGAAATAAGGATAGTTGCCGCCGTTAACGTTATGCCACGGGTGCTTGCGGTCAAATACGCGTTGGAAACTGAACACCACATCATCGGCATTCAGTGCGCGAGTCGGTTTAAACCACGGCGTGGTCTGGAACTGCACATTGGAGCGTAAATGGAAGCGATAAGTCGCGCCGTTATCCAGCACTTCCCAGCTTTCCGCCAGTTCCGGCACCAGGCGATAAGTGTACGGATCGACATCCAGTAACCGGTCATATAACTGTGCGGCGAGGGTGTCCACAGTCAAACCGCCGCTGGCCATTTGCGGATTAAAGGTATTTACCTGACCGTTGACACAATAAACAAATCCGCTGTTACGGATATCGGTTGGCTTTTCAACAGGTGATTCGGCGAATGCCGCGCCACTCAGGCAGCTAACCGCCAGTAACAGGGAGGAGATAATTCCGCGCATAAGTTTTTGAGTTTTCTCGGGTGATAGCCAAAGTGTATCGCACTCTGGAGGGCTTCCCAAAATATGTCAGGCTATTTTGCTTTTTTTATAAACAATGCCGGTAAAAAAGGTAAGGAAATGCTGTTTTTTACGGCAACTCCGTCTGCACAACACCGTGCTTTTTAAGCAACGCGCGTAATTGGTGGTACGTCAACCCGAGCAAATCTGCGGCTTTACGCTGGTTGAATTTCGCCTGTTTCAGGCTTTGCTCCACCAGTGTTTTTTCCTGCTCGTTTTGCCAGCCGCGCAGATCCATTGGCAACGCTAATGGTGATTCGCTTTTTTGTACCGTGACGGCAGGTTTTCTGGCGAAGGGATCGAGAATGACATTATCGACCGGTTCATCACTGGAACCGTGGCGATAAACCGAACGTTCCACCACATTTTTTAATTCGCGGATATTCCCCGGCCAGGCGTAATTCAACAGCGTCGCTTGCGCTTCTTCGGTAAATCCAGGGAACAGCGGGAGCTGTAATTCGCGGCACATCTGAATCGCAAAGTGCTCGGCCATTAACATGATATCGGGCTGGCGCTCGCGCAGCGGGGGAAGCGTCACCACATCAAATGCCAGCCGGTCGAGTAAATCAGCACGGAATTTCCCTTCTTCGGCCAGTTGCGGCAGGTCGGCATTGGTCGCGCACACCAGTCGCACATTCACCTGCAACGGCTGGCTGCCGCCCACGCGCTCAAGCTCGCCGTATTCCACCACGCGCAGCAGTTTTTCCTGCACCATCATCGGCGCGGTGGCGAGTTCATCAAGAAAGAGTGTGCCGCCATCAGCACGTTCAAAGCGGCCTGGATGGCGTTTTTGCGCGCCGGTAAAGGCTCCCGCTTCATGGCCGAACAGTTCTGAATCCAGCAGATTATCGTTCAGTGCGGCGCAGTTCAGGGAAATAAACGGCCCTTGCCAACGACGTGAAAGAAAGTGCAAACGGTTAGCAATCAGCTCTTTACCCGTGCCACGCTCGCCTATCACTAACACCGGTTTTTCCAGTGGTGCCAGGCGCGAAACTTGCTCAAGCACCTCAAGAAAACTGTTCGCCTCGCCAATCAGGTTATCTTTGCTCTCTACCATGATGAAATTAACCAATAGTTAGTGAATTAAACCACTATAAACGTAATTTGAAACGAGTCAAATTTAATCATTTTCTTTAAAATCAATGAAATAAAAAGTTGGCACACCGCTTGCAATATTCTTGTCGTGCAGGGTGCCAGGCACCTGAAATAATGACTAAAGAGGATTGAATTATGGGTATTTTTTCTCGTTTTGCCGACATCGTGAATGCCAACATCAACTCACTGCTGGAAAAAGCAGAAGATCCACAGAAGCTGGTACGCCTGATGATTCAGGAAATGGAAGACACGCTGGTTGAAGTGCGTTCCACCTCGGCTCGCGCGCTGGCTGAAAAGAAACAGCTTTCTCGTCGCGTAGAACAAGCGACCGCACAGCAGGCGGAATGGCAGGAAAAAGCCGAGCTGGCATTGCGTAAAGATAAAGAAGATCTGGCGCGTGCGGCATTGATCGAAAAGCAAAAAATGACCGATATGATTGCCACCCTGGAAGATGAAGTGGTGCATGTCGATGAAACCCTGGCGCGCATGAAAAAAGAAATTGGCGAGCTTGAGAATAAACTCAGCGAAACCCGCGCGCGCCAGCAGGCACTGACATTACGTCACCAGGCGGCTTCTTCTTCACGTGATGTTCGCCGCCAGCTTGATAGCGGCAAAATTGACGAAGCGATGGCACGTTTTGAATCCTTCGAGCGTCGTATCGACCAGATGGAATCCGAAGCGGAAAGCCACGGTTTTGGCAAACAAAAAAGCCTCGCGACCGAATTTGCCGAGCTGAAAGCAGATGATGAAATCAGCGAACAACTGGCTGCGCTGAAAGCTAAAATGAACAACCAGGATCGTGGGTAATTAACTTTGCTGCGGCGTGCTCAGATTGCGCGCCGCAGCAGGCTAGACTTGTAAGGAGTACACATGAGCGCGCTTTTTCTTGCCATTCCGTTAACGATTTTTGTGTTGTTCGTCGCCCCCATCTGGTTGTGGCTGCATTACAACAACCGCGCTGCGAATGGCGGGCAGTTATCCCAGGGCGAACAGCAACGTTTGGCACAGTTGACTGATGAGGCACGTCGTATGCGTGAACGTATTCAGACGCTGGAGCAGATTCTTGATGCAGAACATCCGAACTGGAGAGACAAATAATGGTGAATACATTTTCCGGTCGTAAATTATGGCGTATCCCTGAAAAGGGCATGGTGAAAGGGGTGTGTGCGGGTATCGCGCAATACCTTGATGTTCCGGTAAAACTGGTGCGCCTGATTACCGTTTTAGCGATGATTTTTGGCCTGTTCTTCTTTGTTTTGGTCGCTTACATCGCACTGACTTTTATCCTTGACCCGATGCCTGCGGGCGCGGAGCAGGGTAAACCACAACCGACAAGCCGCGATTTGCTTGATGAAGTGGATGCCGAATTAGCGGCGGGTGAGCAGCGTTTACGTTCCATGGAACGCTATATCACGTCTGATACGTTCACGTTGCGTAGCCGTTTCCGTCAGCTTTAACCTCAGACTTTCTCCCTCTCCAGGGGAGAGGGCCGGGGTGGGGGCGAACAGATCTCATGCAAATTCTTAACCGTTACACCGGAGATAACATGTCCAAATTCCAGACGGCTGCAAACAAAGCAAAGCCAGGCCTGAAAATCGTTGGCAAATTAGTGCTGCTGACGGCTTTGCGTTATGGCCCCGCAGGCGTCGCGGGTTGGGCGGTTAAATCCGTGGCGCGTCGCCCGTTGAAAATGCTCTTAGCGTTAACGCTTGAGCCCATCATGGCGAAAATTTTGCGCAAGGTTTCAGCGCGTTACAACGGTCCTTCAGTTAAATAACCCTTCTTCTGAACCTGTTCCGCTCCTTCAGGAGTGGAACAGTTCCTTTTCTACGATTCCATTCCCGTTGTTTCATTTAAATTTGCGTTACCTCACAAATATTAATCTTCAGATTCCCCCGCGTTGACACAAAAATAAACCGAGAGTAGTCTCGCTTCTCGTGGTACCGCTCCCATGAGAAAGCTAAAAATGCAAAAAATTAAAGAATTGCTATCCAGCATTTACGACAACACGTTAAATGAACGCGTCATAGACGAATTTATTTCAAGGGTAGAACAGGGCAAGCGTTCCGCTATGAACGCCCGCAAACAAGGCTGGGACGAGAGTGATGTGGTGCTCATTACCTATGCCGATCAGTTTCATCAGCAGAATGAAAAAACCTTAAATACACTTAACGATTTTTATAATCGCTGGCTCAATAAGAGTTTCTCTCATATACATCTTCTGCCATTTTACCCATGGTCATCGGATGATGGTTTTTCGGTGATTGATTATCATCAGGTTGATCCCGTTTGTGGCAACTGGAACGATATTGCAAAGTTAAACAAATCGACAAAATTAATGTTCGATTTTGTTTGCAACCATATATCAGCGAAAAGCAATTGGTTCCAGCAATATCTGGCAGGCAATCCAGAATTTAAGAATTTCTTTATTGCGGTTAATCCAGAATCTGATTTATCAGCGGTGACGCGCCCACGGGCGTTACCGTTGCTTTCGCCATTTACACTGGCAGACGGCACAAAACAACATATCTGGACAACGTTCAGCGATGATCAAATTGACCTCAACTTTGCTAATCCGCAGGTGCTATTGGCAATGGTTGATGTGCTGCTGCACTACCTGAAAGAAGGCGCGGATTACATTCGCCTGGATGCCGTGGGATACATGTGGAAAACCATCGGCACAAATTGTATTCACCTGGAAAAAACGCATCAACTGGTGAAATTATTCCGTGCGGTTGTCGATGAAGTTGCCCCTGGTACCGTGCTGATTACCGAAACCAACGTCCCGCATAAAGATAATATTTCTTACCTCGGCAACGGTCATGACGAAGCGCACATGGTGTATCAGTTCCCACTGCCGCCGTTAGTTCTGCATGCCATTCATACCGGTTCTGCCAAAGTCTTAAGCCAGTGGGGCGCATCATTAGGAAGTAACGGAAACAGGGATACGACCTGGTTTAACTTCCTCGCATCCCACGACGGTATTGGCCTGAACCCACTGCGCGGAATCCTACCAGAAGAGGAAATCTTACAACTGGTGAATCAGCTGCAAGAAGAAGGGGCCTTGGTCAACTGGAAAAATAATCCGGACGGGACGCGTAGCCCGTATGAAATAAACGTCACTTATATGGATGCGTTAAATCGTCGTGATAGCCACGATGAAGAACGCCTGGCGAGATTTATCTTAGCTCACGCCATATTACTGGCTTTCCCTGGCGTCCCGGCAATATACATTCAAAGTATTCTCGGCTCGCGTAACGATTATGCGGGTGTTGAACGGTTGGGTTATAACCGCGCAATAAATCGCCAGAAATATGATTTGAATGAAATCGAAAGCGAATTATCGAGTGAAAATACTTTACGCGAACAGGTCTACAAAAAATTATCTCATCTGATCAATGTTCGTAAAAAACAGCCCGCGTTCCATCCCGACAGTGCCTTTAATGCAGATTGTATCAATGACAGTCTGCTAATGATTAAACGTCATTCAGATAATGGCCATAATGTTCTGGCGTTATTTAATTTGAGCAGTAAACCTCAGTCTCTTGAGCTGCCAGATAATAATTTTGAAGATTTAATTACCGGGTTAAAAATTAACGCAAATCAATCTTACAACATGCAGCCTTATCAGGTGTTGTGGCTTAGCTATTAATATAAGGGAATAACAATGAAAACTTCCAAAACAGTGCTGTTAACAGCACTGATAGCCGCTGCTTTACTCTCAGGATGTAAACAGGACGATCCTGAACAGGTCACGATTGAGTTTATGCACTCATCGGTTGAACAGGAACGCCAGGCCGTCATCAGCAAATTGATCGAGCGCTTCACCCAGGAAAACCCGCAAATTATCGTCAAACAAGTGCCGGTTGAAGAAGATGCCTACAACACCAAAGTGATTACGCTTGCTCGTTCCGGCGCGCTGCCAGAAGTGATTGAAGTCAGCCATGACTATGCAAAAGTCATGGATAAAGAACAGCTTATCGACAGAGATGCGGTAAAAAAGGTTGTGACTAGCGTTGGCGAAAACAGCTTCTACGACGGCGTTCTGCGCGTGGTGCGCACCGAAGATGCAACGGCATTTACCGGCGTGCCTATCAGCGCCTGGTTGGGCGGCATTTGGTATCGCAAATCCGCGCTGGCGAAAGCGGGAATCGCCGAGCCGAAAAACTGGACTGAATTGCTCGATGCCGCACGTAGCATGACCAATACGGCCAACAAGAAATATGGCATTGCGCTGCCAACCGCCGAAAGCGTGATGACTGAGCAGACGTTCTCACAGTTCGCACTGTCCAACGGCGCCAACGTCTTTGACGCAAACGGCAATGTCACCGTGAACTCGCCCGCCATGCTCGCCTCCCTCAATTACTACCGCGACCTTGCGCAGTACACCATGCCGGGTTCCAACGACGTGATGGAAATTAAAGACGCCTTTATGAATGGCACCGCGCCAATGGCCGTCTATTCCACCTACATCCTCCCGGCCTTCTATAAAGACGGTTCGCCGCAAGATTTGGGCTTTGTGGTGCCAACGGAAAAATCTCCAGCGGTATACGGCATGTTGACCTCGCTAACCATTACCTCTGGCCAAAGCAAAGAAGAAACCGCAGCGGCTGAAAAGTTCGTCACCTTCCTTGAAAAGGCACAGAACTCCGCCGATTGGGTGTTGATGTCGCCAGGTGCCGCGCTGCCGGTCACCAAGGCCGTGGTGGAAACCGACAGTTATAAAAACAACGAAGTAATCAAAGCCTTTGGTTCATTGCCTTACGAGCTGATTGCCCAATTCGCCAACGTGCAGGTTTTTGGTTCTGTCGGTGAGAAGAACTTTACCCGCATGGGCGATATCACCGGCTCAGCCATTTTAAGTGAAATGGTCAACCAGGTGACGGTAGGGAAGCAGGCTACCGCCCCGGCACTCGATAAGAGCCAGGGTCGCATCGTTGAGTTAATGAAACAACACTGAACCACAGGATAAGTCATGATGAAAAAGTGGTTTTCAGGCCGCTCTGACATGCCATTTGCCATGATGCTACTGGCCCCCAGCTTGTTATTGCTGGGGGGATTAGTGGCCTGGCCGATGCTGTCGAATATCGAAATTAGTTTCCTGCGTTTGCCGCTGAACCCGAACATCAGTTCGCGGTTTATCGGCCTGGAAAACTACATCAATATCCTGACGGATGCGGCTTTCTGGCACTCGTTGTGGACCACATTCTGGTACACCGCGTTGGTCGTTCTGGGCAGCACAGGTTTAGGACTGGGTGTGGCGCTGTTTTTCAACCGCGAATTTCGGATGCGTAAAACGGCGCGCTCGCTGGTGATCCTTTCCTACGTCACGCCATCTATCTCGCTGGTGTTTGCGTGGAAATACATGTTCAACAGCGGTTACGGCATCGTGAACTTCCTCGGCGTGGACGTGTTGCACATGTTTGATGAAGCGCCGCTGTGGTTCGATAACCCCGGCAGCAGCTTCTTCCTGGTGGTGCTGTTCGCCATCTGGCGCTACTTCCCGTATGCGTTTATTTCGTTTCTCGCCATTTTGCAGACCATCGACAAATCCTTGTACGAAGCCGCAGAAATGGACGGGGCCAACGGTTGGCAGAAATTCAAAATCGTTACGCTGCCCGCGATTATGCCGGTGCTGGCAACCGTGGTGACGCTGCGCACCATCTGGATGTTCTACATGTTTGCCGATGTCTGGTTGCTGACCACCAAAGTCAACATTCTTGGCGTCTATCTGTATAAAACCGCCTTTGCCTTTAATGACTTAGGGAAAGCAGCGGCTATTTCCGTCGTGCTGTTCGTCATTATCTTCGCCGTCATCCTGCTGACCAGAAAACGGGTAAATCTCAAATGACCGCAAACAACCGCAAACTCATTGGCCGCATCGGCTTTTATCTGGGGCTGGCGCTATTCCTGGTGGTCACGTTATTCCCGTTCTTTGTGATGCTGATGACGTCGTTCAAAAGCCCGCGAGAAGCGATTTCGTTGCATCCGACCATCTTCCCGCAGGAGTGGACGCTGCAACATTACATCGACATTTTTAACCCGACCATTTTCCCGTTTTTGACCTATTTCAAAAACAGCCTGGTGGTGTCGCTAACCTCTTCAGCGATCGCCGTTTTCATCGGCATTTTAGGGGCTTATGCGCTGTCGAAACTGCGCTTTAAAGGGCGCATGACCATCAACGCCAGTTTTTATGCCGTATACATGTTCTCGGGAATTTTGCTGGTGGTGCCGCTGTTCAAAATCATCACCGCGCTGGGGATTTACGACACCGAACTGGCGCTGATTATCACCATGGTGACGCAAACCCTGCCGACAGCCGTATTCATGCTGAAAAGCTACTTCGACACCATTCCTGACGAAATCGAAGAAGCGGCAATGATGGATGGGCTGAACCGCCTGCAAATCATCTTTTACATCACCGTGCCGCTGGCGATTTCCGGCCTGGTGTCGGTGTTCGTCTACTGCTTTATGGTGGCGTGGAACGACTATCTGTTCGCTTCCATTTTCCTTTCCAGTTCCGCGAACTTCACCTTGCCAGTTGGCCTGAGCACGTTGTTCAGCACGCCGGATTACGTATGGGGAAGAATGATGGCCGCGTCGTTAGTGACCGCGTTGCCAGTGGTTGTGATGTATGCGCTTTCCGAACGTTTTATCAAGAGTGGCCTGACGGCAGGCGGCGTGAAAGGTTGAACAATGTCGGATGGCGCTTGCGCTTATCCGACCTACGAGAATCATCTGAATGCTTTTGTAGGGTGGATAAGCGCAGCGTCATCCACCAAAAATATTTTAAATATCGGAGTTAAAGAATGAAGAAGTTAATCGCAACCGCACCGCGCGTCGCGGCATTAGTGGAATACGAAGATCGCCCGGTTCTGGCCCACGAAGTGAAAATCAAAGTCGCCTTTGGCGCACCAAAACACGGTACCGAAGTCGTGGATTTCCGCGCCGCTAGTCCTTTTATTGATGAAGAGTTCAACACCGAATGGAACCTGTTTGTGCCACGCGCCGAAGGTGCTGCTCGCGGTATCGAATTCGGGAAATTCCAGCTCGGAAACATGGTAGTTGGCGAAGTCGTTAAACGAGGTTCGGACGTGACCGACTACCAAATCGGCGACTCCGTTTGCACTTACGGCCCATTACAAGAAACCGTAATCGCCAACGGCGTTAACAACTACAAATTGCGCAAAATGCCTGCCGGTTCGAGCTGGAAAAACGCGGTTTGTTACGACCCGGCGCAATTCGCCATGAGCGGCGTGCGTGATGGAAACGTACGCGTGGGTGATTTTGTGGTGGTCGTTGGGTTGGGCGCCATCGGGCAAATTGCGGTTCAACTGGCGAAGAAAGCCGGTGCATCCATTGTGATTGGTGTTGACCCTATCGAACACCGCTGTGATATCGCCAAACGCCACGGCGCAGATTTCTGCTTTAACCCCATCGGCACCGACGTGGGCCTGGAAATCAAAAAAATCACCAACAAACTGGGCGCGGACGTGATCATCGAAACCAGCGGTAACGATCAGGCGTTACAGGCCGCTCTGCGCGGTATCGCTTACGGCGGCACTATCTCTTACGTGGCCTTCGCCAAACCGTTCCATGATTTTAACCTCGGTCGTGAAGCGCACTTCAACAACGCCAAAATCGTCTTTTCACGCGGCAGCAGCGAACCGAACCCGGATTATCCGCGCTGGGATCGCAAACGCATCGAAGAAACCTGTTGGGAATTGCTGATGAACGGTTATCTCAATTGTGAAGACCTGATTGACCCGGTGGTGACGTTCCATGACAGCGCTGAAAGCTATATGAAGTACGTGGATCAGCATCCGGATCTAAGTATCAAAATGGGCGTTGTTTTTTAATTTAAGGATTTAATCATGAAAATCGGTACTCAGAATCAGGCATTTTTCCCGGCAGACATTTTAGAAAAGTTTAAATACATCAAAGCGATGGGATTCGATGCTTTCGAAATCGACGGCAAATTGTTAGTTGAAAACGTTCTGGCCGTTAAAGCCGCTATCGCGCAAACCGGCCTGCCAGTGACCACCGCATGTGGCGGTTACGATGGCTGGATTGGCGATTTTATTGAAGAGCGCCGCCTGAACGGCCTGCAACAAATCACCCGCATTCTGGAAGCGCTGGCAGAAGTGGGCGGCAAAGGAATCGTGGTGCCTGCGGCATGGGGCATGTTTACCTACCGTTTGCCGCCGATGAACTCGCCGCGCAGCCAGGCAGGCGACCGTAAAGCAGTCAGCGATTCGTTGCGTTATCTCGATGAAGTGGCGGCGCGTACCGGCACCGTGGTTTATCTCGAACCGCTTAACCGCTATCAGGATCACATGATCAACACCCTGGCGGATGCGCGTTCCTACATCGAAGAAAATCAGCTGAAACACACGCAAATCATCGGCGATTTCTATCACATGAACATCGAAGAAGACGATATCAGCGAAGCCTTCCATAAAAATCGCGATCTGCTGGGCCACGTGCATATTGCCGACAATCATCGTTACCAGCCGGGCAGCGGCAGCATTGATTTCAAAAAGCATTTTGAACAGCTTCGCACCGATGGCTATGACGGCTACATCGTCTACGAAGGTCGCATTCGCGCAGAAGATCCGGCGGCGGCCTATCAGCAATCGCTGCAATTTTTGCGTACCTGCTAAGGGGCAACGTGAAATGAATGAAAAACTCAGGGTGGCGATAATCGGTGGCGGCCAGGTCGCAGAAACCGTCCATGCGTCGTATTACCTGACAAGAAGCGAGCTGGAAGTGGTGGCTGTCGTTGACAGCCACCTTGATCGTGCGCAATCCCTTGCCAACCGGCTCGGCATTCCACACGCATTCACTGATGCGGACGAAATGTTCCGCCAGTGCCAGCCGGACATCATCAGCGTTTGTACGCCAAACCGCTTTCACCATCAGCATGTGATGCAAGCGCTGGAACATGGCTGCCACGTGATGTGTGAAAAACCTCCGGCGATGACGCCGGAGCAGGCGGCTGAAATGCGCGATTCCGCTCGCAAAGCAGGCAAAGTTCTGGCTTACGATTTTCATCATCGCTTTGCCAGCGATACGCAATTTTTACGCGAACAAGTGGTTGCCGGAACGCTCGGTGAAGTGTACGTCACCACCGCCAAAGCACTGCGCCGTTGCGGTGTTCCGGGCTGGGGTGTTTTCACCAATAAAGAGTTACAGGGCGGCGGGCCGTTAATCGACATCGGCATCCATATGTTGGATGCGGCGATGTACGTGCTCGGTTTCCCGGCGGTGCGCCGCGTGTACGCTCATTCATTCCAGAAACTCGGCACCCGCAAAAATAGCGGCCAATTCGGTGAGTGGGACCCAAAAACCTACACCGTTGAAGACGCGTTATTCGCCACTATCGAATTTCATAACGGTGGCATCCTGCGCCTGGAAACCTCATTCGCTTTGAATATCGAACCGATTTCAGTGATGAACGTGGAGTTTTGCGGGGTTAACGCTGGAGCGACACTTTTCCCAGCGCATATTTATCAGGATGAAGGCGGGAAGCTCGTGACGTTGTCACAACGCGAAACTGCCGACACCGAACGCCATTTCAAAAGCATGCGCGCCTTTGTTGACCACGTACTTGGCGCACCCGTCAGCATCGCCGATGCCGAGCAGGGATATCTTATTCAGCAACTGGTCGCGGCCATTTATCGCGCGGCAGAATCAGGAGCGAGCATCGACTTATGAGCACTTTAACGCGGCTTGATGAGCCGCAATTTAGCCCCCATACGCTGAATAAATTTGCCACCCTGATGGCGGCGGGAAATGGTTATCTTGGGCTACGTGCCAGCCATGAAGAAGCTTACACCGACCAGACGCGTGGCATGTATCTGGCGGGTTTCTACCATCGCAGTTCGTCTGTCGAAACCACGGAACTGGTCAATTTGCCGGACATCCTGCAAATGCGCATCGAGCTTGATGGTGAAATTTTTACCTTGATCTCCGGCTCAATACTCGATTATCAGCGTGAGCTGGACTTCGCCAGCGGCGAACTGCGCCGCCGCGTGGTCTGGCTTGCGCCTAACGGCAAGCGCTACCAGATTGAATGCCAACGCTTTTTATCTGCGGCGCAGCATTCACTGGTGTGTTCACGTATCGCCATTACTCCGCTGGATGACAGCGCGAATGTGACCATCAGCAGCGGTATCGATGCCACACAAACCAACTCGGGCCGCCAGCATCTTGATGAAACCAGCGTTCGTGTCTTTGAACAGCGCTATTTACAGGGCTGTTACCGCACACTCGACGGCAGCAACGAAGTGGTGATCAGCAGTTTTTGCGCGGTGCCTGCCGAAAGTTGCAGTAGTTTCTACGCGAAAAACCGCCGTCTGACGCAGCACTGTAGCGGCAAAATCGGGAAGGGCGAAGCGTTCAGCCTGGTGAAAACCAGCTGGATTGCCAGCTCGCTGGATGCGGATTATCACGCGCAAACGTGCAGTTATGTGACGATCAACAAACTGATTCAGTGTGTGGAGCAAGGTTATGACTCGCTACTGGCTGAATCTGCCGCAGTCTGGCAGAGCTACTGGCAACGCAGTCGCGTCATCGTTGAAAGTGAAAACAGCCAGGATCAAAGGGCGTTGGATTTTGCGCTTTACCATCTTTTCGCCATGACACCCACGCACAACGAACGTTGCAGCATTGCGGCAAAAGGGCTGACGGGCGAAGGATACAAAGGCCATGTGTTCTGGGATACCGAAGTATTCCTGCTGCCTTTCCATTTAATGACGCAGCCGGAAATTGCTCGCCAGTTGTTGAGTTATCGTTGGCATAACCTGCCGGGTGCGAGAAACAAAGCCAGTAAAAATGGTTTGCAGGGCGCGTTGTTCCCATGGGAAAGCGCATGGTCGGGTCAAGAAGAAACGCCAGAATTTGCGGCGATTAATATCCGTACCGGATTACGGCAGAAAGTGGCCTCGGCACTGGCGGAGCATCACCTGGTGGCGGATATCGCCTGGGCGGTAGATGCTTATTATCAGGCCACACGCGACGATGCGTTTATGCGCGAACGCGGTATTGAGCTGCTTTTGGAAACCGCACGTTTCTGGATAAGCCGCGCTGTTGACGTCAACGGCAGGCTGGAATTGCACGATATTATCGGCCCGGATGAATACACCGAGCACGTCGACAATAACGCTTACACTAACTCTCTGGCGCATTTCAATGTCGAGCGTGCGAAGCATTACTTGCAGCAATTCGAGATTAAGGATGTGTATTTCACCCGCCAGGCAGACGACTTCCTTGAACGTCTCTATGTGCCTGCTGCCAGTGGCGAAAACCTGATCCCGCAGGACGATACTTTCTTCCGTAAACCGACCATCGATCTCACGCACTATAAACAGCAGCAGGGAACGCAGGCGATTTTGCTCGATTACTCACGCGCTGAAGTCAACGAGATGCAAATTCTCAAGCAGGCGGATGTGGTGATGCTGACTTACATGTTGCCGGGGAAATTTACCGCTGAGCAGATGCAGGCCAATCTCGATTATTACGAGCCACGTACCATCCATGACTCTTCATTGAGTAAAGCTATTCATGGCGTAATTGCTGCACGTTGTGGCCGCCCGGAGCAGGCTTACGCGTTCTGGCAGCAGGCGTGTCTGATTGATTTGGGTGATGAACCGCATAGTTGCGACGACGGAATCCATGCCGCAGCGACGGGTGCTATCTGGCTGGGTGCGGTGCAAGGTTTTATCGGGCTGACCGTTGAGCAGGGCGAGTTGCATCTCAACCCGCGTTTACCTGCGCAGTGGCAATCTGCCTCGCTGCCATTTTATTGGCAAGGTGCGCGCATTCATCTGAAGCTGACCCCGCAGCAGGTGGCGATTTCTGTCTTTGGTAAAAACCCTGTCACGCTCCATTTGGGTGAAAAGCAGGTATCGGTATTGGGCTCACAAACTTACTTATTGGCGGATTTCTTTGCGCCTGTTACTGGGAGCGGTACCACAAAGGGAGCCAAACCATGAAACCTCAGGCAGTGATTTTTGACTTAGATGGAGTGGTCACTGATACCGCGCATCTGCACTTTCTGGCCTGGCAAAGTATCGCAGCGGAACTCGATATAACTGTCGACGAACAGATCAATGAACAGTTGAAGGGCATCAGCCGGATGGATTCTCTGGCGCGTATTTTACGTATTGGCGGCGCTGAACAGCGGTACAGCGAGCAGGAAAAAAACCGTCTGGCAGAGCGTAAAAATGCGTTGTATGTCGCATCGCTGCAACAGTTGAGTCCGGCGTCCGTCTTGCCGGGTATTGCGGCATTGCTCGAAGAACTTCATCGCCAGGATGTGCGCGTGGGCCTGGCCTCGGTTTCGCTCAATGCGCCGCGCATTATAAAGGCGCTCGGTTTAGTCGAACAATTCGATTTTTGCGCCGATGCCGGGCAAATCAAGCATTCCAAGCCTGACCCTGAGATTTTCATCGCGGCTTGCGCGGGGCTGGGCGTGTCACCGGCAAATTGCATCGGCATTGAAGATGCGCAGGCTGGCGTCGAAGCAATTAACGCAAGCGGCATGCTTTCGTTGGGCATTGGTGAGCAACTTAAACACGCAGATTTATTACTGCCCACCACCGCGCAGTTGAACTGGCCGCTTCTGCAAACATTCTGGTTAAACCAGCACAGCGCACACGCTGTGTGAGAAAAGGAACACGTGATGGCACAACTTTCGTTGCAGCACATACAGAAAATTTATAATAACAACGTTCATGTGGTGAAAGATTTCACCCTCGAAATCGAAGACAAAGAATTTATCGTCTTTGTGGGGCCGTCTGGCTGTGGTAAATCGACGACGTTACGCATGATTGCCGGGCTTGAAGAGATTAGCGGCGGCAAACTGCTGATTGACGGCGTGTGCATGAACGATGTTCCTGCCAAATCACGCGGCATCGCCATGGTGTTCCAGAACTATGCGCTGTACCCGCATATGTCGGTGTACGACAACATGGCGTTCGGGCTGAAAATGCAAAAGCTTGATGCCAAAATTATCGACGAACGTGTGCAGTGGGCGGCCTCCATTCTGGGGCTGAAAACCTATCTCGATCGCAAACCGGCAGCACTTTCCGGCGGGCAACGTCAGCGTGTGGCGCTGGGTCGCGCCATTGTGCGCGAAGCGGGGGTATTCCTGATGGATGAACCGCTGTCAAACCTCGATGCCAGGTTGCGCGTCCAGATGCGTGCGGAAATCAGCAAGCTACATCAAAAACTTAACACCACCATGATTTACGTCACGCACGATCAAACCGAAGCCATGACCATGGCAACGCGCATCGTGATTATGAAAGATGGAATTATTCAGCAAGTTGGGGCGCCTAAAACCGTTTATAACCATCCAGCAAATATGTTTGTCGCTGGGTTTATTGGCTCGCCTTCTATGAACTTTATCCGTGGCACGCTGGATAACGGTTGTTTTGTTACCGAAACATTGAAGCTGGCGATACCACAAGACAAATATGCCGCCATGAAGCTGGAAAATTACCAACATAAACCAGTGATCTTAGGGATTCGCCCGGAAGATATTTTGGCGTCTCCACAAGAGACGGGAATTGATGCCACTATTTCCGTCGCTGAATTAACCGGTGCGGAATTTATGTTATACGCCACAGTCGGCGGGCATGAATTAACGCTGCGCGCTAACTCTGACGTTGATTATCGAGCGGCACAAACTATAAAAATAGCCTTCGATATGAATAAAAGTCATTTCTTTGATGCTGAAACTGAAATCGCCATTAATTAAATACTTATTGCTGCACAACGCCGGGAAGTCATTCCCGGTTTCTTAGTTATATTTGACAAGGACATCATAATGAAAAAGTTAATCCAATGTACGGCGCTGGCTCTCTGCGCTGGAGCGACCTACGTTCAAGCCGCAGAAACTGAATCATGGCATTATAATATCGGTGCCATGTACGAAATAGAAAACGTTGAAGGGCAGGCGGATGATAAAGACGGGCTATATGAGCCATCGGTCTATTTCAATGCCAGTTACGGCGACTGGACTATTGCGATGACCATGTATCAGGAAGGTTCTGCTGATTATAGTAATTTCACCCGCGGTACTTATTTTAACCGACCTGAATTAGATATTCGCTATCAGATTATTGATAATGACGACTGGTCATTAGGCTTCACCGGTGGTATGCGTAATTACGGCTACCACTTCAAAAATGATGATGGTTCTAATAACGGAACGGCTAATACTCAGCGTTACAAATTCCAGCCTGACTGGAATGTGAATATCAACCAGGACTGGAGCTTCAGCGGCTGGTTGGCGTACTACCGCTTTGATAACGACCTCGACCAGACCGGCTATTCAGACAGCCGTGTTGAAACCGAAACCGGCTTTACCTGGAAAATTAATGAAACCGTCTCGCTGCGCACAAACTACTATTTAGAACGCGGGTTTAATACCGACAGCGATAAAAACAACGGCGAGTTCTCGACCCAGGAAATACGCGCTTATTTACCGATTGCCTTAGGGAATACCACCCTGACGCCATACACCCGTTTAGGGCTGGATCGCTGGACGAACTGGGATTGGTCAGACGATATTGACCGCGAAGATCACGACTATAACCGCCTCGGAATGCTTTACGCCTACGATTTCCAGAACGGACTTTCAATGACGCTGGAATACGCCTACGAGTGGGAAAACCATGATGAAGGTGGGAATGATAGATTCCATTATGCGGGCGTAGGTGTGAATTACGCGTTTTAACCCATATACCCACAACTCGAATTATTTGGGGTATAACCAATTCAATTGGCGGGGTTGCATTCCCGCCAATTGTTTTAGCATGAATAATAAACACCAAAAAAAGACCACAACAAATAGACCAGAAGCAAGGCAATCAATATGGACGGTGTAAACTGCCTGGCGACTAATGACCGCCATAATTTGATGAACAGAGGCAACATAAAAAGCAATGAGACAGGAACCGTAAAAGCCCGACTGTCATCACCACTTTCAAGTATGGTGCAATATGTATGTACCGCATCGTCACCATAAGTCGCTGGAGAATCAATATAAGCAAAAAATGTTATGATCGCTAAACATAGCAAATACCATGCAAGGAAAAATGGATTAATTAGCTGACATAACGTTATGGGTTGTGTGCTTTTCATCATTGAATACCCATCAGTTTTTTTATCCTTTCCCTTCTTTTTATTATCGCTAACCCATATGAAATATAATCTCTTTTAATGTCATCTTTTGGTAGGTAAAGGGCAGTGGTAAAATCCTCCAGGTTTCTTTCGATTCCACGATTATACCTGGACCCAGCTAATACTATTTGAGCATCATTCAAATTCAAAGTATCCGCATCTGGAAAATCATGAATAATTAAACTATGCAGATGAAGTGCCACCATCCTCAAGTTGAAATCATCATCCTGTAGGCATCGACTTATCTGAAGTTGTTGTCTGTTGGATAAATTTCTGGGATTGATTCCAAGAGTTTCCGCGACAACTCTTATTTGCATAGCAACAATCCCGACAGACACTCTATTTGAGTAATCATTGTTGTTTTTGAAGGAATCAATCAGTTGCCTGAAAAGGAGTACCTGAGGTTTTAGATTATCTGGCTTACCACCCGCTTCTTGCCATGCAATACTTGCAAGTAAAAGCGGAGATATCTTTGCTTCGTTTGAATATTTAATGATCGTTTCTTTATGGAACTTTATATATGAGTCTTTGTAGAGATAAAGATATGATTGCCCCCAGTAATTATCAGGATCATCTTGATACATTTTCCATATAGAAAGATCCACTACATCCCACTTAGGGAAATTGTAGCTCTTTATATCACAGTATTTATCTTCAAGATTAGGGTCACGCAAAATGCACTCCTTAGCTTACGTTTTTTGAAAATTAATAAATTCTTTCTTCCCAAAAACTATACCCTGAAGTTCCAGCGATATGATGCTCCCAGGTTATACTTTCATAATTCACAGAGACCATTTCCTCAGGCTGATCTCCCGAATGATCTATTGCATGCGGATACACTATACTTAAAGCGCTTAAATAAACCTTTCTGAGAGTTATAGAATAATAAAGTTCGTTGGTGCCTGAAAATGACGTTCTAAAGATATCAAATTTCATATCCAGTTCTTCATTGTTGGAAATGGCAACACCTAACAATGGTGAAGATTTATCAATAAGTTTGATAAAGGACAATGGGCCATGGTTGACATTTTGTGCTCTGGTGACGGCATGCTCCATCGACATCACTAATATTTGATCTCTATGGGATGTTTGATATTTATTACCAATTGATTCGTAAGATGAACATCCAGAAGATATTAGCCCTTGTTTTGCCCCTGTAACAGTAACATAAATCATATTGCTCATAAAAACCTTCCTGATTTTGTAATGGTTAGAGTTATGTAGAGTAATAGACGTATGGTCAATGTATTAACCATAAAGAACAAGGTTGACGAGTGATAATATGAGGTGAAGATCCTGCTTTGAAAACATTAAATTGTAATGGGAAATGTTCTTATAACTCAGGTGAATTTATCTACTCAACAGCATTCATAGATGTTGATTAAACAGATTTACTTTATAGAAAGTGGAAGGGCGGGTTTAGAAAAGTTACCCGCCTTATTCAGATTAGGTAATCGAATCCGTAAACGTTATCACCGTAGGAATTATCGTTCTTGCCGCCGCTGCTTTCCCGGTTATTTTATCAAATAGCAGCGCACTTCCTGAGGTACCTAATTCCAGCGTCGGGACTTCAATACCGCCCGGCGGTGGGGAAAGTAAAAAACTCAGCATGTCATTGCTATAACCGACAACCGAAAGCTGTTCGGGGATTTTAATCCCTTTCTCTTGCGCAATGCGATAAATGCTCATTAACTTCAGGCTGTCAGTGGCAAATATGGCATCAGGGAGATTTGAGCGGCTTAATAGTTTATTGGCGGCTTCGAGTGCGGTTTCGTTGGTATATCCCCCATCAACCACCCATTCTTCCGGCAGGCTAATATTTTGCTGTTGCAGGCAATCTTTAAATCCGGCAAGTCGGTCTACGGAAACGTGGTAATCGAGTGGGGCATGCAGGCAAGCTATTTTTCGATGGCCTTTATTAAGCAGGGTTTGCGTGAGCTTGATGCTGTCCTGGTAATTATCGGTATCCACCGAGCAAACGTGTTTGAAATTCCCGTCTACTTTTCCAATTACCACCACCGGAATAGCGTACTGATCTAACTCTTCAAAAAAGGATTCATCGGTCGGTGAGCTGAGCATAATTATGCCCTTAATCATTTTCTGTTTGATTTTACTCACGCACTTTTGCAGATCTTCTTTGCTGTTTTTAGATGTCTGCAAAATGACGTCAAAACCTTCCAGTTCTGCACGAGCGGTAATAGCATGCAGCACTTCTGAGAAGAAAGGATTGCCTGCGGTCGTTTTTGTTGAACGCGTGGAGATCACCATAATCGCGTCAAAGCCAGAGGACGTCAGCGCACGGGCTAATTTATTCGGCTGATAATTTAACTCTTCAATCGCTTTTAAAACACGTTCGAGCGCTTCCGGGGAAATATTAGTCTGCTTATTCAGCACACGCGATACGGTAGATTTGGAAACATTTGCCAAACGGGCAATATCATAAATGGTGGGCGACATGACTGAACCGGTCCTGTTCTGCGCCAAAAGATAACGCATATTACTTAACGAGATAGAGACTGTCTATGCACGATGCGTCTGTGTAAATAGGGTGTAAAATTGAGCTATGCACTTTGATTTATCAACATTTACCCCCATAACTTCTCCCATTGAAGTTTCAGAAGGGTGCAACCAGGACGCATATGAACAGAATCAAGAATGAACTGAATGCCCTGATGAACCGGGGCGTGGACCGGCATTTACGCCTGGCCGTGACGGGGTTAAGCCGTAGCGGCAAAACGGCGTTTATCACCGCGATGGTGAACCAATTATTGAGCGTGCATAACGGCGCACGTTTGCCGCTGCTTAATGCGGTGCGTGAAGAACGCCTGCTGGGCGTGAAGCGTGTGCCGCAGCGTGATTTAGGGATTCAGCGTTTCACCTACGACGAAGGACTGGCGCAGCTTTATGGTTCGCCACCGAGTTGGCCGACGCCGACGCGGGGCGTGAGCGAAATGCGCCTTGCGCTGCGTTATCGTTCTAACGATTCCCTGTTACGCCATTTCAAAGACACATCCACGCTGTATCTGGAAATTGTCGATTATCCGGGCGAGTGGCTGCTGGACTTGCCGATGCTGGCGCAAAATTACCTCACCTGGTCGCGCCAGATGACCAGCCTGTTGACCGGCTCGCGGGCTGAATGGTCGACGCAATGGCGCAAACTGTGTGAAGGGCTGGATCCGTTAGCGCCCGCAGATGAAAACCGCCTGGCGGAAATTTCAGAAGCCTGGACGGATTACCTGCTGCGTTGCAAGCGGGAAGGTTTGCACTTCATCCAGCCGGGGCGTTTTGTACTGCCCGGCGATATGGCGGGTGCGCCAGCGCTGCAATTCTTCCCGTGGGCGGATGTGGACACGATTGGCGAATCAAAACTCGCGCAGGCAGATAAATCCACCAATATCGGCATGTTGCGCACGCGCTTTGATTATTACTGCGAAAAAGTCGTAAAGGGCTTTTATAAGAACCATTTCCTGAAATTTGACCGCCAGATAGTGCTGGTCGATTGCCTGCAACCGCTAAACAGCGGCCCGCAGGCGTTTAACGACATGCGGCTTGCACTCACGCAGTTAATGCAAAGTTTCCATTACGGCCAGCGCACGTTGTTCCGCCGCCTGTTTTCGCCGGTTATCGACAAACTGCTGTTTGCCGCCACCAAGGCTGACCATGTGACCGTCGATCAGCACGCCAATATGGTGTCGCTGCTTCAGCAACTGGTGCAAGACGCCTGGCAAAATGCGGCGTTTGAAGGCATCGACATGGACTGCATGGGGCTTGCCTCGGTGCAGGCTACCCAAAGCGGCCTGGTGGATGTGCGCGGGGAGCAAATCCCGGCGTTACGCGGCAATCGTTTAAGTGATGGTGAGCCATTAACGGTTTACCCTGGCGAAGTGCCTGCGCGTTTGCCGGGCAGCGCATTCTGGGAAAAGCAGGGCTTTCAGTTTGAACAGTTCCGCCCGCAAGTGATGGATGTGGACAAGCCAATGCCGCACATTCGGATGGACGCGGCGCTGGAGTTTTTAATCGGGGATAAATTGCGATGAACGAACCATTAAAACCGCGTATCGATTTCGCGCAACCACTGGATGTGGAAAAAGAAGATATCTATAAAGCGCCGCATGCGTTCAGCGAGCCAGAGGCTGAGAAATTTACGCCAGCGCTCAACTCGTTCGACGACGTTGACGTTGACGATGGCGGGCAAGCGGAAGCGGTGATTGAAGCGGCATTGCGCCCGAAACGCAGCTTGTGGCGGCGGATGGTTCAGGTCGGGCTGGGGCTGTTCGGCGTCAGCGTGGTGGCGCAAGGCATTCAGTGGACACATACCGCGTATGTCACGCAGGACTGGATTGCGCTGGGTGGTGGTATTGCTGGTGGCTTGATTATCGCCGCAGGCGTAGGTTCGGTGGCAACCGAGTGGCGGCGTTTATGGCGTTTGCGCCAGCGTGCGGAAGAACGCGATGAAGCGCGTGAATTGATGCACAGCCACGGTATGGGGAAGGGGAAAGCCTTCTGCGAAAAACTGGCACGCCAGGCCGGGCTTGATCACGGGCATCCTGCGCTGCAACGCTGGTATGCGGCGATTCACGAAACGCAAAACGACCGCGAAGTCGTTGAGCTGTATGCGCGTTTAGTTCAGCCGGTACTGGATAACCAGGCGCGCCGGGAAATCAGCCGTTCGGCGGCTGAATCCACGCTGATGATTGCTGTCAGCCCACTGGCGATGGTGGATATGGCGTTTATCGCCTGGCGTAACTTGCGCCTGATCAACCGTATTGCCACGGTTTATGGCATTGAGTTAGGTTACTACAGCCGCATTCGCTTATTCCGCCTGGTGTTGTTGAATATCGCCTTTGCCGGAGCCAGCGAACTGGTGCGCGAAGTCGGTATGGACTGGATTGGTCAGGATCTCGCGGCAAGACTTTCAACACGCGCCGCGCAGGGGATTGGTGCCGGTTTGCTGACCGCTCGCTTAGGCATTAAAGCGATGGAACTGTGCCGCCCATTGCCGTGGATTGACGGTGATAAACCGAAACTCGGTGATTTCCGCAAGCAGTTAATCGGGCAATTGAAAGAGACCATCAGCAAACGCCCGTCGTAAATCCGCAAGTCCCGCTGATGTAATTATTCAATATCGGTCGGTGAGTTCTCAGTTTTTCAGCGTCGGGTTCCTAAAATGGAAGGAATTTCATCCGGAGGGAACCATGAAGCCTGAAAACAAAGTGCGCGTACTGGAAAGGATCTCGCCGCAGATGAGCGAGATCCTTGAATTTCAGAAGGTTCATCCGCAGCCCGTAGTTGCCTCAAATGATTATCCCGCTGTTGGTTAGGCATTTTACAGTGGCTTTATCCCAACGAACCCTTCCCATCGAATTTTCGCGCGTCTGCTGTCGGGGTCATTACGTCTATTAGTCGGCCTGATTGTTTCTATTTTATTTGCCCCCGAAACCAAAGGGCTGTATTTAAATGAGGCGGGAAAAATATCACTGGCACGAAAATCCCCATTGAAATGAAGTAAATATTTTTTTTGCTGACTCGATTTTCTTCATATTCCTGAAAGGAACTCTTTGTATTCACCCTCTAAATTGATGTGCATCAATAGACTCGCCTTTGAACCCACGTCTATTAAGGTGCTTATCGTGCATTAAGACAAGTTTTTATAAAAGGTAAGAAAAGAATGGAGCATCCGTTAATTTTGCCTGAAGGTGTGAGCCGTCGTGATTTTATGAAGCTGTGTGCTGCATTAGCCGCGACGATGGGGTTGAGCCAAAAGGCGGCGGCGCAGATGTCGACGGCGGTGGTTTCAGCCGAGCGTCCGCCCGTTATTTGGATAGGCGCTCAGGAGTGCACCGGTTGTACCGAGTCGTTATTACGTTCAACCCATCCCACCCTAGAGAATTTGCTGCTTAACGTGATTTCCCTTGAGTACCACGAAGTGCTTTCGGCGGCGTTCGGTCATCAGGCGGAAGAGAATAAACTGCGGGCGACGGAGCGCTACAAAGGGCGCTATGTGCTGGTTGTTGATGGCTCGATTCCGCTTAAAGACGGCGGGATCTACTGCATGGTGGCCGGGAAACCGATTGTGGAGCACATCCGCGAAGTGGCGGAACATGCGGCGGCGGTGATTGCCATCGGTTCTTGTGCCGCGTGGGGCGGCGTGGCGGCAAGCGGCGTCAACCCAACCGGTGCGGTTAGTCTGCAAGAAGTTTTGCCTGGTAAGACCGTTATCAATATTCCGGGCTGCCCGCCGAATCCGCATAACTTTTTAGCCACCGTCGCACACATCATTACTTACCAACGGCCTCCGGCGCTGGATAGCAAAAACCGCCCGAAATTTGCCTACGGGCGACTCATTCATGAAAACTGCGAGCGCCGCCCGCACTTTGATGCCGGGCGCTTTGCGAAGCAGTTTGGCGACGAAGGCCACAGACAGGGATGGTGTCTTTATCATCTTGGCTGTAAAGGGCCAGAAACTTATGGCAACTGTTCGACGCTGGAATTTTGCGACATCGGCGGCGGTATCTGGCCGGTGGGCATCGGCCATCCTTGCTACGGCTGTAATGAGAAAGGCGTCGGGTTCACCAAAGGCATAGCTCAACTGGCGAATGTAGAAAACCCAACACCGCGCAGCGCTAAACCTGAAGTAACCAGTCCGGAGGGCGGGAATATCAGCCTGACGTCGGTAGGGCTGCTGGGCGGTGTGGTTGGGCTGGTCGCGGGCGTTAGCCTGATGACGGTGAAAGAACTTGGGCGGCAGCAGAAGGATCGTCAGGATCCGCCTGAGGGGGAATAAGCCGTGAACAGACGCAATTTTTTAAAACTCGCCTCCGCAGGTGCGTTGCTTGTTGGCGGCACCTCAACGGCTCGGGCGAGCGCAGAAAACAAGCCGCCGATCCCCGGTGCGCTGGGGATGCTTTATGATTCCACGCTGTGTGTCGGTTGCCAGGCCTGCGTTAGCGAATGCCAGCGCGTCAATCACACCGACGCGCCACACGGCGACACCTATGCCTACGCGGGAACCGAATCGACCTGGTCGAACAACGACAAACTCAGCCCCTACACCAATAACATTATTCAGGTGTGGCGCAGCGGCAAAGGCGAGCATAAAGACCAACTGACCGACGGCTTCGCCTACATCAAAAAGCAGTGTATGCATTGCGTTGATCCTAACTGCGTGTCGGTCTGTCCGGTGCAGGCGATGCGCAAAGATCCCAAAACCGGCATTGTTCATTACAACCCCGACGTGTGCACCGGCTGCCGTTACTGCATGGTCGGCTGCCCATTCAATGTGCCGAAATACGATTACGACAACCCGTTCGGCAAAATCCATAAATGCGAACTGTGCAACCAGAAGGGCGTTGAGCGCCTTGATAAAGGCCAGCTTCCCGGATGCGTTGAAGTTTGCCCTACCGGGGCGGTGATTTTCGGCACTCGCGAAGAGTTGCTGGACGAGGCAAAACGGCGGCTTAACAGTAAAGCCGGTGAAAATTATCGTTACCCGCGCCAGACACTCCACCACGATCTCTATGAACACCCGGTCGCTCACTACCAGCCACATCTCTATGGCGAAAAAGAGGGCGGCGGCACTCAGGTGTTAGTGCTGGCGGGCGTGCCTTTCGACAATCTGGGTTTGCCTGCGTTGGCGGAGCTGTCTACCGGGGCGCGTTCGGAGCATGTTCAGCACTCCTTGTACAAAGGCATGGTGTTGCCGTTTGCGGCGCTGGCGGGGATCACTTTTATGGTTCAGCGCAATATGCGTAATGAGCAGCGCAAGGAAAAAGAGGGTAGCGATGATGCATAACACGAAGCCTCTCGGTGGGCGGCTGGTGAGTTGGCCGGTCATGCTGCTGGCGCCTTTTGCCGTACTTTGCTTGCTGCTGATCGTCAAACGTCTGGTCTTTGGGCTGGGGAATGTTTCGGACTTAAACGGCGGTTTTCCATGGGGCATCTGGATAGCCTTTGATCTGCTGGTGGGAACCGGTCTTGCCTGCGGCGGCTGGGCACTTGCCTGGGCGGTGTATGTGTTCAATCGTGGTCAATATCACCCGCTGGTGCGCCCGGCGTTATTAGCCAGCCTGTTCGGCTATTCCCTCGGCGGTTTGTCGATAACCATTGACGTTGGGCGCTACTGGAACCTGCCGTATTTCTATATTCCAGGCCATTTCAATACCAATTCGGTGCTGTTTGAAACCGCCGTCTGCATGACGATTTACATCGGTATTGTGACGCTGGAATTTGCCCCGGCGCTGTTTGAACGCCTCGGCTGGAAGAAGCCGCTGCGCGTGCTGAACAAAGCGATGTTTTTGATTATTGCCCTTGGCGCGTTACTGCCGTCGATGCACCAGTCGTCGATGGGGTCGCTGATGATTGCTGCGGGTTATAAGGTGCATCCGCTGTGGCAAAGCTATGAAATGCTGCCGCTGTTTTCATTGCTGACCGCCGCGATCCTCGGTTTTTCAATCGTTATTTTTGAAGGCTCGCTGGTGCAGGCCGGGCTGCGGGGAAGAGGGGTAAATGAAACGCCGCTGTTTGCCCGTCTGACGCGTCTCACGGAGATCTTTTTGCTGCTGTTTATTGTGTTGCGCGTGGGCGAAATCCTCGTGCGCCATAAAACGACTTATCTCTGGCACCTCGACCGTTTTGCGCTGTCGTTCTGGGCCGAAATGGCGTTGATGTTGTTCCCGCTGGTGATTTTCCGCTGGAAGCGCAACCGTAAAGATCCCCGTCTGCTGTTTCTCGGTGCCTTGAGCATGGTGTGCGGCGCGGCATTCTGGCGACTCAATTATGCTTTGCTCGCGTACAACCCCGGCAATGGTTACGGCTATTTCCCGACCGCCAGCGAATTGATTATCTCCATTGGTTTTATTGCCATCGAAGTGTGTGCCTACATCCTGCTCATCAGACTGTTACCTGTCCTGCCAGAGCAACATCGCCATAACGAAACTAAAAATTCAGGGGAAGTTCATGAGCCAACGCATCACCATTGATCCCGTCACGCGCATTGAAGGGCATCTGCGTATCGACTGTGAAATTGAGCAGGGGAAAGTCGTTAAGGCCTGGTCTTCCGGGACGATGTGGCGCGGCATGGAAGAGATTGTCAAAGGTAACGACCCGCGTGATGCGTGGATGATCGTCCAGCGTATTTGCGGGGTTTGCACCACTATTCATGCGTTAGCCTCGGTGCGTGCCGTGGAAAATGCGTTAGGAATGGAAGTGCCAGTCAATGCGCAATACATTCGCAATATTATTGCCGCCGCCCACAGCATTCACGACCACATCGTGCATTTCTATCAGCTTTCGGCGCTGGATTGGGTCGATGTGACCTCCGCCCTCAAAGCTGACCCGCAGAAAGCGGCACAGATGTTGAACGGCCTTTCCGAATGGCCTCTTAACAGCGCCGCCGAATTTCTGGCGGTGCAGAACAAAATCAAAGCGCTGGTGGAGAGCGGGCAACTGGGTATTTTTGCCAACGGTTATTGGGGGCATCCGGCGATGACGCTGCCGCCGGAAGTTAACCTGATCGCCGTCGCACACTATCTACAGGCGCTGGAGTGCCAGCGCGATGCAAACCGCATTGTCGCGGTGCTCGGCGGAAAGACGCCGCACATCCAGAACCTGGCCGTGGGCGGTGTGGCAAACCCGATTAATCTGGACTCCCCTGGCGTGCTGAACCTCGAACGCCTAATGTACCTGAAAAGTTTTATCGACAAGCTCGGGGATTTTATCGAGCAGGTTTATCTGGTCGATACCGCGATCATCGCCGCGCATTATCCGCAGTGGCTGACAATGGGTAAGGGCGCAGATTGTTATCTGTGCGTCCCTGAATTGCCGATAGACCGTAAAAGTGAGCAATACCTGCTACCGGGCGGCTACATGGAAAACGGTCAATTCCGGCCGATTACCACGCAGCATGATAAGTATCTGCAACAGGGTATTGAGGAAAGCGGCAAACACGCCTGGTATCAGGACGACAAACCGCTGGCACCGTGGGAAGGGCTGACGCGGCCAAACTACACCGGATGGCAGGAAGACGGAAAATACTCCTGGGTGAAAGCCCCGACGTTTTACGGCAAAACGGTGGAAATGGGGCCGCTCGCCTGGCTGCTGTGCAGTCTGCAAGCGGGGCATCAACCCACTCAGCAAGTGTTCGGCCAGTTCGCCAGTATGATGAAAACTCTGACCGGAGAAGCGGTGCGCACCGAACAACTCGAATCGACGCTCGGGCGCGTGGTCGGGCGCACGGTTCATGCCTGCGTGCTGCATCAAACCCTCAGCCAGCAATGGCAGGCGCTGGTGACTAATATTGGCACCGGCGACCACGAAACCTTTATTCCACCGAATATTCCGGCTACTGGCGAAATTCGCGGTGTCGGTTTTATCGAAGCACCGCGCGGGGCGTTGTCGCACTGGGTGGTGATCAAAGACGGCAAAATTGCTAACTATCAGGCAGTTGTGCCTTCGACGTGGAATGCCGGGCCGCGCAACTTTAATGATGAGCCCGGCCCGTATGAGCGTGCGCTGGTCGGTACTCCCGTTAGCGACCCGGCCAAACCTCTGGAAGTGGTGCGAACCATCCATTCGTTTGATCCCTGCATGTCGTGTGCCGTTCACATCGTCGATGCTACGGGCGGCGAAGTGAGCCTTGTGAAGGTGATGTGATGAGTATTCTGGTGTTGGGCATCGGCAATTTACTGTTGGGTGACGAAGCGATTGGTGTGCGAATTGTCGAGGTGCTTGAACAACGCTACTTACTGCCGCCGCACGTTGAGGTGCTGGATGGCGGCACGTCGGGTATGGATCTGCTGGATGTGATGGCTAATCGCGACCATTTGATTGTCGCCGACGCGGTATTAACCGGAGACGAGCCGGGGAGTGTGGTGATGCTCCATGACGATGAAATCCCGGCGATGTTTACGCGCAAGGTTTCGCCCCATCAGATTGGGCTTGCCGATGTGTTGATGGCGCTGCGGTTAACCGGCGAATTTCCGGCGCGTCTCACATTAGTGGGCGTAGTACCGCAGACTCTGGAGCCAGGGATCGCCTTATCGCCCGTCGTTCAACAGGCACTTGAACCTGCGTTGCAGCAAATTGTGGTGGCGTTAAAACAAGAGGGTGTAAAGGTGATACCGCTTGAGGTGGCTGATGCTAACGCATAATCCTTCGACCGTTTTGGAAAAAGCATTCCAGACCGTGGCAGAGTCGCAAATGTGCCAGTTGCCATTTTATCGGGCGCATATTCCGGTGCGAGCCTGCGGTTTTCAGCTTTTCGAGCATCAATGGTTGGGCTGCATGCTCACGCCGTGGATGCTGAGTCTGCTGGTGTTACCAGGGCCTGGACAGGTATGGACGACGCGCACCGTTGGGGAAAAACTGGCGCTCACGCTGCCGTGCGGCAATGTCCGTTTTACGGTTGGGGAAATGGACGGTTGCGGGCAATACCTCGCGTCGTCGCTGATGTCGCCGCTGGAAAAACACACGTCAGCAGGGACGATGATTATGCTCGCAGAACAGACCGCCAAAATGGCGCTCTCTTTCCCCATTGCGGATTGCACCCAGCCTGCGGATCCCACGCGTAGAGCGCTTTTCCGCATACCGACAAGGAGCCACGAGCGTGCATGAACTCAGCCTGTGTCTCAATATGGTGGAGCTTATTGAACAGCAAGCGAAGCAGCACGGCGCGCAACGGGTGACGCAAGTGTGGCTGGAGCTTGGCGCACTCGCCTGCATTGAAGAACAGGCGCTGCGCTTTGGTTTTGCCAGCGCCACTCGCGGCACATTGGCAGAAAACAGCGAATTGCGCCTAAGCCACCTTCCGGCTCGGGCGTGGTGCTGGGATTGCAGCCAAAGTGTCGAGATTGAACAACACGCCAGCCCGTGTCCACAGTGCGGCGGCCACAAGTTGCACATTGAGAATGGCGACAGTCTGCGCATAAAACAGTTGGAAATCGAGTAACAACTCGCGGAGGAATAAGCATGTGTATTGGCGTACCCGCAAAAATCATTGAGGTGGGCGAGGATTGCCATCATTTCGCCAGCGCAGAAGTATCGGGCGTGACGGTCAAAATCAATATCTCGCTGGTGTGCGAAGGTTCGCCACAGGCGTTAGTCGGGCGTTGGGTGCTACTGCATGTGGGTTTCGCCATGAGCCTGCTAGACGAGGAAGAAGCGTTGAACACGCTCGAAGCGCTTAAAACGATGCAGATGATTTAATGGGGCAATGGATAACAATTCACAGGGGAATGAATGATGCGATTGATCACTAAGGCTGTTGTTTCACTGTTAGTCTTTTTCCCGGCATTGGCTTTGGCGCATACGGGCCATGATGGCGGGGCACACCACACGTTAAGTTTTACCGAAGGATTTCTACACCCGCTGACCGGTGCCGATCATCTGATTGTTATGCTGTTGGTGGGCATCTGGAGTGCCATGAACACCCGGCAGTGGTGGCTCGCGCCGCTGGTATTCGCCTGGCTGTTATTGACCGGCGCACTCGCAGGAATGGCGGGGCTGACTCTGGGCGTAACGGAATTTATTGTTGCCACTTCGTTGTTGGGGCTTGGCGCGATGGTTGCGCTGCAAATGAAGCTGCCGGGAGCGAGCGGTGCGTTAGTCATCGGCGCTTTTGCACTTTTCCATGGGCTGGCACACGGAGCAGAACTCTCGCACTCTTTAACCGCACTGTCGGGAATGGTTATCGCCACCGCAGGGCTGCATCTGGCCGGACTTGGCCTGGGCTGGTTGATGATGCGTTCAGCAATCCGACAAGGCGCTGCGCGTCTGGTGGGCGGTTTTGCCACGTTGATTGGAGTGGGTCTGCTCACTGGGGTTATTTAAAACGATTTAACCTTTTTCTTTGTATGCTCTTTACGGGCAACTTTACGGCAAAGCGCCTGATTTTCCATCAGGATGTCAATATTTGTTGACAGAGCGCTTCCCGCCGCGTGGGAACTGTCTTATCATCCAAAGGTTATTGGCTATGAGGATGATATTCCCATGCGTCTTGAAGTCTTTTGTGAAGACCGTCTCGGTCTGACCCGTGAATTGCTTGATCTGTTAGTGCTGCGCAGCATCGACCTGCGCGGTATCGAAATTGATCCCATTGGGCGAATCTACCTTAATTTCTCGACTCTCGACTTCGATACATTCAGCAGCCTGATGGCTGAAATTCGTCGTATTCCGGGAGTTACGGATGTGCGTACCGTGCCGTGGATGCCGTCCGAGCGCGAACATCGCGCCTTAAGTGCGTTGCTTGAAGCGCTGCCAGAGCCGGTTCTTTCTCTGGATATGAAAAGCAAAGTTGAGCTGGCGAACCCGGCGAGCTGTGCGCTGTTCGGCCAGAACGCAGACAAGATGCGTAACCACAACGCCGCAAGTCTGGTGAACGGTTTCAACTTTATGCGTTGGCTGGAAAGTGAGCCGACGGAATCTCATACCGAACACGTGGTGATTAACGGGCAGAATTTCCTGATGGAAATCACGCCGGTTCACCTTGATAGCGAAAACGAAAACTCAACGTTGGTTGGGGCGGTAGTCATGCTGCGTTCCACCGTGCGTATGGGCCGCCAGCTCCAGAACCTCTCGAACACCGATGTTGGCGCCTTTAGCCAGATTGTCGCGGTCAGCCCGAAAATGCGTCATGTGGTTGATCAGGCACATAAACTGGCACTGCTGAATGCGCCGCTGTTGATTGTTGGCGATACTGGCACCGGCAAAGATTTGCTGGCCCACGCTTGCCACCTCGGCAGCCCGCGCGCGCAGAAACCTTATCTGGCGCTGAACTGCGGTTCGATGCCGGACGATGTAGTAGAAAGTGAATTGTTTGGTCATGCGCCAGGCGCTTACGCCAATGCCGTCGAAGGCAAAAAAGGCTTCTTCGAGCAGGCAAACGGCGGCTCGGTGCTGCTGGATGAAATCGGTGAGATGTCGCCGCGTATGCAAACTAAACTGCTGCGTTTCCTTAATGACGGCACATTCCGCCGTGTGGGCGAGGAGCACGAAGTTCACGTTGATGTGCGCGTGATTTGCGCCACGCAGAAGAACCTGATTGAGATGGTGCAGAAAGGCGAGTTCCGTGAAGATCTCTATTATCGCCTGAATGTGCTGACGCTGAATCTGCCGCCGCTGCGCGACCGCCCGCAAGATATCATGCCGCTGACGGAACTGTTTGTGGCGCGTTTTGCCGATGAGCAAGGCGTACCCCGTCCAAAACTAGCCAATGATTTAAGCAATGTGCTGACGCGTTATGGTTGGCCGGGTAACGTGCGCCAGTTGAAAAATGCGATATATCGCGCATTAACGCAACTCGAAGGCTTCGAGCTACGCCCACAAGATATTCTGCTGCCGGACTTTGATACCGCGAGTTTAGTGGTTGGCGAAGAGGCGATGGAAGGGTCGCTGGATGACATCACCAGCCGCTTTGAGCGCTCGGTGCTGACGCAGCTTTATCGCACTTATCCAAGTACGCGTAAACTGGCTAAACGGTTGGGGGTTTCGCATACCGCGATTGCGAACAAACTACGTGAATATGGCCTGAGCCAGCGTAAAACCGAAGAGTAAAACAAAAAATGCCCCCGATTTCGGGGGCATTCACGCTGATGATAAATCTCTGCGTAGGTCGGATAAACGCAACGTCATCCGACAAAATTGTCACACTTAAGCCTTCAGAGCTTCCAGTGCTGCGGCATAATCTGGCTCATTAGTGATTTCATTCACTAACTCGCTGAATACCACTTCATCTTGCTCATTCAGAACCACAACAGCGCGAGCCGTCAGGCCTTTCAGTGCGCCTTCAGAAATGCCAACGCCATAAGCTTGCTGGAATTCTGGGTTACGCAGAGTAGACAGAGTCACAACATTGCTCAGGCCTTCTGCGCCGCAGAAGCGAGACTGGGCAAATGGCAGGTCAGCGGAAACACACAGTACAACGGTGTTATCCATTTCAGTTGCCAGTTGGTTGAATTTGCGCACGGATGCCGCACAAACGCCGGTGTCGATGCTTGGGAAAATGTTCAGTACTTTACGTTTTCCGGCGAACTGGCTCAGTGCAACATCAGACAGATCTTTTGCAACTAAAGAGAAAGCTTCTGCTTTGTTACCAGCTTGTGGGATCTGACCTGCAACCGCTACAGGGTTGCCCTGGAAATGAACGATTTGTGACATGTTTGATTTTCCTTTTTACATATAATTAACGCCGCCAACAGTGTATGTCAGTATTCATCGTCTGAATATAAAAAACTGATAGTGCAAGTAAAAGTGTTCGCTGGCTATACTCTGCGAAGGATACAAACAACGACGACAGGCAAAACAATAATGAGATCAGTCAAGGTTTACCAGGAAGCGTGGCCCCTCCATACACCGTTTGTCATTTCTCGCGGAACGCGCAGCGAAGCGGTAGTTGTGGTGGTTGAGCTGGAAGAAGATGGAATTAAAGCGGTGGGCGAATGCACGCCGTATCCGCGTTACGGCGAAAGCGTGGAATCCGTGCTGGCGCAAATCACTACCGTGATTGCGCAACTGGAAACAGGGATGACGCGCACGCAATTGCAGGATGCACTGCCTGCGGGGGCGGCGCGTAATGCCGTTGATAGCGCATTATGGGATTTAGAAGCCCGTCGCCATAAGCGCACGTTGTCGCATATCGCGGGCGTTCAACTCCCGGAAATGGTGACTACCGCACAAACGGTCAGCATCGCCGAGCCGGAACAAATGGCGGCGGCGGCCAAACTGCTGTGGGATAAAGGCGCGCGTCTGTTAAAGGTCAAAATTGACGACCGACTGATTACCGAGCGCATGGTGGCGATTCGTGCAGCCGTGCCGGAAGCGGTCATTATCGTGGATGCCAACGAAGCCTGGAAAAGTGACGGGCTGGCGGCGCGTTGTCAGTTACTCGCCGATCTCAATGTCGCCATGCTTGAACAGCCGTTGCCTGCGGGGCAGGACAGCGCGTTATCGAATTTCATCCACCCGTTGCCGATTTGCGCCGATGAAAGCTGCCATACCCGTGAAAGCCTGGCCGAGCTGAAAGGGCGCTACGAAATGGTAAATGTGAAGCTGGATAAAACCGGCGGGTTAACCGAAGCGCTGGCCTTAACGCAAGCCGCTCGCGAAGCCGGTTTTGATGTGATGTTAGGTTGTATGTTGTGTACTTCCAGAGCTATCGCCGCCGCATTACCGCTGGCGGCGAAAGTCCGCTTTGCCGATCTTGATGGCCCGACCTGGCTCGCGGTAGATGTCGAGCCAGGCTTGCACTTTGAAACCGGCAAACTCTATCCGTAACTTCTGGCTATTTATGCCAGTGTAATAAACCCATCATGGCATCCAGATACCGCTCACTCGCTTCGTCAGCCGAGATGGGCGGGAATTCTGCGGTGATACACGGCAAGTCCAAATCTGCGCACCAGCTTCCAAAAGAGCCCGGCGTTTCGTAACCCACGCTGGTCACCAGTGGCAATTCAAATTTCTCAGCAAGCCATGCGCCAAGCGGCGAGTTATCAGGATCTTCGATACAGCCTAATGGATCGTGGAACGAGACAATCCATGCGGGTTGCAAGGTGTGGATCAACTGGCAAAGCGCGGCGGTTTCTGGTTCAGAACCTGGCTTTTTGCCGGTTGAAAGCACTACGTCACGCTCGTCGGCGCTGCTGTTCCAGCGATACACCGTCTCGCCTGACTTCCAATTAGCCGCCGGGAAGTTACGATTTAAATCCACACCGTTGGCATTAGCACGTAAACCGAGCTGGCAGCCGTCGGGATTCACCGCCAGCACCACATGATGACGGCGGTGTTCTGGCTCCAGCGTGCGCAAAGCGCAAGAAAGCGTGACCATCGCCGCGTTTTCATCGCCATGCGTCCCCGCAATAATTAAGCCGCTGCGTTGTTCACTCGGCGCTGCCGGGAACCAAATAAGCGGTGCGCCGAAAACCGATTTTCCGTAACGCTCGCTGCCCGGAGGCAAATGGCCGCGTTGTGAACGAGGGCGGTGGGCTGTCATAGTGTTCCTTAGATCTCTTAGATTGTTCTTGCGGATAGTAATAGCAGTGATTTAAAAAAAACTCATCTGAAACAATCTCCTGTCTGACCAGTTCAGAAAATATCAGGACATTAAAATAGCCTCTCACTGATTTCCGAAAAAAACACAATTCTGGGCGATTTTCGTCACGTTATTTATTTTTGTTATTGGCAAAACAGTTGATTGCGTTACATTGTTTGTCTGTCACTGGCGTGAGCGTCGTGCTGTCCCACACAAAATTATTCATAAGGGTAAAACATGAAAAAGCGTTTTTTGACTACTTGTTGCGCGTTAGCCATCGCCAGCCTCTTTTCTAACGCATGGGCGGCCGACGTCCCTGCTGGCACCAAACTTGCGGCTGACCAAAGTCTGGTTCGCCATATCAAAGATGAACCTGCTTCGCTTGATCCGGCAAAAGCGGTGGGATTACCGGAAATTCAGGTGATCCGCGATTTGTTTGAAGGCCTGGTCAACCAAAACGAGAAAGGGCAGCTAGAACCGGGTGTTGCGACCAAATGGCAAAGCAATGACAACCGCACCTGGACGTTTACTCTGCGTGATGATGCGCGCTGGTCTGACGGCACGCCGGTTACTGCACAAGATTTTGTCTACAGCTGGCAACGTCTGGTTGACCCGAAAAACACCTCGCCATTTGCCTGGTTTGCGGCACTGGCGGGCATCAACAATGCACAGGCGATTATCGACGGCAAAATGCCTGCGGATAAACTGGGCGTGACGGCGGTGGATGCCAAAACCCTGCGTGTGAGTCTCGACAAACCCGTTCCGTATTTCCCAAATCTGACGGCCAACTTCTCGTTCTATCCGGTGCCAAAAGCGGTGGTTGAGAAATTTGGTAATGACTGGACTAAGCCAGGAAACCTGGTCGGTAACGGCGCGTATACGCTGAAAGACCGCATCGTGAATGAAAAACTGGTGGCGGTGCAGAATAAAAACTACTGGGATAATGGCAAGACGGTCATCACTCAGGTGACGTTTATTCCGATCAACCAGGAATCTTCCGCAACCAAGCGTTATCTGGCGGGAGACATTGATATCACCGAGTCATTCCCGAAAAATCTCTATCAAAAACTGCTGAAAGATATTCCAGGCCAGGTTTATACCCCGCCGCAGTTGGGCACGTATTATTACGCCTTTAACACCCAGAAAGGGCCGACGGCTGACCAGCGTGTGCGCCTGGCTCTGAGCATGACGATCGACCGTCATATTATGGCGGATAAAGTGTTGGGTACCGGCGAGAAACCGGCGTGGCGCTTTACTCCAGACGTCACGGCTGGCTTTAAACCCGAGCCTTCACCGTTTGAGGAAATGAGCCAGGAAGAAGCCAACGCGCAGGCAAAAACCCTGCTGCAAGCGGCAGGCTATGGCCCGAACAAACCACTCAAATTAACGCTGTTGTATAACACTTCCGAAAACCACCAGAAGATTGCCATCGCGGTGGCGTCCATGTGGAAGAAAAATCTCGGCGTGGATGTGAAGCTGCAAAACCAGGAGTGGAAAACCTACATCGACAGCCGTAACACCGGTAATTTTGATGTGATTCGTGCTTCGTGGGTGGGGGATTACAACGAACCGTCTACTTTCTTGTCGTTGTTAACGTCATCGCACAGCGGCAATATTTCGCGCTTCAACTCGCCGGAATACGACAAAATTCTGGAGCAGGCAAGCCAGGAAACCACGGACGCGGCGCGTAATAAAGACTACAACATGGCTGAGAAAATCATCCAGGAGAAAGCGCCAATCGCCCCGATTTATCAGTACACCAATGGCCGCTTAATCAAACCATGGCTGAAAGGTTATCCGATTAATAACCCGGAAGATGTCGCTTATAGCCGTACGATGTACATTGTGGCGCACAAATAAATGAAGGTCTTGTAGGTCGGATAGCAGCGTCATTCGACAAAACCTTTTTAAAGGCCCCTGACGGGGCCTTTACTGTTTTTACGAAGCGGAAGTTGCGTAGCCACCGACAATAAACCAGGTAATAAACACAATTGCGGCAATGATGATTGCTATCGGAAATAGAACGCCAATTTTCATTATTTTCTCATTCTTCAGTGTGGGAAAGTTGCCACTGGTTACGCCCCTGTGCCTTGGCCCGATACAGCGCCTCATCAGCCTGCGCAATTAGCCGCGTAGCAGAAATATCGGGCGTCCAGCTCGCGATACCCAGGCACATTGTGACGTAAGGTGAGACTGGCGATTCGGCATGAGGAATTTCCAGCGCCTTTAAGTTCTGTTGAATGCGCTTTGCGACTTCAATCGCTTGCTGCGCGGTGGTATCCGGCAGCAGCATAATAAATTCTTCGCCACCAAAACGCGCCGCCACATCTTGTGTCGAACGCGTTGCCTCTTCAAGGCATTTGGCGACTTTTATCAGGCATTCATCACCGGCCTGATGGCCGTAATGGTCGTTATATTTTTTGAAGTGATCCACATCCAGCATAATCAATGACAGCGGCGTGCTGCATTGTTCCTGACGTTGCAGCGCTTTATCCAGCAGCAGATGGAATACACGGCGATTGGCAATGCCGGTTAACGGATCGTGGTTTGCTAACGTTTGTAACTGATGGATTAAATCTCTGTTTTCATGCTCACTGCGAACGGCCAGAATAAACCAACCGCATAAAATACGTCGCCCAGACTCAAACAAACCCGCCAGAAGAATGTACAACACCGCGTTCAGCACGGTCAGGTCAGAAGGATAAACAAAATTACAGACCAGAATGACCACCCAAATGGGCAAGGTAAAACTGAGCAGCACACGGGTATCAAAATAGAGAGAAATCAACGCCGTGAAAATGAGTAAGGCTGCGAAGGGGAAAACAATCCGTGAATCGCCGCTAACCAGGAAGATATAAAAACACACTACCCATAGAGCGCTGATGCAAAGTAACGCCACATGTAAGCATTTGCTCAGCCACTCGGCGTGTTGATCGGGGGCCATGCGCAAAAGAAAAATCACCGAAGAGGTGATGGCCAGTATCAGCCCCATTAGCACTTCGAGAACAGGATATGACTGCGTAATGCTGGCAATTTGTTGTATCGGTGAAAAGTAATGTCGGCCTAAAATGAATAAGCAAAACACCAGGTTAATCCACAAAAACCAGACACCACTAGTCGTGATAGCGCGCTGACGCATCACCTTAAGGCGAAAATCTAAGTTGGTATAATTTCTGCGTCTATCAAGCAAACATTTTCTCCGTATGCCGTTGTGGCAAAGCTATATCTGAAACCAACAGAAATGTAACATTTTTTATTCAGTAAATTCAGCTAGTTTGCCTATTTTTCCGAGTTACATAACAAAAGAAGACGGCTAGACTGACAACAGAAATGTGGCAATACATGGAGAAATGCATTGGAAACCATTAAAGGGCACGATCTTCAAGTGCCGGATGCCGTATTAGCCTGGCAGTTGGATGGTAAAGGCGGCGTCGATACTATCGAAGATAACGACACCATCGATGCTGAGCATCCTGGTTGGTTGCATTTAAATTATACCCACTCCGAAAGCGCAAACTGGCTGGCGACGACTCCGTTACTGCCTAATTATGCCCGCGATGCGCTGGCTGGCGAAAGTTTACGTCCTCGCGTGACGCGCATTGGCGAAGGGACGCTGATCACGCTGCGTTGTATTAACGGCAGCACCGATGAGCGCCCCGACCAACTCGTCGCGATGCGGTTATACATTGATGAACGGCTTATCGTTTCAACGCGTCAGCGTCGAGTATTAGCGCTGGATGACGTGGTCAATGATCTCAAAGAAGGCGCCGGCCCGCAAAATGCGGGGAGCTGGCTGGTGGATGTTTGCGATGCGTTGACGGATCATGCCAGCGAATTTATCGAACAGTTGCACGACAAAATTATCGATCTCGAAGATAATTTGCTCGATCAGCAAATCCCGCCACGGGGTTTTCTGGCGTTGCTGCGCAAACAGTTGATTGTGATGCGCCGATATATGGCACCGCAACGGGATGTGTATGCCCGTCTGTCGAGCGAGCGTTTGCCGTGGATGACCGACGATCATCGCCGCAGAATGCAGGATATTTCCGACAGGTTAGGGCGTGGATTAGACGAAATAGATGCTTGTATTGCGCGGACCGCGGTTATGGCCGATGAAATCGCGCAAGTGATGCAAGAAGCGATGGGGCGACGAACGTATACCATGTCGTTGATGGCGATGGTGTTCTTGCCGAGCA
>NZ_QZWH01000002.1 GCF_003601925.1 Buttiauxella izardii
CGTCATCCACCATTTTTGCGGGAACTGTCGGATGACGCTTCGCTTATCCGGCTTACTCGGTTTCATAAGTCTTTGTTTTTGTAGGGTGGATAAGCGTTAGCGTCATCCACCATTTTTGCGGGAATTGTCGGATGACGCTTCGCTTATCCGACTTATGGAGCGTTCCAGCTAGCTCATATGGTTCGTTTTAAAAATTCCGAATTACAGACAAACCTAATCGTACAAGCAAGCAGTTGATTTCAAAATTTCGGCATGATTGTAGATCTCATCCAGCGAGGCAATAGGATGTCGTGTTTCAGTTTTATCCTCGTCAAATATGCCAATATATTTTTGACTGCGGTTAAAATGTAAACGGCATATAGGTTTGCGATTATTATCATCGAGCAGAATACCAAAGTAGCTTTTCGTATCTCGTTGACTCACACGACCTGCATCGACCACCGTCCGCACAATCGCTTTCACGATGTGATAGCCCTCAAGTTCATCGATGGTGGTCTGGATTTCACTTTCTTCATTAGTTTCATGCACATCAGACTCAGATTCTGTAGAGACTTCTGAGTTGAGAGCAGGAACTTGTACACCGCTCATCGCCGATTTCAATCTTTCATTAATTTGATCATTAAGGAACTGACTCGCTGCTTTTCGGGTTAACTCAGTAAATGAATCCCGAACTTTTTGCGTAATAATCCCGTCATAAACTCGTGATGCGAAGAATTTTACGAAATCCTCATCTGGGGCTGTGAATTGCGCGCTAATTAATTTCTTAATTTGGCTGACGTATTTTAGTTCGCCTGCGGCATTGATAATGGATTCAACATCAAATGCGGATTTTGTTAGCTTACGTAACTCCGGCAATACATATTCATCAATATCTAATAAATCAAACTCAAGGAAAGGTTTTTCATCCATCTTATTTGGTGAGTCTAGATCGGTGAAGAATTTATAAACCTGACCATTTGTTAGTATCGATATACGAGCATTCGTAACGTGAAAATATCTGAATAACTGTGAGGCGTGATTTAGATTAAGAGCATCGCCAATTTTTTTACATTCAATCAGGATTTGGACTTCACCATTTTTGCAAATCGCATAATCTATTTTCTCACCCTTTTTCGTCCCTACATCGCAGATGAACTCTGGAACAACCTCAGTTGGATCAAAGACATCGTACCCTAAAACATTATGGATAAATGGCATTACAAACGCGGTTTTTGTTGCTTCTTCTGTTTGGATTGCTGCTGCCTGCTGCTTTATTTTGGCCGAAAGCGTATTTAACTTTTCCATAAATTCCATGGCGTAAACCTCATAGGTGGGAATGGATCGATACTCCTTGATGTTGAGGGAAAAAAACTTGAAGTGCGTCAGAAAGTTCAATGTGATTAGGCATTTAGGTAATATTTATTTCATACTTACCTTTTACGGGGTGTGAAAAAAAACCTCTCAGTTTAATGAGAGGTTTTATAGGAAATATTTACTTATCTAGCAAAAACAACGCTTTATCACGCAGTAAATGGTCATTCCCGCGACGGCGGGTAAAGCCGATGCGGTCAAAGTATTCGAGGATCTGCACGGCGAGTTTACGGCCTACGCCGAGGCGATCGCGGAAATCGGCGGCGCTGGTGGCGTCCTGCGTTTGATCCAACTCGCGAATCAAATTGGCGAAAGTTTGAATTCTGTCGTTGCGGTAATAACGGTCTTTTAAGATGGCCGTCACCAGCCCAAGTTGCGCAGCAAAGCGCAAGAGTTGGCGCATGGCTTGTTCATCTTGCTGCGTTTCCCGTGCCAGATCGCGAACCCACCACGGGTCGTCGCCAAATAGCGCATCAACCTTTTCCCATACCGCCTGCTGCTCGGCGGAAAAGCCCGGTTTGTGATCGGGCAGATGCAACCAGCCCTGGCGGCTGGCGAGCAATCCTTCCTGACGCATTTTTTCGATTAACGCCAGAACCAGCGGTTCGTCCTCGCCCGGTAGCGCCATACGGCGTAAGCGTTCGCGTCCTGGGCCGGGTTGGTCATCATGCTGCTGGTGATAACGTTCCAGCGTATCGAGCAGTTTTTGCTTCCAGCTTGCCGCCAGTTCATCACTCAGCAGGCTGTTGCCCGCGCGAAGGGCGTTTGTTTGGGCGACTAATTCTTGTAGGCCTTGAGCCGTGAGTTGGCGTGCCCAGGCAAAGTCGGTCAACGTCACGGCACTGCGTTGCAAATGGGCGTCGAGCGCCTGTTGGTCGTTGTCGGCCTTCTTAAGCTGCTCTAACCAGGCCAAAAATGCAGGCTGGCGTTTACCCCGGCGCGGCGCGTGCAGAAGAATAGCTCGAGCACCCGCCAGTGTGACGCGAGCGCTGATATCGCGTAGCACCAGGCGATCGTTGTCGGCAAGCCACAGCGGGACATCGAGCACCAGTTCGGCGAGGTCATCTTCCAGTAGCGAAATGCGCCCGGTGACGTGGCTTGCGGCGTGGTGAATATGCAGCGGCTGCCATTGTTGCAGCGGCGCGTGGCTTTGCAGTTGCACAATCACGCGTTCGACCGGCTGGAGTGGTTGCTCTGCTAAAAGCCAGTCGCCACGTTTGATATCCAGTTTTTCAGCATCACCGCTGATATTTATCGCGACGCGTTGCCCGGCAAATGCGCTGTCTGTTTTGCTGTTTTGAGCGTGCAAACCGCGCACGCGCATCGGTTTGTCGGCACCTGTCAGCCACAGCGAATCGCCGATTTTTACCTCGCCACTTAGTGCGGTTCCGGTCACGACCAGTCCCGCGCCTTTTACGGTGAAAGCGCGGTCAATTGCCAGACGGAAACGATGTTGGCGTGGATGTACTCGCTCTGGCAGTGAAAGTAAGTGCTCACGTATTTCATCAATTCCCGTGCCGCTGGTGGCTGCCGTGACGAACACGACGGCATCTTGCCAGCCAAATTCTTTCACCGTTTCCAGCACGGAATTACGGACTTCTTCAATCCGTGACTCGCTCACGCGGTCGGCTTTAGTTAAGGCGACGGTGAGCGACGGTTTGCCGGTTAATTGCAAAATGGCGAGGTGTTCGCGGGTTTGCGCCATCACGCCGTCATCGCAAGCAACTACTAACAGCGCGTGGTCGATACCGCCGACGCCTGCCAACATGTTGGCGAGGAATTTTTCATGGCCCGGTACGTCGATAAAACCGGGAATGCGCCCATCGGGTTGCGGCCAGTAGGCGTAACCGAGATCGATGGTCATGCCGCGTTTTTTCTCTTCTGGCAGGCGAGATGCATTCACGCCGGTTATGGCTTGCAGCAGGGTAGTTTTGCCGTGGTCGACGTGCCCGGCGGTTGCAATAATCATGGTTTCAGGTTCTCCATGAAGCCCGTTTCATCTTCCAGGCAACGTAAGTCCAGCCATAAACGCCCATCGCTGATGCGGCCAATAATCGGTTTCGGCAACTCGCGCAGGTTTTGCGTCAGCGCACCAAGAGTGGTGCCTCGGCCATCTTTTGGGGTGAAAGTGAGTGCTGCACTCGGCAGTCTGTCTACTGGCAAAGAACCGCTGCCAATTTGCGATAAACACGGTTCGACACGAACGGTAAATTGCTCGCCGAATTTGTCCTCAAAAGCAGGCAAGAGGCGTTGTGCAAGCTCGGTGATTTCACTGGCATTGCGCGTCAACAGGCGTAGCGTCGGCAATCTTTCAACCAGCGTTTCCGGGTGCTGATATAAACGCAATGTCGCTTCGAGCGCCGCCAACGTCATTTTGTCGGCACGCAGGGCGCGTTTGAGCGGGTGACTTTGGATGCGTGCGATAAGCTCTTTTTTGCCGACGATAATGCCCGCTTGCGGCCCGCCCAACAGTTTATCGCCGGAGAAGCTCACCAGGCTCACGCCTGCGGCAATCAGTTGTTGCGGCATCGGCTCTTCCGGCAATCCCCATTGGGTGAGGTCAACCAGCGAACCGCTGCCTAAATCGGTGACCACCGGGATATTCAGCTCGTTGCCCAGTTCCACCAATTCGGCTTCGCTGACGGCTTTGGTAAAGCCCGCGACCTGATAATTGCTGGTGTGGACTTTCATCAGCAACGCGGTGTTTTCACCTGCACCCTGACGATAATCTTTGAGATGTGTGCGGTTGGTGGTGCCGACTTCAACAAGCTGGCAACCCGCCTGGCGCATCACATCAGGAATGCGGAATGCGCCGCCGATTTCCACCAGTTCACCGCGTGATACCACCACTTCTTCGCCACTGGCACAGGCCGCCAACATCAGCAAAACTGCCGCCGCGTTGTTGTTGACGATGCAGGCATCTTCCGCGCCGGTCAGTTCGCAAAGCAGGCCCGCCAACGCTTTATCGCGATGCCCACGTTCCGCATCGTGCAAGTCATATTCCAGCGTGATCGGCGAGCGCATCGCATGGGACACCGCTTCAATCGCCGCTTCAGACTGCAATGCGCGGCCAAGATTGGTGTGCAACACGGTGCCGGTCAGGTTAAACACGGGCTGGAGTGCGCTGCGCTGGCGAGATTCGAGTTTCGTTTGCGCATGAGCCGCCCAATCAATGTTCCAGGCTGGGAGTTGCTGCTGAGTCCGGATGTTTTCGCGAGCGGTTTCCAGCATTTCTCGTAAGGTGTTGACCACCTGAGTGTGTCCGAAACTGCTCAGCAAAGCGCTGAAAGAGGCGTCACGTAACAATTTGTCGATGGCGGGAAGTTGGCTGTACAAGTTGCGATCGGGTGTCATGGCAAGCCGCAGAGTGGTGAAATATAGCCTTAGTTTACAGGGGGAGTTGGCCCCCTGTCATGGGAGTTTCTGGTGGTTATGTTTGGGGTTGCCTCACTAATCATTAGGTAGATTTCATGTGAATTAATTATGTAGGTATCGAATGAGTGAAATATTCATATTTCTATTGGTTTAGAAAGAGGCGTAGAATTAATTTTCTGATGCTTATATATTAGTAATGTACATGGATGAGAGGTGATCGATAAAACTAATGGATGAATATATTATTGCAGGGGCTTATTTTCTTTTTTCACTTTCTGGCGTGTTAGCTGGGCTTTGGTTCAGGAAGCAGTTTCCTGGACGGAAGCTAACACCATTGGTTTTTCTCTGCTATTTATTGATATGCGTGTTTTATGGGCTGATTCATTTAACTATTGTGAAGTATGGCTATATCATTATATCAACCCCTATAAATAAATGGATTGAGGGGAATGTTATAGTAAGAACGATTGCTGCTGTGTTTATTATTCCTCAGGCTTTTATCGGGCCTTCGTTTTATAAGTCTAAAAGATAAACATCTTACGTCAATCAGCCGATTTTAATCTCTTACTAATCGGCTGGTTGAGTTATTATTTTGATTGAGCTGTATTGAAAGCCGAAACTGTCGTTAGACCATCAACTCCAATCTCCAGTATTAATTGTGGGCGGGTCATGGTTTGATAACCTCTCACGAAATCAGTGTTAATAAAGTGAAAAAGTCTCCATGCATCTGGTTTGAGAACATTTTTAAACATTCCATAGCCGGAAAGAGCAATATCAACGCCTGCGTAAACAAGATCGCCATGCTTTTTTGTATAACCTAGAGCAACAGCCCCTTCTTCATACCATTTGCTTGCAAAACCCTTATAATTATTATCTTGATAGCGGATAGAGTTTACATTTTCATCCAGCGCATTCAAGCCGTGTATAAAAAGTGTTAATCCTCCTGCCATTGCCGGCAAACCCACAGCGCAGCCGACTATAGTTACACACGATGTTAATCCAGCAGAAATCATTCCTAAACCAGCTAAAGCTTGGCCTACTCCGCCAAGAATAAATACGCCTTTAACAATATAAGACCACACATCATTTTCTTTTTTAATCTCGATTGTCATATTCTGAGTGACTTTCCTTTGTCTGATCAGAGACTCCTGAAGTATCAGGTATGACCGCTCCTCTTTTAAGTGCATCATGGCTTCTTTCTTACTGAACTCTGAAGTGCTGCCTCTTAATATCTCCATTTTGTTTTCTATAAACAAAGTGATGTTATTAACGAAATCAATGCGCCCTCGGGATGTATTAATAAATTGCGATGCTGTTAGCGCGCTTTCTTTCAACATTCGAGCTTCCAGTCCTCCCATGGTTCGATAATAATCATTCATCCGATCGTTATCATGGCCTAATATATAATCCATGTCAGAATACCCTGTCTTGCCACAAACTATAGCTCGACGTCCCGGCTGACACATGTTTCCAGGTAATGCTTTCGTATTTTAATGAAATACTTTCTATGGGTTGAGCATCGTTGTGAGTCAGTGAATTTGGTGAAACCAGATTGATATCTGCAATGGTTGCTTTGATCAGTTTAATTCTATAGAAAAGCGATTGGGACCCCGATTTATCCGTTCGATAAGCTTCAAAAATGGCATCCATTTTTTCATTGTTGGTAATAGCAAAAGCGAAAAGTGGAGAGGATTTATCAATAGGTTTTTTGAACGTTAAAGGCTGATGATTTACATTCTGGTCACGGGTAATGTTATAGGCCAGTTCGTAAATTAGGGTTTGATCGCGATGTGTGGCCTGATAAGCATTACCGATTGAATCATACGAAGAACAACCACTAGAAATTAATCCCTGATTCTCACCAGTTAATGAGAGATAGATATTATTCGACATTGTTATTATTCCTTTCCTAAGAGTTATTACAGACAGTGAATAGCTCTATTTTTACGCCTTAGGGTCAGGAACAATAAATGAAAAGTTTTTAAATATAGGAAATCGGACTTAATTGATATCAACATAAATAGCCTCTTCCGCAAAATAACTCTCAGAGGCCATTTAATAACAAAACATCATGCCGTCGGCGGTTCTGTCCGTGCAAAACTTTCACGCTCGAAAAGCTTCTCTACCAACTTCACTAAATGTGGACGGTCGACACACCAGCCTGGGGAAACGCGGCGGAAGTTGAGATAACCCACCGCGCAGGCCACTGCGATAGTTGCCACGTTTAGGTTCTCGGCATCTATTTTTTTATCCGCAGCATAATCTTCGAGCAGAGTCAGCCCACGGCTGATTTTTTCGCGTTGGCGGAGTAATTCGATTTCTGATTGTTGCTCAATCGGGCGCTGGCGTTCACGTACTGAAATCAGGGCGGCATCCATGATGCCATCGGCCAGCGCTTCAATCTGGCGCATCTGCAATGCAGCTTGAGGCTCGCGTGGAATAAGCGCCGGGGCGATATCCAGCAATTCCAGGTATTCCGCAATCACAGGCGAGTCGAACCAATACTGGCCGTCGCTAGTCACCAGCGCCGGCACTTTGCCGAGCGGATTGTATTGCGGAGTGGTGCTTTCTGAAGTCCACGGGTTGTCATTTACAAATTCAAAAGTGATGCCCTTTTCCAGCAGGATCACTGAAATCTTGCGCACATACGGGCTGGTGTAATTACCGATAAGTTTCATTACATCGTCCATTTTTAACCGACAAAGATTAAGTATGGATCACGATAAAGGAAGATGCCTGGGGTCGCGTGATGTTGTCTGCCGCTGCGCTGTAATTTTCTAACAAAAAGAAATCCGTCTGGCTGCCTGAATTGCCCTGGATCACACTCCCCAAAATCCACGTAAAATATTTTGTGAATCTCATCACATTTAAATAACAAAGCGCCTCTTGTGAAATGTGATGTGAATCACATAAAGACGTCAATGATGAACAAAATTTAGCTACTGTATTTTTTTTACACATCAATTATGTGATCTAAGTCACCTGATCATGGCTCGTCACACCCCGCAATGAGTGATCTGCATCACATAAAATTCCGGCTGCTGGACACCTTAACGATTCAGTGCCAGATTTGCGTCACTTAGAGCATCTGGCAGCATTGCCTGCCGCCACATTAACAATAAACCTCGGGCTGCTTTCCCAGCACGTAAACACAACAAGGGGTGTGCGTATGTCATCCGATATCAAGATCAGAGTGCAAAGCTTTGGTCGTTTCCTGAGCAACATGGTAATGCCAAACATCGGCGCATTTATTGCCTGGGGTATTATCACAGCTTTATTTATTCCAACCGGATGGCTGCCGAGCGAGACGCTGGCGAAACTGGTCGGCCCGATGATTACTTACCTGCTGCCGCTGCTCATCGGTTATACCGGTGGTCGCTTAATCGGCGGTGACCGTGGTGGTGTGGTCGGTGCCATCACAACCATGGGTGTTATCGTCGGTGCGGATATGCCGATGTTCCTCGGTGCGATGATTGCCGGTCCTCTGGGCGGCTGGGCGATTAAACATTTCGACGCATGGGTTGATGGCAAAATCAAATCCGGCTTTGAAATGCTGGTGAATAACTTCTCCGCTGGCATCATCGGTATGATTCTGGCGATTCTGGCGTTCATGGGTATCGGCCCTGCGGTTGAAGTCCTGTCCAAAGTATTGGCGGCGGGCGTTAACTTCATGGTTGTTCATGACATGCTGCCACTGGCTTCTATCTTCGTAGAACCAGCGAAAATCCTGTTCCTGAACAACGCAATCAACCACGGTATCTTCTCGCCGCTGGGTATTCAGCAGTCCCACGAACTGGGCAAATCAATCTTCTTCCTGATTGAAGCTAACCCAGGTCCGGGTATGGGCGTGCTGTTGGCATACATGTTCTTCGGTCGTGGTAATGCTAAGCAGTCTGCGGGCGGCGCGGCAATCATCCACTTCCTGGGCGGTATCCACGAAATTTACTTCCCGTATGTGCTGATGAACCCACGTCTGATTCTGGCCGTAATCCTCGGCGGTATGACTGGCGTGTTCACTCTGACTCTGCTGAACGGCGGCCTGGTTTCTCCGGCATCTCCGGGTTCCATCCTGGCAGTTCTGGCGATGACGCCAAAAGGTGCTTACTTCGCTAACATCGCCGCTATCGTGGCAGCAACAGTGGTGTCCTTCGTGGTTTCAGCCATCTTGCTGAAAACCAGCAAAGTGAAAGAAGAAGACGATATCGAAGCAGCGGCTCGCCGTATGGCTGAGATGAAAGCTGAGTCTAAAGGTGCAACTGCGCCACTGGCGGTCGGTGCTGGCTTGTCTAACGACCTGAGCCACGTGCGCAAAATCATCGTAGCGTGTGACGCAGGCATGGGGTCAAGTGCCATGGGTGCAGGCGTGCTGCGTAAGAAAGTTAGCGATGCGGGCCTGAAAAATATCTCCGTCACTAACTGTGCAATCAACAGCTTGCCGGACGACGTTGACCTGGTAATTACGCACCGTGACCTGACCGAACGCGCTATGCGCCAGGTTCCACAGGCACAGCATATTTCCCTGACCAACTTCCTCGACAGCAGCTTGTACTCCAACCTGACCGAGCGTCTGGTGGCTTCTCATAACCTGAGCGAGAAAGAAGTGAAGGTGATGACCAGCCTGGAAGACAGCTTCGTACCAAGCGAAGAAGGGCTGTTCCGCCTGGGTGCTGGCAACGTGTTCCTCGGCCTGACCGCGGCTAATAAAGAAGAAGCGATTCGCTTTGCTGGTGAACAACTGGTGAATGGCGGTTACGTCCAGCCAGAGTATGTGGATGCGATGTTTGAGCGCGAAAAACTGACCCCAACTTATCTGGGCGAAGGTATCGCGGTTCCACACGGCACGGTTGAAGCGAAAGACCGCGTACTGAAAACCGGCGTTGTGTTCTGCCAATATCCACACGGTGTTCACTTCGGTGAAGAAAGTGATGATATTGCTCGCCTGGTTATCGGTATCGCCGCTCGCAATAACGAGCACATCCAGGTTATCACCAGCCTGACCAACGCGCTGGATGATGACTCAGTGATTGACCGCCTGGCGAATACGACCAGCGTTCAGGAAGTGCTCGACCTGCTGGCTGGTCGCAAGTAAGGGATTGCCCCTCACCCCGACCCTCTCCCCGGAGGGGCGAGGGGGAAAAACAAGCACAGTACTATCCCCTCTCCCCGGAGTGGCGAGGGGGAAAAGCAAGCACAGTACTATCCCCTCTCCCTCAGGGAGAGGGTTAGGGTGAGGGTTGTTTAAATCAAAATAACCTCACCCGAACCCTCTCGGGTAATTCAAATTTAAGAAGGTGAACGACATGAAAGCATTACATTTTGGCGCAGGTAACATTGGCCGTGGCTTTATCGGAAAACTACTGGCAGACGCCGGTATTCAACTGACCTTCGCTGACGTTAACCAAACCGTGCTGGACGCGCTGAACGCGCGCCATAGTTACCAGGTTCACGTGGTTGGCGAGCAAGAGCAAATCGATACAGTTTCAAATGTGAATGCCGTCAGCAGCATCGGCGACGATGTGGTGACTTTGATTGCTGACGTTGACCTGGTAACCACCGCAGTCGGCCCGGTTGTGCTGGAACGTATCGCGCCAGCCGTCGCAAAAGGTCTGGTTCTGCGTCGTGCCAACGGCAACGAAAAACCGCTGAATATCATCGCTTGCGAGAACATGGTGCGCGGCACCAGCCAGCTGAAAGCACACGTCATGAAGGCGCTGTCTGAAGACGATCAGGCCTGGGTTGAGCAGCACGTTGGTTTCGTTGACTCCGCCGTTGACCGCATCGTTCCGCCTTCAGAATCTGCCACCAACGACCCGCTGGAAGTCACCGTTGAAACCTTCAGCGAGTGGATTGTTGATAAAACCCAATTCAAAGGCGAGTTGCCGAATATTCCCGGCATGGAATTGACTGATAACCTGATGGCGTTTGTTGAGCGTAAGCTCTTCACGCTGAATACCGGGCATGCTATAACCGCATACCTTGGTCAACTGGCCGGTCATCAGACCATTCGCGATGCCATTCTGGATGAGAAAATCCGTGCGGTCGTGAAGGGTGCAATGGATGAAAGCGGCGCGGTGCTGATCAAGCGTTATGGCTTTGATGCAGATAAGCACGCGGCCTATATCCAGAAAATCCTTGGTCGTTTCGAGAACCCGTATCTGAAAGATGATGTGGAGCGCGTAGGCCGTCAGCCGCTGCGTAAATTAAGTGCGGGCGACCGTCTGATTAAACCGCTGCTGGGCACTATCGAATACGGTTTGCCGCGCCAATACCTGATCAAAGGCATTGCTGCTGCAATGCATTACCGCAGTGCGGAAGACCCGCAAGCGCAAGAACTTGAGAAATTGCTGGCAGAAAAAGGCCCGCAGGCAACGCTTGCTGAAATCTCCGGTCTTGATGCAAACAGCGATGTTGTGGCAGAAGCGGTGAGCGCATACAACGGCAAATAGTGATGGAAAGCGGGTGCGGCAGGTTGTCGCTGCACCCAATAATACTTTTAGTGATGTAGGCAAAGATGGAAGAAACCCAGGCCTTTGAAAACCGTGTGCTTGAGCGTCTTAATGCCGGAAAAACCGTACGTAGCCTGCTGATTGCCGCTGTTGAGCTTCTGACCGAAGCGGTGAATATCCTGGTGTTGCAGGTCTTCCGTAAAGACGATTATGCAGTGAAATACGCGGTTGAACCGTTATTGGATGGCGATGGCCCGTTAGGGGATCTTTCCGTGCGTCTCAAACTTATCTACGGCCTGGGTGTGCTCAATCGCCCGGAATACGAAGATTGCGAGTTGCTGATGGCGCTGCGAGAAGAGTTGAATCACGACGGCAGCGAATACAATTTTACTGACGATGAGATGCTCGGCCCATTCGGTGAACTGCATTGTGTTTCAGCCCTGCCGCCGACGCCAAAATTTGTCGATGGCAGCGATCCTGAACTGTTCGCCATGCAAAAACAGCGTTATCAGCAAATTGTTCGATCAACGATGGTGCTCTCTTTGACCGAGCTGATCTCCCGGATCAGCTTAAAAAAAGCCTTCCAGAAGTAAGTCCCTCTCACGCCGAATGGTGTATCCTTGCCAGCAATGAACTTTATTCACGGTTAATCAAAAATGAAAGAAATCGAAAAAGCAGAAATCAAACGCCTGAGCGATCGCCTCGACGCTATCCGTCACGAGATGCCAGAATTGCATCTGATCAACGATGCTGAAAAGTACGCTGAGATGGAAAAAGAGAAAGCGAAACTGGAAATTGAGATCGTTCGCCTGCAAGCGGTGCGTAACCAGAAGCTGAGCAAAGAAGCACAAAAACTGATGGCGCTGCCGTACAAGCGTCCAATCACCAAGAAAGAACAGGCAGACATGGGCAAGCTGAAAAAAGCGGTGCGCGGCCTGGTGATTGTGCATCCAATGACGGCATTAGGCCGCGAAATGGATCTCGAAGAAATGACCGGTTTTTCTCAGACTGATTTCTAATAAAACCCGAATTTAAAAAGGGATGAACTATTAAGGTTCATCCCTTTTATTTTGCTTAAAATTCCTCTTTTGCGAAGCTTCCCCAGCATTCCACTTTTCCCCCTTTATTGATGTAAGCCTGCGCTTTACTCTTCACAAACTAAATTCCTCCCCTGTACTGAATAGGTTAAAATAGGTACAAATCGTTCGATTTATACCTATTCATGCGAAGCGAGGGCGGGAGATGATCAGTTTTACAGCTAACCAGGCGAAAACCCAGTTTGGGGAAATGATGGCTAAAGCGCAGCGTGAACCCGTGAGCATTACTAAAAATGGTAAACCTTCAGTCGTTGTGATGTCGATTGCTGACTATGAAGCTATCGAAGAACTCAAATTACAGTGCTTGCGCGATAAGCTTGCGCGTTCTGTGGCCCAAATCGAATCCGGGAATCTGCGTGACGGGGATGAGGTATTTGACGAGTTATTGAAGGATCTTTAATGGCCGGATACAAGCTAACGGAAGATGCGCAAGAGGATATGCGTGAGCTAAAGGAATACTCTTTACGACAGTTTGGGGCGCAGGCAACACGCGAATATCTGGCGGGAATGCGTATAACGTTACAGCACCTGGCAACAATGCCTGCGATGGGCACTGATGAATCAGGTCATATGTTTGCAGGCGTCTGGAGTTTTCCCTATATGAGTCATACGCTTTATTACCAAAAAGCAGATGGCGGGATTGTTGTTATTGGAGTCATTCATCAAAGCCGATTGCCGGAATCTCTCCTTAAACACCGTTAAATTCGTAGGGCGGATAAGCGCAAGCGTCATCCGCCGCAAAAATTACTTCAATACCTGCGGGTTCACGCAGTTCTCTTTCACGTTGCCACTCAACGATGCAATCAAATTATCCACCGCGCAGGCCGCCATGTTGTAGCGAGTTTCATGCGTTGCGGAACCGATATGCGGTAGCGCCACAACGTTCGGCAGGCTGAGCAACGGCGAATCAACCGGCAGCGGCTCTTGCTCAAACACATCCAGACCGGCGGCGTGAATTTTGCCGTCCACCAGTGCCTGAATTAATGCTTTTTCATCGACCACTGGCCCGCGCCCGGCGTTAATCAAAATCGCTGAAGACTTCATTTTTGCCAGTTGCTCCGCGCCAATCAGATGATACGTTTCATCCGTCAGCGGCAGGGAAATACAGACGAAATCAGATTCAGCCAGTAGAGTGTCGAGGTCGCAATAACGGGCGTTAAAGCGGTCTTCGGCTTCCTGATGATGGCGGCGTGCGTTATACAAAATCGGCATGTTGAAGCCAAAATGTGCACGCTGTGCCAGCGCCAGGCCGATACGGCCCATGCCCAGAATCCCCAGCGTTTTGTGGTGCACGTCGATACCAAACCAATCCGCGCCAATGCCGCCTTTCCACTCGCCAGCTTTCACGCGTTCAGCCACTTCCACCGCGCGGCGAGCCGTCGCCAGCACCAGCGTCATCATGGTGTCCGCAACGGTTTCGGTGAGCACCGTTGGCGTGTGCATCAGTACAATCCCACGCGCGTTCAGCGCATCGACATCAAAATTGTCGTAGCCCACGGAAACCGTCGAAGCTGCGCGCAGCTTAGGCGTGTGGGACAAAAAATCTTTACCGACGGTTTCACTGGAACCCAAAATCCCTTCCGCGTTAGCGAAAACATCCGCGTGTTTCTGGAGATTTTCAGCACTAAGGGAACTGACTTGAGTGACGCTAAAATGGCTTTCAAGGCGGGCAAGCAGGTCGTCAGGTAACTTTTTGTAGAGGATGACGGACGGCTTCATGGCGTTCTCCGTTGAACAGTTTAAAAATCACCGGGCGGTATAACGGCCGCCCGGCTTGAGATTAAGCGTGGTGTGCGGCCACCGGAACGTGTTGGTTTCTCGCCGGTTTCACTATCAGAGTTAGCCACACGGAGGCGAGCAATGCTACCCCCATAAAAATGTAGGAAGCAGACGGGCTGCCGGTTGCACCGTTAAGGTAGCCAACAAACCACGAGCCGACAAACGAACCGAGCGCCCCCATGCTGTTGATTAAGGCCATCGCGCCACCCGCAACATTGCGTGGCAACATTTCAGGAATAATGGCGAAGAACGGGCCATACGGTGCGTACATGGCGGCACCGGCAATCACCAGCAAGGTGTATGAAACCCAGAAGTGATCCGCACCAACCAGCCACGAACCGAGGAACGCCATCGCGCCAATCAACAGCAGCGGCCAGACAAACAGCTTACGGTTCTGCATTTTGTCCGAAGCCCAGGAAACCACAATCATCGCGATGGTCGCCGCCAGATACGGCACCGATGACAGCCAGCCGACTTCCACCATGCCCATGCCAGCGGTGCCTGCGCCTCGGATAATCGACGGCAGCCACAGCACGAAGCCGTACACCCCAATGCTCCAGCAGAAATATTGCATACACAGCAGCACCACATTGCGCGAACGGAACGCTTCACCGTAATTGCGCACCGCTTTAATTCCTTGCTGCTCTTGCTCAAGCTGCGCCTGCAACGCGGATTTTTCCGCATCTGACAACCAGCCAACTTGTGACGGTTTATCTTTTACCAGCACCCACCAGGCAAATGCCCAGATAACCGCCGGGATCCCTTCGAAGATAAACATTTCACGCCAGCCAAAGGCCTGAATGAGATAACCAGAAACCACCGACATCCACAGCACCGTGACCGGATTACCGAGGATTAAGAAGGTGTTAGCTCGCGAGCGTTCAGACTTAGTAAACCAGTTACTGATGTAAATCAGCATCGCAGGCATCACCGCTGCTTCAACGATGCCGAGCACAAAGCGAATCGCCGCCAGTGCCGGAATGTTGCTTACCATGCCGGTTAAGGAGGCGCAGCCGCCCCATAAAATCAGGCAAACGAAGATCAGTTTGCGTACGCTACGGCGTTCGGCGTACATCGCGCCGGGGATCTGGAAGAAGAAATAACCGAGGAAAAACAGCGCGCCAAGTAGCGACGAAATCCCTTTGGTGATCCCAAGGTCATCGTTAATCCCGGCGGCGGAAGCAAAACTAAAGTTGGCACGGTCGAGGTACGCCAGGCTGTACGTGATAAACACGATGGGCATGATGTACCACCAACGTTTTGGCGCGATGGTATTTGATGAAACAGAATGGCTTTTCATAGGCTTGCCTCTATGTTGAGGAGAGTCGCATCATGCCGGGTGTAGGGCACAGCTGATGCAGTCTTCGTTTATTCGCCCAGCGTTGCTCGGGTCGGTAACCCTTCGCTATCGCCGATGACCTGGATCGCCAGTGAGCCGATTTTATTACCGCGGCTAACGGCCTGGGGTAAAGATTTTCCTTCGAGCAGGGCGCTGATGACGCCAACCGCAAAGCCGTCACCCGCACCGACGGTATCGACGACGTTCTCGACTTTTACCGCACTGACCGCTCCTTTTTCACCGCTTGCGGTTTTAAACCATGCTCCATCAGCACCGGTTTTCAGTACCACGGTTTTCACGCCGTGATCGAGATAGAAATCGGCAATCGCTTCCGGGGTTTTGTGCCCGGTCAGAATTGCGCCCTCGCTTAAACCTGGCAGAACCCAGTCGGCCTGGAAGGCGAGGTTATTCAGTTGCTTCACCATTTCCGCTTCGCTTTTCCACAGCACCGGGCGCAGATTTGGGTCGAAAGAAATGGTTTTGCCTTTTTGCTTCATGACGCGGGCGGCGTGATTGAGCAATTCAAGCGAGCTGCCAGAAAGTGCGGCTGCCACGCCGCTTAAATGCAGATGGCGTGCGGAGCAAAAATATTCTTCGCTGAAATCCGCCGTGGAAAGATGGCTTGCAGCGGAACCTTTACGGAAGTATTCCACAATGGGATCGGTTCCATTTTCTGCTTTAGATTTAAGCTGGAAGCCGGTTGCGAAACGCTCGTCTGTCGTCACGCCACGGCTGTCGATATTCTCTTTCGCCAGTTGTTGCAGCACAAAGCGACCAAAAGAATCGTTGCCCACACGGCTGACCCAACCCACGTTCAGGCCAAGGCGCGCAAGGCCAGTGGCGACATTCAGTTCTGCACCAGCCACACGCTTGACGAACTTTTCGGTAGCCGCTAAATCACCGGTTTCGCTGGCGACAAACATCGCCATCGCTTCACCCACGGTTATCACATCCAGTTGATTCGACATCACTTACTCCTCGCGTAATAAATTGACGTAATGGCGCGTGACCGCCGTCAGGTCGCGGCCTTCGAGCGGGAATTCAATGCCACGCGGCGCATCGGCGGGCAGGTTATTTAACAGTTCCAGCCAGCGCGGTTCGGCATCATCCAGCGCAATTGCCCGGTAGTGATAATGGTGTGCCACGGCGGCTTTCACGTGGATATAACTGACCGATGGCGCAAGCACGCGCGCTGCGGCTTCCGGGGATTCATCAACCCACAGCCAGTTGGCCATATCAAAAGTGAGCGTCACAGGAAGGTTTAGCACATTGCTGGCGGCCTGAAAGCGCTGCATCGGCGCGAGTTTGCCGCACTGTGTCTGGTCGTTTTCCACCACTAAAGCCACGTCTGATTTTTCAAGCCACTGTTGCAAAAGCGAAAACTGTTGGCTGCCACGAAAATGGCCGAGTGATAGTTTTAACCATTTGGCATTGAGTTGGTGGGCTTCGAGCAGCAAAGAAGGGATCAGCGGATTGAGTTTTCCGTCTTCCACAAACAGCGGTTCCGGTGCGGAATAACAGGCTTCGAGTTGATGGTCAGCAATCTGGCGCGCCAGTTCTGGCAGGGCATCAAGCTGCGTGTGATTGAATAACTCGCGGCGGATTTCCACGCCGTCAGCACCCGCATTAGCGATAATCGGCAGCAGTGCTTGTTGGCCGCCGAGTGCGGCGATGCGGTCATGCCCGTAAGCGGCGGTGACAACAATAATTTTTCTCGGCATGACATTCTCCGGGCAACTTCATCTCACTAACATAACTATTACGCTAGATGGAACCGGTTCCAAAGAAAAGCCAGGCGTGTCTGATTTATGATCGCTATCACGAACAAAGATTAACGGACGGTGGAACCGCGAACGATTAATTCGCCGGAAAAGACCTGCTCGTAAACGGTGTCGTTGCCGCCTTCGATGCGTTTAACAACCTGCTGGAGCGCGGCGTAACCTATCTGCCAGGTTGGCTGCTTGAGGGTGGTGATGCCCACGCCCGCAAGTTCTGCCCATTCCAGTTCGTCGAACCCTAACAGGCCGATATCGCTGCCCCAGTGCAGGCCGATGCGGCGCAGAGAACGGGCGACTTGAAGCGTCAGCGCGCCGTTTGCGGAAATCACCGCTTTGCGCATACCGCGATGGGTGGAATGGAACTGGCGCAGCGTGTTATCCATCAAATCCGCTTCGTGCAGCGGCACTTCGGCGTTTTCGGCGACAATTCCGGGATAACGTTTCAGCGTGGCGTGGAAAGCGTTCAGGCGCTCGCGGCGAGTGTTGACGGTGCCGAGCGGTTCGCTGAGAAACATGATCGCTTCAAAGCCTTGTTCCACAAGGTGTTCCGTGGCGGTAGTGGCGGCTTGCGTGTTATCCAGCCCGACCACATCGCAGGCAAAATCAGGGATTTTGCGGTCAATCAGCACCATCGGTAGCGCGGATTGTTGCAGGCGGTTTAGCCCTTCCTCGCGCATCCCAACCGCATTCACCACAATCCCTTCCACCTGATAACTGCGCAGCAAATCAAGGTAATGCAGCTCCTGATCGACTTCGTTATTGGTGTTACACACCAGCGGCGTGAAGCCCTTTTCGCGACATGCGGCTTCAATTCCGCTCAATACGTCAACGGAGTAGGGGTTGGTGATATCGGCGATTATCAGGCCAATCAGGCGGGTACGCCCACGCTTCAGGCCGCGAGCCATCTGGCTTGGACGGTAATCGAGTTCAGCGATAGCCGTTTCGATACGCAGGCGGAGATCGTCAGACAACACGTTTTGCTCGCCGTTAAGATAGCGGGAAACACTGGTTTTACCGGTCTTTGCCGCTTTCGCGACATCGCTTATCGTGGGGCGTGCAGACTTGCTGATCATGATGCTCTCCGAGGGTAACTCTCTGGAGAGTAACATAGTTGTGTAGGTCGGATAAGCGGCAGCGTCATCCGACATAATCCCCGTGAGTGCGCTCGTCCCATTTCACCCTCACTCTGTCCGTTTTTGGTATTCGCAGCCCATCAAAGCCTTGTCACAATGGATTCAACCCCAAAGGTAAGGAGTCCGAAAATGTCACGTTCCGCTCTGATTAATATCGATACGCAGCAATCTTTCTTCCATCGCGAATACTGGCAGGAAGAGGATGTTCCGGCATTCCAGCAGGCGATTTTGCAACTGATTTCCGGCTGCCAGGATTTGAACATTCCGGTCGTTGATATCTTCCACGTTGATGATTCTGGCCCGTTTTCACTGGAATCGGGATACGTTAAACCAATGCCATTTTTACAACATCACGCTGATGTGACGTTCCAGAAACACGTCCATAACGCGTTTACCGATACCGGCCTCGATCTCTGGCTGCGTACTCGTGACATCAACCATTTGATTATCTGCGGGATTCGCACCGAACAATGCTGCGAAACCACCACCCGCGTGGCATCGGATTTGGGCTATCGCGTTTCGTTTGTCAGCGAAGCAATGCTCACCTTCCCGATGAGCTGGAAAGGCGTTACGCTGGATACGCAAACCCTGCGGCACCGCACTGAAACGGTGTTGGCAGGGCGATTTGCGGAAATTCAAACCGTTGCCGAATGCCTGGAGTCTTTATCGTGAGTATTGGGGTCTGGTTCGTTGTTTTGCCTGGTGTTTTGTCGCTCGATTTAACCGGCCCTGCGGAAACGCTGAAGCTTGCGGGCGACGCTTTTCATCTGCATTTCATCGGCCCGGACCCACAAGTTACCACCTCCATTGGGCTTAACTTTTCGGGCATCGAACCGCTGCCGGAACGTTTCCCTGAAGGTAGCCTGCTGGTTTTGCCGGGCGTGTGCGATTCAAACTACTACTTTGATACGCCGCAAGCCGAGCAGGTGCGCCGCTGGCTGACGCGCCTGCAACCACAAATTCACAGCCAACAGCTTAACTTAATGTGCGTCTGTTCCGGTTCATTGCTGGCGGCGAAAGCCGGGCTGATGAACGGCGTGCAATGCACCACGCATCACGATGTGCTGGCGCGTTTACGCGCGGTGGCACCCACTGCGCAGGTGAAAGAGAACCGTATTTTTATCGAAGACCGGGGCATCTGGACCAGTGCGGGAATCACGTCCGGCATCGATCTCTCATTGCATCTGATTAACCGCTATTGCGGCCCGAAAGCGGCGCTGGATGTGGCGCGTGAGATGGTGGTGTGGTTCCGCCGTTCGGGAGACGACCCGCAATTATCGCCGTGGCTGCGCTATCGCAACCATATTCACCCGGCGGTGCATCGCGCTCAGGATTTGCTTTCAGCGGCACCCGAATCGGCGTGGGATGTGCAGGAAATTGCCGACAAAGTTCACGTCAGCTCGCGCCATTTATCGCGGCTTTTTCAGCAGCATTTAGGGATTTCGGTGCGGGATTATTTAGAACAGTTACGCCTGGCGGTTGCCGAACAGCGTTTGTTGCAGGGGCAGCGCATGGAACAGGCAGCGATGGCGGCGGGGTTTTCATCCCCTCGCCAGCTGCATCGCGCCCGCGCCCGTAACGCTTAACTCACCATTTTGCGGGTGTCGATGCGCCGTAATCCCATTGAAAGCAACAAGCTGGCGGCAAGCGTGGCACCAAATATCCATAAAATATCGAGCACCGGCGAGCTGGTAATCTGGTAACCATGGGTGCGCAGGAAGTGGATAATCAGCGCGTGGAAGCCGTAAATCCCCAGCGAGTTCTGTGAGATTAAGGTCAGCCCCGGCAGCGGGCGGCTGTTCAGGCAATTTTTCACTAACACCAGCAAACTGATCGCGGCGATAAACACCAGCGGCCCGCAATACACATAAAACGTATCGGCAAAATTACCGTTCACTTCCAACTGGTGGCGCGTGCCGGTCGAAATAGAAAAAATACACAGCGCAAAAATTCCCGCCGCCAGCCCGCTAATCCAGCGTTTATCTGTCTCATACATGCCAATTGCGCGGCCCAGCAGGCCATACAACACGTAATAAAACGTATCGCCGCGAATATACAAATTAATCGGCAGCCATTTCACGCCGTCCAGCGTTTGTGGCACGGTGTTAGGGTTGGCTATCACGCCGAGCAAAACCATCAGCCCGAGGATCACCGTCGCGTTGACTTTCTTCACCTGAATCAACGGCGAAAGCAGGTAAATCACCATAATCGCGAAGAAAAACCATAAGTGATAAAACACCGGTTTTTGCAGGATGTAGCGCAGGGAAAGCCCGGCGTTAATCGGCGTGAAGAGTTTGATGTAGATAAGCGCAATCACGCTGTAAAACAGTAAGCATGTGACGATGCGCAAAAAGTGGCGCTGCTGCGCGCTGCGTTCACCAAAAAACAGATAACCTGAAATCATGAAAAAGAGCGGCACGCTGACGCGAGAAGCTGAATTCAGCACGTTCGATAAATCCCAGCTAAACGGACTGACGATATTGGCGTTGGTGATGTACCAGGTTGTGGTGTGAATCATGACGACCATCAGGCATGCAATCCCGCGCAGGTTATCGATCCAGTTAATTTTTTGCTGCTGCATTCGGCCCTCTGGTCTGTTTTACGGTATTAATCCGAGTTTGCGCTCACGCCCTTGCCAGTGGCACAGTGGGTTTGCAGAATGCGGAATACCTGTTAATTATTGAATAACAATAACGATTTTAACGTACACATAACGAATGATGATGCCAAAAATAAAAAATAGCCGTTGGATTATAGTTTTAGCCGCCCTTTTATTGAGCGCCTGTAGTTCGCAAGAGCCACATCCCCAGCATGCACAAGCCGCGCAGCAACCGGCGATTGAGGGTGAAGCGATGATTGAAACCTGCAAAGGGGAGGCGGCGCATCGTTACAACACGCGTGCCGATCGCATCAGCGTGGTGGATTTTAAACAGTACCAGGGGAGCTATGAGATTCTGGGCAGCACCACGCGCCGGGAAGGATTCACCTGCTCCTTCGACGAAAGTGGTCAATTCTTGCACCTTTCGACCACATAAAGCCGCAACGCAAGGCAAACGCACGTGCATTCGGCTGTATATGTTGCGCTCAAAAGGTATACTCTTCACCCTTCAAGTTGCCTCTGCGTTGGCTGCCTTCTCTCACCCCAATCGCTTAGTTTACTAAGCTCATGGGGATTCGCTCAGTTGCCGTCTTAATGCAACTCGAATGGTTTTGAGTATATACTGGCGGCTTCTCTTTTTAACCCTCTCGAACGCGTGCGAAATCAACATGCAAAAGTTTGATACCAAGACCTTTCAAGGCCTGATCCTGACTTTACAGGACTACTGGGCTCGCCAGGGCTGCACCATTGTTCAACCTTTGGACATGGAAGTCGGCGCCGGCACCTCTCACCCAATGACTTGCCTGCGGGCTTTAGGGCCAGAGCCGATGGCGACTGCATATGTGCAGCCCTCTCGCCGTCCTACCGATGGCCGTTACGGTGAAAATCCGAACCGCTTACAGCACTACTATCAGTTCCAGGTGGTCATCAAGCCTTCTCCAGAAAACATTCAGGAGTTGTACCTTGGGTCGCTTAAAGAGCTGGGTATGGACCCAACGATTCATGACATTCGCTTCGTAGAAGACAACTGGGAAAACCCAACGCTGGGTGCCTGGGGTCTGGGCTGGGAAGTGTGGCTCAACGGCATGGAAGTGACGCAGTTCACCTACTTCCAGCAAGTTGGCGGCCTGGAATGTAAACCTGTTACCGGTGAAATCACTTACGGTTTAGAGCGTCTGGCGATGTACATCCAGGGCGTCGACAGCGTTTACGATCTGGTCTGGAGCGATGGCCCGCTGGGTAAAACCACTTATGGCGACGTGTTCCATCAGAACGAAGTTGAGCAATCAACTTACAACTTCGAACACGCCGATGTGGATTTCCTGTTCTCCTGCTTCGAGCAGTATGAGAAAGAAGCGCAGCACCTGCTGGCGCTGGAAAACCCGCTGCCGCTGCCTGCTTACGAACGCATTCTGAAAGCCGCGCACAGCTTTAACCTGCTTGATGCCCGCAAGGCCATCTCGGTGACTGAGCGCCAGCGCTACATTCTGCGTATTCGTACTCTGACGAAAGCCGTGGCCGAAGCCTATTACGCTTCTCGTGAAGCGCTTGGCTTCCCGATGTGCAATAAAAATAAATAAGAGGCTGCCATGTCTGAAAAAACTTTTCTGGTGGAGATTGGCACTGAAGAGCTGCCACCAAAAGCCCTGCGCAGCCTGGCGGAATCCTTCGCTGCCAACGTGACTGCGGAACTGGATGCGGCAAACCTGGCTCATGGCGAAGTAAAATGGTTTGCAGCGCCGCGCCGTCTGGCACTGAAAATTTCTAATCTGGCTGAATCTCAGCCGGATCGTGAAGTTGAAAAACGTGGCCCGGCAATTTCTGCGGCATTTGACGCAGAAGGCAATGCAAGCAAAGCCGCTGAAGGCTGGGCTCGTGGTTGCGGTATTACCGTTGCCGAAGCTGAGCGTCTGGCGACGGACAAAGGCGAGTGGTTGATGTACCGCGCCCACGTTAAAGGCGAAAGCGCACAAGCGCTGCTGCCAGCGATGATTGCGACCGCGCTGACCAAACTGCCGATTCCAAAACTGATGCGTTGGGGCGATAACAACACCCAATTCGTGCGTCCGGTTCACACCGTCACCCTGCTGTTGGGCGATGAAGTGATTCCAGCGAACATTCTGGGTATCGCATCTGACCGTGTGATTCGTGGCCACCGCTTTATGGGCGAGCCGGAATTCACCATCGATAACGCCGATCAATACCCTGAAATTCTGTTCACGCGCGGCAAAGTCATTGCCGACTACGAACAGCGTAAAGCGGTAATCAAAGAAGGCGCTGAAGAAGCGGCACGCAAGATTGGCGGCAACGCTGACTTGAGCGAAAGCCTGCTTGAAGAAGTGACTTCTCTGGTGGAATGGCCGGTGGTTCTGACCGCGAAATTCGAAGAGAAATTCCTCAAAGTGCCTGCGGAAGCGCTGGTTCACACCATGAAAGGTGACCAGAAATACTTCCCGGTGTACGCCAACGACGGCAAATTGCTGCCGAACTTTATCTTTGTTGCCAACATCGAGTCGAAAGACCCGATCCAGATTATCTCTGGTAACGAGAAAGTCGTGCGTCCACGCCTGGCAGATGCCGAGTTCTTCTTTAATAGCGACCGTAAAAAGCGCCTCGAAGACCACTTGCCGCGTCTGGAAACCGTTCTGTTCCAACAGCAGCTCGGCACGTTGCGTGACAAAACTAACCGCATCGAAGCATTATCAGGCTGGATTGCAGGCCAAATCGGCGCAGACGTAAACCACGCCACTCGCGCCGGTTTGCTGTCTAAATGCGACCTGATGACCAACATGGTGTTCGAGTTTACCGACACCCAGGGCGTGATGGGCATGCACTATGCGCGTCACGACGGCGAAGCCGAAGACGTCGCAGTTGCGCTCAATGAGCAATACCAGCCACGTTTTGCGGGCGACGAACTGCCGTCAAACCTGGTTGCTTGCTCCGTTGCGATTGCCGATAAAATGGATACTCTCGCGGGCATCTTCGGCATCGGTCAGCACCCGAAAGGCGACAAAGACCCGTTTGCTCTGCGTCGTGCAGCACTCGGCGTTCTGCGCATCATCGTTGAGAAAAACCTGTCGCTGGATCTGCAAACCCTCACCGAAGAGGCCGTGCGCCTGTACGGAGACAAGCTGACCAACGCCAAAGTTGTCGACGAAGTCATCGACTTTATGCTGGGCCGTTTCCGCGCCTGGTATCAGGAAGAAGGCCACAGCGTGGATACCATCCAGGCCGTGCTGGCGCGTCGTCCAACTAAACCTGCTGATTTTGATGCGCGCATGAAAGCCGTTTCGCACTTCCGTACTCTGGAAGCTGCCGCCGCGCTGGCTGCTGCGAACAAGCGTGTTTCCAACATTCTGGCGAAGTCAGACGAAACGCTGCAAGACCACGTGCGTGCTTCCGTTCTGAAAGAAGCAGAAGAAATGGATCTCGCCCGTCAGTTGGTTATCCTGCGCGACAAACTGGAGCCGTTCTTCGCTGAAGGCCGCTATCAGGAAGCGTTGGTGGAACTGGCTGCGCTGCGTGAACCGGTCGATAAGTTCTTCGACAAAGTGATGGTGAACGCAGAAGACAAAGAGCTGCGTATTAACCGTCTGACGCTGCTGGCTAAATTGCGTGAGTTGTTCCTGCAAGTGGCGGATATTTCGCTGCTTCAGTAACAACGTAGCTTTGTCGGATGATCCGACCGACGAAAAAGCGTTGTCAGCAATAAAAAAAACCGCCTAGGCGGTTTTTTTTATGTCATAAGCATCAGGGTAAAAACTTATTCCATCAACTGTTTAC
>NZ_QZWH01000003.1 GCF_003601925.1 Buttiauxella izardii
TTCTTCGACTTCATCAAGCAGGCCGAGATTATCTTTTACTTCTTCGTTAAACCAATGCCCCACGACTTCGTGGCCCATCGACATGCGCACCATCACCCGCCCGGTGACATCGCGCAAAAATTCATATTCCATGGTGTTTTCCTCTACCTTGCCCGGGGAAATGCAGTACCCCTTAGCGTATAGAGTAAGTATCGCAGCAAAGTCGGCGAAAAACAGCGTGATGAGGAGAGGGATTGGAAATAAAAGGAAAGAAATTCCCCTCTCCCGGGGGGAGAGGTTAGGGTGAGGGCGTTCAATATTACACAACCCTCACCCCTGCCCTCTCCCTGAGGGAGAGGGGGAAGCCATCTTAAACCGCAGTCTGGAAAATCACGCCGTCAGCTTTCTCGGTGTACTGAGAAAGTTTGTCGAAGTTCAGATAACGGTAAGTATCAACCGCCGTCTTATCCACCTGCGCCATAAAGGTCTGGTACTCGTCAGGCGTTGGCAGTTTGCCCAGCAGTGAAGCCACTGCGGCCAGTTCTGCGGAAGCCAGGTAGACGTTCGCGCCAGTCCCTAAACGGTTAGGGAAGTTACGGGTAGAAGTGGAAACCACGGTCGAACCGTCTGCCACACGCGCCTGGTTACCCATGCACAGTGAACAGCCAGGGATTTCGATACGCGCACCGCTCTTACCAAACACGCTGTAATAGCCTTCCTCAGTCAACTGAGCGGCATCCATACGCGTTGGTGGCGCAACCCACAGGCGAGTTGGTAACTGGCCTTTGTGGCTATCGAGCAGTTTACCCGCCGCACGGAAGTGACCGATGTTGGTCATGCAAGAACCGATAAACACTTCGTCGATTTTCTCGCCCTGAACATCAGACAGCAGACGCGCGTCATCCGGATCGTTTGGCGCACACAGGATTGGCTCTTTGATATCGTTCAAGTCGATTTCGATGATCTCTGCGTATTCCGCATCAGCATCGGCTTCCATCAACTGAGGATCCGCCAGCCATTTTTCCATGCCCTGAATACGGCGCTCAAGCGTACGGCGATCGCCGTAACCTTCTGCGATCATCCACTTCAGCAGCACGATGTTGGAGCTGAGATATTCAGCAATCGGCTCGCGATCAAGCTTGATGGTACAGCCCGCAGCAGAACGCTCGGCGGAAGCATCAGTCAGCTCAAACGCCTGTTCTACTTTCAGCGTTGGCAGGCCTTCAATTTCCAGGATGCGGCCAGAGAAGATGTTTTTCTTACCTTTCTTCTCAACGGTCAGCAGGCCTTGTTTGATGGCATACAGCGGGATGGCGTGAACCAGGTCGCGCAGCGTAATACCCGGCTGCATTTTGCCTTTGAAGCGCACCAGCACCGACTCAGGCATATCCAATGGCATCACGCCAGTTGCCGCAGCAAACGCCACCAGACCAGAACCCGCCGGGAAGGAAATCCCGATGGGGAAACGAGTGTGGGAATCACCGCCAGTACCGACGGTATCCGGCAAAAGCATACGGTTCAGCCAGGAGTGGATAACGCCATCGCCAGGACGCAGCGACACGCCGCCACGGTTCATGATGAAGTCCGGCAGCGTGTGGTGAGTATTCACATCCACCGGCTTAGGATAAGCGGCGGTGTGGCAGAAGGACTGCATCACCAAATCAGCGGAGAAGCCCAGGCACGCCAGGTCTTTCAGTTCATCACGGGTCATTGGACCGGTGGTATCCTGAGAACCGACAGAGGTCATTTTTGGTTCGCAGTATTGGTTTGGTCGAATGCCTTCCACACCACATGCGCGGCCAACCATTTTCTGCGCCAGAGAGAAGCCACGAGTGCTCGCAACCACATCTTTCGCCTGCACGAATACTTCACTGCGTGGCAAGTCCAGCGCTTCGCGCGCTTTGGTTGTCAGACCGCGACCGATGATCAGCGGAATACGGCCACCGGCACGAACTTCGTCCAGCAGCACGTCAGTTTTCAGTTCGAAATTAGCGATAACGGCGTTGGTTTCGTGGTTACGCACTTCGCCTTTGTACGGGTAAATGTCGATAACATCGCCCATGTTCAGGTCGTTAACGTCGACTTCGATAGGTAGCGCGCCCGCATCCTCCATGGTGTTGAAGAAGATTGGCGCAATTTTGCCACCGAGCACCACACCACCGCCGCGCTTGTTCGGCACGTTCGGGATATCGTCGCCCATGAACCACAGTACGGAGTTGGTCGCAGATTTACGCGAAGAACCGGTACCGACTACGTCGCCAACATATGCCAGCGGGAAACCTTTTTTGTTTAACGCTTCGATCTGCTTGATCGGGCCAACGCTACCAGGTTGATCCGGCTCGATACCTTCGCGGGCGTTTTTCAGCATCGCTAATGCGTGCAGAGGAATGTCCGGGCGCGACCAGGCGTCTGGTGCCGGAGACAGGTCATCGGTGTTGGTTTCACCAGTGACTTTAAAGACGGTAACAGTGATTTTCTCAGCCAGTTTAGGGCGAGACAGGAACCACTCGGCATCAGCCCAGGATTTCAGCACTTTTTGCGCGTGGGTGTTACCTGCTTTGGCTTTCTCTTCGACGTCGTAAAAGTTATCGAACATCAGCAGCGTGTGAGAAAGCGCTTTCGCGGCAATCGCGGCCAGCTTTTCGTTATCCAGCGCGTCAATCAGCGGATGAATGTTGTAGCCGCCTTGCATGGTGCCAAGCAGTTCTACAGCTTTCTCAGGGGAGATTAACGGGGAAGTGGCTTCACCTTTGGTGATAGCAGCCAGGAAACCGGCTTTGACGTAGGCGGCTTCATCAACGCCTGGCGGAACACGATTGGTAATAAGATCTAAAAGGAATTCTTCTTCACCCGCTGGCGGGGTTTTCAGCAGCTCGACCAGTGCGGCCATTTGGGATGCTTCTAAAGGTTTTGGAACAATCCCATCTGCAGCACGTTCGGCTACGTGCTTACGGTATTCTTCTAGCACGACGGTTCTCCTCGCTCTCATTGTCATTTCGGTTCCGGCTATTCTCTTCACGCTCCTGTGAGACAGCAGTTAGTAGGGTAAATGCCCGGTTCCGCGACGGGCAGCATAGCAGGATTTTCAGGGAGGGTGAATGTGTTTACAAAAAAGCAACATTAAATACTTGCTGAATCGTTAAGGGCAAATAAGAAGGTTTTTGTAGGGGGAAAAGCGCAGCGTCATCCACCGGGAAATGTCAGATGACGCAGGCTTATCCGAGCGACGTTAAAAAGAGGAATTACAGTTTTTCGCCGTTAGAACCAATCACCTCCTGATACCAGGCGAAAGATTTCTTGCGGCTGCGTTCGAGCGTTCCGTTACCTTCATTATCTTTATCAACGTAAATTAAGCCGTAACGCTTTTTCATCTCGCCGGTTCCTGCAGAAACCAGGTCGATACATCCCCAAGGGGTGTAGCCCATCAGGTCAACGCCGTCTTCAACTACCGCTTTTTTCATCTCGCTGATATGCGAAGACATATAGTCGATGCGGTACTGGTCATCGACCACGCCATCACTTCCCTGGACATCAATCGCACCGAAGCCATTTTCGACGATAAACAGCGGCAGTTGATAATGATCCCAGAACCAGTTGAGCGAGTAGCGCAGCCCAACCGGATCAATCTGCCAGCCCCAGTCGGATTTTTTGACATGCGGATTTGAAACCAGGCTTTTGGATTCATCGTAATCAAGTTGCGGGTTATCGTCCGTGGCTTTGGTGGCAAACGACATGTAGTAGCTAAAGCCGATGTAGTCGACGCAGCCCTGTTTCAGTGCCGCAAGGTCTTCCTCGGTGATATCCAGCTCGAAGCCACGGCGTTCAAAGTAATTCAGCAGATGTTTAGGATAGGTGCCACGCACGTGAACGTCGGTAAACCAGTAGCGACGGTGCATGGCGTTCATCGCCATCATCATATCGTTTGGCGCACAACTCAGCGGGTAGATTGGGCACATGGCGATCATGCAGCCGACCAGCAGATCGCGATTGATCTCACGCGCAGCCTTCACCGCCAGCGCACTGGCGACCAGTTCGTAGTGTGCCGCCTGGAACATCACCGGCTCGCGATCTTCGCCCTGCTGATACTTCAGGCCCGAGTTAGTAAATGGCGCAAAGTCTTCGTGGAAGTTAGCCTGGTTGTTGATCTCATTAAAGGTCATCCAGTACTTCACTTTGTGCTGGTAACGCGTGAAGACCACTTTGGCAAAACGCACGAAGAAGTCGATCAGCTTGCGGTTACGCCAGCCGCCGTATTCGGTCACCAGGTGATATGGCATCTCGAAATGCGAAAGCGTAATCACCGGCTCGATACCGTGTTTCAGGCACTCGTCGAACAAATCATCGTAAAATTGCAGGCCGGCTTCATTCGGCTCAAGTTCATCACCCAGCGGGAAAATGCGCGTCCAGGCAATTGAGGTGCGGAAACATTTAAAGCCCATCTCGGCAAACAGTTGAATGTCTCCTTTATAGCGATGGTAGAAGTCTATCGCGTCGTGGTTAGGGTAATTTTTGCCCGGCAACACGCCATCGGTAATTTCGCGTGGCACACCATGCGCGCCTGCGGTCATCACATCTGCAACGCTTATTCCCTTGCCACCTTCTTTCCAGCCGCCTTCCAGTTGATGAGCAGCAACCGCGCCGCCCCATAGAAATCCATCTTTAAATCCGGACATATTCTTTCCCTCAATGAGAACGCACGAGTGTGAAGATGAAAACCATGTTATGAACCAGCAGATCAATTAGCAAACCACCGCCCATCCGGGTTTAAACCACTTTTGAACCTCTTAAGAGAGCCTAATCACAGGGGTTGTGAGCCTGCGCTTAGATAATCATGATAAGAGGTGCATTTATACTGGAGTTTCTGAACAACTTTTTTACCGGGAAATGTGATCGATGATCAGAATTAACGCCCCCGGAGAGGATCATTTCCCAGCCTGGCTCAATCTACGCGGCAAGAAATATTTCACCTGAAACTCGAACACATTGGTATAGAGAATCGAATAATCGATGGGGTTATTGCTCTCATCAATAGATTGCGTCTCCATTTTAATAATGGGATCACGGACGCTGATATGCAGCATTTTGGCGATGTCAGGGGAAGGCAGAACCGGTTGAAACGACTCGTAGCAGCCCTGAATAATGACGTTACATTCGTCTTCAATGTAGGAAAATTTTGATTTCTTCATGTGGTTTACCGTCAGATCGGGAAAGCGATTAACGGAAAGCCAGGTTTCCTCAAGTTGCATCGGCACATCATCAATGTGGCGTAAACGCTTGGAGTAATAGACCGGTTCACCCACTGCTAGCTGCAAGCGAGTGGCGATCTCCTCGGATGCTTCCTGCAACTCAAATCTCAGCACCTGGCTGGTCGGCTTTTTCCCTTCGCTGCGGGCGATTTCCGTAAAACTATCAAGATGGGTGACGAACGCCTGGAAATGCTTGTTGCGCAGATAAGTTCCGGAGCCATGCCTGCGCTCAATCAACTCTTCTTGTTCGAGGACTTTTAACGCCTTTCTCAACGTATTTCGCGAAACATTAAAAGACTCCGCCAACTCCTTTTCCGAAGGGAGAATATCGCCAATGCTGTACGTCGGACTGCTAATTCTGTTTTTTAGTAAGTTAACCACATCTTTGTAAACCACTTTTGAACCTCCAGACCTTCTCCAGGGAACATCACTTTCCCAATACGCCTTCTGCGCAACTCGAAATAATATTTCACGATTTCGGACAAGATTCCCGGCAAGAATCACCGTTTAAGTCAAAAATTAAACTATCAGCTATCTATACTCGCCAGATACAGCCGCCTACCGGCATAGCGCATTACTTCTGTAATATCAGGAGAAGTTAAATGAAGTTGCCATTCAAGCCTCATATTCTTGCCATTATTTGTAGTGCCGGCATTTTAGCGGCGTCTGGGGTTCTGTATGTTAAGAGCCAGACCACGCCTCCAACAACCCCAACACCCACGGCTCAGACGACGCAACCCGCTCCAGCGGCGCAACCCGCCCCTGCCCCGGCCACACCAGTGGCGACGGCGACTCAACCCACGTTTAGTACCGCTCAACTCGACCAGTGGGTTGCGCCAGTTGCGCTCTATCCTGACCCGCTTTTGTCTCAGGTTTTGATGGCGTCAACTTACCCGGCCAATGTGGTTCAGGCGGTGCAGTGGTCACGCGATAACCCGAAGATGCAGGGTGATGCGGCGATTCAGGCGGTAGCGAACCAGCCGTGGGATCCGAGTGTGAAATCTCTCGTCGCCTTCCCGCAGTTGATGGCCCTGATGGGTGAAAACCCGGAATGGGTGCAGAACCTGGGGGATGCGTTTTTAGCCCAGCCGCAAGATGTGATGGATTCCGTGCAGAAATTGCGTTTACTGGCGCAGCAAACGGGATCGTTAAAAACAACGCCGCAGCAAACGGTGACCAGCACGCCTGTAACGGTTAATCAGAATACGACGGTTGCCGCACCGGCCCCGGCCACGACAAGTTCATCGTCATCAAAAACCGTCGCCGCAGCGCCTGCGGAAACCATCATTAAAATCGAGCCGACCGATCCGCAAGTGGTGTATGTGCCGAACTACAACCCGTCAACGGTGTATGGCACCTGGCCGAACACGGCCTATCCGCCGACGTATCTCCCACCTCCTCCGGGGCAGCAGTTCACCGACAGCCTGGTGCGCGGCTTTGGTTACAGCCTGGGCGTGGCGACCACTTATGCGCTGTTCAGTAGCTTTGACTGGGACGACGACGATTATCACCATCATGATGATTACCATGGCGGCGGGAGCAACAATAATATCAATATTAACAATGTTAATAATTTCAACCGGATATCGGGTCAAAATCTCCAGAATCGCAATACGACCTGGCAGCATAACCCGGCCTATCGCAACGGCGTTCCGTACCATGATAACGCGGTCGCTCAGCGTTATCATCAGACCAACGTTGCAGGTGGTTTGAGCGCAACGCAACGTGCGCCCGTTAATCGTGACGCCCAACGCCAGGCGGCAGCGACTCAGTTGCAGCAGAATAAAGGACGCATTGACGCAGCGGCCCCGCAACTGGCTTCGCGCGATGCTCAGCGTAAAGCGTCTTCGCAACAACTGAACCAGATTGCCCAGCGCAATAATTACCGTGGCTATGATTCACAAAACACCGATGCGCGCCGCGATGCCGCAAAACAACAGTTCAACAATTCGACCTCTCAGCAACGTAAAGACGCGGTCAAAAATCAGGTAAACCATCCGACTGCGCAACAACAGCAGCGTCGTGAGACGGCTAAAAATCAGGTCAATCACCCTACAGCGCAGCAACAGCAGCGTCGCGAAACGGCTCAGCAACACCGCAGCAGTGGAAACCTCAGCCAGACGCATCGCACAGCAGCCACACGTCCAAATGCGTTTAGCGGAAATGACAGTCGCTCCCCTTCCTGGCAGGCACAAAGCCAGCGTGGGCAACAAAGCCTTAATCGCTCCAGTCATCAGCAGCGTCCGGCTAACAGAGAGCGTCCAGCTGAACATCGTGAATTTCATCGTCGCTAACGGGGAGGCATCATGAAAAATCGTATGAAGTTAAGTGCACTTGTAATGTTGATGCTACCTGCCTTTGTTCAGGCGCAGCAGATGTTTACCACGCCGGAAAAGGCGGCCAGCTCATTTGCCACGGCGGTGATAAACCAGGATGAAGCCGCGCTGACCGAGGTGTTGGGCGATAACTGGCGGCAATATCTGCCTGATGAAAAAGCCGACCCGGAAGCGGTCGCCCGCTTTGTTCGTGACTGGAAAGTCAGCCACAATATTGATGAACAAGGCGATACCGCGCACCTGAATGTCGGGCAGGAAAACTGGCAGTTGCCCATTCCGATGGTGAAAACGGACGCCGGCTGGCATTTTGATATGCAAAAAGCCGCTGATGAAATTCTTACCCGCACCATCGGCCTTAACGAGCTATCAGCCATTCAGGCGATACAAGCCTATGTAGCGGCACAGCAAGATTATTATCAGCTGGATCAACAATACGCTCAGAAGTTTCTCAGTACTGAAGGCAAGAAAGATGGCTTGTACTGGCCCGCAGCACCTGGCGAAGCGCCCAGCCCTCTCGGCCCAAGTTTCAGCCCTGAACACCCGGAATTGGGTTATCACGGCTACCATTTCCGAATTCTGACCGCTCAGGGTGCAGACGCACCGGGTGGGGCGAAGAACTATATTCGCGATGGGAAAATGGCGGATGGCTTTGCTTTAGTCGCCTGGCCTGTGGAATACGGGGAAACGGGAGTGACTACGTTTATGGTGAATAACCAGGGCGTGGTTTATCAGAAGGATTTGGGCGAAGAAACCGCAGAGAAAGTGCAGGAAATAAAAGAGTTCAATCCGGATAAAAGCTGGCAGGAAGAGCAACAGTAATCCATAAAAAAAAGCGGCCTAAGCCGCTTTTTTCTTATCCTTCAGGCGATTACTTCTTTTTCGCTTTCGGGTTTGGCAGGTCGGTGATGCTACCTTCGAAAATCTCAGCAGCCAGACCTACAGACTCGTGCAGAGTCGGGTGCGCGTGGATGGTGAGCGCGATGTCTTCAGCGTCACAACCCATTTCGATAGCCAGACCGATTTCGCCCAACAGCTCGCCGCCGTTAGTCCCGACAATCGCACCACCGATAACACGGTGAGTTTCTTTGTCGAAGATCAGTTTGGTCATACCGTCTGCGCAATCGGAAGCGATAGCACGGCCAGAAGCTGCCCACGGGAAGGTGGCGGTTTCATAGCTGATGCCTTTCTCTTTCGCTTCTTTCTCGGTCAGACCTACCCATGCAACTTCTGGTTCGGTGTACGCGATTGAAGGAATCACTTTCGGGTCGAAGTAGTGCTTCATGCCGGCGATAACTTCAGCGGCAACGTGACCTTCGTGAACACCTTTGTGAGCAAGCATTGGCTGGCCGACGATATCGCCGATAGCATAGATGTGCGGCACGTTAGTGCGCATTTGCTTGTCGGTACGAATGAAGCCACGGTCATCAACTTCAACGCCTGCAGCGCCAGCATCGAGCAGCTTACCGTTAGGTACGCGACCGATAGCGACCAGAACCGCGTCGTAACGCTGTGGTTCAGCAGGCGCTTTTTTGCCTTCCATTGTGACGTAGATACCATCTTCTTTGGCTTCTACCGCAGTCACTTTGGTTTCCAGCATCAGGTTGAATTGCTTGCTGATACGCTTGGTGAAGACTTTCACCACGTCTTTGTCAGCAGCAGGGATAACCTGGTCGAACATCTCAACCACGTCAATCTCTGAACCCAGCGCATGGTACACGGTACCCATTTCCAGACCGATGATACCGCCGCCCATAACCAGCATGCGTTTTGGTACGGATTTCAGTTCCAGTGCGTCGGTAGAATCCCATACGCGTGGATCTTCATGCGGAATGAATGGCAGTTGAATCGGACGAGAACCCGCCGCGATGATTGCGTTGTCGAAAGTGATAGTCGTTGGACCATTTTCGCCTTCAACAACCAGGGTGTTAGCGCCGGTAAATTTACCCAGACCATTTACCACTTTAACTTTACGACCTTTCGCCATACCAGACAGGCCACCAGTCAACTGGTTGATAACCTTTTCTTTCCAGGTACGGATTTTGTCGATGTCAGTTTTCGGCTCGCCGAAAACAATACCGTGCTCAGCCAGTGCTTTCGCTTCTTCGATAACTTTAGCAACGTGCAGCAGGGCTTTAGAAGGGATACAGCCAACGTTCAGACAAACACCACCGAGGGTGCTGTAACGCTCGACAATGACGGTCTCCAGACCTAAATCAGCGCAACGGAATGCAGCAGAATAACCTGCCGGGCCTGCCCCAAGTACGACGACCTGAGTTTTGATTTCAGTACTCATCATGACCTCTTAATTTATTTCCGGCGGTCCCTGGTCTTTAACGCCCATTGCCACCGGGACGTTCTATCCGCACGTAGTCTACAAAACTGTTAACAATTTTGAAACAACAAACGGCAAACGAATTGTCCTTTGCATCAGATAATCTCGAACTGCATCACGAGATTACCAGAAAAAAGCCGACCGAATGGCCGGCTTTTTGGCTTACATCACCAGACGGCGAATGTCGGCCAGCGTGTTGTTGATGATGGTAATAAAGCGCGCACCATCAGCACCGTCGATCACGCGGTGGTCGAAGGAAAGAGACATCGGCATCATCAGACGCGGAGTGAACTCTTTACCATTCCAGACCGGCTCGATAGCAGACTTGGAGACACCGAGGATGGCCACTTCCGGCGCGTTAACGATTGGCGCGAAGTGAGTCGTCCCGATACCGCCGAGGCTTGAAATGGTGAAGCAACCGCCCTGCATTTCGCCAGCCGTCAACTTGCCATCACGAGCTTTCTTAGAAATCGCCATCAGTTCGCGGGACAGCTCAGAGATGCTCTTCTTATTCACATCTTTGAAGACCGGAACAACCAGACCGTTTGGCGTATCAACCGCCACACCGATGTTGATGTATTTCTTCAGCGTCAGCTTCTGACCGTCTTCTGACAAGGAGCTGTTGAAGCGAGGCATCTGCTCAAGAGCCGCAGCAACCGCTTTCATGATGAACACGACAGGCGTGAACTTCACATCCAGCTTACGCTTGGCCGCTTCGTCGTTCTGCTGCTTACGGAACGCTTCCAGGTCAGTGATATCGGTTTTGTCGAAGTGCGTAACGTGCGGGATCATCACCCAGTTACGGCTCAGGTTGGCACCAGAGATTTTCTGGATACGGCCCAGTTCAACTTCTTCGATTTCGCCGAACTTGCTGAAATCAACTTTCGGCCATGGCAGCATGCCAGGCAGACCGCCGCCGGTAGCCGCAGCAGGTGCAGATTCTGCACGCTTAACCGCGTCTTTCACGTAAGCCTGAACGTCTTCGCGCAGGATACGACCTTTACGGCCAGTCCCTTTCACTTTCGCCAGGTTCACACCGAACTCACGCGCCAGGCGGCGAATCAGTGGGGTGGCGTGAACGTATGCGTCGTTTTCAGCGAATTCAGTTTTGCCTTCCGCTTTAGCTGGAGCCGCAGCAGTTTTTTGCGCCGCAGCCGCAGGAGCCGGAGCTGCTGCTTCTTGCTTAGCGGCTGGAGCTGGGGCAGCACCTTCCACTTCAAAGACCATAATCAGGGAACCGGTAGACACTTTGTCGCCAGTATTGATTTTGATTTCTTTTACAACACCCGCGAACGGAGCCGGGACTTCCATAGAAGCTTTGTCGCCCTCTACGGTGATCAGTGATTGTTCAGCGGCCACTTTATCGCCCACTTTAACCATCACTTCAGTCACTTCAACTTCGTCACCGCCGATGTCTGGCACGTTAACTTCTTTCGAGCCAGATGCCGCTGGTGCAGCTGCCGGAGCCGCTTCTGCTTTGGTTTCAGTTGCAGCCGGTGCAGCACCCGCCACTTCGAAGACCATAATCAGAGAACCGGTAGACACTTTGTCGCCAGTGTTGATTTTGATTTCTTTTACAACGCCTGCGAACGGTGCCGGGACTTCCATAGACGCTTTGTCACCTTCAACGGTGATCAGAGACTGTTCTGCTTCTACTTTGTCGCCAACTTTAACCATGATCTCAGTGACTTCAACTTCGTCACCGCCGATGTCTGGCACGTTCACTTCTTTAGCCGCAGCGGCTGCCGGAGCGGCCGCTGGCGCTGCTTCTTTCTTCTCTTCAGCCGGAGCTGGTGCAGCTTGCGCTGCACCTTCGGCGGATTCGAAAATCATAACCAGTTTGCCGGTTTCAACTTTGTCACCTACCGCAACTTTGATCTCTTTGACCACGCCTGCTTGCGGAGAAGGGACTTCCATTGAAGCCTTGTCACCTTCCACGGAGATAATGGACTGGTCAACTTCAACCTTATCGCCCACTTTCACCATGATTTCGGTCACTTCAACTTCGTCTGCACCGATGTCCGGCACGTTGATTTCGATAGCCATTTTATTCTTTACCTCTTATGCCAGACGCGGGTTGACTTTATCTGCATCGATGTTGAATTTGGTGATAGCGTCTGCCACCACTTTCTTATCGATTTCGCCACGTTTAGCCAATTCGCCAAGTGCTGCAACAACCACGTAAGATGCGTCCACTTCGAAGTGGTGACGCAGGTTTTCGCGGCTGTCTGAACGACCGAAGCCATCAGTACCCAGTACGCGGTAATCGCTTGCCGGGATGAAGTTACGGATCTGCTCAGCGAACAGTTTCATATAGTCAGTAGATGCCACAGCTGGTGCATCACTCAGGATCTGAGCAACGTACGGTACGCGTGGTTCAGCAGTTGGGTGCAGCATGTTCCAGCGCTCACAATCCTGGCCATCACGCGCCAGTTCAGTGAAGGAAGTTACGCTGAAGACATCAGAGCCAACGCCGTAGTCTTTCGCCAGGATCTGCGCTGCTTCACGTACGTGACGCAGGATAGAACCCGAGCCCATCAGCTGAACTTTACCTTTGCTACCTTCAACTGTTTCCAGTTTGTAGATACCTTTACGGATGCCTTCTTCCGCGCCTTCTGGCATGGCTGGCATGTGGTAGTTTTCGTTCAGCGTGGTGATGTAGTAGTAAATGTTCTCTTGCGCTTCACCGTACATACGCACCAGGCCGTCATGCATGATGACTGCAACTTCGTAAGCGTAAGCGGGATCATAAGAGATACAGTTAGGGATAGTCAGAGACTGAATATGGCTGTGACCATCTTCGTGCTGCAGACCTTCACCGTTCAGAGTGGTACGACCGGAAGTCCCGCCGACCAGGAAGCCACGCGCCTGTTGGTCACCCGCTGCCCAGCACAGGTCGCCGATACGCTGGAAACCGAACATGGAGTAGTAGATGTAGAACGGGATCATTGGCAGATCGTTGGTGCTGTAAGAAGTCGCCGCCGCCAGCCAGGATGAACCTGCGCCCAGCTCGTTGATACCTTCTTGCAGAATCTGGCCTTTCTCGTCTTCTTTATAGTAAGCAACCTGCTCACGGTCCTGCGGGGTATACTGCTGGCCGTTCGGGCTGTAAATACCAATCTGACGGAACAGACCTTCCATACCGAAAGTACGCGCTTCATCGGCAATGATTGGAACCAGACGGTCTTTGATAGACGGGTTCTTCAGCATCACGTTCAGGGCACGAACGAAAGCGATAGTGGTGGAGATTTCTTTGTTCTGCTCTTCTAACAGAGAGCTGAAATCAGCCAGGGTAGGCATTTCCAGTTTCTCGGTGAATTTTGGCAGGCGAGTCGGCAGGTAGCCGTTCAGTTTTTCGCGCTGGCCATGCAGATATTTGTGCTCTTCGCTGCCTTCTTCAAACTTGATGTATGGCAGTTTTTCGATTTCAGCATCGGTCACAGGCACATTGAAACGGTCACGCACATAACGCACGCCGTCCATGTTCATTTTCTTAACCTGGTGAGCGATGTTTTTACCTTCGGCAGTTTCACCCATGCCATAACCTTTAACGGTATGAGCCAGGATGACAGTTGCTTTGCCTTTGGTTTCTTGAGCATTTCTCAGTGCAGCGTAGATTTTCTTAGGATCGTGGCCGCCACGGTTCAGAGCCCAAATCTCGTCGTCGGACATATCTTTAACCAGTGCAGCAGTTTCTGGATATTTACCGAAGAAGTGCTCACGAACGTAGGCACCGTTTTTGGATTTGAAGGTCTGGTAGTCGCCGTCAACGGTTTCGCCCATCAGCTGCAACAGCTTACCGCTGGTGTCTTTACGCAGCAGTTCGTCCCAACGAGAACCCCAAATCACTTTGATCACGTTCCAGCCAGCGCCCGCGAAGATGCCTTCCAGTTCGTTAATGATTTTGCCGTTACCGGTGACTGGGCCGTCCAGACGCTGGAGGTTACAGTTGATGATGAAGCACAGGTTGTCCAGTTTTTCACGGGTTGCGATAGTGATCGCACCTTTAGATTCTGGCTCATCCATTTCACCGTCGCCCAGGAATGCGTAAACGCGCTGTGCGGAGGTGTCTTTCAGGCCACGGTGTTCCAGGTATTTCTGGAATTTAGCCTGATAGATTGCACCGATTGGACCCAGACCCATTGATACGGTCGGGAACTGCCAGAATTCAGGCATCAATTTCGGGTGCGGATAAGAGGACAGACCATTACCGTGAACTTCCTGACGGAAATTGTTCATCTGCTCTTCGGTCAGGCGGCCTTCAAGGAAAGCACGTGCGTAAACGCCTGGGGAGATGTGGCCCTGGAAGTAAACCAGATCGCCGCCGTCTTTCTCGTTGCGTGCGCGGAAGAAGTGGTTGAAACACACGTCATACACGGTTGCAGAAGACTGGAAAGAGGACATATGGCCGCCCAGATCGAGGTCTTTTTTAGACGCACGCAGGACGGTCATGATGGCGTTCCAACGGATAGCAGAACGAATACGGCGTTCCAGCTCCAGATTCCCCGGGTATTCCGGTTCATCTTCAACGGCGATGGAGTTTACGTACTGGCGGGCAGCAGAACCTTCTGCAACTTTTACTCCACCTTTACGGGCTTCGCTCAGTAACTGATCAATCAGGTACTGTGCGCGCTCAACACCTTCTTCACGGATGACCGATTCGATCGCCTGTTGCCAGTCGCGAGTTTCGATCGGATCCACGTCATTTGGGAAACGTTCTGACATGGGAGGTATTCCTTATCTGTGTCTAATACGTTGATTATCTGGAACCTGTCCCATTGTGCTTTCCTTGAAAAAACACAATAAGACAGGTTCTGCGTTTAGTTGCCGCGCTCTAAAAATTGGCGCTTTTGAGAACCTGAAATTTCAGACTCTTATTCCTTACGTTGCTGTAAGCGCCGCAGAGAACGTTCTCGACGACTCTGTTCGCGGCTGCGATCCAGCAATATTTCTTCGATAAATGCCAGGTGACGGTGCGACGCTTCGCGCGCCTGCTCCGGTTGGCGAGCCATAATCGCCGCAAAAATGCTGGCGCGATGGCTGCTCACTTGCGCCAGCATTTCACGGCGCGCGTAGAGCAATTCAAAATTCTGACGAACGTTTTGTTCGAGCATCGGTGACATACAGCGCAACAAGTGTAGTAGCACAACGTTGTGAGCGGCTTCTGTCACGGCGATTTGATACTGCATAACAGCATCGGATTCAGCATCCAGGTCGCCGGACTCTTGCGCTTGTTGAATCGCAACATGGCAATCGCCAATGCGTTTGAGATCTTCGTCCGTACCACGCAATGCAGCGTAATAAGCAGCGATACCTTCAAGTGCGTGGCGGGTTTCAAGCAGATCAAACTGGGATTCAGGATGGTCAGACAGCAGTTCGACCAGCGGGTCGCTTAAACTTTGCCAAAGACTGTTTTGGACAAAAGTACCGCCGCCCTGACGACGGAGCAGGAGCCCTTTCGCTTCGAGACGTTGAATCGCCTCGCGTAGTGAAGGACGAGAAACGTCGAATTGTTTAGCCAATTCGCGCTCTGGTGGGAGTTTTTCGCCGGGACGCAAGGTTCCCTCGAGGATGAGAAACTCCAACTGCTGCTCAATCACATCGGATAGTTTTGGTTGGCGGATTTTGCTGTAGGCCATGTGTTCCCTATATCTGCCATTAGCCTGTAGTCAATTGGTATGACCAATTTCACATTCTTGACGCTAAAGTAACAAAGTATTCACCTTCTGTCCATATTGGTTTTGATTGAAATCATTAAACCCGGCACATTTTAACAACATTACAGAAATGACGTTTCAAAGCTGTAACTTTGCACAAATGTCACATTTACTCACACCCGAACGCATTTAACGTTTACGAAACAGCAAAAAGTGCTCTTTCTTGCAAATTGAACCGATTCATCAGTTTAAAATATGAATATTAATTCAACGATGTCGCTTAAATTGAATGAATAACGCGCGAAATAAATAACGTGATCGATCTGACGATTGATTTCTTTTTATTCAACTCGTCACGAGAAGAATAGAAAGCAGGTGCAAACACTGGCGCTTACCACTATTCTTTGCGCTGCGGTAGTCCACTACGCAAAATACTGGAATTAAAAACCGTAAAATAAATACTACACATTACGGAATTACAAACTTACAGAGGCGCAGTCAGCGCCCTGAAAATAACCACACACGAGGTTAAAGATGGAACAAGGCGACACGCTTAAACGCGGCCTTAAAAACCGCCATATCCAGCTCATCGCGCTGGGTGGAGCAATTGGGACAGGCCTGTTTCTGGGCAGTGCGTCTGTTATTCAATCTGCCGGACCAGGGATTATTCTGGGTTATGCGATTGCAGGTTTTATCGCCTTTCTGATCATGCGTCAGCTGGGCGAAATGGTGGTTGAAGAGCCTGTTGCGGGTTCATTTAGCCACTTTGCTTATAAATACTGGGGCGGTTTCGCTGGTTTCGCCTCTGGCTGGAACTACTGGGTGCTGTATGTATTAGTTGCCATGGCTGAATTGACCGCCGTCGGTAAATACATTCAGTTTTGGTATCCGGAAATCCCAACCTGGGCTTCTGCTGCGGTCTTCTTCGTCGTGATCAACGCCATCAACCTCACTAACGTAAAAGTGTTCGGTGAGATGGAGTTCTGGTTCGCGATCATTAAAGTCGTTGCCGTTGTTGCCATGATTGTGTTTGGTGCCTGGTTGCTGTTCAGCGACCACGCAGGCCCACAGGCGACTGTGCGTAACCTTTGGGAACAAGGCGGATTCTTGCCACACGGCTTTACCGGCCTGGTGATGATGATGGCCATTATCATGTTCTCCTTCGGTGGGCTTGAGCTGGTAGGGATTACCGCTGCGGAAGCAGACAACCCACAGGTGAGCATTCCTAAAGCAACCAACCAGGTTATTTACCGTATTCTGATTTTCTATGTGGGTTCCCTGGCGGTGCTGCTGTCTCTGATGCCGTGGACTCGTGTCACTGCGGACACCAGCCCGTTCGTGCTTATCTTCCACGAGTTGGGTGATACTTTCGTTGCTAACGCACTTAACGTTGTGGTTCTGACTGCGGCGCTGTCTGTTTATAACAGCTGCGTTTACTGCAACAGCCGTATGCTGTTCGGCCTGGCTCAACAAGGCAACGCGCCGAAAGCCCTGCAAAAAGTCGATAAGCGTGGCGTTCCGGTTAACACCATTCTGGTCTCTGCGCTGTTCACCGCGTTGTGTGTCCTGATCAACTACTTAGCACCAGCAGAAGCTTTCGGCCTGCTGATGGCGCTGGTGGTATCCGCACTGGTGATCAACTGGGCGATGATTAGCCTCGCGCACATCAAGTTCCGTCGCGCGAAAGAACAGCAAGGTGTGAAAACGCGCTTCCCTGCTCTGTTCTATCCGTTGGGTAACTATGTCTGCCTGCTGTTCATGGCGGCAGTGCTGGTTATCATGGCGATGACGCCTGGCATGGCCATCTCCGTATGGCTGATTCCTGTCTGGGTGGTGATCCTCGGCATTGGTTACGCCATCAAACAGAAGAATCTGAAAAGCGTTAAAGCTTAAGTTTCTCTGCTGCTAAAAAGCGCCCCGGTGAGCAAAACTCGCCGGGGCGCTTTGTTATCTGGTTCACACTTCTTTGACAATGACAGAATTGTCCATCCCTGCAACGAATTACAGACACGCAATTAATCTCAAAGCGCTCAATACTCTTGTCCATATTCTGGTCAGGAGCATTTCCAATGGAAAGCGGCAAATTATCAATTAAAGAAAAGATTGGCTACGGAATGGGTGACGCCGGGTGCAACATCATCTTTGGCGCCATTATGTTGTTTGTTAACTATTTTTATACCGACATCTTTGGCCTGGCCCCGGCTTTGGTAGGGGTTATGCTACTTTCCATCCGGGTAATCGATGCGGTAACCGATCCTATTATGGGGGCGATTGCAGACAGAACTCAGTCGCGCTGGGGGCGTTTTCGTCCATGGATTTTGTGGATGGCGGCTCCTTTTGCCTTCTTCAGTTACCTGATGTTTACCACGCCGGACTGGGCCTATAGCAGCAAAGTTATCTATGCCTTCGTCACTTACTTCCTGCTTTCATTAACCTACACCGCGATCAACATTCCTTATTGCTCATTGGGCAGCGTGATAACCAACGACCCAAAAGAGCGCGTGGCCTGCCAGTCGTATCGCTTTGTGATGGTTGGTATCGCAACGCTGATTCTCTCGCTTTCCCTACTGCCGATGGTTGACTGGTTTGGCGGCGGCGACAAAGCCAAAGGCTACCAAATGGCGATGGGCGTGCTGGCAGTACTCGGCATGTTCATGTTCCTGTTCTGCTTCACGACGGTCAGAGAACGTGTTCGCCCGGCGGTGCCCAGCAACGACGACTTAAAAGCAGATTTGAAAGATGTGTGGAAAAACGACCAGTGGGTGCGCATCCTGCTGCTGACGTTATGCAACGTCTGCCCAGGGTTTATCCGCATGGCGGCAACCATGTATTACGTCACCTGGGTGATGGGCCAAAGCACCAGTTTCGCCACAATGTTTATCAGCCTCGGCGTGGTTGGCATGATGGGCGGCAGCATGTTGGCAAAAGTGCTGACCGACCGTATCTGCAAACTGAAAGTGTTCTTCTGGACCAACATCGTGCTGGCGATTTTCTCCTGCGGTTTCTACTTCCTCGACCCGCACGCCACCACGCTGATTGTGGTGATGTACTTCCTGCTTAACATCCTGCACCAAATCCCGTCGCCGCTGCACTGGTCGCTGATGGCTGACGTTGACGACTACGGCGAGTGGAAAACCGGTAAACGCATCACCGGTATCAGCTTCTCGGGCAACTTGTTCTTCCTGAAATTAGGGCTGGCGATTGCCGGTGCGATGGTCGGCTTCCTGCTTTCCTGGTACGGTTACGACGCGGGCGCAAAACAGCAAAGTGCAGAATCCATTAACGGTATTGTGATGCTGTTTACCATCATTCCAGGCGTTGGGTATCTGATTACCGCAGGTGTGGTGCGTCTGCTGAAAGTCGACAGTGAAACGATGCGTCGCATTCAGGCCGACCTTGAAAAGCGCCGTAATAACTACCGCGAACTCAATGAATATCACGACAGCAAACCTGTTGAAGCCAAACTTTAAGGAGGCGTTATGAACCAGGAGCAATGGCCGAATCCATTTATTGAACAGCGTGCTGACCCGTTTATTTTGCAGCATGGCAACGGTTACTACTTTATTGCGTCAGTGCCGGAGTACGACAGGCTTGAGATTCGTTACGCGGAAACGTTAAGCGAATTGCCAAACGCGCAGCCAACCGTGGTGTGGCGCAAGCCAGAAAGCGGCCCAATGAGCAAACTGATTTGGGCACCGGAACTGCATCATATCGACGGCAAGTGGTACATCTATTTTGCCGCCACACATACGCAGGATCTGGATCATCTCAATATGTTCCAGCACCGGATGTTTGCGCTGGAATGCACAGACGCCAATCCGTTAACCGGAAAATGGGTCGAAAAAGGCCAGGTTAAAACGCAGTTCGATAGCTTCTGTCTGGATGCCACGACTTTCCATCATCAAGGGAAACAGTGGTATTTGTGGGCACAGAAAGCCCCCAATATAGACGGTAATTCCAATATCTATCTTGCCGAACTGGAAACGCCGTGGGCAATAAAAGGCCAACCGGTGATGTTGAGCAAGCCAGAGCTGGACTGGGAATGCAGAGGGTTTCTGGTTAACGAAGGGCCAGCGGTGGTGGTTCATGGCGATAAACTGTTTGTCAGCTACTCCGCCAGCGCTACCGACGAAAACTACTGTATTGGCTTGTTATGGATAGATCTGGAAGCGGACCCAACCAACGCGGCTAACTGGCATAAATCGCCTCAGCCGGTGTTTACCACCAGTTATGAAAACAAGCAGTTTGGGCCGGGCCATAACAGCTTCACCAAAACCAAAGACGGGAAAGATGTGCTGGTGTATCACGCGCGCAATTACACCGAAATTGAAGGCGATCCGCTGTATGACCCGAATCGCCATACGCGCCTGAAAACTCTGGAATGGGACGAAAACGGTATGCCAGTGTTTGGCATACCGCCTGCTGATAACCGCTAACTTAACGCGGCACTCTGGCGATTAAACCAGGGTGCCGTAAATCGTCAGCAACGCGACAACGACTAAAACAACCATTGATGTTTTCTTTGCCATCGAAACCGCCGCTTTTGGCGTTTTGATTTTATCGAGGTGCGGCTCGCGGGCCAGAGAATACTGAGCCAATTGAGTTAACACCTGATACTGCGAAGTATGCCTGTCCGCCAGTGAAGCAAACCACGCGGGCAGCGCTCTTTCTCCGTGGCCGAGCAGCGCATATGCCACGCCGAACAGGCGCACCGGCACCCAATCCAGCACATGCAAAATGGCATCAATTCCTGAGTGCAGACGCTCTTGCGGCGAATGATGACGCGCCAACCAGCTCTGCCATGCACGCAAGAAAGCGTAGCCCGCAAGCGTTACCGGCCCCCACATACCACCGACGATAAACCAGAAAAGCGGTGCCAGATAAAAACGGAAGTTAATCCACAACAGCGCGTTTTGCAGTTCCTTCAGGTATTCGCGTTCGTCACAATCCGGCGGAATACCGTGGATGAGTGTAAGTTCACTCGCCATCGCATCACGGGCGTGAATATCATCGTGGCTCGCCGCCTGCAAATAAGCGTGGTAATGCAAACGAACCTGGCCCGCACCAATACACAACACGCCCAGTGCAATCCAGAAAACTAACAACGGCACATTAAAGAACAGGCCTTGCAGCGCACGAATACAGAGGAAAACCACCAGCATACATACGGCGGTCATCAAAATGGTACGCAGCAACGAAAAGCTTTTGACCCGCCGGAAGAGTGCTTCAAGGCGGTGATCTAACTGCCAGTGTTCGCCCAGCTTAAACAGCCGTTCCCAAATCATCACCAGCAGCAATGTAAACAGCGTCATTTCATCTCCTTATTTGACGTTACCTCGACCGATTGGCGAAAACGCTTCCAGTCAAACGCAGGGCCAGGGTCAGTTTTACGTTCCGGTGCAATATCACAATGCCCCGTCATATGGTCAGCCATGGCCGGGTAGATTTGAATCAAGGTATCGGCAATTGCAGTAAGCTGTTGATATTGCGCATCAGTATAGGGCAGCGTATCGGTGCCCTCCAGTTCAATACCAATGGAAAAATCGTTGCAGCGCTCGCGCCCCTGGTATAAAGAAACACCCGCATGCCAGGCCCGCTTATCGAAAGGAACATACTGAACGATTTCACCATCACGGCGAATAAGACAATGCGCTGAAACGCGCAAATGTGCGATACCTTCGAAATACGGATGGGCATTCTCATCCAACGTTCCAGTAAACAACGCATCAATCCATGGCCCACCAAATTCGCCAGGCGGCAGACTGATGTTATGCACCACCAGCAGCGAAGGGGTTTCATCCTCCGGTCGGCAATCAAAATGGGGGGAAGGAACATGCTTTACACCCACCAGCCAGCCGTTTTTTAGCTGCATTCGCGGTCTCCTTAGAGTGGTACTTGAGGTCGCATCAATGTAGCATGTTTCGACATTAACTAAGCCATTTCGGAGTTTTATCATGCCGCCTCGCCGTTACAATCCAGACCGCCGCCGTGACGAGCTTCTCGAACGAATTAACCTTGATATTCCAGAAGCGGTTTCCCATGCTTTGCGCGAAGATCTCGGTGGTGATGTTGACCCCAATAACGACATAACCGCGCAATTACTGGATGCCGAACATCGCTCTCATGCCGTGGTGATCACCCGTGAAGACGGCGTGTTCTGCGGTAAACGCTGGGTCGAAGAGGTGTTTACCCAACTTGGCGGTGATGTGAAAGTTGTCTGGCATGTGGAAGATGGCCAGACGGTGACTGCCGATCAGCCACTTTTTGAATTGACCGGCCCGTCTCGCGTGCTGTTAACCGGCGAGCGTACCGCGCTTAATTTCGTGCAAACACTCTCAGGCGTTGCCAGCGAAGTGCGGACTTATGTTGACCTGCTGGCAGGCACACAAACCCAATTGCTGGACACCCGCAAAACATTACCGGGGCTGCGAACTGCGCTGAAATACGCGGTTTTATGTGGCGGTGGAAGCAATCACCGTTTAGGGCTTTCTGACGCTTTCCTGATCAAAGAAAACCACATTATTTCTTCCGGTTCGATTCGCCAGGCCGTCGAAAAGGCGTTCTGGTTCCACCCGGATGTGCCTGTGGAAGTTGAAGTGGAATCCCTTGAAGAGCTGGAGCAGGCGCTGCATGCCGGGGCTGACATTATCATGCTCGATAATTTCACCGTTGAAGATATGCGCCAGGCTGTTGTCATCACTCAAGGTAAAGCGCGTCTGGAAGTTTCCGGCAACGTGACCAAAGAAACTATCCGTGAATTTGCTGAAACTGGCGTCGACTTTATCTCGGTTGGTGCGCTGACCAAGCATGTTCGCGCACTCGATCTCTCCATGCGTTTCCGCTAATTCCTGCCAGGCAGAGGGGGTAAAATCCTCTGCCCTTTTCTTCTTTTCCCGATACATCTCGCAATTTCTTTGTTACTTCCTGCAACCCACTCAAAAACCCTGGAACCCGCTTTCCTGATGTTTTAAAACGCCCTCGCCTGAGTCATTCAGACGGCGCAAATTGCTGCCATCTCAATCAGGAGCGGCACATGAACAAACAACAGGGATTCACACTTATTGAGCTGATGGTGGTCATCGGCATTATTGCGATTCTTAGCGCCATAGGCATTCCCGCATACCAGGGTTACTTACGCAAAGCGGCACTCACCGACATGCTGCAAACCTTTGTCCCCTACCGCACCGCCGTAGAACTTTGCGCCATTGAACGAGGCGGAATCAGCGAATGTGATGCGGGTACCAACAGCATTCCTTCGCCCAAAACCACGCGCTATGTAAGCGGTATGAGTATTGAACAAGGCGTTATCACGCTCACCGGACAGGAAAGCCTGAATGGGCTAACCGTTTCGCTAACGCCGCGCTGGAGTGATGCGGAAGGTGTAGAAGGCTGGTCACGAACCTGTGCGGCCACCGACGGCGGCTCACTGCAACAATCATGCGAAGAAGTTTTCCGCTTTGATAATAACCAGTCGGGAAATTAATCCATGGTCAATCAGCAGATCCTCGCACTGTGCAATCAATATCAGGCGCTAATACTCTCTGAAGATCCGGCGTTGCATATTGCTATCGCTCCAAATCCACCGGCTCAGTTCTTTGAAGCTTTGCGCTTCATCTGCGATAAACCGGTCAACATCGAATACTGGCCAGCAGAACAACTGGAAAAAAACCGCCATTCCCGATTGCCAACCGGCCCGGATGAACCACAAGAAAACACCGCTCCGGTGGTTCAATTGCTACAGGAAACGCTGCTAAAAGCGATACAACTCAGAGCTTCAGATATTCACTTTGAACCTATCGAGCAGGGTTATCAGATTCGTTTTCGGGTCGATGGGGTACTGCAATTGCAACCGCTGCTCCCCACGCACCTTGCGGCACCGCTAACCGCACGGCTAAAGGTTTTGGGTAATCTGGATATCGCGGAGCGTCGGCTCCCACAGGACGGGCAAATGTCGGTAGACATCGAACAACATAAATGTTCGTTTCGCATCGCGACACTGCCGGTCTATCACGGCGAAAAAGTCGTCTTACGTTTAATGTCACAAACGGAACAAACTTTTGAGCTAACGGAATTAGGTATGACGCCTGCTGATTGCGCCCGGTTTCAGCAGGCTCTCGCCAATCCACAAGGCATGATTCTGGTTACAGGCCCCACAGGCAGTGGAAAAACCATCACGCTGTACAGCGCATTAACAATCCTTAATCAGACCTCAAGCAATGTGTGCAGCGTTGAAGACCCGATAGAAATCCCCATGCGCGGGCTAAACCAGACACAAATTAACAGTAAAGCCGGGCTGAGTTTTCAAAGCGTCTTACGCGCATTACTGCGCCAGGATCCAGACATCATTATGGTGGGTGAAATCCGCGATGGCGACACGGCAGAGATAGCCATCAAGGCGGCACAAACTGGGCACCTGGTGCTTTCAACCTTGCACACCAACTCTACGGCTGAAACGGTAGTGCGTCTTGAACAAATGGGCGTAGAACGCTGGATATTAGCCTCCGCGCTGAACATTGTGGTGGCGCAGCGGTTAGTGCGTAAGCTTTGCCCTCACTGCAAACAGCGACACCCAGACGACATTATTGTTCCCACAACAATTTGGGGGAATGCTCTGCCACGCTGGCAGACAGTTGGCTGCAAACGGTGTTATTGCGGCTTCTATGGACGAAGCGCTTTATTTGAAATCCTGATTGTCTCCCCTTCCCTGCAATCAGCGATCTCCAGAGGAATATCGGCAAGTGAAATCGAAACACTGGCGCGCCAGCAGGGCATGACCACGCTATTTGAAAGTGGTTGTCTGGCAGTCGAAGAGGGACTCACAACACTTGAAGAGTTGTATCGCGTTCTCGGTGTGCCCCATGGCTAAGTTTGTACTCTGGCGCTGGAAAGCCGTCGATCAGCACGGACAGATGCAGCAAGGCGCTTTGCTGGCTGACGATCCGATATCCATCAGAGAGCAATTGTTTAATGCCGACCTTCAACTTTTACATCTGCGAAAAACATCGAATGTCCGCCGGGGCTGCTGGCACATTCAGCAAAAAATCCAGGTCTTTCGTCAGTTGGCTACTCTTCTTCAAGCGGGAATATCATTATCTGACGGGTTGTTGCTGATAGCCGAGCAACACCCGTTTTGTGAATGGCGCGCATTGCTAAAAGACATCGAACAACGCGTGTCTAACGGCACGCCCTTTTCCTCAGCATTGCAACAATGGCCGGGGATTTTCCCCGCGCTGTTTATCGCGCTGATTCATATTGGCGAGTTAACAGGAAAGCTGGATGAGTGCTGCAAACGGCTAGCAGAGCAGCAAGAAAAGCTCTACCGACTACGTAAAAAAGTGATGAAGGCGCTGCGCTACCCGCTATTTATTATGGGAGTCGCGTTAATGGTGACGGTTGGAATGATGGGTTTTGTGCTGCCTGAATTTGCCAATATCTATCGATCTTTTAACGCTCCATTGCCTGCGGTTACGCTGGCCGTTATGGCAATTTCGAATTGGGTCACGTCGCAAGGCATAGTGTGGTTGCTTGCAGCGATTGTATTCGTAGCTGGCGGATTGTTTATGCGCCGTAGAAAACCGCATTGGCAGGAATACGAACAAAACCTACTGCTTCGTATTCCTCTGGTTGCACCGCTTTGGCGCGGGCAAATACTCAGCCAAATCTACACCACCCTATCACTTGCCCAGCAGGCGGGGATCCCGCTTTTACAGGGGCTCGAAGCGGTTGAAAACACACTCACGCAAGTGATGTGGAAAAAGGTCGTCTCGCAGATAAGCGTCAAAGTGACTCAGGGTGTCCCGTTTTGGCATGCGCTTACACAGAGTGGGCGCTTTACACCTTTATGTAGCCAGCTTGTACGTATCGGAGAAGAATCAGGATCTTTAGATTTAATGCTCGAAAAACTGGCAACCTGGCATCATAGCCATACTGAAGAACTGGCCGATAACCTGGCGGCGGCGCTTGAGCCGATTATGATGTTAGTCGTGGGAGTCATCATTGGAACGCTGGTCATCGCGATGTATTTGCCTATTTTCCAGCTAGGCGATGCAATGAGCGCGGGATAACGGCGTGGGCAATGCCACGCCGTAAATCGTCAATAGCTTAGAGGCTATTGAAAACGCGGTTTTCTTGCTCATTTACACGAATGAACGTGGTGCGTTTTGTCAGCTCTTTCAGGCGAGAAGCACCAACATAAGTACATGCAGAACGCAGGCCGCCCATAATATCGCGAGCCGTGTTTTCTACCGGGCCACGCAATGGCAGCTTAACGGTTTTGCCTTCTGCTGCACGGTATTGTGCAACGCCGCCAACGTGGCGAGTCATTGCAGATTCGGAACTCATGCCGTAGAAAAGCATGAATTTCTCGCCGTTTTCTTCAACGATTGTGCCGCCGCTTTCGTCATGACCTGCCAGCATACCGCCCAGCATCACGAAATCTGCGCCGCCGCCGAAGGCTTTAGCTACATCACCTGGCATCGTACAACCACCGTCGCTAACAATCTGGCCGCCAAGACCATGCGCTGCATCAGCACATTCAATCACAGCGGAAAGTTGCGGGTAGCCAACGCCAGTTTTGACACGAGTGGTACAGACAGAACCCGGACCGATACCGACTTTAACGATATCAGCACCAGAAAGAATCAGCTCTTCGCACATCTCACCAGTCACAACGTTACCTGCACAGATAACTTTATTCGGCCACGCTTCACGCGCTTTGGAAACAAACTGAGTGAAGTGCTCAGAGTAACCATTTGCCACGTCGATGCAGATAAATTGCAGCGCAGGGTTAAGGTTGAGGATTTGCTTGGTTTTCTGGAAATCCGCTTCGGATGTCCCCGTTGAAACCATGACAAATTTCAGGATGCTTTCTGGAACGGATTTCACGAAGTCGCTCCACTCTTCAACAGAGTAGTGCTTATGAACGGCGGTGAGGATATCAAACGAGGCCAGTGCCTGGGCCATACCAAATGTGCCCACGGTGTCCATGTTAGCAGCAATGATCGGAACACCTGACCATGCAATACCGGAGTGTTTGAAAGTGAACTGGCGCTCAAGCTCTACATCAGAGCGGCTTTTCAGAGTGGAACGTTTTGGACGAATAAGAACGTCTTTAAAACCTAACTTCAAATCTTCTTCAATACGCATGTTGCAGATTCCTGGGTCGAATGGCGAAGGACGCGTGAACGCAATCAGCACTGTATACCCAAAATAATTCGAGTTGCAGAAAGGCGGCAAGGGAGCAAATCCCAAGGAGCTTACATAAGTAAGTGACTGGGGTTTGTGAGTGCAGCCAACGCATCTGCAGCTTGAAGTATGACGGGTATAACTACCAATTCCAGTGACGCTATCATACGCACTATTAATGCGGCTGCAAGACTGCGAAAACAGTCTTTTTTACGCTACAATCGTTAAAATTTACCTATGAAATATGAAATCGCTTTAGGGTCTGGTGTTTATGGTTTATACGGTGGCATTAACGGGTGGGATTGGTAGCGGAAAAAGCACTGTTGCTGATAACTTTGCCCGATTAGGTATTACCGTTGTTGACGCGGACATCATAGCGCGCCAGGTCGTCGAACCAGGGCAACCTGCCCTTAGCATTATTTCTGATCATTTCGGTACTGGGATCCTTCTGCAGGATGGTTCTCTTAATCGCCGAGTTCTTCGCGAACGAATCTTTTCTTCTCCAGCAGAAAAGCAATGGCTCAATGCCTTGCTCCATCCGCTCATACATCAACGAACTCAAACTGAAATTCGTCAGGCACTTTCTCCTTATGTCTTGTGGGTTGTTCCGTTACTCATTGAAAATAACTTACAACAAAAGGCCGATCGCGTTTTGGTTGTTGATGTATCGCCAGAAGTGCAAATCGCACGTACTATTGCGCGCGATAAAGTCAGTCGCGAACATGCACGACAAATTATTGCTGCACAAGCGACACGTGAGGCACGCTTAAGCGCTGCCGATGATGTAATTAATAACGATGGTGCCCCCGAAAAGGTGGCCGCACATGTTGACCGCTTGCATCGCCAGTATTTGGAACTGGCGTCTCAGGCCGCACAGCAGGAAAATGATTAATGAGCACCCAGATTCTTTTTGAGCACCCATTGAATGAAAAAATGCGTACCTGGCTGCGTATAGAGTTTTTAATTCAACAAATCGAAAGTTCATTACCCGTAGACGATACATCCAAAGCACTGCACTTCTTCCGTAACGTCGGCGATCTGCTTGATGTTTTTGAACGCGGCGAAATTCGTACCGATATTCTCAAAGAGCTTGAACGCCAGCAGCGTAAATTACTGAGCTGGTCTGAAGTTCCGGGTGTCGATATGCAGCGAATCGACTCACTGCGTAGCCAGCTTAAAGAGCACGGCAGCGTATTAATGGCGGCACCGCGTTTAGGGCAATTCTTGCGTGAAGATCGTCTGATTGCATTGGTTCGTCAACGCCTGAGTATCCCCGGCGGATGTTGTAGCTTTGATTTACCAACCTTGCATATCTGGTTGTATTCCCCACAGGCACAACGCAATGCGCAAATTGATAACTGGCTGGCAAGTTTGCAACCTTTGAAGCAGTCACTGAATTTGGTGCTGGATGTTGTTCGTAATTCTGCACCATTCCGCAAACAAACCAGCCTGAACGGTTTTTATCAGGACAATGGCGACGATGCCGATTTATTGCGTTTGCAGCTAGATTTGTCTTCGCAACTTTACCCACAAGTTTCTGGCCATAAAAGCCGCTTTGCGATTCGTTTCTTACCGCTTGATAGCGAAAATGGAATCATCCCCGAGCGTCTGGATTTTGAGCTGGCATGCTGTTAAGGAGCGAAAATGTCTGAACCGACCAAAGTAAACTGCCCGGGTTGTGGCAAAGTCGTAATCTGGAATGAAACCAGCCCGTATCGCCCATTTTGCAGCAAACGCTGCCAGTTGATTGATTTGGGTGAATGGGCCGCCGAGGAAAAACGAATTCCGAGCAGCGGCGACCAGTCTGAAAGCGAAGGCTGGAGTGAAGAAGACCTGCGTTAAGGTTGCTGTAGTTTGCTAATTACCGGTTCGTTGGCTGGTGGAAAATCTGCTGCCACCAGCGAACTTTGCGTAATCCATTGACCCGGTTGCCCTTCTTTCCCCCACGGCTCGCCTTCCCAGCTTTCTACCAGGAAAAACCACAGCGTGATATGTCTGTCCGGGAATTGATAAGCCAACTGTTCAAATAGCGTAAATTCAGTCGCTGTAATCCCCGTTTCTTCCTGAAGTTCGCGAATTAATGCCTGTTCCGGCGATTCGCCGTTTTCAATTTTCCCACCGGGAAACTCAAGCTTATTCGCCATGTGAGCATCAGCAGCTCGCTGAGTAATAAAAATCTCGCTCTTCGGGTTACGGATAATGCCCACGGCGATTTCTAATTGTTTCATTTTTGTGCAGGTACTCCATAGAAAAAAGGCGCAGCAAGCTGCGCCTTTATCGACAATTAAGTGCTTAGCTCAAACGACCATGACACTGTTTGTATTTCTTACCTGAACCGCATGGGCATGGGTCGTTACGACCGACTTTACGCTCACCGGTTTCTTCAGCCAGCGCTTCAGCGGCAATCGTATCGCTATCCTGGTGGCTCAGCTGTTGCATTTGCGCTAAACGCTCAGCTTCTTCGCGACGCTGTTGCTCCATCGCTTCCACTTCTTCAGGCATACGAACCTGAACTTTGCTCAGCGTACTGATCACTTCATATTTCAGAGCTTCAAGCATGGATGCAAACATGGCGAAAGATTCACGCTTGTATTCTTGCTTAGGATCTTTTTGCGCATAACCACGCAGGTGGATGCCCTGACGCAAGTAATCCATCGCCGCAAGGTGCTCTTTCCACAGTGAATCAAGAGTTTGCAGCATGACGCCTTTTTCGAAATGACGCATCATCTCAACGCCAACCACTTCTTCTTTGCGTTTGTACACTTCCATCGCGTTTTGCAAAATACGTTCGCGCAGTGTTTCTTCGTGCAGTTCTGGCTCTTTATCCAGCCATTCTTTAATTGGCAGCTCAAGATCGAAGTCGTTTTTCAGTCGCTCTTCCAGACCTTCAACATCCCACATTTCTTCCAGAGATTGCGGTGGAATGTGCGCATCAATCGTCACTTTAAACACATCTTCACGGATGCTGTTGATGGTTTCGCTTACGTCGCTCACATCCAGCAATTCGTTACGCTGGGTGTAGATTGCACGACGCTGATCGTTCGCCACATCATCGTATTCAAGAAGCTGTTTACGGATATCAAAGTTACGGCTTTCAACTTTACGCTGTGCGTTAGCAATGGCTTTGGTAACCCATGGGTGTTCAATGGCTTCGCCCGGTTTCATCCCCAGTTTGCGCATCATGCCTGAGACACGATCCGATGCGAAAATACGCATCAGGGAATCTTCCATAGACAGGTAGAAACGAGATGAACCCGCATCACCCTGACGACCAGAACGGCCGCGCAGCTGGTTATCGATACGACGAGATTCGTGACGCTCAGTACCGATAATATGCAGGCCACCAGATGCCAGAACCGCGTCATGACGAATCTGCCAGTCAGCTTTAATTTGTGCAATTTGCTCTGGAGTTGGGTTTTCCAGTTCAGCCACTTCTGACTGCCAGCTGCCGCCCAACACGATGTCCGTACCACGACCCGCCATGTTGGTTGCGATAGTTACCGCAGCAGGATAACCCGCCTGAGCAACGATACCGGCTTCGTTGGCGTGGAACTTAGCGTTCAGAACGTTGTGTTTAATGCCCGCCTTGGTCAGCTCAGCAGAAACCACTTCGGATTTTTCGATAGAAATCGTACCGACCAGCACAGGCTGGCCGTTAATGGTACGTTCTTTAATGTCTTCAATGATCGCCGCTATCTTGTCCATTTCGGTCATGTAGACCAGATCTGGCATGTCTTTACGAATCATTGGGCGGTTAGTCGGCACAACGATGGTATCGAGTTTGTAGATAGAGCTAAATTCGAAGGCTTCGGTATCCGCAGTACCGGTCATCCCCGCCAGCTTTTCGTACAGACGGAAGTAGTTCTGGAAGGTAATGGATGCCAGAGTCTGGTTTTCGTTCTGAATGTCCACGCCTTCTTTGGCTTCAACTGCCTGGTGCAGGCCATCAGACCAACGGCGACCTTGCATGGTACGACCGGTATGTTCATCAACGATGATGACTTCGCCATCTTTTACGATGTAGTCAACGTCACGGGTGAACAGTACGTGCGCGCGCAGAGCAGCAGTCACATGGTGCATCAGCATAATGTTAGTTGGGGAGTACAATGACTCGCCTTCTTCCATGATGCCTTCGCGTACCAGTAACTCTTCAACCAGAACCAGACCGCGTTCAGTGATGTTTACCTGACGAGATTTTTCGTCAACGGAGAAGTGACCTTCGCCCTGGAAAGTATCTGAATCTTCTTTTTCCTGACGGATCAGACTTGGGATGATTTCGTTTACTTTGCGGTACATCTCAGAGCTATCTTCAGCCGGGCCGGAGATGATCAGCGGAGTACGCGCTTCATCGATAAGGATTGAGTCAACCTCATCCACCAACGCATAGTGCAGTTTACGTTGGACACGTTCTTCAGGGCTGAACGCCATGTTGTCACGCAGGTAGTCAAAACCGTATTCGTTGTTGGTGCCGTAAGTGATGTCAGCCGCATACGCTTCGCGTTTTGCAGGCGCTGGCATGCCAGGTAAGTTGATACCAACGCTCAGACCCAAGTATTCGAACAATGGACGGTTGTTTTCCGCATCACGCTGAGCCAGATAGTCGTTCACAGTCACAACGTGAACGCCGCGGCCACTTAATGCGTTCAGGTACGCAGGCAGGGTGGCTGTCAGTGTTTTACCTTCACCAGTACGCATTTCTGCGATACAGCGATCGTTCAGTACCATACCGCCAAGCAGCTGTACGTCGAAGTGACGCATGCCAAACACACGCTTACTTGCTTCACGAACCACAGCAAAAGCTTCTGGGATCAGGTTTTCCAGCACTTCGCCTTTTTCAAGACGCGCACGGAATTCACCGGTTTTGGCTTTTAATTCGTCATCAGAAAGTTTTTCAATTTCCGGTTCCATGCTGTTGATAAGAGTCACAACTTTACGCATACGACGCAGAGTACGGTCGTTACGGCTACCGAAAACTTTAGTTAATAATTTGATTAGCATAATAAATTCTCAAACGCCTACCGCCAGGGTAGAGCTAAAATAACGTTATAATTAAAGGAAATGTTTTTAGCTGAGGCGTTGTGGACCGGCGCGGATACCGTGAACCTGGCTAATCCAGATGGCAGGACTAAAAGTCTCGACCGCTGGCGGTTGCCAAAGCGCAATGTGGCGCACAATTACGGGTGGTTTGCTTTCCTGGGTCAGAAGCGCGGTGAGCGTATCCAGTAAAGCGAGTTTGTGAGCCTGAAGTGGCAAGCTCTCTTCTGCGATGGGGAGCGTTTGAGGCACCATAGCAAAAGAAAGGTGGCGAATTACGGTACGAATCGCATGTTGATGCCAGTAATCGACACTAAATGATGGTCGCCGGGTACTTTCCTGCAATAATGCCAGACTATTGAAGCTGACTTTGTTCAGGTAGTCGTGGCTGCTGGTAGACGTTTCGGCAGGGGCAGTAGGCTCGGTATTTTGGCTGAGCGCAGGCATGCCAAAACTCGCCGCGACCATCCCCAATAAGAGATGCGGCCAGAAGTAACGTCTGCCAAACTGTCGCCAACGATTTAGAATACCAATCACTTTTTCCGCCGGAGCATTATGTATGCGTGATAGTCGCCCACAATCTTTAGATCATTTGTTCGATGATGCTGGTGCCGAAAGCGTGCTGCAAAACGTGCAACAACGCGCTACTGCGCTACTACGGCTTAACAGGGCGGTGAAGGGAATATTACCCGCTCAACTACATCCCTGGTGCCGGGTCGCCAATTTTCGACAAGGCATTCTCGTACTTGAAACTGCAAATGCAAGCTGGCTGATGCGATTACGCTATGAACAAGCCACGCTGTTGAGTGCATTACGTGCGCAAATATTACCATCATTGACATCAATCGACATCAGGATTAATCCATCTCTGGCTGCAATTGGGCAAGATTCAGTACAAGAAAACAGCATTCAGACTGTGAAAGGCAAAACTGAAGGGGTTAACAGAGTATTGAGCCAGCAAAGTGCTGAGGCATTAAGAATGGTGGCTGAACGTAGCCCTGAGAAACTGAAGGCAATAATAGAACGACTGGCATCATTGGCCGGAGAGAGTACCAATGAAACCAGTCGCAATAAATAATTCTGGTGTTATGCCAGAACCATTTTTGGTGCTTTGAACGCTAACGGAAGTTCGGCGTCGTCTTCGAAGGTTGCCCATTCCCAGGCTTCCTGCTTCGCCAGAACTGCTTGCAACAATTTATTATTCAGTGCATGACCTGACTTATAGGCGGTAAACGCGCCGATAATGTTATGGCCGCACATGAACAAGTCACCGATCGCATCGAGCATTTTGTGACGAACGAATTCATCTTCAAAACGCAGGCCGTCTTCGTTCAATACGCGATAATCGTCAACAACGATGGCACAATCGAAGCTGCCGCCCAGGCACAAACCACGGGACTGCAGATATTCGATATCACGCATAAAACCAAAAGTACGAGCACGGCTTATCTGGCGCATAAACGCGTCTGCAGAGAAGTTCATGCTGTAGCGCTGAGTACTTGCATCAATCGCCGGGTGGTTAAAGTCGATGGTGAAGTCCAACGAGAAACCATTGTACGGCTTGAATTCAGCCCATTTGTCGCCGTCTTCAACACGAACTGTTTCTTTGACGCGTACAAATTTCTTCGCACAGTTTAATTCGTCAATCCCGGCATCAAGCAGCAGGTAAACGAATGGCGCTGCACTACCGTCCATAATTGGGATTTCTGGGGCATTGACTTCAATAATGATGTTATCAATACCTAACCCAGCCAGGGCGGCGTTAAGGTGCTCAACGGTAGAAATCCGCACATCGTGCTCGTTCACCAGGCAAGTACAGAGCATGGTATCACGCACAGATTTGGCATCTGCCGGAAAATCTACCGGAGGATTCAAGTCGGTGCGACGATAGATGACCCCGGTATTTGCCGGCGCAGGGCGCAACGTCAGTGTGACTTTCTTGCCGGTATGTAAACCGACACCAGTCGCCTGAACGATACGTTTTAATGTCCTTTGTTTGATCATCGTATAATCTCGCCAAATTACCTATCCAACCGAAGTGTATATCACAATCGGTGGACCAGTTTAGCACAAAGAGCTGAGATCCCCAACTTCCGGTTTATTCTTAATCAGCTTGCTTACGCAAAAACGCTGGAATATCCAGATAATCAGGCTCTTTCGTCGTTTGTGGCGTGTTGTCGTTAACTACCTTGGCAACAGGCTTCTGCTCTTGCTGAAGCGGAGCCATACCGTGCTGCTGGTAGCGATCCATGACAGGTTGCTGAGTTTGTTTGTTGGTTACCAGGGTAATTTCTGGACGCTTGTCCATACCAATACCGGTTGCAACAACAGTGACACGCAGTTCGTCGTTCATCTCTGGGTCCAGAGAAGTACCGATAACCACTGTGGCGTTATCAGATGCGAACGCACGAATGGTGTTACCGACAGTTTCAAACTCATCCAGACGCAGGTCGAAGCCCGCAGTGATGTTAACCAGAACGCCACGTGCGCCAGACAGATCGATATCTTCCAACAGTGGGCTAGAAATCGCCATTTCAGCGGCTTCTTCAGCACGGTCTTCACCACTTGCGACACCTGAGCCCATCATGGCATAACCCATTTCGGACATTACGGTGCGCACGTCTGCAAAGTCGACGTTCATCAGACCCGGACGGGTGATCAGCTCGGCGATACCCTGCACTGCGCCTTTGAGTACATCGTTTGCTGCGCCAAAAGCGTCAAGCAAAGAAATACCACGGCCCAGCACTTTCAATAACTTGTCGTTAGGGATGGTGATTAAGGAGTCAACATGCTTAGACAGCTCGGCAATGCCTTGCTCTGCGAAAGCCATGCGCTTCTTGCCTTCAAAGTTGAAAGGCTTAGTCACTACCGCCACGGTCAGGATGCCCAGGTCTTTTGCAACTTCTGCAACAACCGGTGCTGCACCTGTACCCGTACCGCCGCCCATACCTGCGGCGATAAATACCATGTCTGCGCCTTCAAGTGCAGCACGTAACGCGTCACGGTCTTCTTCCGCAGCGGTACGACCCACTTCAGGGTTTGCTCCAGCACCCAGACCTTTGGTAATCCCATTACCAATCTGGATTGTCTGGCCTACAGCAGTTTTACGTAACGCCTGAGCGTCGGTATTCACTGCAAAGAATTCAACACCCTCGATGCGTTCACGCACCATGTGTTCAACGGCATTACCGCCGCCACCACCGACGCCGATGACTTTAATCACCGCGTCGTTGGTCAGTTCCATAGGTTCAAACATAGTTTCTCTCCGTTTTGTGCCTGTCGCCTGAGACCACTAATTTTGTCTGGTCTCTTATAAAATTTAAAACTCTTTTCTCAGCCAGCTATTGAATCGCTTAAACCATGAGCTGACAGAGGTTCGTTTTTCCACTTCTGCTTCACCACTGAGATGCGTTTCTTTCCCGTAGTGCAGCAAGCCGACTGCTGTGGAGTAATATGACTCCTGGGCATAATCAGTCAGGCCTGTAATATTTAACGGTTGCCCAATACGAACTTGCGTATGGAACACACGTTGCGCGCAGGCTGCCAGCCCTTCGATTTGCGCAGCGCCACCCGTTAGTACAATCCCCGCCGCCAAGTGGTGCTTCACACCCTGCTGGCGAAGTTGCTCTTGTAATTGCAAAATCTCTTCGTTAACCAGATTCAATAGCTCGGTATAACGCGGCTCGATAACTTCTGCGAGCGTCTGGCGTTGCAGGCTACGCGGTGGACGTCCACCCACGCTTGGCACTTCAACGTTTTCGTCTTTACCGACAATCGAACCCAATGCACAACCATGGCGGACTTTAATCGCCTCTGCATCGCTCGGCGGTGTACCGAAAGCGTATGCAATATCACTCGTTACCACGTTCCCTGCATAAGGGATAACTTTGGTGTGGCGCAGCGCACCGCCGGTGTAGACCGCGATGTCCATTGTACCACCACCGACGTCAACCACGCAGACCCCTAATTCACGCTCATCTTCGGTCAAAACTGCGTAGCTTGCTGCAAGCCCTGCAAAGATCAGTTGGTCAACTTTGAGGCCGCATCGTTCAACAGCTTTGACGATGTTTTTGGCCATATCGTTGTGGCAGGTAATCAAGTGCACTTTAGCCTGCATGCGCACACCCGATAAACCTACAGGATTTTTGATGCCTTCCTGATAGTCAATTGCGTATTCTTGCGGGATTACGTGCAAAACACGATGTTCGTCACGTACGCGCACTGACTTGGCGGTGTGGACAACGTTCTCAACGTCTTCCTGCGTCACTTCTTCTTCGGAAATTGGCACCATGCCAATCTCGTTTTGACAGCTAATATGCTTGCCTGACAGCGCAAGATAGACCGATGAAATCTGGCAATCCGCCATTAATTCGGCCTGGTCAATCGCACGCTGCACGCATTTTACGACTGACTCGAGATCGTTTACGCCACCTTTGTCCATACCACGCGATGGGCAACTGCCCACGCCAATAATATTGACCATACCGTCAGGCAGAACTTCCCCTACTAAAGCGGCAACCTTTGCGGTACCGATCTCCAGTCCTACTACCAGTTTTCTGTCCGTCGCCTTGATCATTGTTATTCTGCCTGTGACTGATTCTGTTGCTGATTAGGATTAGGTTCCTCTACGGGCGCAGGCTGCCAGCCCACTGCCGCACCGGAGTCATAACGCAGGTCGACATAACTGATCCTTTTATTGTCGGCTTGCTCTTGCTGTTGCAGAACAGGGTAAAGTTCTACAAAACGACTCAGGCGTTTCATCGTATCGCCCCGACCTAAATTAAGTTTGATGCCATTATTTAGCGTCAATTGCCAGGAACGACGAGCGGTCATCGCCGCTTCTTTCAACGTAAATTTATCCTTTGCCAGCACATCGCCCATTTCGCGGTAGCCTTGCAATACTTCACCTTCACTGCCTTCTGGCCCGGATAACATAGGTAAAGTCTGCTTTGCAGCACGTTCTGCCGGAACACTGAACGCATTTCCTTGCGCATCAACCATATGTTGGTCATTCCAGCGCGCTATGGGCACATATTCAACCAGATGAATCTTCAATTCGTCCGGCCACTGCTTTCTTACACTCGCTTGCTTGATCCACGGCAAGCGTTCAATTTGCTGCTGGATGATATTCACATCCTGGGTCATAAAGGTGCCTGGTGGCCCAAGTGCCAGAATTGACTGGCGAATATCATCGTTACGGGTGTAATGACGTTCACCGGTAACCACTAGCTTTGAAAGTGGCAGACGCTGTGCATCTTCCATCCAGCCGACCACAATCCAGCCGCCAATAAATACCGTAAACAGTACCGCGCTCAGGAAAATGATCCCGGCCAGCCGCCCGCCGTTACTGCGACGAGAACTGGTTTCTTCTTCTTCCTGGCGATTACGCGTATTCAGAGCTGCTTGCGACATATCAGTCTGCCAACTCCAGAATCCGCACAACCAGTTGAGAGAATGTCATCCCAGCCTGACGTGCCGCCATTGGCACCAGACTGTGGCTGGTCATGCCTGGAGAAGTATTCACTTCCAGTAAATAAAACTGGCCGTCGCTATCCAGCATGACGTCTACACGCCCCCAACCGCTGCAACCCAAAACTTGCCAGGCTTGCAGCACTAATGCCTGTAATTCTTGCTCGCGTTGTTCGATTAAACCGCCCGGGCAGAAATATTGTGTCTCATCAGAGAGATACTTCGCCTCATAATCATAGAAAATTCCAGCGGGTTGGATACGTATTGACGGTAATATTTCTTCGCCAAGGATCGCAACCGTGTATTCAGGGCCGCTTAACCACTTTTCGATCAGTACTTCTTCGTCATGCTCAAAAGCTAATTCAAGCGCTGCAGGCAGGGCTGAAACACTATCAACCTTAGACATCCCCACGCTTGAGCCTTCACGGCTTGGCTTAACGATAACCGGCATCCCTAAGCCTGCAATCTGTTCGATTGTCGTTGCAGAAATACCCGCTTCGACATCACGGCGCGTGAGTGCAACCCACGGAGCTACAGGTAAATCTGCACCTTTCCACAGCAGTTTGGTACGCAGCTTATCCATGGAGATGGATGAAGCCATCACGCCGCTGCCGGTATAAGGCAATTTCAGGAATTCCAGCAATCCCTGCAGGGTGCCGTCTTCACCGCCTCGACCGTGTAATGCAATAAATACTTTGTCAAAACCTTGTGCTTTAAGCTCAGTCACTGGCGTGTTTTTCGGGTCAACTTCGTGTGCATCAATTCCAGCTTCACGAAGGCCCGCGAGTACCGCAGCACCCGATTGCAATGACACCTCACGCTCAGCGGAAGTTCCGCCCAACAGGACAGCGATTTTATCAGCCATGGTGATCGCTCTCCTTAGTGTGGGACTGCAATTTAAAATCAGCCAGGTTTCTGGCAACTTTCCCGACATTCCCTGCACCTTGCACCAGGATCAAGTCATTTCCTGACAAGATCGGTGCCAGCATGTCCGCGATCTGACTTGCATCAGGCACCAGAATCGGATCGACTTTTCCACGCCCCCGAATGGTACGGCACAATGAACGGCTGTCAGCGCCAGGAATAGCCGCTTCGCCCGCAGCATAAACGTCCAGCATCAACAAGGAATCCACCTGCGACAAGACGTTAGCAAAGTCGTCGTACAAATCACGGGTACGCGTATAACGGTGCGGCTGGAAGATCATTACCAGATTTTTATCCGGCCAGCCTGCGCGAGCCGCTTTAATGGTGGCATCCACTTCGGTTGGATGGTGACCGTAGTCATCCACCAGCATGGCGCTACCTTCTTTACCATTCACTTCTGCTAACGGATATTCGCCGAGGAAATCAAAGCGACGCCCGGTTCCCTGGAAGCTTTCCAACGCACGCAGAATGTCTTCGTCATCAATGCCTTCTTCTGTCGCTACCGAAACCGCTGCCGCCGCGTTTAATGCGTTATGGCGACCCGGCGCATTCAGCGTCACATGCAGAGCAGGTTTATCCTGACGCACAATCGTGAAATGCCCCTGCGGCCCTTTCTGCTGGTAGTTTTCAATGCGAACATCAGCATCTTCGCTAAAGCCATAGGTCGTAATTTTGCGGCCCACACGTGGCAGCAGCTCACGGATAACCGGGTCATCCACGCACATCACCGCCAAACCATAAAACGGCAGGTTGTGCAGGAAGTTAATAAACGTCTGCTTTAAATTTTCGAAGTCGCCCTGGTAGGTATCCATGTGGTCAGCTTCGATATTCGTGACGACAGAAACCATCGGCTGCAAATGGAGGAATGACGCATCACTCTCATCCGCTTCGGCAATCAGGTAACGGCTGTGACCTAAACGCGCATGGGTTCCTGCGGCTTTAACCAGTCCACCATTCACAAAAGTAGGATCCAGACCGGCTTCTGCATAAATGCTGGAAACCATCGCCGTGGTGGTAGTTTTACCGTGCGTACCGGCAATCGCGATGCCATGGCGGAAACGCATCAATTCAGCCAGCATTTCAGCACGGCGGATAACCGGGATACGCGCTTCGTGGGCGGCAACAATTTCCGGGTTATCCATAGAGATCGCGGTAGAAACCACCACAACACTCGCATCCAGCACGTTTTCTGGACGATGGTTGAAATAAATCGTGGCGCCCAGCGCCGACAACTGTTGAGTGACCGGGTTCGGAGCCAAATCAGACCCACTGATCTGGTAACCTTCGTTAGCTAAAACTTCGGCAATACCGCCCATACCGGCGCCGCCGATGCCAACAAAGTGAATGTGCCGGACGCGACGCATCTCGGGCACGATAGAACGCAGTTTCGCCAGTTGTTGTGTATTCATTCTCTAACCTGCAGCGTCAAACGCCATTACTTCAAAAATTCATGGGCAAACCAACCGCCCACAATGATTACGCCAGTGCTGCGGCGCTCACTTCTTTTGCTACCCGCTCTGTGGCATCAGGAATGGATGCAGCACGCGCACGCTCGGCCATTGCCAGTAACGTCGCTCTGTCCCACCCGGCGAGAGTTTGGGTAACGGCATCCACGGTAAACTGCGGTTGCTCCAGTATTTTTGCCGCTCCGGCTTTTTCCAGCGGCAACGCATTCCAGTACTGCTGCCGATCTTTATGCTGGAAAGGAACAAACAATGCAGGTAACCCTGCGGCCGCGACTTCGCTGACGGTCAACGCACCGGAGCGACACACCACGACATCGGCCCACGCATAGGCGGCGGCCATATCATCAATAAATTCGGTCACTTTATGCTGCGACTGTCCAGCTTGTGCATACGCCAGCTGTACCGTTTCTAAACCACCTTTGCCACATTGGTGCCAGAGGGTCACTGCGTCACCCAGGCGACCGGCAACTTGCGGCATAGTCTGGTTCAGGACTCGCGCACCTTGAGATCCACCCACCACTAAAACCCGCACCGGGCCTTCACGACCGGCAAAACGTTCCTGCGGCAATGGCAGCGCTAACACATCGGTTCGCACCGGGTTGCCTACTACGTCTGCATTCGGGAATGCGCCGGGGAATGCCTGCATGACTTTTTTGGCAATTTTCGACAACCATTTATTGGTTAAGCCAGCAATGCCGTTTTGCTCATGCAGTACCACTGGGATGCCGAGCGACCAGGCCGCCAGCCCGCCAGGGCCAGAGACATAACCGCCCATTCCCAGAACCACATCCGGGCGATACGCTTTCATGATGGCTCTAGCCTGACGCCATGCGTTGAAAATATGCACCGGAGCCAGCACCATTGCTTTCAGGCCTTTGCCACGCAAACCTGAAATACGAATAAAGTCGATCTCGATTCCATGCTTCGGAACTAAGTCGGCTTCCATACGATCGGCGGTTCCGAGCCAGCGCACCTGCCAGCCCTGAGCCATTAAGTGATGCGCCACCGCAAGGCCAGGGAACACGTGTCCGCCCGTCCCACCTGCCATCACCATTAACCGCCGGGTTTGATTACTCATCGCACACCCTTCGTAAACGCCTGGGCTTTTGCCAGACGTGTTTCATAATCAATTCGCAGCAACATCATGATTGCCGTAGACATAATTAACAGGCTCGAACCGCCGTAACTGATAAGCGGTAAGGTCAGGCCTTTGGTTGGCAACATACCCGCTGCCGCACCAACGTTTACCAGCGCCTGGAAACTAAACCAGACCCCGATTGAGCAGCCTAAAAATCCTGCAAAACGCTGGTCCATTTCTAATGCGCGTTTACCAATGGACATCGCACGAAAAGCCACGAAGAATACCATCAATAAAGCCAGCACCACACCGATATATCCCAGCTCTTCTCCGATAATGGAGAAGATGAAGTCGGTATGGGCTTCCGGTAAATACTCCAGTTTTTGAACCGAATTACCTAACCCCTGCCCCCACAATTCACCGCGACCAAATGCCATCAGAGATTGCGTTAGCTGGTAGCCGCTACCAAACGGGTCATCCCACGGATTCCAGAAGGATGTTACGCGACGGATACGATACGGTTCGGCGAGGATCAGCAACACAACCGCGGAAATCCCCATGCCGATAATGGCCAGGAACTGCCAGAGTTTTGCCCCTGCCAGGAACAGCATCGCCAGCGTTGTCACGAACAGCACAACTACCGTACCTAAGTCAGGCTGCGCCAGAAGCAGCACCGCTAATACCAGGATCACGCCCATCGGTTTGAGGAAGCCGCGTAGGTTATTACGCACTTCATCTACTTTACGAACCAGGTAGTTGGCGAGATAACAGAACAGCGACAACTTCGTGAACTCTGCAGGCTGAATACGTAATGGGCCGAATGCAATCCAACGGGACGCACCGTTAACCGAGCTACCGACAACCAGTACAATCAATAACATCGCAATGGATAACAGCAGCATTGCCGTACTGTGGCGCTGCCAGAAATCCATCGGCAAACGCAGTGTGATCATCGCTAATGCAAACGCCAGGATGATGTACAAACCGTCACGTTTAGCAAACAGGAACGGGTCATTCGCCAGACGCTGCCCTACAGGCATGGACGCGGAAGTCACCATAATGAAACCGACCGCCGCCAGGCCGAATGTCAGCCATAACATCGTGCGGTCATACATCACGATGCTATTTGAGTCAGCTTCTTTGGTGCCCATCACCCAGCCTTTCACTGCCGACCCCAGCCAGCTCAGGATGGCAAATCCTGGCACTCGGGGCATGCGCAGGCGAGGGAGAGATAAGCGCATCAGCCAAGCTCCTTCGCAAGTTGGGTGAACTGATCACCACGTTGTTCAAAGTTCTTAAACTGATCGAGACTCGCACAGGCCGGTGATAACAGAACCATGTCGCCCGGTTGAACACGGGCGGCAATCAGTTTCATCGCCTCAGCCATGGTTTCAGTTTGCTCCGCAACATCCGGGCGCAGCGCAGCAAGTTCCGCTCCGTCGCGGCCAAAACAATACAGTCGAATGGTGGAACCTTGCAGATACTGGCTCAGTGACGAGAAGTCAGCTGATTTGCCATCGCCACCCAATAACAGATGCAGCGTGCCTTCAACTTTCAAACCGTTCAGCGCCGCTTCAGTGCTGCCGACGTTGGTGGCTTTCGAGTCATTAATCCAGCGCACACCGTTACGTTCCAACGCAAGCTGGAAACGGTGCGCAAGACCGGTAAATGTGGTCAATGCTTTCAGGCTGCTGGAGCGCGGAAGTTTCACCGCATCCGCCAGCGCCAGTGCGGCAAGCGCGTTGGTATAGTTGTGGCGACCTACGATTTTCATCTCTTTGGTGTTGAGGATTTTTTCACCCTTCACACGCAGCCAGGTATCGCCTTGCTGATGATTAAGGTGATAATCGCCCACATCCACGCCAAAGCTAATACAGCGTTCGTCTGCACCACGCACAGGCATCGTCAGTGCATCATCAGCATTCACCACGCAAACTGCTGCGTTTTCATAAACGCGCAATTTAGCGGCACGATACTGTTGCAGTCCAAACGGGTAGCGATCCATATGATCTTCGGTGACGTTAAGAATGGTCGCCGCCGCCGCTTTCAGGCTCGAAGTGGTTTCTAACTGGAAGCTGGATAACTCAAGCACGTAAAGCTCGCGTGCAGGATCAAGCAACATCAACGCTGGCAGGCCGATGTTTCCACCTACGCCCACATTCACGCCAGCCGCTTTCGCCATTTCACCGACTAACGTCGTGACGGTGCTTTTACCGTTAGAGCCGGTAATCGCCACAATCGGCGCTTGTGCTTCGCGGCAAAACAGCTCGATATCACCCACAATTTCTACGCCAGCCTCAGCCGCACGGCTCAAAGCAGGATGGGCAATTGCGATACCAGGGCTGGCAACAATCAGGTCAGCCGCTAACAACCAGTCTTCGTTGAGTGAGCCAGTGTGTCGTTCCACCGCTTCTGGCAGTTTATCCAGTCCCGGTGGCGAGATGCGGGTGTCCATCACGCGAGGCGTCACGCCGCGCGCGAGGAAATAATCCACACAGGACAGGCCGGTGAGGCCCAATCCGATGATGACGACTTTTTTACCCTGGTAATCAGTCATGATTAACGCACCTTCAGAGTAGCAAGGCCGATCAGGACCAGCATCAGCGAGATAATCCAGAAGCGCACAATCACACGCGGCTCCGGCCAGCCTTTCAATTCATAATGGTGATGAATCGGGGCCATACGGAAAATGCGTTGTCCGCGCAATTTGAAAGAACCAACCTGCAAAATCACCGACAGCGTTTCAACCACAAACACGCCGCCCATAATCACTAACAGGAATTCCTGACGCAGCAGCACAGCGATGGTTCCGAGCGCACCGCCCAGAGCCAGTGAGCCAACATCGCCCATAAAGACTTGCGCTGGATAGGTGTTGAACCACAAGAAACCAAGCCCTGCACCAACAATCGCGGTGCAGACGATAACTAGTTCACCTGCATGGCGCAGGTACGGAATATGCAGATATTCAGCAAACTTGATGTTACCTGTCGCCCAGGCAACCAGCGCAAAGCCAGACGCCACCAGCACGGTCGGCATAATCGCCAGGCCGTCGAGGCCATCGGTCAGGTTGACAGCGTTGCCGGTGCCGACGATAACAAAGTACGCCAACAGCACGTAGAACAGGCCAAGCTGCGGCATTACGTCTTTAAAGAACGGCACAACCAGCTCGGTGGCTGGCGTTCCTTTTCCTGCGCTGTACATCGTGAAGGCAACCGCCAACGCGATGACTGACATCCAGAAATATTTCCAGCGGGCAATCAGCCCTTTGGTATCTTTGCGTACCACTTTGCGGTAATCATCAACAAAGCCAATGGCACCGTAACCGACCAGCACGAACAGTACACACCAGACATAGGGGTTTGACGGATAAGCCCACATCAACACGGAAATAACGATAGAAGTCAGGATCATAATCCCGCCCATCGTTGGCGTTCCACGCTTGCTAAAGTGCGATTCCGGGCCGTCGTTACGCACAACCTGGCCGAAGGAAAGTTGCTGCAAACGAGCAATCATACGCGGCCCCATCCATAACGAGATGAACAGAGCAGTCAGCAGGCTGACAATGGCGCGAAACGTCAGATACGAAAAGACGTTAAAGCCGGAATAATATTTGACCAAGTGTTCGGCCAGCCAAACTAACATGTTCCATTCTCCTGTAATGCGCGTACTACCTGTTCCATGGCGGCACTACGTGAACCCTTCACTAAAATGGTAATCATTGAATGCTCTGCGATGAGCGCCTTGAGGCGCACGATTAAAGAAGGCTTATCGGTAAAATGTTCGCCCACTTCAGAGGCTTGACTGATAATTTCACTCAGTGTGCCTACGCTCAGAACGCAATCAATGCCTGATGCTTTTGCGGCTTCGCCAACCTGGCGATGGCATTCAACAGACTCGTCGCCCAATTCCGCCATATCCCCGACAACCATCACGCGGAAGCCCGGCATTTCAGACAGCACCTGTGCTGCGGCGGTCATTGACCCCACATTGGCGTTGTAGCTGTCGTCGAGCAGCAGTTGGTTTTCGGAAAGTTGAATCGGGAACAGACGGCCAGGCACAGCCTTCAGATCGGCAAGACCGGCTTTGACTGCTTCGAGCGTAGCGCCAACTGCCATAGCCAGCGACGCAGCTGCCAGCGCGTTGGCAATGTTATGTCGACCCGGAAGCGGCAGATTCACGTCGATATCGCCCACTGGCGTTTTAATCGTGAACTCAGTGCCGTGGGTAGTGATATGCACGTTAGTCGCTGTAAAATCGCTGCCTGCGGCATTCGGCGAAAAGCGCCAGGTTTTACGCTCGCCGATCGTTTCTTGCCAGTTCAGCCAGTCGTTATTGTCAGCGTTGAGAATCGCGATGCCGTTAGCAGGCAATCCTGCGAAGATTTCACCTTTTGCTTTCGCCACACCGGCCAGTGAACCAAAGCCTTCAAGGTGCGCTGCCGCCAGGTTGTTGACCAACGCGGCTTCCGGGCGAGTCAGGTTTACCGTCCAGGCGATTTCGCCCTGGTGGTTAGCACCCAGTTCAATCACGGCATATTCATATTCTGGTGTCAGACGCAGTAGCGTCATTGGTACGCCAATATCGTTATTCAGGTTTCCGGCGGTGTACAAGGTGTTCCCGCACTCGCGCAAAATCGCTGCGGTCATCTCTTTAACGGAGGTTTTGCCCGAAGAACCGGTCAGCGCGACGATACGAGTTGGCACCTGCTGACGAACCCAGGCGGCCAGTTCGCCGAACGCCTGATGCGTATCGGCAACCACCAACTGCGGAACGTTGACGTCCAGCTTACGGCTAACCAGTAACGCCCCAGCCCCACCGTTCACGGCATCTTGCGCAAAGTCGTGCGCATCAAAACGCTCGCCTTTCAGTGCAACGAACAGACATCCCGGCGTGAGTTTGCGCGTGTCAGTGGTGACATCAATAATATCAGCGTCTGCACCGTGTAAATCACCGTGCAGAACAGTGGCAAGTTGGCTCAATGAAACGCGAATCATGCCACAACCCCCAACAGGCGGGCGGCGGTGACGCGATCTGAGTAATCCAGACGGCGTACACCTACAATTTGATAATCCTCATGGCCTTTACCGGCAACCAGAACCACATCGTTTTCTTTGGCTTGCATGATTGCGTTGGTCACGGCTTCGGCGCGGCCTGAAACCACATGCGCACGGCCTGCATCCAACATGCCCACCAGGATATCGGCAACAATCGACTTTGGCTCTTCAGTGCGCGGGTTGTCATCAGTGACCACAACCACATCGGCGTATTGCTCAGCGATGCCACCCATAATTGGGCGCTTGCCTTTATCGCGATCGCCGCCGCAACCGAACACGCACCACAGCTTGCCGCTACAGTGTAAACGCGCGGCTTGCAGGGCTTTTTCCAGTGCGTCCGGCGTGTGGGCATAATCCACCACTACCGTCGGTTTGCCTGGTGCGCTGAACACTTCCATACGCCCACAAACCGGCTGCAGGCTCGGAGCGGTTTTCAGCAGTTCTTCAATCGGGTAATCCAGAACCAGCAGCGTCGCGAGCGCCAACAGCAAGTTGCTGACGTTAAACGCGCCCATCAGGCGGCTTTCAATTTCGCCATCGCCCCATGAGGAACTGAACTGGATAGTTGCCCCGCCATCGTGATAATGCACGTTGGTGGCTTTCAACCAGCGTCCACGACAGCCTGGCTGCAAATTGTTTTCCATCGTCACCGCAACCGCGTCAGGTAAACGCGCTAACCAGTTGCGTCCGACTTCATCATCAGCATTGATGACAGCGTGGCCGTAATCGTGTTCGGAGAACAACTGCCATTTAGCCGCTTCGTAGCCCGCCATATCACCGTGGTAATCAAGGTGATCGCGGCTCAAGTTGGTGAACACGCTGGCGGCAAATTTCAATGCCGAAACGCGATGTTGCACCAGGCCATGAGAAGAAACTTCCATCGCGGCAAAGCTCGCGCCCTGCTCAGCAAGGTTAGCAAGCACTTGCTGTACATCGACGGCGGAACCGGTGGTATTTTCAGTCGGTTTTACGTTACCCAGCAGGCCGTTACCCACCGTGCCCATCACCGCACTGGTTTCGCCTAATAACTGGCTCCACTGCGCTAACAGTTGAGCGGTAGTGGTTTTACCGTTTGTTCCGGTGACACCCACCAGGCGTAATGCGCTGGAAGGTTCGTGGTAAAAACGCCCTGCCAGAGCAGAAAGACGTTGATGAAGCTGGCTCAGATAAATAACCGGCACGCCGTGCATTTCACGGATTTCGCCATCAGTTGCTTCCCCTTCAGCTTCAGCAATGATAGCGGCTACGCCTTGCGCTATTGCCTGCGGGATATATCGACGCCCGTCCGCCTGATGACCTACGATAGCCACAAAAAGGTCGCCCGATGCCGCCACACGGCTATCGAGTGTCATTTCTCGCAGTGCTCTCTCCGGCGCTTGCGGCACCCATGGAGCGAGAAGGTCGCGCAAATTACGATCTGCCACCTGATCCCTCTTTTTGATTGATTACAAATTCACTTTTTTCACCTGTCGCCAGAGCATCCGGCTCGATGTTCATGGTGCGCAGAACGCCGCCCATGATGGCACCGAACACAGGTGCAGAGACGGCACCACCGTAATATTTCCCTGCTTGTGGGTCGTTAATCACCACCACCAGAGCGAATCGAGGATTACTTGCTGGCGCAACGCCTGCGGTGTAAGCAATGTATTTGTTAACGTATTTTCCATCCGGCCCGACTTTTTTCGCCGTACCGGTCTTAATCGCAATGCGGTAGCCTTTAATAGCCGCTTTAACGCCACCACCACCAGGCAATGCCACACTTTCCATCATATGTACGACGGTACGAACCAGCGGTTCAGGGAAAATTCTCTCACCAGGAACCGGCGGATCAACCTTCGTAATCGACAGCGGGCGATACACGCCGTAACTGCCAATCGTTGCGTAGACTCGCGCTAACTGTAACGGGGTTACCATTAGCCCGTAGCCGAAAGAGAAGGTGGCCCTCTCTATGTCAGACCACCGTTGTTTTTGCGGATATAAGCCACTGCGTTCTCCGACCAGCCCCAAGTTGGTCGCTTTTCCCAATCCAAAACGTGAGTAAGTATCTACCAACGCTGAGGAGGGCATCGCTAACGCCAGTTTAGAAACCCCGACGTTACTCGACTTCTGTAGCACCCCGGTAAGGGTCAATTCGCTGTAGCGCGCCACATCTTTGATCTCATGACCATTGATGCGGTACGGCACGGTATTCAGAACGGTATTTTCACGCACCACGCCACGTTGCAGCGCGGTCATGACCACCATCGGTTTAACTGTCGAACCCGGCTCGAAAACGTCCGTAATGGTGCGGTTACGCATCACGTCTTTTGGCGTGCCGCTCAGATTATTTGGGTTATAGGATGGGCTGTTTGCCATCGCTAACACTTCGCCGGTGCTCACATCTACCAGCACCGCACTGCCCGATTCGGCTTTGTTGAAAGCCACGGCATTGTTCAGTTCGCGGTAAACCAGCGCCTGTAAGCGTTCATCAATACTGAGCGCGAGGTTGTGGGCGGCCTGGCTGTCGGTTGAAGAAATGTCTTCAATCACGCGGCCAAAACGGTCTTTACGCACAATGCGCTCGCCCGGTTGCCCGGTCAGCCATTTATCAAAGCTCTTCTCAACGCCTTCAATGCCCTGGCTATCGACGTTTGTGAAGCCAATGAGGTGAGCAGTGACTTCGCCCGACGGGTAATAACGACGAGATTCCTGACGCAGGTGAATGCCAGGAAGTTTGAGTTTTTTGATGTAGTCGCCGATATCAGGATTGACCTGACGGGCGAGATAAATGAAGCGACCTTTCGGGTTACTGTTAACGCGGGAAGCGAGTTGATCGAGAGGGATTTTCAGAGCGTCAGCCAGCGCTTTCCAGCGGTTATCCAGCGTAATGCCACCGGCATCATGCAGCTCTTTCGGGTCAGCCCAAATCGCATTCACTGGCACGCTGACCGCCAATGGACGGCCTGCACGGTCGCTAATCATGCCGCGAGAAGTAGAAACTTCCTGCACACGGAGGGAACGCATATCCCCCTGGCGAACCAACATGTCTGGCGCGATGATTTGCAGCCAGGCAACGCGCCCCAACAGGAAAACCAGCGCCAGCAAAATGCAACCGCAAAGCAACGCAAAACGCCAACTTACAAAGTTGGCCTGTTCTTCCTGGCGTTTCGGTTTAAGCGTTTTTGCCGCTGCTCTCATCAGTCACGCGATTCCTTATTGCTGAACTACGATGTTTTCCTGCGATGGGTCGACATGCTGCAACTGCAGCTTTTCCGTCGCGACCCGCTCCACTCGGCTATGATCGCCCAGTGCGTTTTCTTCCAGAATCAAGTTACGCCATTCGATATCCAGCGCATCACGCTCCACCACCATTTGCTCACGCTGTGCGGTAAGCAGACGGGTATGGTGCGCGGTGGTGACAACAAAAATGGCGGTGACGATAATGGCGGTGAACAAAATCAATGGCAGTTTCCCGTGGCGCAGTAAGTCACCACCAATCACCGATGGCAGAGCATGGCGCTCGCCACTGCTCAATTGACCGGTTACTTTGCTTAGGGTTTCCGCCACTTTATTGATCATGCGTTCGTCCTTTCGGCGATGCGCAGTACAGAACTACGCGCGCGCGGGTTTTCCGCCACTTCTTCTTCACCCGGCATCATTTTGCCAATAGATTTTAAATATCTGCCGCCGAGCTTGTTCAACTGCGCTTCAGTCATTGGAATACCCGCTGGAACCTGTGGTCCACGGGTGTTTTCACGCATAAAGCGCTTAACAATTCGGTCTTCCAGCGAGTGGAAACTGATAATGGATAAGCGACCACCAGGCGAAAGAGTTTCAATCGAACCTTTAAGCGCCTTTTCAATCTCTTCAAGTTCGCTGTTGATCCAGATACGGATAGCCTGGAACGTGCGCGTCGCCGGGTGTTTGAACTTGTCTTTTACCGGCATTGCCGCTGCCACCACTGTTGCCAGCTCTTTGGTGCGAGTCATTGGCTGTTCGCGGTTGCGCTCGATAATGGCGCGCGCGATACGCTTGCCAAATTTCTCTTCACCGAAGGTTTTAATCACCCAGGCGATGTCGGCTTCGTCAGCGCTTAGCAACCATTCTGCGGCAGACTGACCGCGAGTCGGGTCCATACGCATGTCCAGCGGGCCGTCACGCATAAAAGAGAATCCACGTTCGGCGTCGTCAAGCTGCGGGGAAGAAACGCCAAGATCCAACAGGATGCCGTCGATTTTACCCAACAAATCACGTTCGCGTGCGTACTCGGCTAGTTCAGAGAAAGGTCCGTGAATAATGGAGAAGCGCGGATCATCGATCGCCTTTGCAGCCTCAATGGCTTGCGGATCACGGTCGATAGCCAGCAGGCGCCCTTCTGGTCCCAGTTGGGAAAGAATCAAGCGAGAATGACCGCCACGGCCAAAGGTGCCATCGATGTAGATGCCATCCTGACGAATGTTAAGACCGTTCACGGCCTCATCTAGCAGCACCGAAGTATGTTTAAAATTTTCCATCATTATTTATAGTGACAAGTCCTGCAGACGGTCCGACAAGGTTGTCGTCGTAGCCTGCTCAGCGTCGATGTCTTCCTTGACCTGTTGATGCCAGGTCGTTTCATCCCACAGTTCAAACTTATTGAACTGCCCAACCAGCATCACTTCTTTGGTTAGCCCGGCGTGTTGGCGCAAAACTGGCGCAAGCAACAATCGCCCGGCGCTATCCATCTGACATTCACTGGCATGCCCGAGTAACAATCGCTGCACGCGACGCTCAACCGGGTTCATGCTCGACAGACGAGCTAGCTTTTGTTCAATAATTTCCCACTCGGGAAGGGTATAAAGCAGCAGGCATGGGTGATGGATGTCGATGGTACAGACCATCTGACCTTCAGAGGTTTCGACAAGCTTTTCCCGGTAACGGGTAGGTACGGCAAGCCGCCCTTTGCTGTCGAGATTGACTAATGTTGCCCCACGGAACATGCCAGCCTCACCCTTAAATTCCCCTTTCCACCACTTTGACCCACAAAATCCCACCTAAAGGAGTTTACGGAGCGGAGGAAAACCTTGTCAAGCAAGCTACAACGCTGATGGAAATAAATTTCATCTCCTAAGCGATTGATAAATGACTGGCGTGAAAAGGCGCTACATCCACGATGCAAAATTAACGTTATGAATATTTGAAAGAAAAAAGATCAATAAACACAAATATCGTTAAATCGACTGAAAACCGGACAGTTAAAATATGAAGTGTTCAGTTTGCGACGCGGTCGGCATTTTAAGGTATTTCGTGGAAGGTTAACAGCGCCAGATGCAGGCTAAGCGCGGCCTGGCGAGAGAGTTTGTTGAGTAACAGTTCGCTATTGTTTAATTATCCGTCATTTTTACACTTTGCTATGTAACAAAATAATTCAAACAGCGGAATTATATCAATTATGGAATTAAGGATTCCTCTAATACAAATGAAAAATAATTACCTGAATAAACAAGGGAATTAAAAGAAGATAATTCTTAATAAAAAATGGCAGCCGTAACTGCCATCATTGGTTAGTGGCGACTCAAACTACCGCGACGATATAGATTACGACGAATTCGCGTTAACCCGGCCTTCGGCTTGCGAGGCTCATCAAGGCTTGCCAGTACCAATTCCAGCACGCGCTCCGCAACATCGCGGTGGCGCTGCGCAACCGCCAGCACCGGGCATTGCAGGAAATCGAGCAATTCATTATCACCGAAAGTCGCAATCGCCAGCTCAGATGGCAACTGCCCTTCGCGACGCAGTGTTACATCCATAACACCTTGTAATAATGCAAATGAAGTGGTGTAAAGCGCCTGTGGCATCGGATGCGTTTCCAGCCATTTATCAAAAAGCTGTGCTGCGGCTTCGCGTTCATAGCTGTTGGCATATAAGAAATGCACTTCACGCGGATCATCTTTCCAGGCAGTACGGAAACCTTGCTCACGCAGATAACTGACTGAAAGTTCAGGCAATGCACCGAGGTAAAGTACCGTTTCAGCCGGGAAGGTGCGTAGCTCACTCGCCAGCATTTCCGCATCTTCCTGATCTGCGCCGACAACGCTGATGAAGTTTTCACGATCTAATGCCCGGTCGAGCGCAATAATAGGGAAAGGATCGTTCGCCCAGCGCTGATAGAAAGGATGTTCAGGTGGCAATGAAGTTGAAACGATAATGGCATCAACCTGGCGCTGCAACAGGTGCTCAATGCAACGCATTTCGTTATCAGGCTGATCTTCAGAGCAGGCAATCAGCAACTGATAACCACGCTGGCGAGCCTGGCGCTCCAGATAATTAGCGATACGGGTATAACTGGTGTTCTCAAGGTCTGGAATAACTAATCCGATAGAACGCGTCCGCCCGGCGCGAAGTCCTGCGGCCACCGCATTCGGGTGGTAGTTATGTTCGCGTACAACCGCCATGACTTTCTCAACGGTTTTATCGCTAACGCGATACTGCTTTGCCTTACCGTTGATGACGTAGCTCGCCGTGGTGCGCGAAACTCCAGCCAGGCGCGCGATTTCATCCAATTTCACAGTAGCCCCTTATTTAGGATTTCCATAACCATACCCTGGTCATGGTTTCATTTTTATCATCTAAGCGCAGAATAATACCTCGGGCAACCGCTTTTGCTGGCAGTTGTTGCGCAATTTGCAAAAAAAAACCCGGTTCAGGTTACCGGGTTAGTTTTTAAGCGCCCTTAACAGGCTAGCGCATGATCTTATCGCCGCGAGAAACGCCGACAATTCCCGAACGCGCCACCTCGACAATTTTAGCCACTTCACGAATGGTGTTCAGGAAAGCATCCAGTTTGTCGCTGGTTCCGGCGAGTTGAACTGTGTAAAGCGTCGGCGTCACATCAATGATTTGCCCACGGAAGATTTCCGCATTGCGTTTCACTTCTTCACGCCCGTAACCGCTCGCCTGCACTTTCACCAGCATGATTTCACGCTCGACATGTGAGCCCAGCACCAACTCGCTGACACGCAGCACATCCACCAGTTTGTGAAGTTGCTTTTCGATTTGCTCCAGAACTTTGGCATCACCCACAGTCTGAATAGTCATACGCGAAAGGGTTGGATCGTCAGTCGGTGCGACCGTCAGGCTTTCGATGTTGTAACCGCGCTGAGCGAATAAGCCAATCACTCGGGACAATGCCCCGGACTCATTTTCGAGTAATACAGATAATATCCGGCGCATAATCAGGTTCTCTCCGTTTTGCTTAACCACATCTCATCCATACCGCCGCCACGGATTTGCATTGGGTACACATGCTCAGTGCCATCAACAGTGACATCAACAAACACAAGGCGCTGATTACGCACGGCTTCCAGCGCTTCAATCAGTTTGCTTTCCAGTTCTTGCGGTTCGCTGATACGGATCCCTACGTGCCCGTAAGCTTCTGCAATTCGCACGAAATCAGGTAAAGATTCCATGTAAGACTGAGAATGGCGGCCTGAATAAATCATATCCTGCCACTGCTTCACCATGCCGAGATAGCGGTTGTTGAGGTTCAGCACCAGCACCGGCAAACCATATTGCAGCGCGGTGGAAAGCTCCTGGATATTCATCTGAATACTGCCATCGCCCGTCACACAAACCACTGTTTCTTCCGGCAATGCCATTTTCACGCCAAGGGCTGCTGGCAGGCCGAAGCCCATGGTGCCAAGGCCGCCGGAGTTAATCCAACGGCGAGGTTTATCAAAGGTGTAATAGAGTGCGGCGAACATCTGGTGCTGACCCACATCAGACGTGACATACGCCTCGCCGTTGGTCAGGCGGTAAATAGTTTCAATGACCGCCTGCGGCTTAATTTTGTCGCTGGCTCTGTCAAACTCAAGACACTGGCGTGCGCGCCAATGGTCAATTTGCTGCCACCAGTCACGAATATCATCACAGCCCTGCTGCGGCGCTTCTTGTGCCAGCAATTCCAGCATTTGCTGAAGAACCTGCTTTGCATCGCCCACAATCGGAATATCAGCGCCAACCGTTTTGGAAATTGAAGTGGGATCGATATCAATGTGCAACACGGTCGCATTTGGGCAGTACTTCGCCAGATTGTTCGTCGTACGGTCATCGAAACGCACACCGACCCCGAAAATCACGTCAGAGTTGTGCATCACCATATTGGCTTCGTAAGTTCCGTGCATCCCCAACATACCCAGCGCCTGGCGATGTGTGCCAGGGAATGCGCCCAAACCCATTAAAGAGGAGACAACGGGAATATTGAGTTTCTGAGCAAGCTCAAGCAATTCATCATGGCAGGAAGAGGTGATCGCCCCGCCGCCGACATACATCACTGGCTTTTTCGCGGCCAGCAGCGTTTGCAAAGCACGCTTAATTTGCCCTTTATGACCCTGAGTTGTTGGGTTGTAAGAACGCATGCTGACGGTTTCAGGGTAGCTATAAGGCAGTTTGTTTGCCGGGTTCATGATGTCTTTCGGCAAGTCCACGACTACCGGGCCTGGGCGACCGCTCGCCGCCAGCCAGAAGGCTTTTTTGATAATACCGGGAATATCTTCGGCCTGTTTAACCAGGAAACTGTGCTTCACTATCGGACGCGAAATCCCCACCATGTCGCATTCCTGGAAGGCATCGTAACCAATCAGCGAGGTCGCGACCTGGCCTGACAGCACAACCATGGGAATAGAGTCCATATAGGCGGTGGCAATGCCGGTAATCGCATTGGTCGCACCTGGCCCGGATGTCACCAGCACAACACCAACTTCCCCCGTTGCCCGCGCAAGGCCATCAGCCATATGCACGGCCGCTTGTTCATGGCGCACCAGCACATGATCAATGCCGCCAATGGTATGAAGCGCATCGTAAATATCGAGTACCGCGCCTCCGGGATAGCCGAATACATACTTAACGCCCTGATCGATTAACGATCGGACGACCATCTCGGCTCCTGACAACATCTCCATGGTTTGCCTCCAGGCTTACGTGTTTGACCGACCGCAGAAATCATTTCCGCTAAGTCGTTGAGGCAGGTTGTTGCGCCCTGCATTTTATTTTTAGTAATCCGCCTAACATAACCGCTGAAAATCAGGCAATCAATTGCCAATCTTCAGGCGCAGCAAGAGAGTTTGCCTGCCGATACTGCAAAACCCTTTTCTGGCGGAGTTTAGCTCTGAACATAAGCAAAGATTATGATTGAAAATGTTATGAAAGATTGATTCGCAGGTTAAATCTAATTAACGCAGGGTTTATTGAACGATCAGGAGAGGAAACTCAAAAGGTGCGACAGCGTAAAAATCTATAAAATGGATAAAAAAAAGAATAACCGAGTAGCTTTCACTACCCGGTTTAAAATTGATTAACTGACTGAATCTATTTACTGCATACCGTTGTCAGTAACTTTTCCATCCACTGATGGCCTTTATCGCGTCCGGCGGCTTCGTGCCAGGATAAATAACAAGTAGAGATATTATCTTTCAGCGGTAACGGGAATATTTGCAAATGCAGTGAATCAGCAAACTCTTCAGCTAACCAGCGCGGGGCGATAGCGACAAGGTGAGTCTGCGACACGACATTTAAAACACTGGTCATCGCCATCCCTTGATAAGAAATGCAGGCTTGCTTCTCAACAGACTGATACCAGGGAGCACTAAATGAAGCAAAACGCTCAAGCGACACAACCGCATGCTTCTCGTTATAAATGTCGTCTTCCGTAAGCGGTTTAATTAAACGTGGATGCTTATTACTGGCGACCAGTACCATTTCATCTTCAAACAGCGGTACGCAAGTAAACTCCGGACGACGAAATTCTGTGTAACTAATAACAAACTCCGTCTCCTGGTAACGTAACTGATGTTCAATATCTTTATTCAACGCAGATTTGAAGAGTAACTGAATACCCGGCGCAAAGCGTTTCATATTATTAAAGATGACTGATGTCAGTAGATTATCCAACGGACTGCTGACACAAATGTTAAATACACGTTCGCTGCTGGCGGGTTCAAAACCAGCGCCAGGTAGTTCGTTCTGAACTAACTGCAACGCCTGACGTATCGCACCGAATAACTGGTAAGCGCGCGCTGTAGGCTGTATGCCACGGCCATAGCGCACAAACAGTTCATCATTGAACATGATTTTCAAACGCGCGACCGCATTGCTCACCGCAGGCTGAGACATTCCCAAAGACTGGGCGGCACGGGTAATATTCTGCACTTGCATCACAGCATCAAATACAGTTAATAAATTCAAATCGACAGAACGTAGTTGAGGTTTAAACCCATCATGAACTGCCGGTTGTTCTACATAATTATCAGACATGACTAACTCCACTAAGTTGTCGATTCCTTTTGCGCAGATGACACTGCGAATTTCCCTTAATATCACTTGCTAAGCAGAACATGTTGATTAACGCAATCAAAAACACTATTTAAAATATCCAAATATAAATTTCTAAATTAGCATTATTCAATGGTCCAACAGGTCGTTAGCGACTGGCAGGCCGGGTGAAGCGATTGAATCTTCAATGATTCAATTCTTGCCAGTTGGTTTCTAAAGCGTGCTTATCAAATCACAATATGACTGAACACACAATAATTGGCCCAGTGAATAATATATTAAGTATCGATAACATCCTCATTTTAGAAACAAACGTTCTACTCATATTTTGAGAATAATAAAAGATGATAAATTCCTAAAATAGAAACGAAATGATGAATAAACCCTCCAAATCATAACCATGGTGAATACAACGACCGCTTAACATATTGTTTTTAATTGTTTCTGATGATTTCAATCTTATGCAGCAAGGTAAGAAGTATTTTTTCATACTTCTTATATATATTATGAAACATGAATATCTCAGCACATATAGCTAAGAAACCTTCTCAACTTATGGTTCCTAAAAGGGTGTCTAAAGCAATAGAGTGTTGACACAGCAAACCAGATCAAGTACCAATAAATGCATAACGAAATTCACTTGGGGCTTGAAACATGATTCGCAGCAACCGCCTACTAGGTCTACTACTAAACGCAACTTCATTGCGCGGTAGACTGGTGGGCGAAATCAAGCGTTGATTCAAGCCACCAGACAGAAAAAACCCGCGCCACTGCGCGGGTTTTTTTATGCTCGTAGCAAGGGCCCCTAAGACGAGAAAGGACCACAACATGAGCCAACAAGTCATTATTTTCGATACCACTTTGCGTGATGGTGAGCAGGCATTACAGGCAAGTCTGAGCGTAAAAGAGAAGCTGCAAATCGCGATGGCGCTGGAACGTATGGGTGTGGACGTGATGGAAGTCGGCTTCCCGGTTTCCTCTCCTGGCGATTTTGAATCTGTACAAACCATCGCCCGCAACATCAAAAATAGCCGTGTGTGTGGCCTCGCTCGTTGTGTAGATAAAGATATCGATGTCGCTGCCGAAGCACTGAAAATTGCCGAAGCGTTTCGTATCCACGTGTTCCTGGCCACCTCGACCATGCACATCGAAACAAAATTGCGCAGTACCTTCGATGATGTTTTAGCTCGCGCGGTAAATTCTGTAAAACGCGCCCGTAACTATACCGACGACGTCGAATTCTCTTGTGAAGATGCGGGTCGTACTCCAATCGACAACCTGTGTCGCATTGTAGAAGCCGCCATTGGCGCAGGCGCTACAACCATCAATATCCCGGATACCGTCGGCTACACCACGCCAGTTCAGTTCGGTGGCATTATCCAGACCTTGTACAACCGCGTACCCAACATTGATAAAGCCATTATCTCCGTTCACTGCCACGACGATTTGGGTATGGCGACCGGCAACTCCATCGCCGCGATTCAGGCGGGTGCACGTCAAGTTGAAGGTACATTGAATGGCATCGGCGAACGCGCCGGTAACACCGCGCTGGAAGAAGTGATTATGGCGATTAAAGTGCGCGGCCAAATGTTGGGCGTACACACTAATATCAATCACCACGAAATCTACCGCACCAGCCAGATTGTCAGCCAACTGTGCAATATGCCAATCCCGTCTAATAAAGCCGTTGTCGGTTCAAACGCCTTCGCCCACTCCTCTGGTATTCACCAGGATGGCGTGCTGAAAAACCGCGAAAACTACGAAATCATGACGCCGGAAACCATCGGCCTGAATCAGGTGCAATTGAACCTGACTTCCCGCTCCGGTCGCGCCGCTGTGAAACACCGCATGGAAGAGATGGGCTATAAAGAAACCGACTACAATCTGGACTCTTTATACGACGCCTTCCTGAAACTGGCCGACAAAAAAGGCCAGGTCTTTGACTACGATTTGGAAGCATTGGCCTTCATCGGCAAGCAGCAGGAAGAACCCGAACATTTCCGCATGGAATACTTCAACGTGCAGTCAGGTTCCAGCGTGATTTCCACCGCTTCTGTTCAATTGCAGTGTGGCGAAGAAACGCATTCAGAAGCTGCTACCGGCAACGGCCCGGTTGATGCCGTCTACCAGGCGATTAATCGCATCACAAATTACGACGTTGAACTGGTGAAATACCAGCTTTCTGCGAAAGGCCAGGGCAAAGACGCTTTGGGCCAGGTTGATATCGTTGTGACTCACAAAGGCCGCCGTTTCCATGGCGTAGGTCTGGCGACCGATATCGTTGAATCTTCGGCGAAAGCGATGATTAACGTGCTGAACAACATCTGGCGTGCGGGCATCGTCGAAAAAGAATTGCAACGCAAAGCTCATAATAAAGAAAATAATCAGGAAACCGTGTGACATGTCAAAAACTCATCATATAGCAGTATTGCCGGGTGACGGCATTGGCCCAGAAGTTATGGCTCAGGCGCTGAAAGTGCTGGATGCAGTTCGTAAGCGCTTCGATATGCGCATTACTACCAGTCAGTATGACGTCGGTGGAATTGCGATTGATCGTCACGGCAACCCGCTGCCGCCGGTTACTGTTGAAGGTTGCGAGCAGGCAGATGCGATTCTGTTCGGCTCCGTCGGTGGCCCGAAATGGGAACACCTGCCACCAGCTCAACAGCCTGAACGTGGCGCATTGTTGCCACTGCGTAAGCACTTTAAATTGTTCAGCAACCTGCGTCCTGCCCGCCTGTATCAAGGCCTGGAAGAGTTTTGCCCGCTGCGTGCTGATATCGCCGCCAACGGTTTCGACATTCTGTGCGTGCGTGAATTAACTGGCGGCATCTACTTTGGCCAGCCAAAAGGCCGTGAAGGCTCCGGCATGCACGAAAAAGCGTTTGATACCGAAGTCTATTACCGCTTCGAGATCGAACGTATTGCACGCATTGCTTTCGAGTCTGCTCGCAAACGCCGCCATAAAGTGACGTCCATTGATAAAGCGAACGTGCTGCAAACTTCCGTCATGTGGCGGGAGATCGTCGGCGAAATCGCGAAAGAATACCCGGACGTTGAGTTGGCACACATGTACATCGACAACGCCACCATGCAGCTGATTAAAGACCCGTCCCAGTTTGACGTGCTGCTGTGCTCCAACCTGTTTGGCGACATTCTGTCTGACGAATGCGCGATGATCACCGGCTCCATGGGCATGTTGCCATCGGCAAGTCTGAACGAACAAGGTTTTGGTCTGTACGAACCCGCTGGCGGTTCCGCACCGGATATCGCGGGCAAAAACATCGCAAACCCAATTGCGCAGATCCTGTCTCTGGCTCTGTTACTGCGCTACAGCCTGGATGCTGAAGAGGCCGCTCAGGCCATCGAAAACGCTATCAACATCGCACTGGAAGAAGGTTTCCGTACCGGCGACCTGGCTCGTGATGGCAACGCAATCAGCACCGACGAAATGGGCGACACCATTGCTCGCTTCGTGGCAGAGGGGAAATAATCATGGCGAAAACGTTATATCAAAAATTGTACGATGCTCACGTCGTTTATGAAGCCGTAGACGAAACGCCGCTGCTGTATATCGACCGTCATCTGGTTCATGAAGTGACTTCGCCACAGGCGTTTGATGGCCTGCGTGCGCACAAGCGCCCGGTGCGTCAGCCTGGCAAAACTTTTGCCACCATGGATCACAACGTTTCTACGCAGACTAAAGACATCAACGCTTCCGGCGAAATGGCCCGCATTCAGATGCAGGAGTTGATGAAAAACTGCAAAGAATTCGGCGTTGAATTGTATGACCTGAACCACCCATTCCAGGGCATCGTTCACGTGATGGGGCCGGAGCAAGGTATCACTTTGCCGGGCATGACCATCGTGTGCGGCGACTCCCACACCGCGACCCACGGCGCATTTGGCGCACTGGCATTTGGTATCGGTACTTCTGAAGTTGAACATGTGCTGGCGACGCAAACCCTGAAACAGGGCCGCGCCAAAACCATGAAGATTGAAGTGACCGGCACTGCGGCACCTGGCATCACCGCGAAAGACATCGTGCTGGCGATTATCGGCAAAACCGGCAGCGCTGGCGGCACCGGGCATGTGGTGGAATTCTGCGGTAGCGCGATTCAGGCGCTGTCGATGGAAGGCCGCATGACGCTGTGTAACATGGCTATCGAAATGGGTGCCAAAGCAGGCATCGTGGCACCAGACGAAACCACCTTCAACTACGTGAAAGGCCGTCTGCATGCACCGAAAGCAGCCGACTGGGACAACGCAGTGGCGTACTGGAAAACCTTCAGCACTGACGAAGGCGCGAAATTCGACACCATCGTCACGCTGGACGCCGCAGAAATCGCACCGCAAGTGACCTGGGGCACCAATCCAGGCCAGGTGATTTCCGTCACTGAAAATATCCCGAATCCAGAATCGTTCGCCGACCCGGTAGAACGCGCCTCTGCCGAGAAAGCGCTGGCGTACATGGGCCTGAAACCAGGTATTCCATTGACCGAAGTCGCCATCGACAAAGTGTTTATCGGTTCTTGCACTAACTCACGCATCGAAGATTTGCGTGCTGCGGCAGAAATCGCCAAAGGCCGTAAAGTGGCTCCAGGCGTGCAGGCGTTAGTGGTTCCAGGTTCTGGCCCGGTAAAAGCACAGGCAGAAGCAGAAGGCCTGGATAAGATTTTCATCGAAGCCGGTTTTGAATGGCGTTTGCCTGGCTGCTCGATGTGCCTGGCGATGAACAACGACCGTCTGGAACCGGGCGAGCGTTGTGCCTCCACCAGCAACCGTAACTTTGAAGGCCGTCAGGGCCGCGGTGGTCGCACACATCTGGTTAGCCCGGCAATGGCCGCCGCTGCCGCTGTATCCGGTCACTTTGCTGACATCCGCACGTTGAAATAAGGGAAAACACCATGGCAGAGAAATTTATCCAACATACCGGCCTGGTCGTTCCGCTGGATGCCGCAAACGTTGATACCGACGCAATCATTCCTAAGCAGTTTTTGCAGAAAGTCACGCGCACCGGTTTTGGCGCACATCTGTTTAACGACTGGCGTTTTCTGGACGACGCAGGCCAAAAACCTAATCCAGAATTTGTGCTGAACTTCCTGGAGTTTAAGGGCGCTTCTATTTTGCTGGCACGCGAAAACTTCGGCTGCGGTTCTTCCCGTGAACACGCGCCATGGGCGTTGACTGATTACGGTTTCAAAGTGGTTATCGCACCAAGTTTTGCGGATATCTTCTACGGTAACTCATTCAACAACCAGTTGCTGCCGGTGACGTTGAGCGAAGCAGAAGTGGATGAGCTGTTTAAGCTGGTTGCGGCAAATCCGGGGATTAAGTTTGTGGTCGACCTGGAATCGCAAACCGTGATTGCAGGCGAGAAAAGCTATTCGTTTAACATCGATACTTTTCGCCGCCACTGCATGTTGGAAGGTCTTGACAGCATCGGCCTGACGCTGCAACACGAAGGTTCAATTTCCGCTTACGAGCAGAAGCAACCGGCGTTTATGCGTTAATAAACAGCAAGTCTTATACCCAAAATAATTCGAGCTGCATCGCGGCGGCAAGTGTTCGAGGCCCAGGGAGCTTACATAAGTAAGTAACCTGGGCGAGAGCACGAAGCCAACAAAGAGGCAGCTTGAAGAATGAAGGGTATTACTTCAAAGTCTCAACCAGCCCTTTGCGCTGCCCCTCCAGCGTCACCACTTTGCTACAAACATCGCGGCCAAACTGCTCGAAATCTTTTTCCTGGTTCTTCCACTCATTTTGAATCGAAGTCTGTAACCCGCCGAGGCTGCCCAACACGCCTTGCAGCGGATTACCACCACCTTTCAGAACCGCTTTCGCACCCATTTCGTTGATGCTGTCCTGCAAGATGCCGCCCATCGCCTGATTCACCAGTTGCTGCCCTTCGGAGCGCACTTGATCAATCGCTTTATAATGGAAGGTCAAACCATCCTGGCGAGTCTCGATAATCCGGTTCATCTGCTGTTTCAATTGCGCGTCGAGTTTCGTCAGGCGACCGCGCATATTGCTGCTCTCACCCACTTCCTGAGCGACGATTTTATCCAGCGCAACGCGGCCTTTTTCGACTCGAGCCAATGCGCCGTTGTTGATCCAAGGAAGATCGCTACGCAACGCTTGCTGATAGTTCACCGCCAACTGGCGCTGCGTTGCGTTTAATGTGTGTGGCTTGCCGTTAAATTGCAGGCTGCCATCCGGGGCAATAACCAAATTGCCATTCTCGCCCACAACCTGAACCGATTGCGGATTGATTACCACGTCATCGCGAGGAGTGACGCTGCATTTATAGTCGGCTTGCGCCTGCATCGCGGTGAGCAACAAAACGCCCATCAGAGCCTTACGAATCATAGCTACTCCTGAACATCTAAAAATTTAAGAAAAAAAAGGCCGGTTTTCACCGACCTGATTATTCTGCATATACCCAAAGATTTCGAGTTGCAGGAAGGCGGCGACGCAGTGAATCCCCAAGAGCTTACTTAAGTAGGTGACTGGGGTGAGCGAGGAAAGCCAACGCACGTGCAGCTTGAAAGATTAGGGTATATATCAATCCCACCAGACATCAAACAGCTCGCTAGTGCGAACATCTTCAGCCTTGTGATCTTCAAGCCATTTGCGCACCAGAGCCTGATGCTCTTCGGTGCATTTGCCGATTTCCTGCAGACAGATTAAGCCTTCCCAGGAAAGGTGGCCGCCGCCATCAAAAGCGAGGCCATTTTTATCGATAACTTCATCAATGAATTCATCAACGATTTTATCGATTTGTTCTTCGGAGGTGCCTTCCGGGAAACGCCATGCAACAGAGAACCCCACTTCCTGGAATTCGTCGATGTGCATTTTCTTACGCAAACGACGGCTACGATTAATTGCCATTACTTTACCCTCTCGAACATTAAGTCCCATACGCCGTGACCAAGACGATGGCCACGTTGTTCAAATTTGGTCACCGGACGCGAATCCGGGCGTGGTACGTAGTCGTTACTCTCCGACTGGTTTTGATAACCGTCGATAGAGGACATCACTTCGAGCATGTGTTCCGCATAAGGTTCCCAATCGGTCGCCATATGGAACACACCTCCCAGTTTCAGTTTGCTTTTTACAAACTCGGCAAACGGCACCTGAACGATACGGCGCTTATTATGACGCGCTTTGTGCCACGGATCAGGGAAAAAGAGCTGAACCATGGATAAAGAATTGTCAGGAACCATTTTTTGCAGCACTTCAACCGCGTCGTGACACATCACGCGCAAGTTCTCAACGCCCTCTTCATGAGCGGTTGCCAGGCACGCGCCCACGCCTGGTGAGTGCACTTCAATGCCTAAAAAGTTCTGCTGTGGATTAGCTTTTGCCATTGCCACCAGCGACGTGCCCATACCAAAACCGATTTCCAGCGTGACTGGCGCTTCGCGGCCAAACAGCTCGGCAAAATCAACAGGCGCGTCTTGATATTCAACGCCCATCACCGGCCAATAGTTTTCCAGTGCGAATTCCTGGCCCTTAGTCAGGCGGCCCTGGCGGCGCACAAAACTACGAATCCGGCGCATTGCGCGGCCTTCTTCATTAAATTCCGGTGAGATGACGTCATTTTTCATGGTGTTCAGGCTTTCGTTAGTGTTCGGGAAACGGGCATTATCCAAAGTTAATGGTGAGAAGCAAGCACCAGAAAGTTCCGGTTTACAGTACGGAGTCGTCTGTGCTGGAATCAGCCCCCTAATTTATATTTTTATCGGATGGCCAGGCACAATGACACAAGCGCCGCAATTCTCCCACCAGGTTCTCGACTGGTATCAAAAATACGGCCGCAAAACACTGCCATGGCAACTCGAAAAAACGCCTTATAAAGTATGGCTGTCTGAGGTGATGTTGCAACAAACGCAGGTTGCGACCGTCATTCCTTACTTTGAGCGCTTTATGGAGCGCTTCCCGACAGTCACCGATCTCGCCAATGCCCCACTCGACGAAGTGCTGCATTTGTGGACTGGCCTGGGTTATTACGCCCGCGCCCGTAACCTGCACAAAGCCGCGCAAATGGTGGCGAATCAGCACAACGGCGTGTTCCCGGAAACCTACGATGAAGTCGCCGCGCTGCCCGGCGTTGGGCGCTCTACCGCTGGCGCGATTCTTTCGCTCTCGCTTGGTAAGCATTTCCCGATTCTGGATGGCAACGTCAAACGCGTGCTGGCCCGTTGTTACGCGGTTTCCGGCTGGCCGGGTAAAAAAGACGTCGAGAAAAAACTGTGGGACATCAGTGAGCAAGTCACGCCAGCAAAAGGGGTTAGCCAGTTTAACCAGGCGATGATGGATCTTGGGGCGATGGTTTGTACCCGCTCAAAGCCTAAATGCGAGCTGTGCCCGGTAAACAATATCTGTGTGGCTTATGCCAACAACAGTTGGGCGAGCTATCCGGGCAAGAAGCCGAAAGTGACAATCCCCGAGCGCACCGGCTATTTCCTGATGATGCAGCACCAGCAAAGCATTTTGCTTTCCCAACGTCCGAGCGCTGGCCTGTGGGGCGGTTTGTACTGTTTCCCACAATTCACAACCGAAGAAGAGCTGCGCGAGTGGCTGGCACAACGCCAGATTCCCGCCGATAATCTCACGCAATTAAACGCCTTCCGCCATACATTCAGCCACTTCCATCTGGATATCGTGCCAATGTGGTTGCCAGTGCTTTCGTTTAGCGGGTGCATGGATGAAGGAACCGCTCTCTGGTATAACTTAGCGCAGCCACCGTCCGTAGGACTGGCCGCCCCTGTAGAGCGTTTGTTACAGCAATTACACGCCGAACCGGTTGTTCTCAAACTGGTAAAGGCCGTAGAAGAGGAATAAAGATGAGCAGAACTATTTTTTGTACTTACCTGCAACGTGACGCAGAAGGCCAGGATTTCCAGTTGTATCCGGGTGAACTGGGCAAGCGCATTTATAACGAAATCTCTAAAGAAGCCTGGGCTTTGTGGCAGACCAAACAAACCATGCTGATTAACGAACGCAAAATGAGCATGATGAACCCGGAACATCGCAAAGAACTGGAAGCCGAAATGGTCAACTTCCTGTTTGAAGGCAAAGAAGTGCATATCGAAGGCTACACGCCGCCAGAAAAATAATAACGCAGGGGCCGCTGGCCCTTATGCAAACCACATCAAGCACAACGCATACACGGAACGATGAAAAAATTTCTCGCGCTAGCTCTGGTTGTCCCGTTGCTCATCTCATGTTCGAGCAAAAAAGAAGATTCCTATAACGAAGCGTTTGTTAAGGACACTAATGGTTTTGATATTTTGATGGGGCAGTTTGCTCATAACATCGAAAATATCTGGGGTATGAAGGAAGTATTGATTGCGGGTCCAAAAGACTACGTAAAATATACCGACCAATACCTGACCCGCAGTCACATCAACTTTGACGACGGTACGATTACCATTGAAACCATTGCTGGCACCGATCCTGCCGCGCATCTGCGCCAGGCGATCATCACCACTTTGCTGATGGGCGACGATCCGGGTTCCATCGATCTTTATTCCGATGCCAACGACGTGCAGATCTCCAAAGAGCCGTTCCTGTATGGCCAGGTTATGGATAACACCGGGCAGCCGATTCGCTGGGAAGGCCGCGCATCCAAATTTGCGGATTACCTGCTGCAAACGCGCCTGAAAAGCCGCAGCACCGGGCTGAAGATCATCTACAGCGTGACGATCAACCTGGTGCCAAACCACCTGGATAAACGTGCGCATAAATATCTCGGCATGGTGCGTAAAGCATCGAAGAAATACGGCGTGGATGAATCGCTGATTCTGGCGATCATGCAAACGGAATCGAGCTTCAACCCATACGCAGTCAGCCACGCGGATGCCCTGGGCCTGATGCAGGTTGTGCAACACAGCGCGGGCGTTGACGTATTTAAATCGCAGGGGAAATGGGGCAAGCCAAGCCGCAGCTTCTTGTTTGATCCAGAAAGCAATATCGACACCGGTACGGCTTACCTGGCGATTTTGCAAGACAGTTACCTGGCCGGCATTGATAACCCGACTTCGCGCCGTTACGCCGTCATCACGGCTTACAACGGCGGTGCAGGCAGCGTGCTGCGCGTGTTCAACAATGATAAGAACCGCGCGTATAACATTATCAACAGCATGACGCCGGGCGACGTGTATCAGACGCTGACCACGCGCCATCCATCTGCGGAATCACGCCATTACCTGTATAAGGTGAACACCGCGCAGAAGAGTTATCGCCGCCGGTAATTCCTCTGTTTGTTGTATCTCCTGCTTTTCGTGTTTACGGCAGGAGATACAACACTCCCCCGCTTTCCCCCGCCGCAATTTGCAAAAAATGTAACCGCCGTCACTATTCTCAAATGTAACCAGAAGATGTTTTCATTTATTTGCTGAATGTACCAAAAATCTATTCACGGCACTGCTAATGTTACGATTACAACATATGGCGTCATATATGTTAAAAAACTAACATTTGCTATTAACCTCCGTGAGGATATTTTCATGAACCTTAAGCTGCAGCTTAAAGTACTTTCGTTTCTGCAGTTCTGCTTGTGGGGAAGTTGGCTGACAACACTCGGCTCATACATGTTTGTCACCCTCAAGTTTGATGGAGCAGCCATTGGTGCTGTGTATAGTTCATTGGGTATTGCGGCGGTCTTTATGCCAACGCTACTCGGTATCATTGCGGACAAATGGATTAGTGCGCGCTGGCTCTACGCAGGTTGCCACGTGGTCGGGGCCATCACCTTGTATTTCGCAGCCCAGGTCACGACACCGAGCGCGATGTTCATTGTGATTCTGCTCAACTCGCTGGCCTACATGCCAACGCTTGGGCTGGTGAACACCATTTCTTACTATCGCCTGCAATCTGCGGGAATGGACATCGTCAGTGACTTCCCACCGATTCGTATCTGGGGAACGATTGGCTTTATCTTCGCGATGTGGGGCGTGAGCTTCTCAGGCTTTGAACTGAGCCACATGCAGCTTTATATCGGCGCAACATTGTCTGTGGTGCTGGCGTTGTTCACGCTGACGCTGCCCCATATTCCGGTTGCCAACGCGCAGAAAAACCAGAGCTGGAGCTCAATGTTAGGGCTGGATGCCTTTGCGCTGTTCAAAAACAAACGCATGGCGATTTTCTTCATCTTCTCCATGCTGTTAGGTGCCGAGCTGCAAATTACCAATATGTTTGGTAATACCTTCCTGCACAGCTTTGACCAAAATCCACTGTTCGCCAGCAGCTTTATTGTCGAACATGCGTCGGTGTTGATGTCTATTTCGCAGATTTCTGAAACCGTCTTTATCCTGACAATTCCTTTCTTCCTGATTCGTTATGGCATCAAGAACGTGATGCTTATCAGTATCGTGGCGTGGATGCTGCGCTTCGGTCTGTTCGCCTTTGGCGACCCAACGCCGATGGGCACCGTGTTACTGGTGATGTCGATGATCGTTTACGGCTGCGCCTTCGACTTCTTCAACATCTCCGGTTCGGTGTTCGTTGAAAAAGAAGTGCGGCCAGAAATCCGTGCCAGCGCACAAGGCATGTTCCTGATGATGACCAACGGCTTTGGTTGCATCCTGGGCGGCATTGTTAGCGGCAAAGTGGTGGAGAACTTCACGACAGCGGGGATCACTGACTGGCAAAGCGTATGGCTGATTTTCGCGGGCTATTCACTGGTGCTGGCCTTCGCCTTCGTCGCACTGTTCAAATATAAACATGTCAGAACACCGGCAGCCATACAGCCTGCGGTCTGATTAATACAGCCCCGTTTCTCATCAGAAACGGGGCTTTTTACTACGCCTTCACCATATAACCGTAAAGCCGCTTAATCCCGTCCGCATCCGTTTCGCTGTACACGCCCTGTAATTCCGGCGAGAAGCCCGGCAGCAGATTCACGCCCTCTTCCAGCGCGAGGAAATAACGCAGCGCCGCACTTCCCCAGACTTCGCCCGGCACCACGCACAACACGCCCGGTGGGTACGGCAGCGCACCTTCCGCCGCAATACGCCCTTCCGACTGGCTCAAACGCACTAACTCCACATTGCCGCGAATAAACTCACTATTCGCATCCTGCGGGTTCATGGCAACCGCTGGCAGGCTGGCTTTGCGGAACATCGCTTTTTGCAGATCCTTAACTTCAAAACTGACGTAAAGATCGTGCATTTCCTGGCAAAGCTGGCGCAGCGTGTAGCCTTTGTAGCGTTGCGAATATTTCTGATAGATCGTCGGCAGCACGTCCACCAGCGGCGTATCGTCTTCAATATGCTGTTCAAACTGCGCCAGCATCGCCACCAGATGCGCCATTTTCTCCGTGCTTTCCGCTGGGGTTAGCAAGAACAGAATCGAATTAAGATCCGATTTTTCAGGAACAATGCCGTTTTCACGCAGGTAATTTGCGAGGATCGCCGCAGGCACGCCAAATTCAGTGTACTGCCCGGTTTCAGGATCGATTCCCGGCGTCGTCAGCAGCAGTTTGCAAGGATCAACAAAGTATTCATCCTGCGCATAGCCTTCAAAACCGTGCCATTTTTCACCTGGTTCAAAGCTGAAGAAACGGCGCTCCTGCGCAATGGTGCTCGTTGGATGATCCTGCCACGGCCTGCCCGCGACCACTGGCGGAATAAACGGTTTGATCATCTTACAGTTAGCGATGATCGCCTTACGCGCTTCGATGCCCTGCGCCACACATTCCGCCCACAAACGGCGGCCACTCTCCCCTTCATGGATTTTGGCATTCACATCCAGTGCGGCAAATAACGGGTAGAACGGGCTGGTTGAGGCGTGCAGCATAAACGCATTATTCAGGCGCTTATGCGGGCAAAAACGCGCCTGGCCACGTAGATGGTTATCTTTCTTGTGGATCTGCGAAGTCTGCGAGAAACCAGCCTGCTGCTTATGAACCGACTGCGTAACGAATATGCCCGGATCGTTTTCATTCAGATCCAACAGCAGCGGCGAACAATCCGCCATCATCGGAATGAATTGCTCGTAACCGACCCACGCGGAATCAAAAAGAATGTAATCGCAAAGATGGCCGATGTTATCCACTACCTGGCGGGCGTTATAAACCGTGCCGTCGTAGGTGCCGAGCTGAATAATCGCCAGGCGGAACGGGCGTTTTTCTTGCGCTCGTTCTGGAGCCACTTCTGCAATCTGCTCACGCAGATACTTTTCATCAAAACAGTGCGCGTCGATGCCACCAATAAAACCAAACGGATTACGAGCAGCCTCGAGATAAACCGGCGTTGCCCCTGCCTGAATCAGGGCGCCGTGATGGTTTGATTTATGGTTATTGCGGTCGAACAAAACCAGATCGCCACGGGTCAGCAGCGCGTTGGTAACGACTTTATTCGCCGCCGAGGTGCCGTTGAGAACGAAATAGGTTTTATCAGCATTAAACACTTTGGCCGCGAATTTCTGTGCATCTTTTGCCGAGCCTTCGTGAATCAGCAAATCGCCGAGTTTTACATCTGCATTGCACATATCGGCACGGAATAAATTCTCGCCGAAGAAATCATAAAACTGACGGCCCGCCGGATGCTTTTTGAAAAACTCACCATGTTGGTGGCCCGGACACGCGAACGTGCTGTTTTCCATCGCAACGTATTTTGTCAGCGTATCGAAGAACGGTGGTAGCAGGCTTTCTTCATAATCGACGGCGGCAGTTTCCAGCTCCAGATAATCCTGCGCTTTGCCGCTTATCAGCCCGCTAATCCCTTCTTGCTCGCCAGACCAGCTATCCGCCGCTAAAAAAACAGGAATCGAAAAGCCCGTGCGTTTGAGTAACGCCAGAATACCGCTGCGGCTATCGGCCACAGAAACCACGACGGCGGCAATATCGGTAAAATCGGTGCTATCAAGCGTGACGACTTCACGATGTGTAGACAATGTGGCAACCACATCGTGGCTGGCAGCAATTTTCAAAGATTTCATATGCACAAATCCCAGAGGTCAAGGATGAGTGGGTGCCATGTGGCACAGCAAAGGGAGCATTCCCCGGCGAATGTGTCTTGAAGGTCTGAAGGATAATACCCACTCCGACCGCCAGACATCAGTAAAACCAGGCATCACCTGATTTTACTGATGTCGTACAGTGAGCGTGCGCTGCCCTCACCGCATGGTGAGCGAGGGTCTTCGGAATACTAGCGAGGGGTGAACGAGCGCCATCGAGAGATGTCGGTGAAAATTGACTGTAAACATCAATAAGCGCCCCGTTGCAGATGAGTGAAAAACCGCGCAATCATGGCACCTTCTGCACCCTGGTTCAAGCCAGCGCTGCCACACAGAGCACATTATTCGTGCAAACGCACGGCTTATTCACACAAAAGCGTTGACGCCAAACGGCCTTTACGGTTTAATGCGCCCCGTTGCCCGGATAGCTCAGTCGGTAGAGCAGGGGATTGAAAATCCCCGTGTCCTTGGTTCGATTCCGAGTCCGGGCACCACTATTTAAAGAAACCAGCCTAAGGGCTGGTTTTTTGCTTTCTGGGATTCGGACTCTCCATCGAACTTCGTTCGATTACTCGTCGCATCCATGCGACTCGCCCTGCGGGTCAGCGCAAGCGCTGTTCAAAAACGTTCCCGACGTTTTTGTCCGAGTCCGGGCACCACATTTAAAGAAACCAGCCTAAGGGCTGGTTTTTTGCTTTCTGGGGTTTAGGTGGGTGCTTTGTTTCAAAACCTCACGATGAAACTAGTGTAAAACAGTGAACTGGAGTCAATATCTAAGCATCCTCATAAAATAAACGATTCAGTCTTATCACCCTTTTCATAAAGCTCTCTTTTCAACTGCATCAATAATTCCGTCAACGTTTCGCGCAAAAATAATGAGAATCCTTCTTTCCCAAGCGATGTTTCATAAACTGTCGCAGGAATAAATCGTTTCATTTCCTGATGAAAATCACCACTACCAATAATATTTGGCAACGAATCAATACGTACCAGAAGTTTTTCATTAAAGTCCACAAGACGATAATCTAATAATTTCTTGCTCACCAAATCCGAACGTAAAACTGCGCCCTGTTGCTTAAGCCATACTAAGTCCCACATATCACGATAGCGAATATGCTTGGTTGATGCAGGGAAAGCGACCAGTTTATCAGCCATCACTTCGTCCAATGTTTCAACGTTAATCAATATATCGCTGTATCCATCGGGTAAGACAGAATAGTTACGAACCAACTGCCGGACAGTACGTGTGTAGGCAGTAATATTGGCAATTTCAATCTTAATGCGTTGCCGGGGAATATCTCGTCGTTCAAGCGCAGTCGTTACCGAAATCTGCCACTTATCAACGTTAACTTCCGAATATGCTGGCTCATTACATAATTCCTTTGGCTCTTTAACCGTCACCTCAAGTCCGTATCGATTTCCGAGGTAATGTTCAATGCACTCTTTCATTTCCGCCAGATCTGCAGAACAGAATTCAGTACCGCCAGCAAAATCCAGATCTTCACTAAATCGATTTGAGTTGTAACATAACCTTAGTGAGGTTCCCCCCTGAAATGTCAGACTCTTTAATAGTCCGGCTTCAGACAGGCAAAATAGAATGTCGTAATGCAGTAGTTCTTTTTCCACCACGGGGCGTAACCCCGCCAGTCCATTCTGCTGGATAGCCTCTGTAACCAGAGTGTCAAAATCTAGACGTTTAGACATTCGTCAGCTCCGCATAATCTATCAAGTGAGTATTACGCCCGACCCGAAGTAAATCTCTGACTGCCGTTTCTTTTTTTGCAAAACGGATAGGGGATGTGGTTTCAATCGTGCCTGCCAGAATATCACTGACTGAACGCGCTGTATGGGTTAGCTCAATGACACCCCATGGCGTTTTATACTCACCACTTCGTCCGGTGGTCATGGCGGTTAAGCGGTCAATCGGGATCTGCGAGATAACCCCATACTGTGACAGTGCGGATTCTAGGCTGACATAGCTATATTCACCCCGCCGCAAGGTTTTAACGATGTGTTCAAGAATATAACTATCCTGTGTTGCACGGTTATATACGTACACCCCATATGCCGCGCGCGTTAAAATGCCACTACCTACCAGACGTTTGATCGAGGCTTTCAACGCTCTATCCGACTCATCCGGGAACAGTTTTCCAAAGTCTCGTAAATGAAAAACGTAGCGCCCGTTACGGCTGAATTCATCCAGTGTGTTAATAGCTGTCAGTTTGTCCATTTCAACACCTTTACACAAAAGCCTTAAAAAGAGGTACTTTTTGTACACTTAAATAGTGCCTGGCACAAACATTTCTACAAAAAAGACATCAATAAGTGTCATTATTGTAAACTTAATGACATATCGATAATTTTCTCAGGCAGAGGAATACCTGCACCGATTCAATTCCGTCAAATAATTGCCATCAGCACAATATGGGATGTCTAGAGACAAACTGTTTGATATCAAAAAACAAGGTCGTAAGCGGGGTTTCGACAGCGTGCGAAAAATTATTTACTATATAAATCAGTATAATAAACCGATAAACGATCCCAAGCATTGGCTCCACTATTTAAAAAAACCAGCCTAAGTGCTGGTTTCTTGCTTTCCGGGATTCAGTAATTCAACTCTTCGCCGTATTCACCACCTGCCCAAAGCCCTTTCCTTCCAGTTCTGCTTCTGGAGCTGCAAAGAAATCAATATTGAAATACGTGTCGTCTGTCAGGAGTTCGATGCGGTGCCAATATTGCGGTGGGCTTACGCCGAAATGCCCTTCCTCGATAATCACTTCTATCTCAGCAACCATGTCATTTTCATTTTTGAAGCCGATGTATTTCACCGCGCCAGCCATTACAGACAGTCGCCCGTAAACATCTTTTTTGGTGTTGTGATGGGTGAGCAATGCTTTCGGAACCGAGTCTTTGTTCCAGAATGGAGTTGAGCGAGTGTGTTTATAATCTGCCGGGATGCGAGCTGCCATGATGTTCTCCAGAATTAATAAGGTTCTGGTTTATATAGAGCAACATGCGTGCCAGTAATTTAATGCATTGTTATTAAAGAATATTAAAAACCACATCAGATTTAAGCTGTCATTTTGACAACACCAAAAACAGTCAAAACGACAGTGCCTTGTCATTTTGACTGCGTGACTATTTAATGTCGATTCCTTAGAGGCCGTGGGATTTGCTGCCCGGCTTCATCAAAATAGCGACTAGGCCAAATTTCTTCGGCTGAATGACCAATGACGCTGGCAATGAGCCTTTCACCTTTTGCCCATGGGCGAGATAAAGCATTTGCCAGAGTAGAGGATGCGAGGCCTGCCTCACGGGAGATTGCCGCAAGCGAGGTGCCTTTTTTGTGCACAGCCGCGATGATATCGGCAGTGTGCCAGTCGGTGCGGGGCGTCATTGAGCACCTGCGCCGATAAATGGCAGGAAGGTCGGGTTATGTGAAGTTTTTTTCATGTTTTGCATTTCCAGTATCTTGGGTGACGCGCTACCACAAGAGGTGCAATGCTCTTTGGTGGTAGCCCAGACAGGGATTGCACTACCGGGATACTGGAAACCGGCCTGACCGAAGTCAGCCCCGCCTGAGCCACCATTGAACGTTTCAAATCACAAAATTGATTTTTGACGGATGTGACAAGGCAAAACAAAGGATGAGCTAGATGCGCATTCCTTGCTTCCAGATTCCTCGGGGTGCAACTCCCGGCTACAGATGTGCTGTAGCGCGCGAATAATAACGTATCGCCTAATCGACTGTCACGAAGGGAATTATCACGCTGCGAGACACATTCCAGAACATGTCGAATATGCCTGTTGTGGGCTATATATGTGGAGGAATGATTTAAGGATAAGCCCCTATGATGCGACTCACGATGATCCTGCTCGGCGTTGATTTTCTGCGTTCTCACTGGCGCGGATTACGCCGTTTCGGCTGGATCACACTGATTGCAGGTATCATTATTTTCATTGATGCGCTGGATGGTTCGCTGTTCTTTCCGATCCAACCTTTCGCCTGCCTGCTGTTGTTCGAGGGCGTCGCTACGCTTATGGTGGCGCATAGCGGGATGGGCGGGCAGCGCGTTTTGCGTTATGTAAAAGGTGGCGTATTTACCGTTGCCGCATTGCTTATTCTGGCTGGTCAGCATGATGGTAATTTCGTGCTGTCGATGATTTTCGGCATGCTGTTTTTGTTCGATGGCGCGCTACAAATTGCCTCCGCCGTCGTGGTGCGTTATCGACGCTGGCGACCGGCGTTATGGGGCGGCATTATCGAAATCGCGCTGGCAATATTCTTCTTCCAGCCGTGGCCGTCACACTATTCAGGAACGGTTCCCTATTGTCTCGGCCTCGGCCTGGCATTTGCTGGCTGGAATATGTTTATTCTCGCTAATCGCGTCAAACGTGCCGCTGAAAACCCAGGACTCAAGGGCGCGGTTTACATGGAAGAAGCCGATATTCCTGACGTTGTTGAGTGGGACGGCCCTCCCGCCGATGACGAAAAAGCGCTGACGGTGCATGTATGGACGCCCGCAGGCTCGGCCCCCAGCGAAACCATTCCCCGCCCGGTGATTAGCCGCTATATCGCCGCTGTTGACCGCAACGGTGTTATCTCGACCGGGCATGCGGCTTTAGAATCCCCCGGCGGCGTTTACATCAGCCTTTACCCAGCGGAACTTATCGATCAGTCGCCGGACGAATTTGCCCGTCTGTTGCGTGCCACGCCGGAAAACAACGTGCCAGGGATCTTTCAGCCGGATTACGCAACCGAGTCGGCAAAATGGTGCCCATCAACACGAAAAGTACGAATCCGGAATTACAGCGAAGAACGCCTGAGAGAGTTTTGGGAAAGTTATCGCCAGAACGAATCCTACAATTTGACCTACCGAAATTGCTCAAGCAGCGTGGCGCGGGCGTTAGAAGCGGCGCTGGAAGGATCCGTTGGCAGGTTATGGCATAAACGCGGCTTCTGGATGGCGATGGGGAAATTGATGTCCACACCCGAACTTTGGGTCGCGCTGCAATTACGCAAGCGTGCACAAACCATGGCCTGGACGCCCGGCCTGGTGCTGGATTACGCCCGCGCGCTCAGTATGCTTGCCGATCCGCGCCCGACGGGCTGGCTAAACACCACCAGCCGTGCGCTGAAGAAAATGCTCACACGCCGGGTGGCGTGGGGCAAAGGGAAAAGCGGTGAGGAAACGGCTGAAGATTAACTTTAAATATCAGCGACTAACTTTTTCGCCGCCTTGCGGTGGCGCGAAATAAGATCCGGCACATCCAGCCCAACGATATTGCCATCGGTGACACGCCATTTTCCGCCGATCATTACATGCTCCGCCTTTTCCGCACCGCATAACAGCAGCGCAGAAATAGGATCGTGGCTGCCGCTAAAACGCAGTTCATCTTGGGCAAACAGCGCCAAATCGGCTTGCTTACCCACGGCGATTTCACCGATATCGCTGCGGCCAATCAATTTCGCCGAGCCTTGCGTTGCCCAGCCGAGCACACGCTGCGGCGTTATGGCCTCCGCGCCGTAGCGCAGACGTTGCAGATACAACGCTTGCCGCGCTTCATACATGATATTTGACGCATCGTTAGACGCCGAACCATCAACGCCCAGGCCAACCGGCGCACCCGCATTTTCCAGATCTACCGTCGGGCACATGCCGGACGCGAGGCGCATATTGGAAACCGGGCAATGGCAAACGCCCACACCCGCACGCCCCAGGCGCTGAATTTCACTCTCATCAAAATGAATACCGTGAGCAAGCCAGGTCCGGTCATTTAGCCAGCCGACGCTTTCCAGATAATCCACGGTGCGCAGGCCAAAGCGTTGCAGGCAGAAGTTCTCTTCATCCAGCGTTTCAGCCAGATGAGTATGCAAACGCACGTCTTCTTGCTGGGCGAGTTGCGCGCTGTCTCGCATAATTTCGGTGGTAACCGAAAACGGAGAACAAGGTGCCAGAGCGATTTGCAACCACGCCCCTTCCCCGCGCTGATGGTAGCGTTTAATCAGTCGCTCGCTGTCGCGCAAAATTGTCTCGCCCTGCTGCACCGTGTGGCGCGGGGGCAAGCCGCCTTCGTCTTCGCCCAGACTCATCGAACCACGCGTCAGCACCGCACGCATTCCCAGCTCGCGCACCACATCAACCTGCACATCAATCGCCTCTTCCATGCCCTTCGGGAAAAGATAGTGGTGGTCGGTCGTGGTGGTACAGCCTGAAAGCAAAAGCTCCGCCATGGCGACTTTGCTGGCGAGCGCCAGAGCTTCGGCATCAAGGCGTGCCCAGACGGGATAAAGTTGTTTTAACCACGGAAAAAGCGGCACGTTAACGACCGGTGCCCAGGCTCTGGTCAGAGTCTGATAGAAATGATGGTGAGTGTTGATAAGGCCGGGTAACAAAACTAATTCGCGGGCATCAAACACCGCATCGCATGGGCTTGCGGGTTCACCACCTGCGGGGATCAATTCACGGATCTCGCCAGATTCGACAACCACGCCGCCAGAGGCGTCTTGCAAATTAGCGGTAAAAGCTGCGCGGGGATTTTTGATCCACAGACGTTGTGCAAACATAACTGGCTCCTGAAATAAAAATAAAGGGAAGCCAGCTCAGTTATGGCCTGTCTGCTGATCCAGGCATTGCGCGGGGCAATTCCGCCATTCTAACCAGGAAATAAACGGGCCACCATCGCGTTTTCTTATTGGGGTATTCAAAACGGAAAAAGGCTTCGCTGAACATGCCGCGAAGCCTGTATTGATGCGGTATTACTTGGTTTTTGCAGCGGGTTGTTTTGCTGCTTCTGGCGCTGGCGCAGTTTTCAAAGTGATTTCTGGCACCTTGCCGAAGTCCACTTTTACCGCTTTCAGCTTAGTGGTCAGGTCGGCTGTCACATCCAGCTCTGGCGCGATGGAAACCGCAGCCTGCGTTGGCATGATGACGGAGATTTTCTTCTCGGTACGGTAGGCGTCGCTGGTGGTTTGCATCGCCTTCATCACTACATTACGTGCCGCTTGTTGCTGTGCTTTCCATTGTTGTGTAAGCACATTTCTGTCTGCCTGGCGTGCCGCTTCAACTTTATCGGCTGGCAGAGTGGTGTAGCTCTTTTCTGCCAGTTGTTGGCCTTTGTGAAGATTTTCATTCACCGCTTTCAGATGTTCTTGTTCCTGCTTTAACAGGCCTGATTCCACTAATGCTTTTTCGACGTTAACAAATTTCATTTGTGCATCCCCTGCTGATTTTGCATCACAACCCACGAGCATGGCGCCTGCCACCAGTACGACCATTGCCGCACCGGCCACATGGCGAATTAAATTTCGTTTCATTGATATGAGTCCTGCTGAAATACAAATATGGGCAAACTTATAATTATGAACGATACAACACGCTTATTTCATTCATAATAAATATATACTGAATAAGCTGACGGATATATTATGGAAAATATAATCAAAATAACAGGCACAAAGTCTGAATTGTATTTAACTGACCACTTCTAATCGGCGAGCCGTTTCGTAATGCTTAACCCAATAACTGTTCGAGAGAGAAGACATTGTTACGCCCATGCTGCTTGAGGCATGAATAAACTGATCATCACCGACATAGACGCCCACATGGCGCATACCCGGCGATGTTTTGAAAAAGACTAAATCACCCGGTTCTAATTTCTCTTTGCTGACTTTCTCGCCATTGGTAATTTGTTGCGTCGTGGTTCGCGGCAAGGCTTTATGGAAAGAATCATTAAAGATATGTTGCATCAACGCCGAGCAATCCACGCCTTTATGCGTGGTTCCACCCAAGTGATAGCGCGTCCCTTTCCAGTTTGAGAATTGTTGTAATATAGCGCTTCTGACTTCGGCTGAATCATTGCTGTTATCAGCACTGGAATAATGTGATTTTGTGAAGAACATTTTTTGATTAGAGGTATGTTCTTTTTTATTAAGTGATTGTGTTCCAAATGATGCAAATTCCTTTGGCATATTAAAAGCAAAGGAATTGGCACTAACCAACAAAGGAGCAACAAATAATGTTAACGCGATAAGCTTTTTAAAACGAGGCATAGGAAATATCTTTCTTCAAAAAATACAGACAAACAGGCCATAACTGGTGTCTTCAGTAATGGGATAAGCAACTCCTTTTGGGTGAGCAAATAATAACCGATGAGTGGAATTTAAACAGGTTAAACTTTGTCCAATTCTAGACTTAGGATTTTTGATTTAGAAAACAGTCTGCTACCCCGCTTCGTTTACCTGCTAATCACGCCTAAACGTGAATCAGATCCACCTCAGGGCGCTGATAATGCGGCCACACTAACGCAACCAGCGTGGGATAAGCATCATGGCTGAACTCATCAAAGCACTGGCGTAAATTCAGCACTTCTATATCTGAAAACGCGACTTTTTCTCCTTCTGCGCAGCGTTTGCGCAGGTTGTCGTAATAACGATAGATAGCCGAGTTCAGGTCACTGCAACGCCGTTGAGCACTGAAAAGCACAGGGTTCGCACTCAGTTCATCAACACTCATGCGCTTTATGGTGGCATGAGCAAAATCAACATATTCGTGACTCACCCGCCAGTAATATTCCGGCGTGATTTTTAACATTAACTTTGCAAAGTAATCTTCACATTCATCCGCCTCAGATAAATTTAATTTAGGGGAAGATGAAACAGCCGCTTTTACTTTTGGCTGTGTTAACGATCGCATCACAACCCATACTGCGCACAACGGTAATAAGAATAAAATAATAGTGAAAATGACGCTCGACATTAGAGACTCCTGTTTTTTTTATAGTAATTTTGAGGCAAAATATTGTCAACGTCACGCCGGTTATTTTGATAAACACATCATTGATATAAAAGGAAAATGTCATGCTGCCCAATAACCTGGTGCCCGCGACACTTCCGCTATTGCCGCCGGAAGAGGCTGTGAGCACGGAAGGTGAAATCACGTTATCTACTGATATTGCTGATGATTTCTCACTCCTTGAGAAAACAATCCTCAGCACTAATAATTACGCCGGGCAGGCGAAAAACTCATTGCTGGACGAAAACGATCGGCATTTAAAAGACCGTTTATTTTGTGCGGTAAAGATTGAAGCTATATCCACCTTACTCAATGAGTTAATTGAACAAGAAAAAGTGTGCCCAGCCGATCTCCAGATGTTGATTGAAGATAAAAAATTGCAGATAAGTCAGGAAGCGCAGCAGATCTGGATCAATCAGTTAACTCAGGAAAAAACCTGGCCGCTGTTTTATTCACTGGATAATTAAAATATATGTCGCAGTTACCCGATGATAGCCAAGTGCAGAAATTTACCTTAAGTGAAAATATTGCCGCACTGGTACAAATTAAAAATGAAAATATCGCCCGTTTTGCGCAGGGGAAAATTAATATCACCTCAGCTTTGGTTGAACAAAAATGGCATAACCGCCATCAAATTTATCCTTACCGTGTGAAAGAAGAGATTTATGGTGCCGTGCTGAGTGAAATTATCGCCAGTCATCCTGGATTGAAAAACCAGATTCTTGGACGCCTGGAAGCGCTCTATCAACAGTTGAGAATCGATGAAGCACAAACGCTATCGCGCACCCGTGCGCTGCTGGAAGACAACTACGAAACACCGCATTTGTGACATTAAGACGTGCGCAAAGCATCCGGGCACGCTTAACCTTCGGTAATAATTTCAGTGACATCCGCTCGCACGCCGATTCGCACTTCACTCACTCGTTCAAATTTGCTTTTGTCGATCAGCAATAGCGACTGGGCCGCACGCTTGAGCAGCATGGTTTTGTACTCCGCATTCCAGCTTCGCGTGTCCCACAGCGTTCCATCGCTATCCACGCCTTCGCAAGAAAAAAGGAACAGATCGATATCCAGTGATTTGAGCTGCGCGGCTAATGGCGCGTTGATATAGCAGGCATATTTGCGCTGAAGCACCCCGCCGGTGCAGATGACCTGGACGTGTCTACGCCGGGATAGCGCCTGGCAAATCCGTTCGCTGTTGGTGAAAACAGTCAGGGGCATATCAGGAAGCAGTCGCGCCAGATACCAACACGTTGAGCTGGCATCCAGCGCGATCACCATTTCTGTGGCAATCCATGGCAGCGCACGACGGGCAATATCGGCTTTGCTATTAAGGTGGCTTTTCAGGCGCGCGGAAAAAGGATCGCCACTTTCATCGGCACCACGATTGATACGTTTTGCCCGCCCGTGCTGGCGAATAATTTTCCCCTGCTTTTGCAATTCACGCAGGTCGCGCCGCACCGTTTCATGACTCACATCTAATAAATTAACCAGTTGTTCCGTGGTCAGATTTTCGTATTGTTCGACAAGCTGAACCAGTTCCTGTTGGCGTACGATTTTCATGTTGGCGTCTCCCGGTGATGGCCGGATATTAGGGGGTGACGCCCTTCTTTAACAAGATGTTGCCGTACTTTGCCCGCTCCCCTGTGATGACGATCGCAAATGCACGTTGGGCGCGTTCATAAAATGCATAGCGATCTATGCGCTCTATCGCAGGCCCGTATTCACCATTAAAGAGCGCCTGCCGATAACGCTGCTCTACCTGATTATCGAGTTCATCACCACTGACCGGTGCCATCATCAGCAGTGGCGGCGCATAGCTGTCTAGCTCAAAAAGCGGGATTACCGCCGCCAGCAATTCGCTCACCAGAACACCGTCGGCGCGAATCACCTGCGGGCCAATACTATGAGCAGGAAAATGAGCATCGGCGAAGATAATTTCATCTCCATGCCCCATTTCAGCGAGCACTTTTAAAAGCGTTGGGGAAATTAGCGGCGAGATATTTTTCAGCATGTCACACTCCATTTTCAGCAAAATTGCGATAAACCTCGCATTGTTCGCCAGGATAAAAATAACGATATTGGTAATCAACCTGCGCTCGCGCCTGCTCAGGTGAACTAAATTCGCCACAACCAAACCAGGCAAACATCGCCGCGCCCAGAACCGTTGTTTCGGCATCGTCCAGCACTTTTATTGGCAAACCGAGAATGTCGGCTTTTATCTGGTTCCACAGCGCATTGCGACTGCCTCCGCCTACCAGCAACAACTCCTGCGCCTTAAAGCCGCCGATAGATTCCAGAACCTGCAAATTATTGCGTAACTGCCAACTCAAACTTTCCAGGGCGGCGCGATAAAAATGCCCACGCGTTGTAGAAAGTGTTGCGCCCTGCCAGCCCGCGTTTGACGGGCGTGCCATTAGCCCGCTATCCATCCGCAGCCCTTCGCAACCCGGTTCAACCTTTTGTGCAGCCGCGATCATTTGCTGATAGACCAGCCCGGGCTCAACATCGTGCCAGTGAAGATTACGCACCCATTCCAGAACGCCGGAAGCCAGCCACTGTAGGCCTGGATTATATAAACCCGGCAGGCTGTCCAACTCACAGGTTGAACCGGCATAACCCGGCAACAGCGCGGTGTTAACCGTCGGGCTACGCGCCATTAATATTTCCCACGTCCCAGAGGAAAGCACCGGTTGAGAAAGGCCAGCCCCCGACCCAAACAGTGCAAACTGCGTGTCGTGGCCCGCAGAAATCACCGGAATGCCTGGGGATAACCCAAAGTTTGATGCCACGTGCGGGAGCAACGCGCCGATGACTTCTCCAGGCATCACCTGAGGCGGGAATAACCGCTCAGGTAAGCCCACCGCCTGCAAAATTGCATCGCTGAATCGGGCGTTATGGATATCGAGCAATTGGCTGGTGCCTGCCATCGTGCGGTCAGTAGTCAGCTTCCCCGTCAGACGTTGGTTAATTAAAGATGAAATAAACAGCCATGCGTCGGCGCGCTCGATAAGTTCCGCATGATGCTGTTTAAGCCACAACAATTTGTACAAGGTGTTAAAGCTGAATTGACCGACACCCGACAGCGTTTGTAAATCCTGCGGCGAAATCATGCTGTTAATTGCCGCCATCGTTTCCACGGTGCGCGGGCATTTCCAGCTAATAATCGGGTAAAGCGATTCACCGCGTTGATCGGTTAACGCGCCATCCACCCCAAAAGTGGTGACGGTTATTCCGCGGATTTCCCAGCCGCTCAGTTGCTCCATCACCTCTCGGGAACACCGCTGCAAACGCTGGAGAATGTCGTCGAGTGACCAGTCATGCCAGTGTGGGTTCTCGGCCGAAATACGGCTTTCATTGGCTACCGCCGCTTTGGCAACGATTTGCCCCTCGCGCCCAACGGCCATTGCCCGCACATTTGTTGCCCCACAATCCAGAACTAACACGGCTTCTTGCTTCATCACGCCTCCTGCATTCAATGCCGCCACGTCGTAAGTGGCGGCATTGGCGTGTTTAACGCTTATAAAGCGGGCCATAATTCTGACAGGCACGATAATCCTGCCCTTCGATGTCCATGCCGTGCGCCGCCCATACTGAAGGGCGATAAATCGCATCGTCCTCAACGTTATGCATACACACCGGAATACGCAGCATTGAGGCGAGAGTGATCAAATCCGCACCAACGTGCCCGACAGTCAGAACGCCGTGATTCGCCCCCCAGTTCGACATCACAGACCAGACATCTTTGAACGGCCCAACGCCGGTTAAACGTGGAGCAAACCAGGTCGTCGGCCACGAGGAATCGGTGCGCTTGTCGAGCGTATCATGGACATCTTTCGGCAGATCAACGCTCCAGCCTTCGGCGATTTGTAGCACCGGGCCAACGCCTTTGATCAGGTTGATGCGGCTCATAGTAAACGGCACGCCGCCTCGGGTCAGAAAGCGCGATGAGAAACCGCCGCCACGGAAATACTCGTGCACCGCCGGGCACCATTCGGTTGCGGCCAGGCAAGCATCGGCTTCTTGCTGGCTGATTTGCCAGTGCGGTTTCATGGTTGGATTTCCAGCGTCATCTTGCTGACGGCAGGTGCCATCGAGCGCCGCCGAACCTGAGTTAATCAGGTGGATAATGCCGTGTTCAGCACGCCCGGTGAGCGCCTTGCCTGTCACACGTTTGACGACTTCCGGCGACCAGAAAGTACGCACATCGGCAAACACCTGCGCGGTGCCAGTCAGCAAATGTCCGAACAACATTGAGGCCCCATTGAGGCTGTCATTTTCGGTTGCCACAACGTACGGCTGGCGCACCCCGTGCCAGTCAAAAGAGCTATTGAGCAATGCTTCAGCGGTATCGCCATTCGGGTATTGATCCGTCCAGTGGCGCTGGCCCTGGAAACCTGCGGCAATGGCGTTGTAACCCAATGATTCTTCGACGAGGCCCTTCTCGGCAAGCCTGGTGTTGCCCTTCATCATGTCTCTGATACACATCGCCATCAGCAAGCTTTCACGCAAAATCGCGTGGTTTTCTTGCTCCGTGCGGTGATATTTTTCAGCGTTTTTATCTTCGCCGTATTTAAAGTTTTTATCTGCCCAACTCAGCGCCAGCTCAAGCTCTTGCTCATCATAGATTTTATGGTCAATGCGGCGGCGCAGTTCAGTCATATCCACCGCCTGCACTTTCATGCCGAGGTACGATTCAAAGAAGTTGTGGTCCACTATCGAACCCGCGATCCCCATCGAAACGCCCCCCACCGACAAATAACTCTTGCCTTTCATACTGGCTACGGCAAGACCCGCACGCGCAAAGCGCAGTAGCTTTTCCTGCACATCTGCCGGAATCGACGTGTCGTCAGCTTCCTGCACGTCATGGCCGTAGATTGAAAACGCGGGCAAACCTTTTTGATTGTGCGCAGCAAGCGCTGCGGCCAGATACACCGCGCCAGGACGCTCGGTGCCGTTAAAACCCCAAATGGCTTTCGGACGCATCGGGTCCATATCAATGGTTTCGCTACCGTAGCACCAGCATGGCGTAACCGTGATGGTCAGCCCGACATTCAAACGGCTGAATTTTTCTTCACAGGCGGCGGACTCTGCCATTCCAGCAATTGTCGTATCAGCAATCACACATTCAACGGTAGTACCGCAGGCGTGACGCAATTGCTCGGTAAGCAGTTGCGCCGTGGCTTTCGCCATATTCATGGTTTGTTCTTCAAGTGATTCGCGCACGCCCATTCTTCGGCCATCAATAACCGGGCGAATACCTATTTTGGGTAGTGAATTAATATGGTTCATAAGAAACCTCTTGTTGATAAATCTGTTTTTTGTGAACGAGATAAAGACACTTAAGCACATCAAAAAATGTGAATAGCGTAAAAAGTGGAATTTGCTAACTCGAATTAGCATAGATACCGAAGTTTAAAATCGACAATAAAATTATCTGGGAAGTGTGATGTTTTTCACGAGATTTATCTTTCAGAGGAATTGTTAAAAAACTCAGCTTTTCCGACAAAGAAATAAAACAATCAAATTCAATTAGATAAATCATTAACACAGAGCTGCGTCACAATTTGATAGCAAATTATTTGTCGGAACTGCAGAGTTTGAATAGTTTTAAAGCGGAAATGCTAACTCGAGTTAGCGAATATTAAAATTCAACGGGATTTATACACTGAGCAAACCGGAGCGCGGGCAACACAGAAAAGCCTGAACCCGGAAAATAATGCCATCACGTATTTGTCTTTCCCGTTAAATACCGACCGCGAACACCTGATCAATTCAAGGGAAAGCGCTATGTCAGACCATTTTTTGCAAATGAATAATATTACCAAACGATTTCCCGGTGTTCTGGCGTTGAGTCATGTCAGTTTCAATTTACGCCGTGGTGAAGTCCATGCTTTGCTTGGGGAAAATGGCGCAGGGAAATCAACACTAATGAAAATCCTTTCTGGCGTTTATCGACCGGACGAGGGTGAAATTATTTTTGAAGGCAAAAAGGTCAAATTCGACAGTCCACTCGAAGCGCAAAACTTAGGTATCACTATCATTCATCAGGAATTTAACTTATTCCCGGATCTGACGGTTGAAGAGAATATTTATATTGGCCGCGAGTTTTGCAAAAACAATCGCTGGCGACTCGATGCTCCGGCACAACGGGCATCGGTAAAAGAAATTCTGGCAAAACTTAATCTCAAAATTAAGCCAGAAACACGCGTTTCCGATTTAACCGTTGCCCAGCAACAGATGGTTGAAATCGCGAAGGCCATATCGGTGAATGCCAAAGTTCTGGTGATGGATGAACCGACAGCCGCGTTAACAGAAAGCGAGATTGATAGCCTGTTTCGCGTCACACGCTTGCTTAAAGAACAAGGTACTGGCGTTGTGTACATCTCGCATCGTCTGGAAGAACTGGCGCTGATTGCTGACCGTGCAACCGTGATGCGTGACGGGCAATACATTGATACGGTGGATTATGAAACGGTACAAATCAGTGATCTGATTACCAAAATGGTCGGGCGTAAACTCGGGGACATTTACCCACGACGCCCGCCCTTTACCGGTGAGCACAAGGTGTTGGAAGTTAAAAACCTTCAACGCAAAGGTGTGCTGCATGATATTAATTTCAGCCTTTATCAAGGTGAAGTACTGGGCCTTTCTGGCTTAATGGGCGCTGGTCGAACTGAGCTTGCGCGCGCATTATTTGGCGCTGACCCCATTGATAGTGGCGAAATATTTCTTAATGGTGAATTAACCAAAATAGATGACGTGCATCAGGCTATTGAGAAAGGTATTGGCTATTTAACTGAAGACCGCAAGAAAGAAGGGCTGGCATTAGGATTATCTGTTGAACTCAATATCATGCTAGGAAACTTCCCTGAGTATTCCGATAAATTTGGCATCGTTAAAGAGAAACAATGTGAAGAAATAAGCCAGCAACTGGTTAATGCGTTACGCATTAAGACACCTCACTTACAACAAGCGGCCCTTAATCTAAGCGGCGGTAATCAACAGAAAATAATTATCGCCCGCTGGGTCTGCAAAGATACCGACATTTTAATTTTTGATGAGCCAACCCGGGGTATTGACGTAGGAGCAAAGCTAGAAATTTATGAACTGATGAATCGCCTGGTCGCTAAAGGGAAATCCATCATCATGATTTCATCTGAATTGCCCGAAATTCTTGGCATGTGCGATCGCATATTAGTGATGCGTAGCGGCCACATAGCAGGTGAGCTGACCCAGGCCAACGCCTCTCAGGAAACCATTATGAAATATGCGACGTTAGAGGACTGAATAATGACCGATTCATTAACGCCCACCAACCAACCGGTGAAAACGCGCCGTTTGAATAAAGCCCTTCTGATGCGCCTGGCACCGTTATTTAGCCTGGTGTTATTGGTGATATTTTTTAGTTTCAGTTCCCCCTTCTTCTTTAATACCGAAAATATCATGACGATTGCGCTGCAAACGTCGGTGATTGGCATCATGGCCATTGGCGTGACTTACGTCATTATCACCTCGGGTATCGACCTGTCGTTAGGTTCTGTGGTGGCATTTTCTGGCGTCGTGGTCGGACTTTGCGCCTCTTACAGTATGCCGCTGATTGTCTGCGTAGTTGCCGGGATGCTCGCCGGCGGTTTGTGCGGTTGCATCAATGGTTTTCTGGTCACTCGCGCCACCATTCCACCGTTCATCGCCACTCTTGGTCTGATGATGTCAGTGCGCGGTATCAACATGGTGATGACCGACGGGCGCGCCATTTATTTCTCTGATTATCCGATATTTAAAATGCTGGCGCAGGGTCGCTTGTTCGATGTGCTGCCGTATCCGGTTTTTTACCTGCTGATTATTGCGCTGGTCGCCGCGTGGATCCTGAAAAAAACGGTGATTGGGCGCTATGTGTACGCCGTGGGCAGCAATGAAGTCGCAGCCCATCTTTCTGGTATCAAAGTCCAGCGCGTCAAAATCTTTGTCTACGCCTTCTGCGGCCTGTTAACCGGTATCGCAGGCGTGATCCTCGCCTCGCGTCTTAACTCCGGCCAACCGACGGTTGGCGTGGGTTATGAACTTGAAGCCATCGCTGCGGTGGTGATTGGTGGCACCAGCCTGATGGGCGGCGTTGGCACCATCGGCGGCACCATTATTGGCGCGTTCATTATGAGCGTGCTGAAAAACGGCCTCAACTTGATGGGGGTATCTCAATTCTGGCAGATGGTTGCGATGGGTATCGTGGTCATCGCGGCGGTTTATCTCGATACGTTACGCAAAAAAATGCGTTAGCACTCTTACCCTGTAAAAACCCGAAAATAAATAATGGAGCTCGTGAGATGAAAACCAAACACATTCTAGGTGTACTGTCCCTTGCAGCAATGATGGTCAGCACCGCCTACGCAAAGACATTAACGCTACCGGTGGTGAGTAAAGGCTACCAGCACGAATTCTTCCAGACAGTGAAAATGGGTACGGTCGCGGCGGCGAAAGATTTAGGCGTCGAAACCAGTTTTGTTGGCCCGGCAGACGAAACCCAAATTGCTGAACAAATTCAGCTTATTGAAAACACCATGGCGAAAAAACCGGATGGTATTTTGCTGGCAGCCCTCGATGCGAATGCGCTAACGCCGCTGGTTGAAACCGCCAACAGCCGTGGGATTAAAGTGGTTACCTTCGACTCAGGCGTCAATTCAGATATTCCCGCCAGCTTCGTTGCCACCAACAACGTGAAAGCAGGTGCAGAAGCTGCCGATGCGTTGGCCGCAGAAGTGGGTGGCAAAGGTAAAGTCGGGGTGATTGCACACGTTGCCGGAACCAGCTCCGCCATCGAACGCTCTGAAGGTTTCACCAAACAGATGAAAGAGAAGTATCCGCAAATCACCGTACTGCCGGTGCAGTACAGCGATGGCGACCCACAAAAAGCGATGGATAAAACCACCGATATGGTGCAAGCCAACCCTGATTTGGTCGGGATCTACGCCACCAATGAAGGTTCCACGCTGGGCGTTGCCAACGCCATTGATAGCCTTGGCATTAAAGGCAAAGTGAAGGTCATCGGTTTCGACAGCACTGAAGCGATTATCGGCTTCCTGAAGGCGGGTGTGCTGCAAGGCTTTGTGGTGCAGGATGCCTATCAGATTGGCTATCAGGGTATTAAAGCGCTGGATGATGCAATCAATGGTAAAGCCGTCGCTAAAGTAATTGATATTCCAGTCAAATTTGTCAGCATGAAGAACATTAACGATCCGGCAGTAGATAAGCTGCTGCATCCGTTTGGTAAGAAGTAAACGCAACGGCCGCCCCTTTGCGCCAACGCAAGGGGGCCGTCCGGTGAGAATGACAAACTGCGATGGGTGTTTGAGGTTTTGGATTTATAATGGCAGCTATTTTTTGATAATGGACTGGGAAAAACGGGCATGGCGAAGACGGTAGAACAGATCGCAACAGATCTCAGTTTGTCGGTCACGACAGTGAGACTGGTATTAAGCGGTAAAGCGGAACAATATCGCATTAGTCTGAAAACCCAGACCCGCATTAATGAGCATGTAGAACGTTACGGCTACACCATTAACCATTCAGCCCGTAGTCTGAAATTAAATAAAACTGATACGCTAGGATTAATTATCCCCTGCATATCCAACGTATTTTTTGCCACACTCGCTGAAAAGTTAGAATTACGCTGCCGTAAATCTGGCTTTCAATTAATGATCAGCTGTACTTATAACGATGTGGATTATGAGAATAAACTGGTTAAAGCGTTAATTGCCCGTAACGTCGATGGGCTTTTTATTGCTCCTTCGACGCTTGAGAATCAACAGCACCATTTGCGTCAGGTACAAAAACCGCTGGTCTTACTCGACCGTGATTTCAAATTTACTGATAACGCGCTGGTTGAGAGTGACAACTTTGCCGGTGGTGTGACACTCACGGAATCAATGCTTGAGGCAGGGAAAAAGCCGATGTGGTTTTTAGTGGGTGATACCGCTCTACCCAGTATTCATGACCGTTTACAGGGATATCTTCATGCACTCAAGCAGAACGAATTAAGCGCTGAAAACTGGGTGGCAGAAGCGCAAGATAATACCCCGGAAGGTGGTGCGCAATTGATGAAAGACCTTATCGCGCGCATCGGAGTACCGGATGCCTTTATTGCATCGTCATTGCCGATGCTTGAAGGCGCAATAAAAACGATTCGCGAACATTGTGGCATTATACCGCAACACATCAATATCGGCACATTCGATGAACACCCGATGTTAGGCTTTTTATCCAATAATGTCTGGTCAATGCGTCAGGATGAAGACACATGGGCTGAGAAAGCGTTTGAATTAATGCAACACGCAATTGACGGACAACCGGCAATGCGAACTGAAAAAGTTAATATGGTGCTAATTAAACGTGAGAGTAATCACTGAATATTATTTTCACCGTTCACAGAATATGGAGAAAAGAAATGGAAAGAGATGTACTGGCACGTGAAATAATAGACACCTGCCTTGAAATGACACGACTGGGTTTAAATCAGGGAACCGCCGGGAATATCAGCGTGCGTTATCAGGGCGGCATGTTAATCACCCCAACCGGCACACCGTACGAACATTTAACCGAAGCAAATATTGTGTTTGTCGATGCTGACGGCCAATTTGAAGAGGGCAAAATCCCTTCCAGCGAATGGCGTTTTCATCAGGCTGTTTATCAGGCCCGTCCGGAGGCGAACGCCGTGGTGCATAACCATGCCGTTCACTGCACGGCAGTATCGATTCTCAATCGCCCTATTCCCGCCATCCATTACATGATTGCCGTCGGCGGTGGGAATTCCATACCTTGCGCACCGTATGCCACGTTTGGCAGCAAAAAACTCTCAGAACATGTTTTTGAGGTGATGAAAGACCGCAAGGCCACGCTGCTGCAACATCACGGTTTGATTGCCTGTGAAGAAAACCTGCAAAAAGCATTATGGCTGGCGCATGAAGTGGAAGTCCTGGCGCGGTTGTATCTCACGACGCTAGCGATTGTCGACCCGGTGCCGGTGCTGCCCGACGAAGAAATTGCGATCGTCCTCGAGAAGTTCAAAAGTTACGGTTTGCGGATTGAAGACTAAACCTAATTTCCAGCGCCGCTAAAACCGGCGCTAGAAATCACGCCAGACGAAACACCGTAATCGCCTGCTGCAACTCATCAGCTTGCTGCTGTTGCTGACGCGCCGCCTGCACGGTTTGCGCCGTGTGTTCTACGTTTTCCTGTACGCTTTCATCAATGCTGGCAATGCTTTCATTCATTTGCGTGATGCTCAAACTTTGCTGGTCGCTCATCTCCGAAAGTTCTTCCACCAGCTCCGCCAACGCATTGATGGAACCAATCACTTCGCGCATGGTTTGCCCGGCATTTTCCACCTGCTGTGACCCGGTGCGGGTACATTCCACCGAGACACTGATCAGTTGGCGAATATCTTTGGCGGCGTTTTCGCAGCGTAACGCCAGCGTGCGAACTTCCGCTGCAACTACGGCGAATCCACGGCCATGCGCGCCTGCTCGAGCCGCCTCAACGGAAGCATTCAGCGACAAAATGTTAGTTTGAAAAGCAATGCCGTCGATGAGTTCGAGGATATTACTGATGTGATCAGACTCTTCGCGGATTTGCTCCATGGTGTGCGTTGTTGCATCAATGCAGACACCGCCTTTGCTCGCCAGGCTGCTGGCTTGAGTTGCGAGCATTCTCGCAGATTGCGCTTTTTCACTGGTGACAATCGCCGATGAACTGAGCTGTTCCATCGCGCTGGCAGCCACCGCCAGCGCAGTTGCTTGTTCATCGGTGCGTTTAGACAGCGCCGCGTTACGCTGGATAATACTTTCTGAGGCGGTAAGCACCGACGCTACACCGTCGCTAACCTGGCTAAGTGTGTTGCGCATGGTGGTCAGCGTGGTGTTAAAGGTTTGAGCAAACGGCGTGCGGCTGTCTCTTTCGCTACGCGTTAGCGTTAAGACGCCCGGCTGACGATTAATCTGCGCCGCCAGCTGGGCAACTTCACTGGCGGAACGGGCGTCGTCTGCCATGCGCAATGCCATATAAATAAGTATCACTGTTTGCGCCACCACGAAAATAGCGTGGAATACCACCATATGAATACCGGGATGCATAAAACAGGTAATTCCGAATAATTCATGAGCCTGCAACCAGGCAAATAATAAATGGTGAATAGCGGCGATAGCGGCACCCATTAATACCGGACGATAATCACGATATGCCAGTAATGCAGATAACAGTACAAAAACCGAAAAGTGATATTCAGTTTCACCTTCGCCTAATTGAATTAACAATGCGGCAAAAGCGATGAGTGTAAATGCGTAATACAAGCGGGTAATTAGCTTTCCTGGTAGTAATACTTTGATAACACTGGAACTAACAGCAAGCAATCCGCCTGCGACCAGTGCAACGGGAAGTGATTCATAAGCCCAACCCACTGCAAGAGAAATAACAAACAATCCCCAAACCACAAAAAACATTAATACATCAGCATGCAAATAAATACTTCGGAGAGACACCACGTCGGGCTGTTTATTGCCGGTATGCAAAACAGTCATCGTTGCCATTTGGTTATCCACGCTTCTGTTATCAGATATTTTCAGGACGGAATAATCCCGTATAGAAATAGCATAGATAAATATTGTTTTACCGCGAATAAATTTTGGCGGTTATCAATAATAAAATCGTGTGAGTTTTATAATTTTAATTAAGTCAGACAGAAATGCGGACAAAAGAAAAACGGCCCGTTAGTTAAACTAACGGGCCGTTTCATGAAGAGGCAAAAACTTATTTCGCGGCAGTCACTTCCTGCCCGACCAATCCAATCTTCAAATACCCTGCCTGATGCAGCGTATCCATCACGTTCATCATGGTTTCGTAATCAACTGATTTGTCTGCGCGGAAGAAAATCGTGGTGTCTTTCTTGCCTTCGGTCGCCGTCATCAGCGTGTTAATAATGCTTTCTTTGGTCACTTCATCGTTACCAATAAACATGGTTTTGTCAGCTTTGACGGACAGATAGACCGGTTTTTCCGGGCGAGGTTGCGGCTGGCTTGAGGACGCTGGAAGGTTAACCTTCACATCCACCGTCGCAAGCGGCGCGGCAACCATGAAGATAATCAGCAATACCAACATGACATCGATAAACGGCGTCACGTTGATGTCGTGCATTTCGCCGTTATCATCGTGGTTTTCGTTAAAACTCATTGCCATGGGATCAACCTACACGCAGTTTCTGAGCGGTACGTACCGGGCGCGCCTGGGAGCTAGCCGCTAAATCCAGATCACGACTTTGCAGCAACAGAACCTGAGCTGCAACATCACCCAGCGACGCTTTGTAACCGCCAATCACACGGGCAAATACGTTATAGATAACAACCGCAGGAATCGCTGCAACCAGGCCGATAGCCGTTGCCAGCAACGCTTCTGCGATACCCGGCGCAACAACCGCCAGGTTAGTGGTTTGCGACTGGGCAATACCTATAAAGCTGTTCATAATGCCCCAGACCGTACCAAACAGGCCGACAAACGGGGAAATCGCACCTATAGTCGCAAGGAAGCCGTTACCGCGCCCCATATGACGACCCGCCGCCGCAACGCGACGCTCAAGACGGAAACCGGTTCGCTCTTTAATGCCTTCGTTGTCTTCGCTACCTTCGGAAAGCTCCAGTTCGTTCTGGGCTTCGTTGATAAGCATGGTGCTCAGGCTTTTCGCATCAAACGTTTCGGCCATTTGACTGGCTTCATCCAGAGAGCGGGCATTAGCCAGTTGCTGCTGTTCGCGCTTAAGACGGCGCTTCTGCGAGGACAGCTCAACACTTTTGCTAAAGAAGATTGCCCAGGTGACGACAGAGGCCAGAATCAGGCCGATCATCACAATCTTTACCACGATGTCGGCATGCTGATACATGCCCCAGACAGAGAGGTCTGTCTGCATCAAATTATTCGTCACTCTTACTCTCCACCACGAAACAATACAAAAACTGGTCGTAATAATATCAAAACGGCATCGAATTGATAGTAGTTCTCATTAGTATTTAAAGAGTGCCTGAAATTGTCTATGCATTCCTTGCGCTTACGCAGCAAAAAGATGATAAGTTAGATTTAGACATCCAGATGGTTAAACAGGGTAAAGTGAACATGACTGCGAAGAAGCACATCGAAACGGCGCTGGTTAATGCCGGCCGCGATAAAAAATTCACCCAGGGTTCGGTTAACAGCGTCATTCAACGCGCTTCCTCATTGGTTTTTGAGAACGTCGAAGCCAAAAAACAGGCGACGGCAAACCGCGCTAAAGGCGAACTGTTTTATGGCCGTCGCGGCACCCTCACCCACTTTTCCCTGCAAGAAGCGATGTGCGAACTCGAAGGCGGCGCAGGTTGTGCGCTTTATCCTTGCGGCGCGGCAGCGGTTGCCAATGCGATTCTGGCGTTCGTCGAACAAGGCGATAACGTGCTGATGACCGGCAGCGCTTACGAGCCAAGCCAGGATTTCTGCACCAAAATTCTCGCCAAACTCGGCGTCACCACCACCTGGTTCGACCCGATGATTGGCGAAGGTATTGCCGAACTGGTGCAGCCCAATACTAAAGTCGTATTTCTGGAATCGCCTGGCTCAATCACAATGGAAGTACATGACGTTCCAGCGATAGTTCAGGCTATACGCCGCGTGTCTCCAGACGCCATCATCATGATTGATAACACCTGGGCGGCGGGCATTCTGTTTAAGGCACTGGATTTCGGCATTGATATTTCGATTCAGGCGGGCACCAAATACCTGATTGGCCATTCCGATGCGATGGTCGGTACAGCGGTATCAAACGCACGTTGCTGGGATCAACTGCGCGAGAATTCGTATTTGATGGGGCAAATGCTGGATGCCGACACGGCGTACATGACCAGTCGTGGTCTGCGCACTTTGGCGGTGCGTCTGCGCCAACATCATGAAAGTAGTCTTAAAGTTGCCGAATGGCTGGCGCAGCATCCGCAGGTTGAACGGGTCAATCACCCTGCACTGCCCGGAAGTAAAGGGCATGAGTTCTGGAAACGTGACTTTACAGGTAGCAGCGGTTTGTTCTCATTCGTGCTGAAAAAGCGTTTGAATAATGAGCAATATCAACACTACCTGGATAATTTCCACTATTTTAGTATGGCCTATTCTTGGGGTGGCTATGAATCGCTTATCCTTGCCAACCAACCGGAAGAGCTAGCGGAAATCCGCCCCGCAGGCGGGATCGACTTCACCGGAACGCTGGTTCGCGTGCACATTGGCCTTGAAAATGTTGACGATCTGATTGCCGATCTCGACGCAGGTTTCCAGCGTATCGCCTAAAATTGCCAGAAGTGGTTATCTGAAAAGACAGTTTTTGCCGTTTCGAGTTGATTTGTTGAGCCTGTGATCATGAAGTCGAAGGGGATTTAGCGTTACACTATATCCTCAAGATTAAGGCCCCTTTCGCTGGGGCCTCATAAATTAAGGTGCGCCTAATCTTTAGTCTGTAGATTCACGCGTGCTCATTAAAGCAGTTCCACAGGATTTGCCATGGCTGTTATACACAATATCGTTCAGGCGCTTTGGCAACATGACTTTGCTGCACTCGCGGACCCTCATGTTGTTGGAGTGGTTTATTGCGTCATGTTTGCGACGCTGTTTCTCGAAAATGGATTACTGCCCGCCTCGTTTTTGCCAGGAGACAGCCTGCTATTACTCGCAGGTGCGCTGATAGCAAAAGGGGTGATGGGTTTTGTCCCGACAATGATTATTCTGACCGCGGCGGCAAGCCTCGGTTGCTGGCTGAGCTACGCCCAGGGTCGATGGCTCGGTAACACCAGGCTGGTGAAAAGCTGGCTGAAACAACTTCCACCGCAATACCATCAGCGCGCAACGGTGATGTTCGATAAACACGGGTTGTTCGCGCTATTAGCCGGGCGCTTTTTGGCGTTTGTGCGCACATTGCTGCCAACAATGGCGGGGATTTCCGGCCTGAGTAATCGCCGCTTCCAGGTGTTTAACTGGTTAAGCGGCTTGTTATGGGTCGGCAGCGTCACCAGCCTGGGTTACGCCTTAAGCATGATCCCATTCGTGAAACGCCATGAAGATCAGGTGATGACCTGCCTGATGATCCTGCCGATGGTGCTGCTGGTTGCAGGTTTGGTAGGCACGGTATTTGTGGTGATAAAAAAAAGATTTAACCCTGCATAAGATAATGTCGGATGACGCTAACGCTTATCCGACCTATATCACACGCATACGCGCCGCATCTTCCCCCGGCGTCACGCCAAAATAGCGCTTAAATTCCCGGCTAAACTGCGATGCACTTTCATACCCCACACGAATCGCCGCAGTGCTGGCTTTCATTCCATCATGCAAGATCAGCATCCGCGCTTTGTGCAGGCGATAACTCTTCAGATATTGCAGCGGCGAAGTGCTGGTAACGGATTTAAAGTTATGGTGGAACGCAGAAACACTCATGTTCGCTTCGGCGGCCAGTTGGTCAACCGACAGGTTTTCGGTGTACTGCGTTTCGATACGGCGCAACACGCGGCTAATCAGGCTGAAATGCGTCTGGCGACTCACCAGCGCCAGCAACGCCCCACCGCACGGGCCGACTAAAATGTGGTAGAGAATCTCGCGGATTATCTGTTTCCCAAGAATTCGTGCATCAAGCGGGTGTTCCAGCACGTCCAGCAAACGTTCGGCGGCACACAAAATCTCTTCTGAAATCTCAGCCGAGTTAATCCCGGTGGAGTTGTTATGCGGATGCGATAAATCATCCTCGCCAATATCCATCAGCAAATCCTGAAGCTGCAAAATATCAATGTTAATCCGCAAGCCCGCCAGCGGCATTTCAGGCGAGGCGAAGGTTTCACATTCAAAAGGCAGCGGCACGGTGAGCAGCAGATATTCGTTAGCGTCATAGCGGAAAACGCGGTCGTTCAAATAACCCGTTTTTTGGCCAGAAAAGAGAATAATGATCCCCGGCTCGTACATCACCGGCGTGCGGGCGTAAGGTTTAGTGCCATACAATAAGTTCACATTTGGCAACGAACCAAGACCACTATTTTCTTTTTTTATCAGATAATTAATCTTATCTGTTAACTGCTGGCATATCTCTTCCCGCTTCATACCCCACCGCTCCACAAGGTTTTTATGACGTTATCAGTGTGCGTCTAATCTTTCTAATTCTCCAGCTCTGCGTAGAAATAGGCAAGACAAAGGCAGGAATATGCATTGAGAGATAGCCGCCTGAAGCCGACAATGGACAACATCAAATTGCGTGAAGCAATGTCTTTAATCACCCACAAAACGGGAATCTATAAATGAACAACTTCAACCTACATACTCCAACCCGCATCCTGTTTGGTAAAGGCGCTATCTCCGAACTGCGTGCACAAATCCCCGCTGACGCCCGCGTACTGATTACTTACGGCGGCGGCAGCGTGAAGAAAAACGGCGTGCTGGACCAGGTTTACGCCGCGCTCGAAGGCCTGGATGTGCTGGAGTTCAGCGGCATCGAGCCAAACCCAACTTACGAAACGCTGATGAAAGCGGTCGAAGTGGTACGTGAGCAGAAGGTGACTTTCCTGTTAGCCGTCGGCGGCGGTTCCGTACTGGATGGCACTAAATTCATCGCAGCTGCGGCTAACTACCCGGCGGATATCGACCCGTGGAATATCCTGCTGACCCACGGCAACGACGTTAAGAGCGCCATCCCGATGGGTTCTGTATTGACGCTGCCAGCCACCGGTTCTGAATCCAACAAAGGTGCGGTGGTTTCTCGCCGTGCAACCGGTGACAAACAGGCGTTTATGTCTGAGCACGTGCAGCCTGTGTTTGCGGTGCTGGATCCGGTTTACACCTACACTCTGCCACCGCGCCAGGTCGCCAACGGCGTGGTCGATGCGTTTGTTCACACCGTTGAGCAATACATCACTTACCCGGTGAATGCCAAAGTACAAGACCGCTTCGCCGAAGGCATTCTGTTAACACTGGTTGAAGACGGTCCGATTGCGCTGAAAGAGCCAGAAAACTACGACGTGCGTGCCAACGTGATGTGGGCGGCGACCATGGCGCTGAACGGCCTGATTGGCGCTGGCGTGCCGCAGGACTGGGCAACGCATATGCTGGGTCACGAACTGACTGCAATGCACGGCCTGGATCACGCGCAAACTCTGGCGGTGGTTCTGCCTTCTTTGCTGAACGAGAAACGCAACGAGAAACGCGGCAAACTGCTGCAATACGCTGAGCGCGTGTGGAATATCACTGAAGGTTCTGAAGAAGAACGTATTGATGCCGCCATCGCTGCAACGCGTAATTTCTTCGAACAAATGGGCGCGCCAACTCGCCTGTCAGCCTACGGTCTGGATGGCAGCACCATCCCGGCATTGCTGGTGAAACTGGAAGAAAAAGGCATGACCAAACTGGGCGAACGTCAGGACATTACTCTGGATGTTAGCCGTCGCATTTACGAAGCAGCCCGCTAAGTAATTTAGCCATTTGGTTTTCGTTTTTTAGGATTTGGTCCAGACTTAAACGCAATTGTTACGCCGGGGCATCGCCCCGGACGTATCGTTAGTTGAGGAGGAATTAATGACTAATCCAACCATAATCAAGCTCCAGGATGGGAACGTAATGCCGCAGCTGGGCCTCGGTGTCTGGCAAGCCAGCAACGACCAGGTTCAGATTGCCATCGAAAAAGCGCTGGAAGTCGGCTATCGCTCCATCGATACCGCCGCCGCGTACAAAAATGAAGACGGCGTCGGCAATGCGCTAAAACATGCCGGTGTCCCGCGCGAAGAATTATTCATCACCACCAAGCTCTGGAACGACGATCAACAGCGTCCACGCCAGGCGCTGGAAGATAGCCTCGAAAAACTCCAGTTAGATTACGTCGATCTGTATTTGATGCACTGGCCGGTTCCCAGCAAAGATCATTATGTTGAAGCCTGGAAAGGTTTGATCGAACTGCAAAAGCAAGGGCTGGTTAAAAGCATCGGCGTATGTAATTTCCAGCTTAACCATCTCCAGCGTTTGATTGATGAAACGGGCGTCACGCCAGTGATCAACCAGATTGAGCTGCATCCGTTATTGCAACAGCGCCAGCTTCATTCCTGGAATGCGACACACAAAATTCAAACCGAATCCTGGAGCCCGCTGGCTCAGGGCGGCGAAGGTGTGTTTGACCAGAAAATCATTCGTGATTTGGCGGATAAATATGGCAAAACTCCAGCCCAGGTTGTGATTCGCTGGCATCTGGACAGCGGCCTGGTGGTGATTCCGAAGTCGGTGACGCCATCGCGTATCGCTGAGAACTTTGATGTGTTTGATTTCCGTCTCGATAAAGACGAATTGAGCGAGATTGCGAAGTTGGATAGCGGGAAGCGTTTGGGGCCAGATCCGGATGTGTTTGGCAGTTAACTTTCTAAAACAACCCTCACCCCGGCCCTCTCCCTGAGGGAGAGGGTGAAGATCTAAACCTTGAGCGATCCCCTCTCCTGGGGGAGAGGGTGGAAACCGGACGATCCCCTCTCCTGGGGGAGAGGGTTAGGGTGAGGGCATTATCTTATTAAGCTGGGCGTTTCTTCGCAGCAGGCTTCCCGGCCTTTTTCTGCGCAGCATTAGCCACCACAGCCGGTTTAACAGCACCTTTAACCGCAGGTTTCGCGCCGGTCGCTGGAGCTTTGCGCTGATGCGTCATCGGCGTGTGCTTGGTCAATGCCGGACGAGCACCACGATTATAGCGACGCGCTTCACGCATCTCTTCAATCGTTGGTGAAGGCACCAGGCACTCACGACGGCCACCAATCAGGTGTTTTTTACCCATCGCTTCCAGCGCTTCACGAATCAGCGGCCAGTTGGCCGGATCGTGATAACGCAACAGCGCTTTATGCAGGCGGCGCTGGCGATCGCCCTTCGGCACCACCACATCTTCACTCTTATAACTAATCTTACCCAGCGGATTCTTGCCGGTGTAATACATGGTCGTGGAGTTCGCCAACGGGGACGGATAGAAGTTCTGCACCTGATCCAAACGGAAGCGGTTTTTCTTCAGCCACAACGCCAGATTCACCATGTCTTCATCACGCGTACCAGGGTGCGCGGAGATAAAGTAAGGAATCAAATACTGCTCTTTGCCAGCCTGTTTGGAATAGGTATCAAACAGCTCTTTAAAGCGCTGATAGCTGCCCATTCCCGGCTTCATCATCTTCGACAGCGGCCCTTCTTCGGTGTGTTCCGGGGCAATCTTCAGATAACCGCCAACGTGGTGCGTCGCCAGCTCTTTGATATAACGCGGATCTTCCACAGCGATATCGTAACGAACACCGGAGGCGATCAGGATCTTCTTGATGCCTTTCAGCTCACGGGCGCGGCGATACAGATTGATCGTCGGCTCGTGGTTGGTGTCCATGTGCGGGCAAATATCCGGGTAAACGCAAGACAGACGGCGGCAGGTTTGTTCCGCACGCGGCGACTTACAGCGCAGCATATACATGTTGGCGGTTGGGCCACCGAGATCCGAAACCACGCCGGTAAAGCCTGGAACCGTGTCACGCATCGCTTCAATTTCGCTGATGATCGAGTCTTCGGAACGGCTCTGAATAATGCGCCCTTCGTGTTCGGTAATGGAACAGAATGAGCAACCGCCGAAGCAGCCACGCATGATGTTCACCGAGAAACGGATCATTTCATAAGCAGGAATACGCGCACTGCCGTAAGCCGGGTGCGGAACGCGTTTGTACGGCAGGGCAAAAACGCTGTCCATTTCTTCAGTAGAAAGCGGGATCGCCGGCGGGTTGATCCAGAGGTAACGATCGCCGTGTTTTTGCATTAACGCACGCGCACAACCTGGGTTGGTTTCGTGGTGCAAAATACGTGAAGCGTGGGCGTAGAGAACTTTATCGTTTTTAACTTTTTCGAACGATGGCAGCAGCACGTAGGTTTTTTCCCACGGCTTCATCGGCGCTGGTTTCACCACGATGGCTTGCGCTTCGTTGATAGGTTTTTCCGGTTTGCCGGTTTCAGCACACGGTAAATCTTCGCCGTACGGATGTGGAATTGGGTCGATACGACCTGGCATATCCAGACGCGTAGAGTCCACGCCAGACCAGCCCGGCATCGCTTCTTTACGCATCATCGCGGTGTTACGCACATCGCAGATTTCGTCGATTTTCTCACCCATCGACAGGCGATGAGCCACTTCCACCAGCGGGCGCTCGCCGTTGCCGAAAATCAGCATATCGGCTTTGGCATCCACCAGAATGGACCGACGAACAGTATCAGACCAGTAATCGTAGTGCGCGGTACGGCGCAGGCTCGCTTCGATGCCGCCAAGGATCACCGGCACATCGCGCCAGGCTTCTTTACAGCGCTGGGTATACACCAGGGATGAACGATCCGGGCGCTTGCCCGCCACGTTATCTGGCGTATAAGCATCGTCGTGACGCAGCTTACGATCCGCGGTGTAGCGGTTGATCATGGAGTCCATGTTGCCTGCGGTCACACCGAAAAACAGATTCGGTTTGCCAAGGCGCATGAAGTCTTCTTTAGAATTCCAGTCTGGTTGGGCAATGATACCCACGCGGAAGCCCTGCGCTTCCAGCATACGGCCACAGATCGCCATACCAAAACTCGGATGGTCGACGTAGGCATCTCCGGTAACCAGAATGATGTCACAGCTATCCCAGCCTAAATCGTCCATTTCCTTACGTGACATGGGTAAAAATGGTGCCGGGCCAAAACAGGCGGCCCAGTATTGCGGCCACGAAAAGAGTTCGCGGTCGGGCTGGATCAAGCTAATAGAGCTCATAATGCTTCCGAAAAATGAATAAAAAATGATTTAAAAATAACCAAAGCCGGCGATTATACGCTGGTATGGGGTCAAAAATGAAGTGTTATTGTAATGTTAAAAAATAAGGCCCTCACCCCGGCCCTCTCCCCCAGGAGAGGGAGAACTCCGAATATTCCCTCTCCCTGATAGAAAGGGAGGACACCCTAACCCTCTCCCTCAGGGAGAGGGTTAGGGTGAGGGGTGGTTTACGGCGCAGGTTGAACCAATAATTGCCCAATCGAACCACGGTCAGCCATTTCAAGCGTCTGACTGGAATAGAGGAACGGGAAGTGCTCCCAGGAAGGTTGCCCAAAGTAAACCAGTAACTCCACCTGCCCATCCACCCAAACCGTATCCTTCCAGCCACGGTCTTCACCAAACGGTGCCGCACCATTGACGTTTTTAATCAGGAAACTCACGCCTTCAATATGGAAAGACTGCGGCATATCGGAACGCACGGTCCAGCGCTCCCACGTGCCCTGCTGAGTCTGGATATCAATACGTTTCATGTCCCAAAGCTGGCCGTTAATACCGGGATCTTCGCCCAGGGTAATTTCACGGCTGCGTGCCGGATTGCCGTTAATGATCTCATCCGGCAGCAGGCGCATTGGCAGCGTGTCGGTCACCAGCGGCAACAGGCCGGTGGCGCGTAAAGTCAGAACCAGCGTGGAGATAAGAATGCTCGACGGCTCGAAGAAGCCACGGATTCTGTCCATGATACCGGCGGCTTCACCGCAGGTAATCGACACTTCTTTGCCGTCGCTCATATCCACCAGAATTTCGCGGCGCTCGCCCGGTGCCAGCGAAAGTTGCTTCACGGAAACCGGTGCAGGCAAGAAACCCTGATCGCTGGAAATCACATGCATCGCACGCCCATCGCTCATTTGCAGCAGATAGCGGCGTGAGTTTGAAGCGTTGAGTAAACGTAAACGCACCCAACCACGAGAAACCTCGACATACGGCCCCTGCACACCATTAACCAGCAGCGTGTCGCCAACAAAACCGCCGTTGCCCGGCTCTTCATATTCCGGCGCACCAAAGTTATCGAGGCGTTTGTCCTGAATGATTATTGGGAAATCATCGACGCCATAATGGTTAGGAATCGGCAGGTTTTTGCTGACTTCATCTTCGATAAGCCACATGCCTGCCAGCCCTGCGTAGACCTGCTTTGCGGTGCGATTTGGCGTATTCGCGTGATACCACAGCGTCGCCGCCTGCTGGCGAATCGGCAGAACCGGCGCCCAGTCTACGTTTGTCTGCATCATACGCGCCGCACCGCCCATCAACGGGCCTGGAACCTGCAAACCGGCAATCGTCATCGCGATGTTTTCCTGCAGACGATTGCTGTAAATCATTTTGACGTCATCGCCGCTCCATACGCGGATGGTCGGCCCAAGATAACGCCCGTTCAGACCCCAAACCGGAGCCTTCGGGCCGCCGGTAAACGACCAGTGCGCCCGCTGCAATGTCAGGAACAAAGGCTGACCACGACGGGATTCCAGTAAAGGAGGAACGGGTAAAGGTAGCTGCTGTCCTGCCGCGTTTGCCCTCAGTGGCACCGAGCCGGCACAAAGTGCGACTCCTGATGCCTGTATAAACTGACGCCGACTGAGTGACATAATTGCTCCATGTGAAACTGTGGGGCGGCACAACGCGTGCCGCCAAAATAAAAGCGATTAACTCGCCTGATTATTCTCAACTCGCCCGGAAGCTTCACGCTCCGCGACTTCTTTATCTAGTTCGGCGATTTTTTCTCTCATGATATCGCGGCAATGCGTGGCGAGCTTACGCGCCTGATCTTTGCCGTAACCGCTGATATCAATCGGATCCAGCATTTCAACAATCACCAAACCGTTATTCCAACGGTTTAGCTTAATTTTATTACTGGTATTGGAAACACACACCGGAATAATTGGCACGCCCGCAGCAATTGCAGCATGGAACGCGCCGGTTTTGAATGGCAGCAGACCACGGCCACGGCTACGTGTGCCTTCAGGGAACATCCACACCGATATGTTACGTTTCTGAATTTGTGCCACAACCTGGGAAATAGTGCCCAGCGCTTTAGTGCGGTTGTCGCGGTCAATCAGCATGTTGCCAGTTAACCAATAGATTTGACCAAAAAACGGAATCCACAGCAGGCTTTTTTTACCGACAGTCACTGTTGGCGGCTGCACGATTTTTGCCGCTGTCACCATGTCGAAATTGTTCTGGTGGTTACAGATATAAATCGCCGTCGGGTGGTTTTCAGCGCCAGCAGGTAAACGGGTTTCAACTTTTAAACCGAAGACCGGGGCCAGGCGGCCAAACAGATGGCCGAAGGTCGCAACATGGCGCGGGTTACGCGGGCTGAACAGGCAATAAATGCTGCCAAAAATGCACAGCAGAATGCAGTAAATGACCACAATAATAAAACGCAGGATGGATAGCATAACAACCTCAAAAGCCAAAACCGCTGGCAAGTATGACTTGCTTTAGCGTAATTGGGCGGCACAAGGGCCGCCTGTATTTCGATTACTCTTCGCTGTCACCGGCACTGGCGCGAAGTGGAGAATCCACCTCAACACGATCAATGCGTTGCAGACCGCGCATCAATGTTCCGCGACGGCCACGTTCGCCGGTAATTTTCTGGAGTTCTTCCGGGCGAAGTTTAATTTTACGCTTGCCAACGTGCAACGTGACGGTGCTTTGCGGTGGTAGAACAAACAGATGTGCCAGTTTGTCTTCACCTTTTGCCGCTTCCGCAGAAGGAATCGAAATGATTTTATTCCCTTTACCTTTAGAAAGCTGCGGCAAATCGCCGACCGGGAACATCAACATGCGGCCCGCTGCGGTAATCGCCAGCAGCATGTCGTCAACGCTTGTAATTTCCATTGGCGGCATGACTTTCGCATTTTCCGGCAGTGAAATCAGCGTTTTACCCGCACGGTTTCGTGCCACTAAATCGTTAAAGGTACAGACAAAACCGTAGCCCGCGTCAGAGGCCATCAACAGTTTCTGGTCGTCCGGTGCCATTAAGACGTGTTCAACCACGGCACCTGGCGGCGGCGTCAGTTTACCGGTCAACGGCTCGCCCTGACCACGCGCCGAAGGCAGCGTTATCGGGTCGAGCGCGTAGCTGCGCCCGGTGGAGTCGATAAACGCCACAGGCTGATTGCTCTTACCTTTGGCTGAACCGAGGTAGCTGTCGCCCGCTTTGTAGTTTAGCCCTTGCGCGTCGATATCATGGCCTTTGGCGCTACGCACCCAGCCCATTTGCGACAGCACAATCGTCACCGGCTCAGACGGCGTCATGTCGTGCTCGCTCATGGCTTTCGCTTCGCCACGTTCACGCAATGGTGAACGGCGGTTATCGCCATAAGCGTCAGAATCGGCCTGCAATTCTTTCTTCAGCAAGGTATTCATTTTGCGTTCAGACGCCAGAATCCCCTGCAATTGGTCACGTTCTTTTTCCAGATCGGCCTGCTCACCGCGAATCTTCACTTCTTCGAGTTTTGCCAAATGGCGCAATTTCAGCTCGAGGATAGATTCCGCCTGCGTTTCACTTAACTCGAAGCGCGACATCAATACCGGCTTCGGTTCATCCTCAGTACGAATGATGTGAATCACTTCGTCGATATTGAGGAACGCCACCAGCAAACCTTCGAGGATATGCAGGCGTTTGAGGACTTTTTCAAGACGATAGCTCAGGCGGCGGCGCACCGTTTCGCGACGGTAAACCAGCCACTCGGTGAGTATTTCCAGCAGATTTTTCACCGACGGACGGTTATCCAGACCGATCATATTGAGGTTGATGCGATAGCTTTTCTCAAGATCGGTGGTGGCAAACAGGTGGTTCATCACCTGTTCAACGTCGATACGGTTGGAGCGCGGAACAATCACCAGGCGCGTCGGGTTTTCGTGGTTCGATTCGTCACGCAAATCTTCAACCATCGGCAGCTTTTTAGCGCGCATCTGGTTGGCGATTTGTTCAAGCACGCGGGCACCAGAAACCTGATGCGGCAACGCGGTGATCACCACATCGCCATCTTCTTTTTTCCACACCGCACGCATGCGCACGGAACCGCGACCGTTCTGGTAGATTTTGCGAATTTCTTCACGCGGGGTGATGATTTCAGCTTCGGTCGGATAATCCGGCCCCTGAACGATATCCAGCAGTTCGTCGAGGGTGGTTTTCGGCTGATCAATCAGCGTCATTGCCGCCTTCGCGACTTCGCGCAGGTTGTGCGGTGGGATGTCAGTTGCCATGCCCACGGCAATGCCGGTGGTGCCGTTGAGCAGGATATTTGGCAGACGCGCAGGCAGCATTTTCGGCTCCTGCATGGTGCCGTCAAAGTTCGGCACGTAATCGACCGTTCCCTGCCCTAATTCACCCAGCAAGACTTCCGCGTATTTTGACAGACGCGATTCGGTGTAACGCATCGCGGCGAAGGATTTCGGGTCATCCGGTGCACCCCAGTTCCCCTGGCCATCAACCAGCGGGTAACGATAGGAGAATGGCTGCGCCATCAGCACCATGGCTTCGTAGCAGGCGCTGTCGCCGTGCGGATGGTATTTACCGAGCACGTCACCGACGGTACGGGCAGATTTTTTGAATTTAGCGCTATTGCTTAATCCCAACTCCGACATCGCATAAACGATACGACGCTGTACGGGCTTTAAACCATCGCCAATGAACGGCAGGGCGCGGTCCATAATGACGTACATGGAATAGTTGAGATAAGCATTTTCCGTGAATTCGTGCAGCGCAAGGCGTTCTGCACCATCATGAGTTAAATCACTCATTAATTTATTCATCCTCAAACTGACGAGCCGAGTGTGGCCACAAACGGCGTAATTGCCGCCGATAGTACCTTATCTGGCAGTCGTAGTCACAGATGAGTGATTATCTTAGGTGAAGTAAAGCGACAAGAAACGAGCCGTAAATAGCGGCTCGTTTGAGACAGACGACAAAACTTTTCGTAGGTCGGATAAGCGCCAGCGTCATCCGACAAATGAGCCGCTAACAGCGGCTCACAGGGCGATTTATTTAACTTTAGAAATTTGTTTCACGTCGATTTCAACGGAGTTCCAGTCTTTGTCGACTTCACCCTGAATTTCAACGGTATCTTGCGGAGTGATGGTCTGGCCATTCCAGCGCTTATGGTCGATATCCACGTTAATGGTGCCGGACGCGTCGCGGAAGATGTAATGGTCACCGCCGATGCGGGATTCAATCTTGCCGCGCATCGTCACCCAGGTATCGTCAGACAATGACTTGGCTTTTTCTACCGTAGTGTTGCTGCCACTTGGGCCAACGAAGCCACCCGCCGTTTGGGTCTGTGTTTGAGCGGCTGGCGCATTTGGATCCTGGAATCCACCTTGTTGTGCAGCGATAGCCGGTGCGGCGGTAATAGCGAGAATAGTCATAATAGCGGCTAATTTTTTCATCGTTAATGTTCCCTTTATGAATGAATGTTTTTAATGCCCGGATGAATCAGTGTATCGGGCGGTATGAAAGCTATTTAACCCTACAGATCTTAACGCGATCTTAATTCCCTCACTTAAAATAGCTTTTTTTAACAAATTGCGCGCAATGCCGAAGCATCGAATGTTTCCCCTGTACACTCCCGCGCAAAAGTTATTAACTTCCCGCAAATGGGCAGTAAGGGAAACACCATGCGCGTACTACTAATTGAAGACGACAAGCTCATCGGCGATGGATTAAAAGCCGGGCTCACCAAAATGGGCTTTAGCATCGACTGGTTTACCGACGGGCTACAAGGTCAGTCAGCATTAAGCCTGGCTCCCTACGACGCAGTGATTCTGGACCTAAGCCTGCCGGGAGTCGATGGGCTAGATATCTTAAAAGCCTGGCGTCGGGATGGTCGCACTGAACCCGTACTTATTTTAACCGCCCGTGACGCCCTCGAACAACGGGTCGAAGGCTTGCAGCTCGGAGCCGATGATTACTTATGTAAACCCTTTGCGTTAATAGAAGTTGCCACCCGGCTTCAGGTTTTAATTCGCCGCAATCATGGGCAAGCGCAATCGGTACTTCGCCATGCGGGCGTGGAATTAGATCCGATTAAACTAACCGCCAGCCGCGATGGTGAAACCTTATCGTTAAAACCCAAAGAGTTTGCCTTGCTGGAATTATTGATGCGTAACACCGGGCGCGTATTACCGCGCACCATGATTGAAGAGAAAATTTATAGCTGGGATAACGAGGTTTCCAGAAACGCGCTGGAAGTCCATATCCACCATTTACGCCGCAAACTCGGCAGCGGGTTTATTCGCACGGTACACGGCATCGGTTATACGCTGGGTGAAGAATGATAAAAAAGCTGACCCAAAGTTTACGCGCAAGGTTAATTGCCGGGTTTATTTTACTGACGCTTATGGCCTGGATTGGTGCAAGTCTTGCCGCCTGGCAGCAAACCACAAAAAATCTCAACAAGCTGTTTGATACGCAGCAAGTGCTGTTTGCCAAACGCCTCAGCGTTCTTGATCTCAGCTCGGTGCGCGGTGAACCCCAACTTCCGCGTACCAAAAGCATGATTTCCCATCATCGTGGCAAGCAGGATGACGACACGCTGGCTTTTGCCATTTATAGCGCCGACGGGAAACTGATACTCAATGACGGCGATAACGGCAAAAATCTGACTTATCGCTATCAGCGCGACGGTTTCGTGGACGGCAAATTGCCCGGCGACGACGATCTGTGGCGCATGGTGTGGGTGACTACGCCTGATGGGAAATACCGTATTGTGGTCGGCCAGGAATGGGAGTACCGCGAAGATTTGGCGCGGGATATCGTGTTGTCCCAGCTCACGCCGTGGCTCATCGCCTCACCGATAATCTTGTTGCTGCTGGTATGGCTGGTTAGCCGCGCCCTTTCTCCGCTTCATCAACTGGCGCGCCAGTTACGCAACCGCAAACCTGACGATGCAAGCGAACTGCCAACTGCAACGCTGCCGCAAGAAATCCGCCCAATGGTGGTTGCGCTCAATCATCTGTTTACCCGTACCGATGAATTTATGCAGCGCGAGCGGCGTTTCACTTCAGACGCGGCACACGAACTGCGCAGCCCGCTGGCAGCGTTAAAAGTGCAGGCAGAAGTCGCGCAACTTGCCCAAGATGACGCTCCCGTACGCGATCACGCCCTCAATAACCTGAGTGCCGGAATCGATCGCGCGACGCGACTGGTCGATCAATTGCTGACACTTTCACGCCTGGATTCTTTAGCCGGGCTGGATGACGTGCAGGACGTGGCGTTTCAGCCGTTGCTGCAAAATGCGGTGATGGATGCCTATCACCAGGCGTCGCGCGACGGCGTTGATATTCGCCTTGAGATAAAAGATGCCAGCGTGAAACGCCAGGGGCAACCGCTGCTGCTGAGCTTAATGGTCAGAAATGTGCTGGACAACGCGGTGCGCTACAGCCCGCGCGGCAGCGTCGTGAATGTGGTTTTGCAAAGCCATGAGATAACCATTACCGACAACGGCCCCGGCGTCAGCCCGGAGTTTTTAACCTCGCTTGGCGAGCGTTTCTTCCGCCCGCCAGGACAGGAAAAAACCGGCAGCGGCCTCGGGTTATCCATCGTGCGGCGCATTGCCACTTTGCACGGGATGCAGGCTATGTTCATGAACGCCAGCAACGGCGGGTTTGAAGTGCGGATCCGCTGGTAAAAATCCCTTCCTTACTCGGATTATTGCGTATTAAGCAAAAGTCTTTGCCGATTTATGGCATTTAATCGTGACGCTGATCACAGTAGACTGCGCGTCAGATGCAATTATTCGAGGACTAACTATGAGCAATATCCTAATCATCAATGGTGCGAAAAAATTCGCCCACTCTAACGGCCAACTTAACGACACCCTGACCGACGTCGCGGAAAGCTTTTTGCGCGACCTCGGGCATGATGTTCAGGTCACTCGTACCGATAGCGAGTACGACGTAAAAGAAGAAGTCGAAAAATACCTGTGGGCCGACACCGTGATTTACCAGATGCCAGGTTGGTGGATGGGCGCGCCATGGACCATGAAAAAATACATCGATGATGTGTTCACCGAAGGCCACGGTTCACTGTATGCCAGCGATGGCCGTACCCGTTCAGACGCTGAGAAAAAATACGGTTCCGGCGGCCTGATTCAGGGCAAAACCTACATGCTGTCATTGACCTGGAATGCGCCACTGCAAGCCTTTGAAGATAAAGAACAGTTCTTCCATGGTGTGGGCGTTGACGGTGTTTATCTGCCATTCCATAAAGCCAACCAGTTCCTGGGTATGGAAGGTCTGCCGACTTTCATCGCCAACGACGTAATGAAAGTGCCTGATGTTCCGCGTTTTATCGCAGAATATCGCGAGCATCTGGGCCGAGTTTTTGCTTAACTGTTAGGTAAACCTCTAAAGGAGTGAGTCATGCTAACCGTTATTGCTGAAATTCGTACCCGTCCAGGCGCACATCATCGCCAGGCAGTTTTGGACGCTTTCGCCAAAATTATTCCTACCGTTCTCGAAGAAGAAGGTTGCTTCGGGTACGCGCCGCTGGTCGATCATAATGCGCAAGTTGCGTTCCAGACCGCAGCACCTGATTCGGTGTTTATGCTGGAAAAATGGGAAACCGTTGCGCATCTGGAAGCCCACCTGCAAACCAGTCACATGAAAGAGCACAGTGTTGCGGTAAAAGACGACGTGCTGGATGTTCATATCCATATTCTGGAAGACGCGATTAAGTAAACTGCACGCCAGAAGACAAAAGGGAGCGGTGTTTGACACCGGCTCCCTTTTTTATTGCAGGTGCTAGGGCCGTTCATATTTCGCAATCGCTGCTAAGCTACTCATTACTCAGCGTTCACGGCGGTCAGGGTATGAAAACAAAGACGGTTTCCGATAAAGTTTTAAAACTCGCTAATTTTAACCTTAATCTGCTGACCACTTTCTGTTTGATCTACTCCACCCGCAGCATCACCGAAGTGTCTGAAATTCTTGGCGTGACGCCTCCGTCCATTAGCCATTCGTTGCGTAAACTGCGCCTGCATTTTGAAGATCCACTGTTTATTCGCCACGGAAATACGATCTCTCCAACGGTGTTTGCCGACGATCTTTATATCCAGTTAAAACATACTCTCGAAATAATGAGTGATTCGGTGGGCCGCAGTAAGCAAACGAATAATCGGGAAATGCTGGTTATCTATTCCCCTTTTTCTGTTGCGGTACATAATTTATCAACTGCTGTGTTAAAAATTAAATCCGAGAAACTTAATTATAAAATAAAATATATCGAAACCAATCTTGGCATTCCTGATGCTGTAGAGTTATTGAATTTACGCAAAGCCGATATTGTTTTCTCTGCGGCACCGGTTATCAGCGCTACATTAAACTGCATTTTACTTCGTCAGTTGCAACCGATAATAGTCTGCCGGAAAGAGAATCCCTTCAAGAAAACGGCCATTAATATAGATGAATTTCAATCACTCGATTTAGTGAGCCATTTAACCGCTGACGAAATGATTTACCAAAAAAAACAGTCCCTCCAGGCGATGCTTAAAAAAAACCATATCTCATTTGAAACCAATTCATTAATGATGCTGCTGACTTTGCTATCAGAAACAGACTGCATCGGATTCATCACTGAGGAAGCATTTGAGCGATATCATCAGACATATGGTTTACGACGACTGACACCACAGTTTCCTGTGCAGCAAGTGAACGTGTATTTGACCTACCGAAAAGAGCTGGAAAAAAAGACCAGTTTCATGCTGTTTCTCAACAGTATTCTCGGTAATGAATGACTCATACAATAAAACTAAATCCGCATTTAACGCTGAGTAATAGGCTGTTCAAGTTTCGTCCGTATACTTATTGAACGCACAAGGCAGTTGAATAATATTAAGCTGTAGTTATATTCCTTCTCCATCACTCATTTATATTTAGCACCTATTCTCTGACGAATTAACTGCCTCTGCGATGAACATCCACAAATTTGAGGCAAGTTATGAAAATCATTAAAATACCCCATCCGCACATTCTTTATAACCATCATAAAATAATATTCAAAACATCAGCCGGATTAATTGCCGGTGTTCTGAGCTTTGGCTGCCCTATGGTCAATGCAGAAACACTTGTCAATTCACCAGGTTCCATTGGTATCTACTTACGCGGCGAGTACTCAGATGAAACAATAAAAATGAGTGCCGCCAATACCTCGGGGGTAAAGATCGGGGATGCTGGAACCATTATCCTGAAACGCGGGGTGATAAAAAATAATGCAGTAGCCGCCGCTGGGGCTAAAGGCCAGACAGGGGTATTCGTTTTCGGCGATAGTAACGTCGAGCTTATTGATTCCATTATCACTCTCGAGCCACTGACGGCGGCGAGCGCTATTGTCACTGCCAGTGACATGACTGGCATGATTGTCGAGAGCGGAAAACTGAGTCTTGAAAATACCAGCGTCACGGTAGGCGGCGGGACGAAGGGAATCAACAACCGTGGGATTGTCGTTACAGGCGCAAACTCTCAGGCATCGCTTAATCACTCAAGCGTAAAAACGTCTTCGCCAGGAGTGGGTATCTTAGCCCTCCAGGGTGGCACGCTTGATTTAAAAGATTCATCAATTGAAACGTCCGGTGCCAGTGCTACTGCTGTCAGAGCTGAAAGTAGCGGCAAAATTTCTCTGGAAAATAGCCAGATAAAGAGTACTGGTGCAGCGACCGCCGCCACTGCAACCGCTGCCCTTCACGCCCTTTCGGGTGCTACCATTACGGGTTCTAACCTGGAGGTTAGCGTGACAGGTAACTACCAGGGTGGCGCTAGTGCTGAAGGTTCTACCAGCTCAATTGTAATTAATAACAGTAAGTTAACGGTTAGCGGCGGCGGAGGGGCGAATGCCTTATCGACGGTAGTCAGAGCGATTAACGGTGCTTCGATTTCTGTAAACCGTTCAGAAATGGCGGCCTCGGGAATGCAAAGCCATGGCGTATCAGCAGAAGGCGTTGGGTCGCGTATACAAGTCCTCGATTCCACCATTGAAACCAATGGCGCACGCAGTTCCGGGTTAAATATAAACGGTGGCGCTCGCGCTGAAATTAATAACACCGCCATCAAAACGACAGCGCCAGATAACGCCAGCGGCCCCTGGGGACATGGCATTTTGCTCCAGGGAACAGATTCTGCTTTAACCCTCACAGGCAGTCGCGTCACCACCACGCAAAAATCCAGTTTAGGTATCAGTGCATCAAGCGGCAGCGCTCTACAGATTGATAACTCTCAGATTACGACTTCCGGTAATTACGGTAGCGGGATTAGCGTCGCCAACAGCACAGCCACCATCACTAACAGCCATATCAATACTTCCGGCAACGATAATGCCATGGGAATTGTGGCGAATATTGGCGCGACGGTGACGGTAACGGGAGGCAGTGTCACCACAACAGGCAGCGGCTCGCCGGTGCAGTCAAGTCTCACCTTCCCTCATGCCCTGGCTTCACGCGGCGCGGACGCGTTGCTCACCGTTGATGGCACCACGCTTGTAACGAAAGGTTCTCAGGCATACGGTGCCACCGCCGATGATGGCGGCAGTATCGTCCTGAAGAATTTGTCGGTGAAAACGTTGGGGAAAGACTCCATCGGTTTGTACGCCGGAATTGGTGCGCTAAAACCCGGCAGCGTGGGGCTGACCGCGACGAACGTTTCTGTCGTGACGCAGGGTGATAATGCGACCGGGGCGTTTGTTGGCCGCAAATATAAAGCTGAAAACGCCGAGATGGTGCTGGATAACGTCGCACTGGCAACACTGGGCGATAACTCGCGCGGTATTTGGGCTGAAGCAGGCGCTACACTTACCGCTAAAAATGCGGTTATCACCACCGACGGCGAGCTGTCTCACGGCATTCTGGCGAGCAATGGCGGACGAGTTCAGGCGAGTAATGTGGTTGCCACAACACACGGAGAAAATGCGGTGGCGCTAGCTGTTCAGGGTTCTCAAGCCTGGACCGGGCAGGCAAATTTAACCAATGCAACGCTTGCCAGCGAGCACGGCCACGGCATTCAAACAACGGGCTATGCGGATATCAACATGCAAAACAGCCGCGTTACCGGGGAAAGCCAGTGGTTGCAGGCCAACAACGGCGCCGGGAATTTACCGGGCAATGCGCACATCAACCTGTCCGGGAGTATCGCAACCGGCGCGGCGTTAACAGAAGCCAATACGTATTCAGAAGTCGCGTTAAACAACACCAGTTTGTGGTTTTTAACCGGTAATTCTGTGCTCAGTCAGCTCAAAAATAACCAAAGCCTGATCAATTTCAGCACTCCGGAAAACCACCAGTACAAAACGCTAACGGTCGATAACTACCACGGCGACAACGGGACAATTGCGCTAAATACCCATCTGCACGATGACAATTCCCCTTCAGACCAGTTAGTCATTAACGGCGGGCATGCCGATGGCTCTACTAATCTCAAAATCACCAACACCGACGGCACTGGTGCGCTGACTCGCGGCAACGGCATTAAAGTGGTTGATGCGATTAGCGGGGCGACGACGGATACGCAAGCCTTCAGCCTGCTAAATAAAGTGAAAGCCGGGCCGTATGAATACTCGTTGTACCGTTCCAGCGTCGATAATAGTAACGAAGAAGCCTGGTATCTGCGCTCAAATAAAGAGCCGCAACGCGTCATAGAAGATCCCGCTCCGCCACCAATAATCGCAGATCCCGATCCAACACCAGAAAACCCCGATCCCGCTCCAGGCAAACCGCCCGTTGAACAGCCTCCGGCGGAAATCGTCCAGCCGACCACGCCTCCTGAGCTGCCAGCCGCTATACCGAATTACCGTGCGGAAACCTCGTTGTATCAGGACATTCCGCAACTCGCGCTGCTGTATGGCCGAATGCTGGTTGATAGTCTGCATGAACGCACCGGAGAACAGTTCGCCAGCCCGGAAAAAATCACTCAGGCGACAGAATCGTCGAATATGAGTTGGAGCCGTTTCATCTACAAACAGGGCAAGTCAGATTTCGACGGGCCGCAGTCACGCTTTTCGCTCAATGCCATACAGCTTGGTATTGATTTGTATCGCGAAAGCAAAGATGACGGCAGTTCAAATTTTGCCGGAGTGCTGGGGAATATCGGCAAAATCAACAGCAAAGTGACGCATACCGATAGCGAAAATGCCGGGCGCAATAACCTGAAATCATGGGGCGTTGGCGGCTACTGGACGCACTTTACGCCTGCGGGCAGTTATCTCGACGTGGTGGCGCAGTACAACCGCCTGTATGTGGAATCCAGCCCAACCGATCTCAGCCCGATGAAAACCAAAGGTTACGGGTTAAGCGCGTCCGCTGAGGCGGGTTATCCGTGGCAGCCAGACGCAGAAGTTCAGCGTTTTATCGAGCCGCAGGCGCAGTTGATTTACTCAACAGTGAAACTGGACAAAACCCACGATCAGGCATCTGAAGTGAAGTTCAATCGCGCTGATTCTCTGACCGGGCGTGTCAGCGTGCGGGTTCATCAAAGCTGGAATCACGAAGATTCGCAGAACAAGAAAGCGGAAAAAACCCGCACCACGGCCTGGGTTCGCCCCGGTATCGTGCATGAATTTAAAGGCAATTCTACAACCGAGTTTTCATCGCAAGAGGGTTTTATCCCTTTCACGACCCACAGCGCGGGAACCTGGGGCCAGTTGAATGCAGGTGTTGATCATCAGCTAAATCCGTCGGTTTCACTTACCGGATCGTTGAGCGTCGAGAAGTCGTTTGAAGGAAGCAGTGTGAATTATGGTGGGATTGTCGGGTTAAAGATTAAGTTCTGAGAAAACGGAAGGCTCTATTTTTATAGAGCCTTCAAAAGATTAAAGCAGGAAGTCAGCTTTACGGAAAGCCTGTAATGCGTCCTGTTTTTGCTGCTCGGTCATTGGGCGTAGCGGACGGCGCGGATCGCCCACATCAATACCATGAAGTTTCATCGCCACTTTACCGGCAGCCACGCCACCATACTGAACCAGCACACGAATGATGGCGATGACCTTGTCCATACACGCCGCCACGTCTTGTTGATCACCGCGATTAAAGCTATCAATCAGGCGATGATATAACGGGGCCGCGTAGTTGTAAGTGCTGCCAACCGCGCCCACGGCACCGCAAGCCAGACCTGCGGGTAAAAACTCATCGACACCAAACGGGATATCAAACTGACCGTTGTTCACACGCACGCAGCGCTGGTATTCGTACATATCGCTGGAGTTGAATTTCATTCCAGTGAGGTTCGGGATCTTATCTGCAGCAACTTGCAAGAACTGCTCCATATCGAGGTTCACGCCTGACATACCGGAGTGGTAATAGTAGAAACCTTTAGATGGCGCAGCGGCGGCGTTGATGCGGCAGTACTCCACCAGATCGTCAATGTTGCCCGGTTTGAAGAAGCACGGGCCAATCACCGAGGTGGCAAAGATATCCAGAGTTTCGGCATGGCGGCTCAGTTCGAGAGAATCTGCAATGCTCAGTGCGCCGGTATGCAGGGTGATACTCAGTTTTCCGCCGCTGGCACTTACCCAGCGTTCGGCAATTTTCTTACGTTCGTCTACCGAGCAATGAATGCCTTCGCCAGTCGTCCCGCAAACGTATGCCCCTTTCACACCTTGTTCAATCAGGTGTGTGGCAATCTGGTCAATAACCGGATAATTGACACTTCCATCAGCGGTAAATGGGGTATGTGGCGCGGCGATTAAGCCTGTTAACTTTTCCATGCAAGCCTCTCTGGAGTTTTACTTCTAATGAGTTTTAATAATGAAGTTTAACTCTATATTAAAGCGGCAAATGGAGTGATGCAACCATCGTGACGGGCGTAAAAGGCTCAAAACGTTGAACTGTGATCAATGCCGCGATTGCGGCATTACTTTGTAATATTCAGCGCGTCCATAGTACGTAGCTTACTTTCGCGAGCCTGCTCCGGCGCAGCCTGCACCAACAGGGTATACAGCAAATCCAACACAAAAAGCTGTGCCGTTTTGGTGCCAATCGAGTCACCTTGCAGCATGCCCTGACGGTTGCCGTTAATCAGGCTAAAGTCTGCTACGTCGAGTAAAGGAGATCCCAGATTGTGGGTCAGCGCGACGGTGGTGGCTCCTGCCTGTTTCGCGAGTTTGAGTGCGTGGACGGTTTCAGGGGAAGTCCCGGTATGACTAATCGCAATCGCGACATCACCGGCTTTTAATAACGTGGCCTGCATATACATGAAGTGATTATTGGTGACGGCATCAACCCGTAAACCAATACGCATCAGCTTGTGTTTCATGTCTTCTGCGGTAATCCCCGAAGAACCGACGCCAAAGATATACACCGAGTTGCTGGTGCGCAGCGCGCTCACAACCTGATTAACCTGGTTCATATCCAGCAGATTTAGGGTTTCAGATAACACGTTATTAATGGTGCTTTGTAGCTTTAAGCCGATCGTACGCGCATCGTCTGACTCACTGATTTCGCCGTCCAGCAACGGGCTGCTGTTATCAGGTTCCGTGGTAGCAAGCTCAATAGCCAGGTCCATTTTAAAGTCCTGGAAACCTTTGTAGCCCAAAGTGCGGCAAAAACGGATCACGGTCGCTTCGCCCGCCTGCGTTTCGCGCGACAGTTCCGCGATAGAAAGCTGGGTCACCTGTTGTGGGGAGGTCAAAATATACTGGGCGATACGCTGGGAAACGCGCGTCAGGCTATTTTGCATCGCGCCTAACGTGTCGAGGATTTTTCCGGGTTTGAGGCGTAGGGCTTGAGGCTCCATAAATTTCCTGCTCTGTAGGGCGAAAGGTGGCAAAAAGCCTGCAATATAGAATGGTTCAGAGCGTAGCAAGTCTGTCGCGGTAAAAAAAGCGCGATGTCAGCATAGGGGGTATGCGGGCATCGCGCCGTCAAAGAAAAACAGGTTTGTTAATTCATATTATGATGGCGTGAATCACTCACTCCTTAAACAGCGGTAGCTCACTTTGATCACCGCTTTATTGATGGTTTGTGCCGTTTCACTGATACAGCCAGGTTTGTGCGGCTCGCCTGGCAAGAATATGGCAAACATTCCCGGCTGCAAATGCAATGTCTGGCGCGGTGAAACCGTATCGCACAGCAGGTAATCATCGTCTTCATGGTAAGTATCGGGCGCTATTGCCGCCCCCAACGGACCAAAATCAATTCGTTCCTCGCCGCTGATTAACACCTGAATATCAAGATATTCACGATGCTGCTCGTACCGCTTACTCTCAGGCTCGGCTGTCTCAAATGTCATGACATTCATAAAGATATCGTCACCGTCTATCTCATGACGCCCGGCGCTGAGGGTTTCCGGACGCAGTGCCAGCGCCTGTTTGATGATGGCGAGCAGTTGAGGTGCAATACCGCTTTGCTCGTTGAGTTCTGTCACTTTCCCTAAAATCATGGTTTCACCTTTTACTCACGTGATTCATCAAGCGTCAGTGGCGGCGCTGAGGCAAATAATGGCGCGAAAATAACGCCGCTGATCACGACACTCAGCGAGCCAATCACACCGTAGAAGAAGAAGTTAAGGTCGGTTGCGTAGCGTGCGGCTAACACCGCCACAATACTCACAATGATACCCAGTACAGCACTACCGGCGTTGGCGCGTTTGCAGAAAATACCCAGCATAAATAAGCCCGTCATTGGGCCACCCATCAGGCCAATCAGGCTGTTAAATGCATCCCAGATTTCTGATTCATCCGCCATGACCAACCAGACGGTCGCGGCGCTGCTGAAGACTCCCGCAATCAGAATGATCAGTTTGGCCATTCGCATACTGTTTTCCGGCGTTCTCTTTTTGCTGCTCAGGCGCTGGTAAATATCGGAATTAAAGCAACTGGAGATACTGTTCAGGCTGCTCGAAATACTGGACTGTGCGGCAGCAAAAATTGCAGCGATAATCAATCCAGCAACACCCGGTGGCATTTCTGTCACCACGAATAGCGGTAAAATGCCGCCAATATTAAAGCCCTTAGGTAACAGATTTGGGTTTTGCTGGTAGTAAACAAACAGTGCCGAGCCAATCGCGAAGAAGAAGATGGGCACAATGGCGACCAGCTTGGCGTTGGTCAGCAGCGTCTTTTTAGTTTCTTCAATGGAGTCCGTCACGATATAGCGCTGAACCACATCCTGGCTGGCAGTAAATTGCTGAATGTTGGCAAACAAGAAACCAATCATCAGCACCGGCACGGTGCTTTCCGTCCAACTCCAGCGGAACTGCGAGGCCGGGAAGAATTTATCAGCGTGCTGAGTCACCGTGAAAATCTCACCAAAACCGCCCTGCACTTTGAAGCAAATCACCACGAAAATCAGTACGGCGCTGCCTGACAGCAACAACCCCTGAATCACATCGGTCCAGATTACCCCTTCGATACCGCCCATCCAGGTATAAATAATGCACATCACGCTGATCAGCAGCACCAAAACTACAGGGTCAATGCCGATAAACGGGCGCAGCGCCAACACGGTTAAGAAGGTAATAATGGCGATGCGACCAATGTGAAACATCATAAATGAGATGCTTGCAAACAATCGGCTGCGCACGTCAAAACGGGCTTCCAGATACTCATAAGCGGAGGTGACTTTTAGCTTACGGAAGAACGGAATATAGAAGTAAAAGACCAGGGGCAAAATCGCGATCGCCAGATATTGGCCGAGGATAAACGTCCAGTCCGAGGTAAAAGCTTTGGCTGGGATCGACATAAAGGTAATCGAGCTCAGTGTCGTAGCAAAGACGCTGACACCCGCAGCCCAGCCGGGGATTCGGCCACCGCCACGAAAATAGTCATCTGCCGTTTTCTGACGTTTTGAGAAATAAACACCGACTAGCATCATTGCCAGCAAATAGCCGAAAAGAACAACGTAGTTAAAGATGCCGAAAGAGTGAGTCATGATGGCACTTTCCTGCTTATGGTTATTGTAAGGATGAGGTTTCTATCTGAATTTTATGTTTTATAAATCTTCAGAGTGCGAGATGTTCTGACCAGAGAGCGGCCCCCATTAATCCCGCATCATGTTGAAAATGCGCCGAGTAAATGGGGACGTGGAATGGCTCAGGAAGTTGTGCGAGTTGGTGTTCGACCTGCTGGCGATAACCCGCCGCCAGCCCTACACTTCCGCCGAGCACGATACACTCGGTGTCGAGCAAAGCTTTGAGGTTGCCAATCAACTGGCAGATGGCCTGAGCAGAGCGCGCAACTAATTGTTGCGCCTGTAAATTACCGGATTGTGCCTGCGCAAAAATCTCGCGGGCACTTTTCCCTGCGAGTTCTTGTTTGGCCGATGCCGCGATGGCTCGCCCGGATGCAACGGCTTCAACGCAACCTACGCGCCCACATCCACAACGTGGGCCGTTAGGGTCTGCCTGAATGTGCCCAATATGACCAGCAAAGGCGTGTGGGCCTGTTAGCAACTCGCCATTAATGACGACGCCGCCACCGACGCCCGTAGAAACGGTGATAAACGTGACGTGTTTGAATTGTGCCGACAAATAGCAATATTCAGCCCACGCGGCAGCCTGCGCATCGTTCAGCACCACACACGGTAAACCGGTGTATTTTTCAACAACGGCCTGTAATGGAAAGTGATTAAGCCCACCCAGGTTATCGGGATTCAACGCGGTGAGAATGCCCTTATCAATGATACCGGTGGATGCCACCGCAACGCGCTGCGCTTTCCCTTGATAAGCCTCAACTAATTGCGCAAGCGCCTGCTCCAGCGCCTGGGGATTAGCATTTGCAGGCGTTGGAATCTCCATGCGCTGTGAGATTTCATTCTCTGCGCCTACCAGCGCCGCGGCCAGTTTGGTGCCGCCGATATCAATGGCAAGAGTGTTCATCGTTTTCTCCGGCTTAGCGCTTAACGGCATCACTGAACCAATGGCAAATATGTTCGATACGAGTGATGGCGGAACCAACGGTTACCGCCCATGCGCCGTGGTCAATGGCCAGGGCTGCCAGTTCAGGAGAGTTGTAGCGTCCTTCAGCAATCACGCGGCAACCCGCGTTGCTTAATTCAGACACCATTACTAAATCTGGCTGATCTGGGGTGACGTCCGTGGTGTATCCAGACATCGTTGTACCAATAAATTCAACGCCGAGCTGTTGGCAATTCAGCCCTTCTTCAACCGTTGAGCAGTCAGCCATCGCGAGTAACCCGTGGTGGCGAATGCGAGAAATGAGTTCTTCGATTGCCACCGGACGCGGGCGGAATGTAGCGTCGAAAGCGATAATATCCGCTCCCGCATTTGCGAGCGCATCGACATCGTGCAAGAAAGGCGTGATGCGCACCGCCGAGTCTTCCATGTCACGCTTGATAATGCCGATGATGGGAACAGAAATAAGCGGGCGAACCGCGTTCAGGTTTTCAATACCTTCAATACGAACGGCAACCGCTCCAGCATTAACTGCCGCTTGCGCCATTGCCGCCACAATTTCAGGACGATCCATCGGGCTGCCAGGAACTGGCTGGCAAGAAACAATAAGCCCACCACATTCACGCACGCTGCTCTCTAATTTTGCTAGTAGTGACATTCTGCTCCGCCTTTCACACCAAAATGAAGTTTAACTCCAAAAAAGAATAGCGGATGGAGTATTACTATTTCAAGCGACAATCAGGAAAAGTGTGAAGGGAGTCATAATGCGGGGGTGAGAACAGCAGGCAAAAAAAAGGATCAACGCTTTCCAGCCGTTGATCCTGTTTTCTAAAGGAGATGATTAAACGTCGATATCCGCCATATCGCCTTTATCTTGCAGCCAGTTGCGGCGATCTTCCGAACGCTTCTTCGCCAGCAACATATCCATGATGGCCATGGTTTTGTCGTTGTCTTCATCGTCAATGGTGAGCTGCACCAGACGGCGAGTGTTCGGATCGAGCGTGGTTTCGCGTAATTGTAATGGGTTCATTTCGCCCAGCCCTTTAAAGCGCTGCACGTTTGGCTTCCCTTTCTTACGCTTAAGCTGTTCGAGCACGCCCGCTTTTTCTTCTTCGTCCAGGGCGTAGTAAACCTCTTTGCCGAGATCGATACGGTACAACGGCGGCATCGCAACGTAGACGTGACCGTTACGCACTAGCGTGCGGAAGTGGCGCACGAACAGCGCACACAGCAGCGTAGCGATATGCAAACCATCGGAGTCCGCATCCGCAAGAATACAAACTTTGCCGTAACGTAATTGACTCAGATCTTCGCTGTCTGGATCGATACCGATCGCCACCGAAATATCGTGTACTTCTTGCGAAGCCAGAACTTCATCGGAAGAAACTTCCCAGGTGTTCAGGATCTTACCTTTGAGCGGCATGATCGCCTGATATTCGCGGTCACGGGCCTGTTTGGCAGAACCGCCTGCGGAGTCCCCTTCCACGAGGAAGAGTTCGGTACGACTTAAATCTTGCGCCGAGCAGTCAGCCAATTTGCCTGGCAGTGCCGGGCCGCTGGTCAGTTTTTTACGCACCACTTTTTTGGCGGCACGCATACGGCGCTGAGCGCTGGAAATCGCTAGTTCTGCGAGCTGTTCCGCAATCTGGATATTTTGGTTCAGCCACAGGCTGAATGCATCTTTCACGACACCGGAAACAAAAGCTGCGCACTGGCGCGATGACAGGCGTTCTTTGGTTTGCCCGGCAAATTGCGGATCCTGCATTTTAACCGAGAGCACGTAAGCACAGCGTTCCCAGATATCTTCCGCCGAGAGTTTTACGCCACGCGGCAAAATGTTGCGGTATTCGCAAAACTCGCGCATTGCATCAAGCAGACCCTGACGCAGACCGTTAACGTGCGTACCGCCTTGCATCGTTGGGATCAGGTTGACGTAGCTTTCCGTCAGCAGTTCGCCGCCTTCTGGCAGCCATAGCAGCGCCCAATCAACTTGTTCGACGTCACCGGCAAAATTACCGACAAACGGTTTTTCAGGCAGCGTCGACAGGCCGTTCACCGCTTCGCACAGGTAATCTTGCAGACCGTCCTGGTAACACCAGCGTTGCTCGGTGTTGTTCACTTTATCGGTGAAAGTGATTTCCACGCCTGGGCAAAGTACCGCTTTGGCTTTCAGCAAATGGCTTAAACGGGAAACCGAGAAACGTGGGCTATCGAAGAATGAAGCGTCTGGCCAGAAGTGAACGCTGGTGCCGGTGTTGCGTTTACCGCAAGTGCCGACAACCGCCAGTTCCTGGACTTTATCGCCGTTTTCAAATGCGATGCTGTAAACCTGCGCATCACGGCGCACGGTGACTTCAACACGTTTGGATAAGGCGTTGACGACGGAAATCCCCACGCCGTGTAAGCCGCCAGAAAACTGGTAGTTTTTGTTGGAGAATTTACCGCCTGCGTGCAGACGGCAAAGAATCAGCTCGACCGCCGGAACGCCCTCTTCCGGGTGAATATCAACTGGCATGCCGCGCCCGTCATCAATAACTTCTAACGACTGATCGGCATGGAGAATGACATCAACACGCTTCGCATGGCCTGCCAGCGCTTCATCCACGCTGTTATCAATGACTTCCTGGCCCAAATGGTTTGGACGGGTGGTGTCGGTGTACATCCCGGGGCGGCGGCGAACAGGCTCAAGCCCGGTGAGTACCTCAATGGCATCGGCGTTATAACTGGATTGCGTCATGGTTTATTCGTTCAGATTGCGAAACAGGGATTCGACATCAGGCTTCAATGTAAGCCAAGGAAGTCGACGATCTGTGTGAAATAATCTTCGAAGCCTACAAAGGCGTGATTGCCACCGGATTCTACCGTCTGGCGACAGGGGGTGTAGTATGCCACCGCCTGACGATAATCAAGCACTTCGTCACCCGTCTGTTGCAATAACCAGATGAGATCTGGCGCTTCTAACGGGTCAACTTGCATGACTTTAAGATCGTAAATATGGCGTGACTCTAGCACATATTGCTGCCCGGTGTAGGGGTTCTCGTTGGCGCCGAGATAATCGACCAGCAATTCAAAAGGCCGTACCGCCGGGTTGACCACAACCGCTGGCAGCATGAAACATTGCGACAGCCAGGTGGCGTAATAGCCGCCTAAAGACGAGCCAACCACGCCCAACGGTTCACCACCATGCTCCAGCACCAGTGACTCCAGCAACTCTGCCGCATCGGCAGGATACGGCGGGAGTTCCGGTACAATCATGTTGATGTGCGGGTGGTTCTGGGCGAGCCACGCCTTGAAGCTGGTGGCTTTGGCTGAACGCGGCGAACTGTTGAAGCCGTGTAGATAAAGTAGCGTAGACATCAATACCCTTCTGAAGCGGTATCTGGGTTAAATACCGCGCCTTTCAGGCGGCAAACTTCAGTCGTGACGTCACCGTTTGGATGAAGCTCCAGCCAGCGCCAGCCAGGCTCAATGGTGTCGAGGGTGAAGTTCGCGCAATGCGGTTTGAACTGGACGCAAGTCGATGGCGTTGCCAACATGCGGCGACCATTCCAGTCGAGATCTAACTCCTGGTGAATGTGACCACATACCAACGTTTTCACTTTCGGGAATTTTTGCAGCACGTTATCCAACTCTGCGGCGTTACGCAGGCTGTGTTGATCCAGCCAGCTACAGCCCGCAGGAACCGGATGGTGATGCAAAAGGAGAAGAGTATGGCGATCGGGCGCGTCGGCGAGCTTTCGCTCCAGCCAGTCGAGTTGATAGTCGCTCAATTCACCATGCGGAACGCCAAAGACCTGGCTGTCGAGCATCAGAATTTGCCAGTTATCGCCTAAGAAGACCTGTTTCGCCGGGGAAATTCCCGCTTCCAGCAACGAGCTAAACATCGCGGGCTGGAAATCATGATTGCCGGGCAACCAAACGCAAGGCGCAGGAATCTCCGCAATGCCCTCAACGAAATGTTGATAGGCTTCCGCGCTGTGATCCTGGGCTAAGTCCCCAGTGGCAACAATAAGATCATAGTGACGCTGCTCGGCGAGGATGGCGTCAATAACCGCCTGATAGCTCATCCAGGTATTGATGCCAAGCAGCGTTTCATCCTTTCCAGAGAACAGGTGGGTATCTGTAATTTGCAAGATCCTGATCTGGCCCCCACCGGCCACAGGAAGATTTAACAGGCTTTCCAAATGGTGTCCTTAGGTTTCACCCTCACTAACAAACCGGAACCGCCATCGCTCCATGCGCTAAACAATACCGCAGCCAATCGGCCAGAAACTGGTTAATTTGATGCTTTTCGTCGCGTTGATGCAACTTTTTATTAGGATAATCATAACGCGCTTTGAAGCGAAAGATCTGCTGACTTGAACACACTTCCGCGACCATGGCGTCATGATAGAGCCTGACAGACATTGAAGGCAGGCTCCAGTAGCTTATCGCCGGGACGGTTTGTTCAATTTGCACAAGCGTTGTGTAACGAGTCGACTCCAGAATCGTGAGTCGATACTGGGCGCTACTGACCTGATAAGTCACTTTTTCACCCACCTCGTCTTCCCGAGGGAGCAAGCGTCGAAGTTGTGCGAAATTGGTTTCGCACAGGCGCATCATTTCAGGGAAGTCAGGTGTGTAGCGCTTCATGTTTATTTCTTCCACTCTTCTCTTAATTTCTCATGATGCAATTGCAGCCAAAGCAGTGCGATGACTGAAGCTGCGTTGTCGATTTTCCCTTCTTCTACTAACTGATAAGCCTGTTCCCGGCTCACGACATGAACCCGAATATCTTCGTTTTCATCTGCCAGACCATGTATGCCCTTAGCGGTGGTCGCGTCGACTTCCCCAACAAGGATAGTCAGACGTTCGCTGGTGCCACCTGGGCTTGCGAGGTAATTAATAACCGGTTTTGTACGGCCAACAATCACTCCGGCTTCTTCAACAGCCTCGCGGCGAGCAACGTCTTCGACGCTTTCGCCTTCTTCAATCATGCCAGCCACCAGCTCCAGTAACCAAGGGCTTTCGCTGGTGTCGAACGCCGCAATCCGAATCTGTTCGATCAATACAACTTCGTCTCGCACAGGGTCATAGGGTAGCAGTACGGCGGCATGCCCGCGTTCTAAAATTTCACGTCGAACTTCACCACTCATTTCGCCATTAAACAAGCGATGGCGGAACCGATAAAGATCGAGTGAAAAAAAACCGCTATAAAGCTTTTCCCGTGCAATAATTTCAACATCGTTTTTACCTAATGTGACGAGTTGAGAGTTTTGCTTAGTCATCGTGATTTCCTGTTTTTTTATGGTTATGAAATACGTATTTTCAAGCCAGTTTGACTGCCGTTTCATTACCTATGTGATAGATTGATGAAAATTAAGGGTAGATGGCACATTACGCCAAGCTTCCCGGCTGGTAGATTCTGCTAGAATCGGCGATCATTTTCGGCTCTTGCCAGCGCTAACAAACTAATTCTGCTTCACAACAAGGAATGCAAATGAAGAAACTGCTCCCCATTCTTATCGGTCTGAGCCTAACGGGTTTCAGTGCCATGAGCCAGGCAGAAAACCTGATGCAGGTTTATCAGCAGGCGCGTACAAGCAACCCGGATTTGCGTAAATCCGCTGCTGACCGTGATGCCGCATTCGAAAAAATTAACGAAGCACGCAGCCCATTACTGCCACAGCTCGGCCTTGGTGCTGACTATGAATACACCAATGGTTTTAATGATGCGAATGGTGTCGACTCAAGACAAGCCAGTGGTTCTTTGCAATTGACGCAAACCATTTTTGATATGTCGAAATGGCGTGCGCTGACTCTGCAAGAAAAATCAGCCGGTATTCAAGATGTGACTTATCAGACTGACCAGCAAACGCTGATTCTGAATACCGCAACAGCCTATTTTAATGTGTTGAGCGCCATTGATGCACTCTCCTTCACCGAAGCACAGAAACAGGCTATTTATCGCCAGTTAGACCAAACCACCCAGCGCTTTAACGTGGGCCTGGTTGCGATTACCGACGTGCAAAACGCCCGTGCTCAATACGACAGCGTATTAGCGGACGAAGTGACCGCGCGTAACAATCTGGATAACTCAGTCGAAACGCTGCGCCAGGTCACCGGTAACTACTATCCATCTCTGGCTTCGCTCAACGTTGACGGTTTCAAAACCAACAAGCCTGATGCGGTTAATAACCTGCTGAAAGAAGCCGAAAAACGTAACCTGGCCTTGCTGCAAGCGCGTCTGTCTCAGGACTTAGCTCGCGAGCAAATCCGTTACGCTGAAACCGGCCACATGCCGACTGTCGGTTTAACCGCTTCAACCGGTGTTTCCAATACCACCTACAGCGGTTCTAAAACCAACAGCCAACAGTATGATGACAACGATGCGGGCCAGAACAAAATCGGCCTGAACTTCTCGTTGCCACTGTACAGCGGCGGTTCCGTGACTTCCCAGGTGAAACAAGCGCAGTACAACTTTGTTGGCGCAAGTGAGCAACTGGAAAGCGCGCACCGTAGCGTGGTGCAAACGGTTCGTTCTTCGTTTAACAACGTGAATGCGTCGATCAGTACCATTAACGCTTACAAACAAGCGGTTGTTTCTGCGCAAAGTTCTTTAGATGCATCGGAAGCCGGTTATTCCGTGGGCACTCGTACCATCGTTGATGTATTGGATGCGACCACTACGCTGTATAACGCGAAACAACAGCTTTCCAGCGCTCGTTATAACTACTTGATCAACCAGCTGAACATTAAAGCTGCGTTGGGTACGCTTAACGAACAGGATTTGGTTGCGTTAAACAGCGCTCTGGGTAAACCAGTGCCGACAACCGCAGAAAGTGTTGCGCCTGAAACGCCAGACCAGAATGCTCGTGCAGATGGTTATACCGCTGATACCGCCGCAACCACTGAGACGGCAACGCCAGCGAAAGCGACTCCAGCTTCAGCAACAAGCAGCAAATCAGCTAACCCATTCGGTAACTGATCCCTTGGGTTACTGATAATAGTATTCGGGGGCGTGACAACATGCCCCCGTCACAACTTACGCACGCGAACGTAAGGCAAAGTAAAGATCTCCCTCCAAACCGCCGTCATCGCTTTAATTTCAACCATTCATCCCCTATCCTAAGCACAATATTAGCTTCATTCCTTTGGGCTCAGGACAGAACAATGAAACGGACAAAAATCATAAATCACGCATCGTTCCGCAAAAGCTGGAACGCCCGCCATTTAACGCCGGTCGCACTGGCCGTTACCGCGGTGTTTATGCTTGCCGGTTGCGAACAAAATGACGAAACCGTCTCCATGTATCAAAACGCGGATGACTGCTCACAGGCAAACCCAGGCAAAAGTGCCGAATGTACGACGGCCTTTAATAACGCGGTGAAAGAAGCAGAACGCACTGCTCCTAAATATGCCTCGCGCGAAGAGTGTATTGCTGAGTTCGGCGAAGGCCAATGTCAGCAGGCTCCAGCTCAAGCCAGCATGGCGGGTGAGCAAGCTCAGGCACAACCGCAGCAAAGCGGCAGTTTCTGGATGCCGTTGATGGCAGGTTACATGATGGGTCGCCTGATGGGCGGCGGTGCAGGCTTTGCGCAGCAGCCGCTGTTCACCTCCAAAAACCCAGCCAGCCCGGCATATGGCAAATACGCCGATGCCAGCGGTAAGAGCTATGGCGCAGCAACACCAGGCCGTACCGCAACCGTCCCGAAAACCGCGATGGCGCCAAAACCTGCGACCACCAGCACGGTGACTCGCGGTGGTTTCGGTGACTCCGTCGCTAAGCAATCGACAATGCAGCGTAGCAACAGCGCAACAGGTTCTTCTCGCTCCATGGGTGGCTAAGAAATTATGGAAAGAATTGCGATTACAGAGCGCCCGGACTGGCGCGAGAAAGCCACAGAATACGGTTTCAACTTTCACACCATGTATGGCGAGCCGTACTGGTGTGAAGACGCTTATTACCAGCTGACGCTTCCCCAGGTTGAACGCCTGGAAGAAGTGACGGCTGAACTGCACCAGATGTGCCTGAAGGTGGTGGAAAAAGTGGTGAGCAGCGATGAGCTGCTGGCTAAATTCCGCATCCCGAAACACACCTGGGAATTTGTGCGCCAGTCATGGCGTTCACAGCAGCCGTCGCTCTATTCCCGCCTGGACATCGCGTGGGATGGTGTGGGTGAACCTAAGCTTCTGGAAAATAACGCCGATACGCCAACCTCGTTATATGAAGCGGCATTCTTCCAGTGGATCTGGCTTGAAGATCAAGTTCAGGCCGGGAATTTGCCTGCCGGAAGCGATCAATTCAACAGCCTGCAAGAAAAGCTCATCGAGCGTTTTGCCGAATTGAAACAGCAGCACGGTTTCAATCTGGTGCATTTCGCTTGCTGCCAGGACACCGTAGAAGATCGCGGCACGGTTCAGTATCTGCAAGATTGTGCAGCCGAAGCCGAAGTGGCGAGCGAGTTTGTCTACATGGAAGATATCGGTCTTGGCGAAAGAGGCCAGTTCACCGATTTACAGGATCAGGTGATCAGCAACCTGTTCAAGCTCTATCCGTGGGAATTCATGCTGCGTGAAATGTTCTCTACCAAGCTTGAAGATGCTGGCGTGCGCTGGCTGGAACCCGCCTGGAAGAGCATTATCTCCAACAAAGCGTTGCTGCCGATGCTGTGGGAAATGTTCCCAAATCATCCAAACTTGCTGCCTGCTTATTTCGCCGAAGATGATTTCCCGGAAATGGAAAAGTATGTGGTGAAGCCAATCTTCTCTCGCGAAGGTGCGAACGTGAAGATAATCGAAAACGGCGAAGAGATTGCTCGTGTCGATGGCCCGTACGGCGAAGAAGGGATGATCGTCCAGCAGTTCTATCAGTTACCTAAATTTGGCGACAGCTACGTGCTGATCGGAAGCTGGCTGATCAACGATCAACCAGCGGGGATCGGCATTCGTGAAGATCGCGATTTAATCACGCAGGATCTGTCACGCTTCTATCCGCATGTGTTTGTAGAGTAATTGCTTTCCCTTCTCCTGGGGGAGAAGGTTGGGATGAGGGCGTGTCTAAAACAACCCTCACCCTGACCTCTCCCTGAGAGAGAGGAGAAATATAAACTAACCTATCTGCACCGAAAGCATACTCAGCGATCCCATTTCTATCCCGTCCGTTGGTAGAGTTATCGGTTCTTTACCATCCCACGCGCCCAAAACATAGAGCAAAGGCAGGTAGTGATCCGCCGTTGGGTTGGATAACGATCCACCTTCGTGTTCGAGATAATTCACCAGCGGGTGCTCAGCGGTTGGCCCCTGCCAGGTAAGATGATCTTTTACATACTGGTTAAATGATTCTGCCCACGGATATGGCGTGTTTTCTCCGTGCCAGCGCGCCGTTCGCAGGTTGTGAACCACGTTGCCACTGGCAATCAGCATGATGCCCTGGTCGCGCAACGTCGCCAGTTTGCGACCTATCTCGAAATGCCACGCTGCCGGTTTGGTACTATCAATACTGAGTTGCACCATTGGAATATCGGCATTCGGATACATCTTTATCAGAACGCCCCAGGAGCCGTGGTCAAAACCCCAGGCTTCTTTGTCTTGCATCACCGGAACCGGTGCCAGCAAATCAACTAACTGTTGCGCAAGTTCAGGGGAACCCGGCGCGGGATAATGCGTATCGTAAAGGGCCTGTGGGAAACCACCGAAGTCATGGATGGTTTTTGGTGTTTCCATTGCCGTGACGCCAGTGCCTTTAGTGAACCAGTGCGCAGATACCACCACAATGGCTTTCGGACGCGGTAACGTCTCTCCCAAATGGCGCCAGGCTTGGGTATATTGATTATCTTCCAGCACGTTCATTGGGCTACCGTGTCCGAGGAACAGCGCAGGCATTCGTTGGGTTGTCATGGTGGTGTCCTTTATCTGGTCATTCAATTTATGAACACCACAGTACGCGCTTTTACGTTATGAAGAACTCAGATAAGCATGATGAAGATCTTCAGGAAATTTGAATGTAAGCGATGTGTAAAGCCTCTCACCTGGCTATCGATTTTTATCCCATCGCCCATTAATATAAATGAGAATCATTATCAAAAGGAGCAATGAATGTCAGTACCCTTGATTCTGACCCTGTTAGCAGGGGGAGCCACTTTTATTGGTGCCTTGCTTGGCGTACTCGGCCAGAAGCCATCTAACCGTGTGCTGGCATTTTCCCTCGGTTTTGCAGCGGGCATTATGCTGCTTATCTCGCTGATGGAGATGCTGCCTGCGGCACTTCATACCGAAGGAATGTCGCCAGTATTGGGCTACGGAATGTTTATGGTCGGCTTGTTGGGCTATTTCGCACTCGACCGCGCCCTGCCCCATGCACATCCGCAAGATTTAATGGACAGCAAACCGCAGCCACGCAACCTGCGACGCACCGCGTTGCTACTAACGCTCGGCATTAGTTTGCACAACTTCCCGGAAGGTGTGGCGACCTACGTGACAGCCAGTAGCAATCTGGAATTGGGAATGGGTATCGCACTTGCCGTCGCGTTGCACAACATTCCAGAAGGCCTGGCCGTTGCAGGCCCGGTCTACGCAGCGACGGGTTCGAAACGCAAAGCGATTTTCTGGGCCGGCATTTCTGGACTTGCCGAAATTCTGGGTGGCGTGCTGGCGTGGCTGATTCTCGGCACGATGGTTTCGCCAGTGGTTATGGCTGCGATTATGGCCGCGGTGGCAGGAATTATGGTAGCGCTGTCGGTGGATGAGCTGATGCCGCTAGCTAAAGAAATCGACCCGCATAATAACCCGAGTTACGGTGTGCTTTGCGGTATGGCGGTGATGGGATTTAGTCTGACGTTACTGCAAACCAACGGAATTGGATAAAAGAAAGCCCGGTGTAAAAACCGGGCTTTTTATCTCTTAGCTGGCTTTGCGTTCGTGAACCTGACGGTATTCCACCAGGTCTTCAATCGTAACGACTGCCATATTGTGCTCGCGGGCAAAGGTAATACACTCTGGCGCACGAGCCATGGTGCCGTCATCGTTGGTCAGTTCGCACAACACACCAGCGGGTTTGAAACCAGCAAGCGTAACCAAATCGATAGTCGCTTCAGTGTGGCCACCGCGAGTTAACACACCACCTGGCTGAGCACGCAGCGGGAACACATGCCCCGGACGGTTCAGGTCGCTTGGTTTTGCGCCATCAGCAATCGCGGCACGCACGGTAGTAATGCGGTCTGCGGCAGAAACACCGGTCGTTACACCGCTTGCAGCTTCGATAGTGACAGTAAACCCGGTGCCATAGGCGCTGGTGTTGTTCTCAACCATCATTGGCAATTCGAGTTGTTTACGGCGTTCTTCAGTCAGGCACAGGCAAACAATACCGCTACCGTGGCGAATGGTCAGAGCCATTTGCTCAACGGTCATGGTTTCCGCAGGGAAAATCATGTCGCCTTCGTTCTCGCGATCTTCATCGTCAAGAACCATAACCCCACGACCTTCACGTAGTGCTTCAAGAGCATGTTCTACGCGCTGTGCAGGAGTGCCAAATGCAGAAAGGAGCGTCTGATTCATGGTAAAAAAACCTCATTAAAATTATGGTTACCAGAATCAGGGCAGTCTTAGGAGCTAAAAAAATAACGTGAGCAGGCTAACTAAAGCTTGAGCTTGGTCGTTACTCTCTCCCATCCGGACTATAACCGTCGGCTCCGGAATTACACCGGATCTGCTGACCTCCAGATTGCTCTGGAGCGCTCGCGGGCTTTCAGCGTTCGCTGATTTACCGCCGGTGGGGAGTTACACCCCGCCCTGAGAATAAGCAGACTTACTATAACGCCGATGATTTTCTCTGGCAACGCCAAACCTTAGAACATTTCGGGTTTCTAAGCAGCCTCACAGGCATTACAATTAGTGTTAATCGCGTAAGACAACCCCGTAAAATTATGGAAGCCGCTATGATTGACCCGAAAAAAATTGAACAGATCGCTCGCCAGGTTCACGAGTCAATGCCGAAAGGGATTCGTGAATTTGGGGATGATGTTGAGAAGAAAGTTCGTCAGGTTTTGCAATCGCAATTAACCCGTCTGGATCTGGTGAGCCGTGAAGAATTTGATGTGCAGACACAAGTGCTGCTGCGTACTCGCGAAAAACTGGCGTTGCTGGAACAGCGTATGACCGAGCTTGAAAGCCGTAGCGTTCAGGCAAAACCGGAAGTGACTCCGCCAGCCGACCTGTCAGAATAATGAATCACATTACTCTCCTGCCCGCAGGAGAGTAATTACATAATTAATTTTTATTACTCTCATCATTTCACTGCTAAAAACATATAAATCGGTTTATATTCCCTTCACCTTAGAAATATCCGAAACATTACACATTCTAATTCGAATAAAGAGCAACTTATTGTTTTAACAAAACAATAATAAAAGCATCAAAAACACCCAACAATATTACCAATTGATTTGGCATTTTATTTCTTATACATTTTAAAAATCATGTCAGTCATTAAGTTCGCCAGAAAAATAAAACATTACAGAATACAACATTCAAACATTTCACAGCGGAAGTAAAAATGATAAAAGAACTCATTCCCAATTTTCAAAATGAAAATAATTCAAAAACAAAAATAATAGCTGGCTCGCTTGCTGGCATCGTTATTTTAGGTGCGCTATTAGGCTCCTGGTACACCATTGATGAAACAGAACGCGGTGTTTTATTACGTAACGGCGCAGTGATTGAAGCCATTGAACCGGGCCTCTCTTTCAAAATTCCCTTTATTGAAAGCGTAAAAATTATTTCTGTTCAAAGCCAGGTCACTGTTTATGATTCCTTACAGGCATACAGTAAAGACCAGCAATCTGCGACACTTAAAGTTTCCGTTTCATGGCATGTTCCACCATCGGATGTCACGAAAGTCTATAGCCAGTATCAGAATGTCTCATCTCTCAATGATCGTCTGATTAGCCGCCAGGTTCCTACTCAGGTTGAGAATGTCTTTGGGGGTTATACCGCGGTTGACGCGGTGCAGCACCGTTTGCAATTGGTTAATGATATTTCCAACGCCATTAAGAAAAACGTTATTGGTCCTATTATTATTGATAGCGTTCAGGTGGAAAATATAGATTTCAGTGATGCTTATGAAAAAGCAGTAGAAGCCAGAATGACGGCTGAAGTACAAGTCAAAACAAGGGAACAAGAATTAGCGACCGAACAAGTTCAAGCTCAGATTCGAGTCACTCAAGCTCAGGCTGAAGCAGACGCTCAGTTAGCCAACGCAAAAGCCGAAGCGGAGGCAACTCGTTTACGTGGACAGGCAGAAGCGGAAGCTATTAAAGCTCGTGCCGAAGCACTCGCCAGTAATCAAAATTTGATTGAACTCACCAAAGCAGAACGCTGGAACGGTGTATTACCTACCACCATGCTGCCCACGGGTACAATACCGTTTATTGACACCACGCCAGGTAAATCAAGCCAGTAAAATTAACGTTCAAAAAAGCCAGCCCGTGCTCAATGCCGGGCTGGCTTTTTAGTTAACTGTTGTCCTGAATCTTCTTAATAATGTTGGTGGTCGAGCAACCATCTTCAAAGTTCAGCACCATCACTTCACCGCCGTTGGCCCAGACTTCTTTACTCCCGGCAATATCATCCGGTTTGTAATCGCCGCCTTTCACCAGCAAATCAGGCAACACTTCGCCAATTAAGCGCTGCGGCGTGTCTTCTTCAAACAACACCACCCAGTCCACCGCTTCCAGCGCACCTAACACGATCATACGTTGATCCTGCGGGTTCACCGGGCGAGTTTCGCCTTTCAGGCGTTTGGTGGACGCGTCGCTGTTGACTGCAACAATCAGGCGGTCGCCAAGTTTGCGCGCGTTTGCCAGATAAGAAACATGGCCTGCGTGAAGGATGTCGAACACGCCGTTGGTCATTACGACTTTCTCACCGCGCTTACGGGCGGCAGCCACGGCGACTTTCAGCTCAGCTTCGGTCATCACGCCAAAACCAGAATCAGCACGGCCACGTACCGCGTTCTCCAGCTCAATCGGGGAGACTGTAGAAGTCCCCAATTTACCGACAACCACGCCTGCCGCAGCATTGGCAAAGTAGCACGCTTCTTCCAGGGTATTACCCGCTGCAAGCGTTGCCGCCAGCACGCCAATTACCGTGTCACCAGCACCGGTCACATCGTAAACTTCTTGTGCCTGAGTTGGCAGATGGAATGGTTTGATACCCGGCTGCAATAGCGTCATGCCGTGTTCAGAACGCGTGATCAGCAACGCTGAAAGATCGTATTCAGCAATCAGCTGCATACCGCGTTCCACCAGCTCTTCATCGTTCTTACACTTGCCCACCACCGCTTCAAATTCAGAAAGGTTTGGCGTCAGCAGTGTCGCACCGCGATAACGGTTGAAGTCGGTCCCTTTCGGGTCAATCAGCACTGGCACTTTGGCCGCGCGGGCAAGGCTAATCATATGCTGTACGCTGGCTAAAGCGCCTTTTGCGTAATCAGAAAGCACCAACGCGCCGATATGCGGCAGCGCCTGGCTAATGCGTTCATGCAATGGCTCTGGATCAACACCTTCAAAACCTTCTTCAAAGTCGAGGCGGATCAATTGCTGGTTGCGGGAAAGTACACGCAGTTTGGTGATTGTCGGATGAGTCGGTACTGATACGAAATCGCACTTAACGTTCACGCCAGCCAGCGTTTGGCTGAGCGCACGCGCGGCATCGTCAATGCCCGTCAGGCCCACCAGGCGGGAATTTGCGCCCAGCGAAGCAATGTTCATCGCCACGTTAGCCGCGCCACCAGGACGTTCTTCAATGGTATCGACTTTCACGACCGGCACCGGAGCTTCCGGGGAAATGCGGCTTGTAGGGCCATACCAGTAGCGATCCAGCATCACATCACCAACTACCATGACGCCTGCACGGCTGTATTCGGGCAGCGTTACTTTCATTCCTGACTCTCCAGAGAGGGATAAAATTTTGTCGCGGATAATATCACAATTAATCTTATGCGCATGTGTGTGGCTCGCTGAGCCACTTGTGCCAGCTTCTCAGGACCTGTTCGCGCTCCTGAGTGAACGAATCCATAGCCACATTTCCTGTCAGTTCCTGCAACGCCAGGTGATGGAGTTCATCGCGTAATGTGACATAAGCATGCGTCAGCGCTTTCGCTTCGTCATCACTCATGATGTCGTTTTGCGCCATTAATTCCAGAATGCGCACATTGTCAGACCAGCGTGTCAGTTTTGGGGCCTGCACCGCATAACGTAAAACCAGATACTGCGTGATAAATTCGATATCGGTAATTCCACCTTCATCGGCTTTAATATCAAAGCGCTCGCGGTTTTTCCCGCCCAGGTGTGCGCGCATTTTTTCACGCATTTCCCGCACTTCGATCTGGAGTTTTTCACCATCGCGCGGCAGACAAAGAATTTTACGGCGAATGGCATCAAATTCCTGTTTCAGCAGCGGATCGCCATAAACAATACGCGCTCGCACCAGGGCCTGATGTTCCCAGGTCCAGGCTTCATTTTGTTGGTAATCGGCGAATGCTTCGGCGGTAGTCACTAACATGCCTGCCGCCCCCGACGGGCGCAAACGCGCATCCACTTCATACAAAATGCCCGATGAAGTTCGCGTGCTGAACAGATGCATTACGCGTTGTGCAAGGCGCAAATAGAACTGGCGACCGTCAATTTCACGCTCGCCATCGGTCATCACATCCGACGGGCAATCATGCAGGAAAACCAGGTCCAGATCGGAACTGTAGCCCAATTCCCACCCCCCCAGCTTTCCGTAACCGACAACCGCAAACCCGCGCCCTTCACGGTTTTGTAGATGTTTTGGCTGGCCGTAACGCCCCACCATTTGCACCCACGCTTGTTGCACTACGGCATCAATCATCGCTTCGGCAAGCCAGGTCAGATGGTCACTGACTTTCATCACCGGCAATGTTCCGGTGATATCGGCAGCAGCGACGCGCAGCAACTGCGCCTGTTTGAACTGGCGCAAGGCTTCGAGCTGTTGTTCTTCATCATCATCCGGCACGCGTAGCAAATACTGGCGTAGCTCATCACGATAAGCGTCGGTAGCCGTTGGCTGGTAAAGCGTATTCGGGTCGAGCAGTTCGTCGAGCAATAAAGGGTAACGCGCTAACTGACTGGCAATCATCGGCGAGGCGGCGCACAGCGTGATCAGGTGTTTTAGCGCACCGGGATATTCCGTCAGCAGCTCAAGATAGGTGGTTCGCGTCACGATACCGAGCAGCAGCGGCGTCAGGCGTGATAACGGCAACGGCGCATCGTTGCGCGAACAGGCTTCGCACAGCAGGCGCGGCATCAGTTGATCCAGCACCTGGCGGCCGCGCGGGCCAATGGTGCGTTTGTCGGTATCCTGGCGGAAATCGCTCACCAGGCGTAACACTTCGGCACGCGCTTGCGGCGTTAAATGCTCCAGAACGGGCGTGTTGGCGTCTGCATCCAGCGCGTCCTGCCACAATTCGCGCCACGCTTCGGCAAGTTTGTCTTCACCCGGTTCCGGCTCGTCGTCGCCAATAAGCTCGTTAAAGACCTGGCGCACGGCGCTCATATGCTGTTGCAGTGTTTCTTGCAGCTTATCCCAGGTCTGCGCCTTCATGCCCCACGCCAGACGTGCGCGGTTTAACTCATCGCCTGGCAGCGTTTGAGTCTGTTCATCATTGATACTTTGCAGCAGGTTTTCGAGGCGGCGCAGATAAAGATAAGCCTCTTTCAAATGAGCCGCATTGCCTTCCGGCAAGAGATGCAAATGTTGGATAGCTTCAAGCGTTGGGAGTAACGAGCGAGACTGCAACGAGGGTTCGCGCCCACCGCGAATCAGCTGGAAGACCTGGACGATAAATTCCGTTTCGCGAATACCGCCCGCGCCGAGTTTAATGTTGTCCGTCAGCCCCCGGCGGCGCACTTCCCGGGCAATCATCCCTTTCATGTTACGCAGCGACTGGATCACACTGAAATCAATGTAGCGACGGAAGATAAAAGGCCGCAGCATATTGCGCAGCTCCTGGCTCCAGACGTCGTCGTTATCGCCCATGATTCGGGCTTTGACCATCGCGTAGCGTTCCCAGTCGCGGCCTTGCTCCTGATAATAATCTTCAAGTGCGGCATAACTGAGCACCAGCGGGCCGCTGTCGCCAAACGGACGCAGACGCATATCGACGCGATAAACAAAGCCATCTTGCGTGGGTTGGTCGAGGACTTTTATCAGGCGTTGGCCGAGGCGGGTAAAGAATTGCGCGTTATCGAGTTCGCGCCTCCCACCTTGCGTAGAGCCGTTTTCAGGCCAGGCAAAAATCAGGTCTATATCAGAGGAGAAATTCAGCTCGCCACCGCCCAGCTTGCCCATTCCGAGAATCATCAACGGTTGAGCAACGCCAGCCGGGTTACACGGCGTACCAAATTCGCGGCAACAGGCGGCGTAAAGCCAGTCGCGAGCAGCAATAATCAGCGTTTCCGCTAATACACTCAGTTGCTTAAGCGAGCTTTCCGTCGGGACTTGTTGCAGCGCTTGTGCCCAGGCAATTCTCACCATCATGCGGCGGCGGAACCGGCGCAGCGCGGTCATTAACGCAGGCTCGCTGTCTACGCCCTGCAATGCTTCTTGCAGCCAGGTGGCATAGTGCTGCCATTCATCGGCCAGCGGAGGTGATTGTTCAAGCTCCGCTATCCATGCGGGATGAGCCGCCATGCTGTCACAAACAAAATCACTAAACGCCAACACTGCCTGAGCCTCGTGGCTTAGCGCCTGGCGGTCAATCTCTTGTGGCAGACGCGCCAGCGCCGCCTGCAAATGCTGTTGTAAAAGAGGCGCTTGCGACATCATGGTCGTATCCCTTAGTTATTTACCGCTATGCAGCCAGAATGGAGCCTGCGAAATAGCTTCATTACGATAATGTTCGATTTCTACCTGTTGGCGAGTAGCAATGGCGTGACGCAGGCCCTGCCAGTTTTCCAGCCAAGGTTGCGTTTTGGCATCTTCATAAACGCCTGCCAGCAGGCGGATAGAGCCGGTTTCACGCGCCAGACGCGGCAGTTGGTCAGCATAGCTATCGCCCAGCGGACGCTGGAAAGTTTCTTTCAGTTCTGCGGCGTGGCGCGAAAGATGGGTATCTGCGAAACGCTTAAATGAACCCGCCAGTTTGACGTTGGCTTTTTCATCGGTGAATTTCTGCCACTGACGCCCTACCAGCCATTCGGTCAACGCAAGTTTGGCCTGGCTGCTTTGCGCACTGAACGCCAGTTCAGGGGCTTTGAGATCGGATGCCAGCATGGTTTCATATTGGGCTGCCAGCTCACGCAGTTGCGTGCTCGCTTTGCGCGGGATAATGCCGCCGAACAGTGCCAGCGCATGGCGCACAAGGCCAACCGCTTCCAGAACCTGCGCTTTCGCTTTGCCGTTGCCACGCAACCACAGTTCTTCGTGGTACTGCCAGTGTGAAAGAACCAGTTCCATCGAGCCTTCCAGCCCTTGTTCAACCGTGGCTTTTGGCGCAACACGCAGAACCGTTAACGGCTTGATTTCTCTATCCGCATTGCCCTGCGCAAGATGATAACCGCGCGCAGCTTTGCTCAAGTTACCCTGACGCAAGCCTGGCTGCGCAACGAGTTGCTTAGCGAAACTCAGAACGTCTGCCGTTTCACCTTCGAGCAGCTCAATTTCCAGCTCGCACAGAGGCTCAGCCAGTTCACCCGCTTTCACTTCACCTAAATCCAGGGCGACTTCAATACGGCTTTTACCATGCGTCACCACCCATTTTTCACGAGCAAAATCAGTGCTGAACAGCGGGTTAAGCTGCGGTTGTAATGCTTCTGGAGAAACCCCTTCAGGCCAGATTTCAGCCGGGAACTGCGCAAGCGCCAGTTCAGCTGATTTCAGCTCAACATTATATTCCGGGCGCTGATGCAGCCCGCCGGTCACACGGCCAGCGATTTTCATCGTCATTTCATAGCGACCGTTATCGCCACGAATGCGCAACCCCATATCATGACGGCGCAGCAGGTTGTCAGCGGTTTCATAATAGATGTTGAGCAACTGGCGAGGTTCGCTGTGCTGGCTTTCAAGCGCATTTAAGGTGTTACGAAGAGAATCCAGCTCAACCGGATTAACAATAAATTTGAGTTCGATTTCTTGGGTCATCGTCTTTTTACTTTTAGTTGTGTCACATCGGGCTAATGCCTGACGAACTTAATCGTTTGATGGGTGTCAGTAGATAATATTTTTCGCCAAATTACCATGAGTGGCGCGTATTTTGACGGGCCTGGTGCTACGCGCATTTGGTCAAATTCACACCAGGATGATTCCCATTCAGGTTTACGGATTGCACCGTCAGACTGATGCCACTACTATCGTTCCACTATTTATGACAATAACGACGAAATCATGCACAAATTCCGCCTAATTTGCCTTACTTTGCTCTCTCTTAGCGTTTCTGTTGTGGCTCATGCCGATGAAAAACGTTACGTATCTGATGAACTGAACACCTGGGTGCGTAGTGGCCCTGGTGATAATTATCGCTTGCTCGGCACCGTGAATGCGGGTGAAGAAGTCACCCTGCTGCAGAGCAATGAAGAAACCAAATATGGCCAGGTGCGCGATAGCAATGGCCGCACTTCCTGGATCCCACTGGCGCAATTGAGCACGTCTCCAAGCCTGCGCATTCGTGTACCCGACCTTGAAAACCAGGTTAAAACGCTGACTGACAAACTGAATAATATCGACACCACCTGGAATCAGCGCACCGCTGATATGCAGCAAAAAGTGTCGCAAAGTGACAGCGTGATTACCGGTCTTAAAGAAGAAAATCAACAGCTTAAAAATCAGTTAATCGTCGCGAAGAAAAAAGTTGATGCCGCGAACGTGCAACTCGATGACAAACAACGCGCCATTATTATGCAGTGGTTCATGTACGGCGGCGGCGTCGCTGGTTTCGGTCTGCTGCTCGGCCTGTTGTTACCGCACATGATCCCAAGCCGTAAGAAGAAAGACCGCTGGATGAATTAATCTGCCACCCTGTATCCTACACTTAAGCATTATCTTTATTGGTTAACAGATGCAGGGGCTTTAAAGCGTGAAGATTTATCTGGTCGGTGGTGCAGTGCGTGATGGGTTGTTGAGAATACCGGTCAAAGATAAAGATTGGGTTGTTGTGGGTGCCACACCGCAGGAAATGCTCGATGCTGGCTACCAGCAGGTCGGGAAAGATTTCCCTGTGTTTCTGCACCCTAAGTCGCGTGAAGAATATGCGCTAGCGCGCACCGAGCGTAAATCAGGCCAGGGCTATACCGGTTTTACCTGTTATGCCGCGCCGGACGTGACGCTCGAGCAAGATCTGCTGCGCCGCGACTTAACGATTAACGCCATTGCGCAGGACGAAAACGGCGAATTTATCGACCCCTACCACGGGCGTGCCGATATCGAAAAACGCCTGCTGCGCCATGTTTCTCCCGCTTTTAATGAAGACCCGCTGCGCGTTTTACGCGTGGCGCGTTTTGCTGCACGTTACGCCCACCTTAATTTCCAGATTGCCCCGGAAACACTGGCGCTGATGTCCTCAATGGCCGCCAACGGCGAACTTGAGCACCTCACCCCGGAGCGCGTGTGGAAAGAAACAGAAAACGCCCTCACCAGCCGTAACCCGCAGGTTTATTTCGATGTGCTGCGCAAATGTGGCGCGTTGAAGGTGTTATTCCCGGAAATCGACGCGCTGTTTGGCGTACCAGCTCCAGAAAAATGGCACCCAGAAATCGACACCGGTATTCATGTGTTGATGACGCTGGCGATTGCCGCGCAACTCAGCCCGGAAGTAGACGTGCGTTTTGCCACACTCTGCCACGATTTAGGTAAGGGTCTGACGCCAAAAGAGTTCTGGCCGCGCCACCACGGGCATGGCCCTGCAGGCGTGAAGCTGGTCGAGAATTTGTGCCAGCGCATGCGCGTGCCGAATGAAATCCGCGACCTGGCCAAACTGGTGGCCGAGTATCACGATCTCATCCATACGATTTCTATTTTGCAGCCGAAAACTATCGTCAAATTGTTCGATGCTATCGACGCCTGGCGAAAGCCCCATCGCGTTGAGCAAGTGGCTTTGACCAGCGAAGCGGATGCCCGTGGGCGCACAGGTTTTGAAGCCAGCGATTACCCGCAGGGCCGCTTACTGCGTGCCGCGTGGGTTGCCGCGCAAAGCGTGACCAATAAAGAAGTGATTGATGATGGATTCAGCGGCCCGGCGATTCGCAATGAACTTACTCGTCGCCGTATTGCCGCTGTAGAAGCCTGGAAAAAAGAAGCCGGACTGGTTACGCCTGCTGCGAACTGATTGATGGCGGTTGGCGCATTTTCACGCCAACCGCCATCAACACCAGGTATCCCGCACACGGCAGTAAAAAACTCAGGCGCAAGCCCGCTGCATCCACCAGCCAGCCTTGCAGGAACGGGAGTACCGCGCCACCAATCCCCGCCATAATCAAAAACGCCGAAGCGAGGCTGGTTTTATCCCCCAAATTGCGCACGCTTTGGGCGAAAATCACCGGGTACATCAGCGAATTCATTAAACCCACCAACAGTAAACATACGCCGCCCCACAAGTTGCCGAATAACATCGCGGCGATGACCAGCGCACCAGCAATGACAGTAACGATGCGGAAAACCGTCAGCGCATTCACCCGATGCGCCACCAGGCTGTACAGCATTCTTCCCGCCAGCGAGCCGCCCCAGTAAATCGCAATCAGCGATGTGGCCTGTTGCAGATCCAGGTTTCCCAAAGAGCGATCGCTGAGATAGCTCAATGCCGTGGTGCCAACCGCCACTTCCACGCCGACGTAGGTAAAAATCGCCAGCAACCCCATCATAAAATGAGATTCACGAAACAGCGCTTGGGCCTGATGGCTTAAACGCTGCATCTGCTGCTGGCGAAAATCGGGTAGATGGCGGGTAGATAACAAAACGATTAATCCACATGCCAGGGCCGCAAGCACCACGAAAAGCCAGCGCACCGGCTCTTGATGTGTCACCTGAATCACAGGAAAAAGCATCAATAACCCCGCCACCAGCAGCGGTGCGATGGTCGTCCCCGTGGAGTTAATCGCCGAGGCCAGGCTTAACCGTCCCGCGGCTGTTTCTTCCGACCCTAACCGTGTGACGTAAGGGTTAGCGACCACTTGCATCGCCGCAACCCCCATTGCCAGGATGAATATCGCCATTAATACCAGCGAAAATGTCACCAGCCACATCGCCAACGCCATCAACAAACAGCCGACAACGGCAAATCCCACCGCCAGCTTGAGCGTCGTTTTATAACCCAGGCGCGCCATCAGCGCCGAACAGGGCAAACATGCCACGAACGGAGCCAGATAGAACGCCACATTGACCAGCATCGCGTCGCGGTAAGTCAGTGAAAAGTAGTGATAGAAGAACGGGATCAATACGCTGTTAATACTGGTCAGGCAGCCCCAAAGGAAAAAGGCACACGCCAGCACGCTCAACGGTTTGCGGTAGCTTTGGGTGGTTTCTGGCAACGTGGTCGTTAAGGTCATTTGCATTAGTCCGTTAAAGAACCGTCCATTAAAGCGCCAGTTCAGCCGATAAAAGATCGGTGATTGCAGCGGCATCCACCAGCGTTTCCAGTTGTTCGCGGAACTCGCTGTGCATCAGTTTGCGAGCCAGACGTGAGAAAATCTTCATGTGATTGTCCTGCTCCGACTCATTCACCGTCAGCATGATAACCAGTTTCACATCAACATCTTCCCCCCAACTCAGCGGCGAATTTAAACGCAAAAGAGAGATGCTGCTGTGCGAAACATGCGGAGATTTGCAGTGTGGGATCGCCACGGAAAACCCGAGCGCCGTGGAGAAAACGGCTTCACGATCCCAGATAGCCCGCTCAGCCAACGCACCCGACACCACTCGCTGCCGCACTTCCAGGTTATCGGTCAGCAATTTAATGGCTTCCTCTTTGCTGCTGACGGTTTTATCCAGTAACAATAATTCCTGCGCCAGCACCGGTTTCTGCGATTGCGCTCGCATAAACTGCCCGATAAGTTCCAGCACCTGTTCGCTGTTATCGCAGGCAATTGCCGCCTCAATAAGCTGCTGACATTGCTGAACATCAAGCGAAGTTAGCGCTTCCTTACATGGCGTGATGGCGCTTGCCGACATGCTCAGTTGTGTCAGCCCCATGCCGATAAGCAGTGGCAACATTTGTTTATCCGCAGCCATTTCACCGCACAAACTGATTGCCAGCCCGGCGGCTTGCGCACGTTGCGTAATATCCCGCATCAAGGCTAAAAACGTCGGGTTACGGTAGTCATAAAGATGGCGCACATGCGGGTTTCCACGGTCACAAGCGAGGAAATACTGTGCGAGGTCATTGCTGCCGATAGAGACAAAATCGAGATAGTTAGCCGCTTTTTCCAGAAGATAGAGCGTTGAAGGGACTTCAACCATAATCCCCAGATGCCACTCGCCAACTGGGATTTCTTCCTGCTGTAAGGTTTGTGCAATGTGAGCAAACTGACCGTGTAACCACTGAATTTCCGCCAGCGTGGCCACCATTGGCACCATGATATTCAACGGCCCGACGGCACTCGCCCGTAACAAAGCCCGCGCCTGCGTGGTGAAAATCTCATGAAATTGCGGGTACATACGTACCGCGCGGTAGCCCAAAAACGGGTTTTCTTCTTTTGGCAGATTAAGAAATTCACAGGGTTTATCGCCGCCGATATCCAGCGTGCGAATGGTGATTTTTTTGCCTGCCGCCTGGCGTAGCACTTCGCTATACGCCTGATATTGCTCGTCTTCATCCGGTGCCTGGCTGCGTTCGCAGAACAGCATTTCCGTGCGGAACAGACCCACGCCATCAGCGCCATGGGCAAAGGCACTTTGCGCTTCCACGGCCAGCGCAATATTTGCCAGCACACTGACGTTAGTGCCATCTGCGGTTGCCACATTCTGCCCACGCAGCGGCGCACTGCGCTCGGCAATTGCCTGCTGTTTTTGGGTTTCCAGCCGATACCAGCTTTCCATCGCCGCATTCGGGTTCACCACCAGCACGCCATAACGGCTGTCGAGGATCAACACGCTGGCAGTGCGCGTGAGAGTTTCACTTTGCGTTACGCCACACAGCAACGGAATGCCGAATGAGCGCGCCAGAATCACGGTGTGCGAGGTTTCGCCGCCGTCGCCCATCACGATGCCTTTTAGATGCGGGTTGCGCAGGCGCAAAAACTGCCCCGGCGTCAGCGTGCCGCTACAGATAACAATGCTGTCCTGCATCAGCGTCATTTGCGCTTCCAGCGGCCTGCCCAACAGCCTGGCGGCAATCCCCTGGCAGAGATCGCGAATATCGATCACCCGCTCGCGCAGATACTGACTGCTGCTTTTGAGCAATGGCTCGCTTAACGCCTGCGCCGTCAACGCAACCGCCTGCAAAGCGTTATGCGCCGAGGCGTGCGAAAGCAGGCACGATTTAAACGCCGGATCGCTGAGTAATTTGAGCTGCGCGTCCAGTACTTGCGCGGCATGCGCATCGGCACTTTTAAGCGTCTGTTGCGTCAACGCCCAGGCATCAAGCAGTTGTTGCTGCTGGCGAGCAACGTCCGTTGCCGGTTCATGGCGCGATAATTCATGAAGATCAACCGAATCAATATGTAGCGCAACGCCGCGCCCAATCCCTTTGCTGACGCCGTTTCCGCGCACATATTCCGGTTTTGCATGTTCAATAAAAACCGGCAGCGGCTGATTATGCGTATCCGATGCAGGAGCCAGCGGTTCGTCGCAATCGGCAAAGTCATCGCGCATAAACGCCTGAAGGCACTCAAATGCCGCCTGCTGATCTTCACCTTCAATCAAAAACTGGCACGAATCGCCGTGAGTGATATCCGCGCCAATCATTCCCAGCACGCTTTTCGCATCCGCCTGAGTATTTTTGCTGAGATTAATTAAGGTGATAGCCGCTTTAAACGACTGCGCACATTGCTCAATTTCACTGGCGGGGCGGGCGTGAATGCCGTTGGGCAAAGTACAGATAAAGTCGAGCGTTAGCATGTTTTCGCCCCTTCGAAAGTGATAACAAAAGTGGCGGGTGCGCAGGTCGGCACCGACTCTTGCAAGGCTTTCAGCGGTGTTTCTGCAAGCGTTACCGATGTAATTTCCCCATTTGCGATCACCGTTCCGCACGGAAGTGTTTGCGCCGTTGGGTTCCAGCCGCGAATAACTAACGCATCGCTATGTTGAGCTTTTTTCAGCGTGCTGAAATGCAGCGCGGTGTCCCAGGTTAAGACGCTGTAATGCGGCGGGAAAACGCGCCCGTGAGGGTTAGTACGAAAACGTGACCAGCCGGTCGCAAGCCAGGCGTGAAGGTTGCCGCGAGCCAGTTCAACGTCATGCCAGAAACGATGGTCTGCGCCGTTATTCATTGCCAGCACGCTGAGTTTGAAGCGGTGCAACCCCTGGATTTGTGAGTCAGGCGACGGCAAAACCATGCCCGATGCACGACCAGGGCGATAAGGCATATTGGCCTGCCCCAGCCAGCCGACGCTGCGCAGTAACGTCACCGCGATAACATCCTGACAATCTTCATGAATCTGGTATTCACGCAGCCCTTTGGTTACCGCGCACAAACCACGAGTGTCGTTGTGCATCATCACCTGGCTTTGCATCGGATACAGCGCAACGGGCGCTTCGGTCCATTGTTCTTCCTGCCAGACCGCCATTTCCGGCGGCAGATTTGGCCGCTCAATGAGGCCGAATGGCTGGTCGGCAAAGTGGGTGAGTTGCTCCACACCCGTCGGTAGCAAAACCTGTAAACGGTGATCGCGAACGGTGTTATTGACGTCGATTGCCACATCCAGCCAGGCGTTGTTATTCACCAGCGTAATGCTCATCGTAATATCCAGTTCGGCATTGGCATCGCGCTCTTTACGGGCCGCCAGATCCTGCGGCACCGCCATCTGCCAGTTGAGCGTCAGACGGCTTTGCAATGGCCCTTGCTCGCCGTTGATTGAAGTCAGGAATTCATCGCTATTGATCAGCCAGTCTTCAAACGGCGGCGAATAGTTGTAGTTATCGCCAGCGTCACCGCCGTCAACCAACTGCAAAATATTTCGATAAACCTGCTGGTTGCGCTTATCCGTCAGCGTCAAAATCCCGCGTTTGTCTGCTTCAAGGCGCAGCCATTCGTTTTCCAGTTTCACGGCAGATTTTATCTGCCGCTCAAATCCAGCGCCGACGCCCTCTTGCAGATACAGGGTCTGGTAGCCACAGGCCGGAATATCCGCCACTTCGAGCAGCAACAGGCATTTGCGATACCAGGTGGTTTCGGTGCTGTTTGACAGCTCCTGAACGATGATCGACATATCCTGGCGGCTTTTTTCGATAATCTGCCAGCGGCGCTCTTTGCCTTCGCCATCGACCACACGGAAATCTTGTTCCGGGGTGAAAATCGTCAATTCCACCAGCCCCGCACTCGTCTGCGGGCGGGCATTAAAGATGATGATTTTCTTGCCGTCCTGTTGCGCCGTAATCCCTTCGGCCAGCATTTTCATATTCAGGTCGATAAGCTGATTCGCCATCTCCAGCCCGGATTCGAGGCGGTTTTTTACCATCGCATTAACGCGATCGGAGTTGCAGCCGCCGATGCTGTCGTGGGCGTGGGATTTCATCGCTTCGCGCCAGATGTTGTCCACCGCGTGTTGCGGGTACGGCAGACCCAGCCGCCAGTTGAGCACCAGTAACGGTTCCAGATGCTGGCTTAACGTCTGTTCGAGTTGCGCATTGAGCTGTTTGATATCCATACGGGTGGAGAAAATACCGCGATGGATACGCATGTATTTCGGGCTGATCAGCTCACCCTGGTATGTCGGCAAAGTGATGTGAACGCTGTCCAGGGCCTCGAAGAACTGGCTGAAACTGCTGCGCACAAAGTGGTAGTCATCCTGCTGATGATTGAGTTTGTCGAGCATCGCCGGAACGCGATACTCAAACGGCGACTGGTCGTTGCCGTTAGGCAGCAGAACGTGGTCGGTAAGAGAAAAACGCGTCTGTTTTGCGAGAATGGTTTCCAGCGCTTTTTGCCCGGCCTGCGGGTCATCCGGCAGCCATTTCGCGCAGCCGTATCCCCATGGCAGCACGGCGGTGGTGACTTTGCTGCCGTCGGCGGCCTGCCAGCTAAATTCGCTATGCGCCACGTTATGCTCGCTCCAGCCGCGCCAGATAACGGCGTAGTCGATAGCAAACTGTTGTAAAAACATCGGTAGTTGCGCGCTTTGCCCAAAGGAATCAGGCACATAACCAATCGGCATGGTGCCGCCAAAACGCTGGCAATCCGCGTGGCCCAGCAGCAAATTGCGGGTAATCGACTCCGCTCCCACCACCAGAAAATCGCTCTGCGTATACCACGGGCCAATCACGATTCGCCCCTGCTCGACTAATTTCCGCAACCGCGCTTCCTGATGCGGCGCGACACTTAAATAGTCTTCAATCACCACGGTTTGCCCGTCAAGAACGAATGGCCCGAGGGATTTATCTTGTTCCAGACGTTGTAATAAATCGTCCATAAAATAATAAAGCACGGCTTTTGAATCATTCTCAGTGAAATACCACTCACGGTCCCAGTGAGTATGTTGTACCAGATGAACTGTTTTCATATTTCGACCCTGACATGATGCTGTCGATATTATTTTTCGCAGCATCATCTCTTTATTTTAAATGTAGAAAACCCTGAGACTCAGCAGCCCCATTTATATTTGTTCGCGATAGCTTAGCGGCTGACTTTAAATTTCGGCGCGGGCGCTACGGCTTTTTCTTCTTTGGCACTGGTAATATTCGACTGACGAAACACCAGTAATGAACCCACCGCCACAATCGCGGAACCCACGGCAATCGACAGGATGTAAATCGGCCAGCCATCGACCGCTAACCAACCGTAAAAACCGGATATCGGTGCGTGGTTGACTGCGCCTAAACCCACCGCCATTGCCGCGCCCGTTGCGGTACCGATGACATTGATAACAATGATTTTCGGGTTCGCCAGCGCAAAAGGAATCGCCCCTTCGGAGACGCCAATCAAGCCCATCAAAGTTGATGCTTTTCCTGCTTCCTGTAGCGATTCAGGGAAGCGGTTTTTCCAGATAAGCGTGGCAACGCCGAGGCCGATTGGCGGGATGATAATCGCCACTTGTGCGGCGGTGTTTGGGTCGTAAATACCCGATGCCAACAGCGCCATGGCGGTTGTGACAGCGGCTTTGTTCACCGGGCCGCCAAGGTCAAAGCCGACCATGCCGCCAACGACTGCGGCGAGAATGATTTTGTTGGTGCCGGACATCGCCAGCAGCCACGCTTCCATGCCACGGTTCAGCGCCGCCAGCGGCGTGCCAATCACAAATGCCATGATGATGCAGGTCAGCAGAGTGCCGCCGACAGGCAGAATAAAAATCGGCCCTGCGGAAGCCAGCGAACGCGGGAGTTTCACTTTTGCGGTCAGCAAACGCACGACGTAACCCGCGACAAAACCCGCCGCCAGCGCGCCGAGGAACCCGGTTCCCAGGTTGCTGGCTAACAGGCCGCCAACCATACCTGGCGCAATTCCCGGTTTGTTAGCAATCGCAAAGCTGATGTAACCCGCAACAATCGGCAGCATCAAAGAAAGCGCTAAACCACCGAAGCCATCGAACTTATGCAGCATCTGCACTACAAGGCTTGCGGCCTGTTCGTGGCTGGCATCCCAAATGTTATCAATGCCATACATCGAGGCACCGATACGGGCGATGCCCATAATCACCGCCCCGGCGATGACGAACGGCAGCATGTAAGAAACGCCGGTCATGATGGCGTTTTTCACTTCTGTACCCGTGGAGGATTTCGCTCCGCCACTCTGAAATTTAGCCATGATTGATCTCCTGCTCGATGGCTTCAAACACCGCTTCACCAAATTTGATCGGGTCTGCCACGCTGCATTCCAGTTTTAACATGCCGTCGAATCGCTCTTTGTTGTTGATAGCAACATCTGCGGCGATGATCACGCCATCGGCGCGCGCCAGGTCTTCTGCGGTGATTTCGTTCTCCGCGCCCATGCTGCCCTGGGTTTCGACTTTGATTTCATGCCCGCGACTTTTGCCAGTGATTTCCAGCGCTTCAGCGGCCATAAAGGTATGGGCGACGCCCGTTGGGCATGCAGCTACACAAACGATATACATAATGGTTTCTCTCTCGGGTCGGATTTAGGCAATAAAAAAAGCACAATGGCGATGAGGCGCATTGTGCTTTTTAGGCAATAAAACAGTGATTTATGTGAATCTGAATTGGCATCTGACTCGCCGCTCAAACGCTGGCAAACCAGTAACTGATGCACACTACGGGTGGTGAAACTAAAGGCTAATTCATGGCGCAGTTGGGCAACAAGGCGGGCGTGAATAGACGTTTTTACGGTGCAGGCAACATGAGGGATCGGCAGGCGTTTATTGGAGGTAAACAGGCTCTCACCGGCACAATCCCAAAGCCGCGACCAGCCGCCAGAAAACTCATCTTCACTATTTTCCTGGGTATTTTCATCGGCTTCACTGAGTGATTGGACCGAGTTGAAACAGCAAAGCCCACTCAGTAATAGCTTCACGCTGCTGAATTTCCCCAGCAGGCAGTAGAAGCAATAACTGATGATTCGGTGGACAATGGCTGACATATTATCTCCAGAAATGAGCATTCGATAATAGTCAGTAAGCGGGTAATGTAATGTGATTGTTCGCACAATTTTTTACATTATGATTATCTGCATCAGGAAATAAAAAAGCCACTCTAAGTGAGTGGCTTTTATTATTAACGGTTAACGTTAAAAGAAGACGAAATAAACCACCGCCGCCACCGCAAAGCGATAAATAGCAAATGGAATAAAGGAAATACGTTTGATAAGTTGCAGGAAGGTTTTAATCGCAATCAGCGCCACAATAAATGCGGTAATAAAACCAACGGCAAACATTGGCAAATCCGCCATGGTTAAAAAGCCGATGCTCTTATAAACATCCAGAACCGTCGCACCCATCATCATTGGCACGGCCAGTAAGAATGAGAACTCAGATGCCGCATAACGGCTGATGCCCATCAGCATGCCGCCGGAGATGGTGGCACCGGAGCGCGAGAAACCCGGCCACAGCGCTAAACACTGGAAGCAACCAATCGCAAACGCCTGGCGATAAGTGATGTCATCAACGCCAACCGCACGCGGCTCTTTTGGCTTGAACAATTCCGCCGCAATCAGCAGCACGCCGCCAACCACCAGCGCATACATCACGTTTATCGGGTTAAAGAGCGATTTGATAGCGTCGTGGAAAATCAGCCCCAGAACCACCGCGGGCACCATACCCAGCAGAATGTGGATGAGCGTTAAACGCCCTTTACCTTCACCTTCATGCTGCGGACGACCAAAGTGAATGCCGATAAGGCCAAACAGGCGACGCCAGAACATCACGACGACAGCAAGAATAGAACCTAACTGGATAACAACTTCAAAGGTTTTTGCCTTATCACCTTCGAAACCCAACAGGTGGCCGACAATAATCATATGGCCGGTAGATGAAACGGGTAAAAACTCCGTTAACCCCTCAACAACACCCAAAATCGCTGCAATAACTAACGAGTGCAGATCGCTCATTAATAAACCCTCTAACCCCTAAAACGAACATGAAAAAAGCGGCATGCGCCGCGAAAAGATGACAGTTAAGACAAAGCCAGACCTGTTTGGTTTAACAAATATGAACTTAATTATTGGCTTTCAGATTACTGCCACGCTCTATCACCACCCCAACATTAGCAGCCTGCGCAACGGCACCTGGCTTACTGACTTTTAAACGCACCCACGGTGAGTTAAAGCGAGTCAGTAGCAATTGTGCCACTTCTTCAGCTACACGTTCCACCAGCGCAAAACGCCCGCCGGAAACATGATTGATCACCGCTTCGCTGACATCAGCGTAGCTTAAACAATCTTTTACATCATCGCTGCTCGCCGCCTGGCGGTTGTCCCAAGCCATTTCGATATCGAATACCAGCTTCTGAGAAATGGTTTGTTCCCAGTCATAAACACCAATCGTGGTGATTACAGTCAGTTGCTCTATAAATACAATGTCCATCACGCCCTGCCCGGTTTTTAGTCACGCCAGATACCACTTCCGGCGAAATATGCGTATTATCCACAGATGCAGAGAATACAACGACACTTTCAAAATGGAACAGCGTTATGAGTGCAATCGCGCCCGTCATGATCCTGCTTGCGTATCTTTGCGGCTCCATTTCTAGCGCCATTCTGGTCTGCCGAGTTGCCGGTCTGCCCGATCCCCGACTCAACGGTTCCGGCAATCCAGGTGCGACCAACGTCTTGCGACTTGGCGGTAAAGGTGCAGCCGTAGCGGTACTGATTTTTGACGTTCTCAAAGGAATGTTACCCGTCTGGGCAGCTTACGAACTCGGCGTGACACCCTTCTGGCTTGGCCTTATCGCCATCGCCGCCTGTATTGGTCATATCTGGCCGGTATTCTTTAATTTTCATGGTGGCAAAGGTGTGGCGACGGCCTTTGGCGCAATCGCCCCTATCGGCTGGGATTTAACCGGTGTGATGGCGGGAACGTGGTTACTAAGCGTGCTGCTGAGCGGTTACTCATCGCTGGGTGCGATTGTCAGCGCGCTGATTGCGCCGTTTTATGTCTGGTGGTTCAGACCGGAATTCACCTTCCCGGTGGCAATGCTTTCCTGCCTGATTTTGATGCGCCATCACGATAATATTCAGCGCTTGTGGCGCGGCCAGGAAACCAAAATCTGGAAGAAACTGCGCAAAAATAAAGACAAAAAAAAGGAGTGATTTCTCACTCCTTCTCTGTTCGTTCTACTGAGATTTTAAGCGGCAGGTAATTCTGCCAGCGGCCAGCGTGGGCGCACGGTCACGCTCAATTCACCCGCCGTTCCGGCTTTCAAACGAATCATACCCGCATAAGCGATCATCGCGCCGTTATCGGTGCAGAATTCAGGACGCGCGTAGAACACTTCACCACGGCGTTTCGTCATCATTTCTTCCATGCGTACACGCAGAGTGCGGTTGGCACTCACGCCGCCCGCCATCACCAGGCGTTTGAAGCCCGTTTGATCCAGCGCACGTTTGCACTTGATCATCAGCGTATCAACCACCGCATCTTCAAATGCACGAGCGATATCCGCGCGGGTCTGCGGATCGGCGTCATTACCGCGAATCGTATTCGCTGCAAAAGTTTTAAGGCCGGAGAAGCTGAAATCCAGACCTGGACGGTCGGTCATCGGGCGCGGGAAAGTAAATCGCCCTGCCGTACCTTGTGATGCCATTTTAGAAAGCATCGGGCCGCCGGGGTAATCCAGGCCTAGCAGTTTCGCCGTCTTATCAAAAGCTTCACCTGCGGCATCATCAATGGATTCGCCCAACAGTTCGTATTGACCGATACCGGTGACGCTGATCAGCTGCGTGTGGCCGCCAGAAACCAGCAGCGCTACAAACGGGAATTCGGGTGGATTGTCTTCCAGCATCGGCGCTAATAAATGGCCTTCCATGTGATGCACCGGCACTGCGGGTACATCCCAGGCAAACGCCAGCGAACGGCCAATGGTTGCGCCCACTAGCAGCGCGCCAACCAAGCCAGGCCCTGCGGTATAAGCAACACCGTCAATATCTTTGGCGGTTAATCCTGCCTCTTTTAAAGCGGCCTGAATCAATGGCACGGTTTTGCGCACATGGTCACGGGAGGCAAGCTCCGGCACCACGCCGCCGTAGTCAGCATGCAATTTCACCTGACTATACAATTGATTAGCTAATAACCCGTTCTCATCGTCATAAATGGCGATGCCGGTTTCATCACAGGATGTCTCAATACCCAATACGCGCATGGCTTTCTCTACCTCTAAGTCTTGCGGCGAAGTTTAAGCCGCTGAGTGCTTATTGTAAAACTTTGCTCACAAACGCGGCTCGGGTGGTGTATAATCCGCACCCCTGGAAGATTCCGGCCTTAAAAGCCAGGTTTCTGGTTGTCCGGTGCTTTACAAAGCAGCAGTAGTTGCAGTAAAATTCCGCACCATTTTGAAATAGCTGACGCCTAAGTCAGCGGCAAACCGAATTTATCAAAGGTGAGAGTTAATGCCGGTAATTAAAGTACGTGAAAACGAGCCATTCGACGTAGCACTGCGTCGCTTCAAGCGTTCTTGTGAGAAAGCAGGTGTTCTGGCGGAAGTTCGTCGTCGTGAGTTCTATGAAAAACCGACTACCGAACGTAAACGCGCTAAAGCTTCTGCTGTGAAACGTCACGCGAAGAAATTGGCTCGCGAAAACGCACGCCGCACTCGTCTGTACTAATTTCTTGGGGGTTCAATCCTCCAAAACAGACAAGTAGTAGTTGTAAAGGCCGTGCTTCCGAAAGGAATGCGCGGCTTATTTTCGTTCATGAACTGACATACTTCCTGCTCTTTCGACTTGCAGAACTATCGCAAGGCGGAAAGAAAGCGAGTACCAAACGGGGCCTATGGCTGGACGAATTCCACGTGTATTCATCAATGACTTGCTGGCGCGCACCGACATCATCGATTTGATCGATGCCCGTGTTAAGCTCAAAAAGCAGGGCAAGAACTACCATGCGTGCTGTCCGTTCCATAACGAAAAAACCCCCTCTTTTACCGTAAACGGTGAAAAACAGTTTTACCATTGCTTCGGCTGTGGGGCACACGGCAACGCCATCGATTTTTTAATGAACTATGACAAGCTTGAGTTTGTCGAAAGCGTTGAAGAATTATCGGCAATGCACAATCTCGAAGTGCCTTACGAAGCGGGTAGCGGACCGAGCCAGATTGAGCGTCATCAACGGCAAAGTCTTTATCAATTGATGGATGGCCTGAACGCCTTTTATCAGCAATCCCTGGCTCAACATTCGGCTGAACCTGCTCGCCAGTATCTGGCACAGCGCGGTTTAAGTGCCGAAGTTATTCAACATTTCGCCATCGGCTATGCCCCTCCCGGTTGGGATAACGTATTAAAGCGTTTTGGTGGTAATAGCGAAAACCGTCAGGCTCTGACTGACGCAGGCATGTTGGTGACCAACGATCAGGGGCGCAGTTACGACCGCTTCCGCGAAAGGGTGATGTTCCCCATCCGCGACAAGCGTGGCCGGGTAATTGGTTTTGGTGGCCGTGTGCTGGGCGATGCCCTGCCGAAGTACCTCAACTCCCCGGAAACCGATATTTTCCATAAAGGCCGCCAGCTATATGGCCTGTATGAAGCTCAACAAAGCCAGCCGGAACCTGCGCGTTTGCTGGTTGTTGAAGGTTATATGGATGTGGTGGCACTGGCGCAATACGGCATTTCTTACGCCGTTGCCTCGTTAGGCACCTCGACGACCGCCGACCATATCCAGTTGTTGTTCAGAGTGACCGATACCGTTGTCTGTTGTTATGACGGAGATCGCGCGGGCCGAGACGCTGCATGGCGAGCTCTGGAAACTGCGCTACCTTATATGACGGACGGTCGCCAGTTGCGCTTTATGTTCCTGCCGGACGGTGAAGACCCCGACACGCTGGTGCGTAAAGAAGGAAAAGAAGCATTTGAAGCGCGTATGGAACATGCCCAGCCGCTTTCTACGTTTCTTTTTAACAGCCTGATGCCACAGGTCGATTTGAGTTCTCCTGATGGCCGAGCGCGACTGAGCACTCTTGCTTTACCCCTGATAACTCAGGTACCTGGTGAAACATTGCGCATTTATCTGCGCCAGGAACTGGGTAACAAACTGGGCATTCTGGACGATAGCCAGCTTGAAAAACTGATGCCAAAGCTTGCTGAAAACAGCACGCCGCGCCCGGCTCCACAGCTAAAACGCACAACCATGCGTATACTGATAGGACTGCTGGTGCAGAATCCAGAGTTGGCACCCAATGTGCCACCGCTTGCCGGTCTGGAGCAGGAGAAGTTGCCAGGGTTGAAACTGTTTATCGACCTGGTCAATACCTGTCTGGCGCAACCGGGTTTAACCACCGGTCAGCTTTTAGAGCTATATCGCGGCACAAATGAAGCCGCCACCCTTGAAAAACTCTCTTCATGGGACGATATAGCAGATAAGGACATCGCAGAAAAAACGTTCAACGATGCACTCGAACATATGTTTGATTCGGTGCTGGAGTTGAGGTTTGAAGAATTGATGGCACGTTCCAGAACGTCAGGGCTAACGCCCGCGGAGCGTGAGGAAGTCCGTGTGATAACACAATCACGCGCGAAAAAGTAAATACCATCGGCTTAACTGCCGAACATTCGTCGGGTAAACCCGAACGCCGCAAGGATGGGCAGCGGCAATAAAATAAGTCAGCCCTCGTTACGTTATTGTTGGCGGTTTCGCCGACCGACACCAACCCTAATACTGAAGTGTGGATACCGTCTTATGGAGCAAAACCCGCAGTCACAGCTTAAACTTCTTGTTACCAAGGGCAAGGAGCAAGGCTATCTGACCTATGCCGAGGTCAATGACCATCTGCCGGAAGATATCGTCGACTCCGATCAGATCGAAGACATCATCCAAATGATCAATGACATGGGCATTCAGGTGATGGAAGAAGCACCTGACGCCGATGACCTGTTGCTTGCTGAAAACTCAAACAACACAGACGAAGATGCGGAAGAAGCTGCCGCACAAGTACTGTCCAGCGTAGAGTCTGAAATCGGGCGCACCACTGACCCGGTTCGTATGTACATGCGTGAAATGGGTACCGTTGAGCTGTTAACCCGTGAGGGTGAAATCGATATCGCTAAGCGTATCGAAGACGGTATCAACCAGGTCCAGTGCTCCGTTGCCGAATATCCGGAAGCGATCACTTATCTGCTCGAGCAGTACGACCGCGTAGAAGCAGAACAAGCACGTCTGTCTGATTTGATCATCGGCTTTGTTGACCCGAATGCTGAAGAAGACCTTGCCCCTACCGCCACTCACATTGGTTCTGAGCTAACCAGCGAAGAAAACACTAATAGTGACGATGAGGAAGAAGACGAAGAAGAAGCTGACGATGACAACAGCATCGACCCAGAACTTGCTCGTGAAAAATTCGGTGAGCTGCGTACACAGTACGAAAAAGCTCGCGACACGATCAAAGCGAAAGGCCGTGCACACGCCGATTCTGCAGCTGAAATCCAACAACTGTCTGAGGTCTTCAAACAGTTCCGCCTGGTACCGAAGCAATTCGACTACCTGGTAAACAGCATGCGCGTCATGATGGACCGCGTTCGTACGCAAGAACGTCTGATCATGAGATTGTGTGTTGAACAGTGCAAAATGCCGAAGAAAAACTTCATCACACTGTTCACTGGCAACGAAACCAGCGAAACCTGGTTCAACGCTGCTATCGCAATGAACAAGCCGTGGTCTGAAAAACTGCATGATGTTGCAGACGACGTGCATCGCAGCCTGCAAAAGCTGCAACAGATTGAAGAAGAAACCGGCCTGACCATCGAACAGGTTAAAGATATCAACCGTCGTATGTCTATCGGTGAAGCGAAGGCTCGTCGTGCGAAGAAAGAGATGGTTGAAGCAAACTTACGTCTGGTTATTTCTATCGCTAAGAAATACACCAACCGTGGTCTGCAATTCCTTGACCTGATTCAGGAAGGTAACATCGGCCTGATGAAAGCCGTTGATAAGTTTGAATATCGCCGTGGTTATAAGTTCTCAACTTATGCAACCTGGTGGATCCGACAGGCTATCACCCGCTCCATCGCCGACCAGGCGCGTACCATCCGTATTCCGGTGCATATGATTGAGACAATTAACAAGCTCAACCGTATTTCGCGCCAGATGCTGCAAGAGATGGGCCGCGAGCCGACTCCGGAAGAACTGGCTGAACGCATGCTGATGCCAGAAGACAAAATCCGTAAAGTGCTGAAAATCGCTAAAGAGCCAATCTCCATGGAAACGCCAATCGGCGACGATGAAGATTCGCATCTGGGTGATTTCATCGAGGATACCACCCTCGAGCTGCCACTGGATTCTGCAACGTCTGAAAGCCTGCGTAACGCAACACACGACGTTCTGGCTGGCCTGACCGCGCGTGAAGCGAAAGTCCTGCGTATGCGTTTCGGTATCGACATGAATACCGACCACACGCTGGAAGAAGTGGGTAAACAGTTCGACGTAACCCGCGAACGTATCCGTCAGATCGAAGCGAAGGCACTGCGCAAACTGCGCCACCCAAGCCGCTCTGAAGTGCTGCGTAGCTTCCTGGACGACTAATCACATCAGCCTGCTAAAAAACCCTCCTCGCGAGGGTTTTTTTATGCCTGCACGTTAATAATAGCTGGGCGTAATATAAGAAATGGGAACTATAAGAGTTTGATTAGGCTTTGATTATAAAACCAGCAGATGTCACGTAATGACTGGAATGAAGCCCCAAGTTACATTATAATCCTGCGCCACGGCCCCTTAGCTCAGTTGGTTAGAGCAGGCGACTCATAATCGCTTGGTCGCTGGTTCAAGTCCAGCAGGGGCCACCAAATAAAACAAGGGCTTACGTGAAAACGTAGGCCCTTAGTCTTTTCTGGGGATACTCAGGGGATACCTTGGAAAAGTATGAGCAAGTAAACTCAATTCAAATTGACTGACTTAGGTTGCTGTTAAATATCCTCAGCAACGATCCCAGCACTAATAATGGCCCCGCCAATTTCACGTTCTCCGTAAAGCAGCGCGACTGGGTTTCCCATTGCCGTTGAGTTAACCGCACCTCCAAAGGCATAGCTGGGTTTGTTATCGGGGTCTTGGCGTCCATGTAAACCTCGCGGCTGCGGTGAAAGCATCTGGAATACGCCACCAGCCATCATTGCTCCACCAGCCCAAGCCATCTGCGCACCGAATGCAGACATAGTACCAACGGATAAAACAGAAATTGCGATCCCGGCTACAAGCAACACCGCACCCAGGATGGTCTGGAACATCCCAGCCTTTTTCGCACCTTCCATAATTGGCGCTATGCGAATGTCATCAGCGCCGCCAAGATTCCGGTAATCCTCTACATCAATGTTGCGCTTTCCACGGAACACGGCGAACACCATCCCATTGCTTTTGGCATTGTTGAGATAATCCTCAAACCCATCAAAATTAACGCTAAGGGCTTTTACGGCTTCCTGTGAAGTATTAACAGCGAACTTATGAACACGTCCAAAACGAGCGCCCAGCGCTCCATACAGGCGAACCGTCGTTAATCTCATCGTTTTAACTCCCACTGTATTTGAACAGTAACTTTGGCCTGGCGCGTTCTGCACATCAGGCACCAACAATTAATGTGTCGCATGACTGTTTTCGTCTTCTAAGAGCATTTCAGACGGCAAAACGAACCCATGCAGGAGCGAACCATCCTCGCCCTTTACGTTGATTTCTATTGCAGTGAACACATCAGGGCTTTTGAGACATAGCCGCTCCAGCTCCTCGAGCATGGTGATTAGGGTTCTGGTCATTTGTTTTATTCCTCTCGTGGGAAATACTGCGCAATTTTTACTGCGCACTGCGCAACTTGAGTACTAACAATTACTAACAGTAACTGCGCAGTTTTATACCCGCTGATTTAGCAGCCGTATCCCAGTGCTGACAAGGGTTGAGGCGGTGATCTGCGCAATTCGCCAAAGGTGCGCAACTGAAGTTTTCTTAAGTGCGCACTGCGCAGTTTGAGCGTCAGGATTCGTGAGGTTATTCACGCCTGAATTGCGCAGTTCAATGACAAGTTTTGACAAGTACCCGCCATGCATACTTCTTGTTTGCGTACCACTTGCATTACCTCAGGTACCCTGTTCTCAGGTGCATAAAAAAGCCCCCTGGTACTGCGCGGATGCGGGGGCAAAAGTGAAACGGTTTGTTGGTTATGCTGCCTTCGGAGTAAACGTGAGTTTCACACCTGGCTGTGCGCGCGCGTCGTCAGTGGCGTAATACTCCCAGCTCGCTTTATCCTTCACCTGGTCAGCAGTGATAGATACGGTGTTAGCCAGTTTGGTAGCCATTGCAGCCTTGAGGCGGTAGCTCTTAACAGCGATTTTAAATTCACCTTCACTCTGCATCATTGTTGTGAGTGACTCGCCACCCAGCTGTGGCTGCACGACGAATTTTGACTGGTAGCCGTTATCAATCATTACCGCGCCGCTAACCATGCCGTAAGCCGTATTTGACGGAACGTAGTCACTGACAAGGAATCGACCGTTCAGGCCATCCGTGAATACAGCAATGTCACCCAGCTTGTAGAGTTGCTCAGCGTTCTTGAACAGGTCGTTCTCCACCAAGCTGTAATACACGTCAGAGTTAATCGCCCAGCAGACAATGTTTTGCCCGGCGTCACCGAACGCGCGGCGGCCTTTCACGAAATGGCTTAGTTTGGGGGTGATGTCACCAGTTGAGGCAGCCACATCGGCGGGAATGCTCAGGGCAAATTTAGTGTTGGTAGACACGCAGGCATCAAGAGCTGCCAACCCCTGTGTGATTTGTTGCTCAATGATGCCCTGCGCGGCCTGTGCTGATACTGCCGCTGCTGCATCCTCCGGGCTGGAGTCGATACGCGCCAGCAGACCATCATTCACTTTTACCGGGCCGAGACGCCAGTCAAATCGCGGTGCGCGCTTGAGGATCTGCTCGAGTTCTTTCGGCGTAACTGCCGTGGTTGAATAAGCGTTACGCGCCGTCACCAGGCCTGCAATGAGTTTCCAGCTTGATTCCTCGGCATAGTCACCAATGGTCTTTTCGCTGCCCAGCAGCATAGCACCGCCAGTAGCAGCACCGAATAGTGAGGATTGTTTCAGGACAAGTTCAGTAATGGTTGAACGCACCTGAGTTTGGAACATTTCTAAAGACATAATTCACCTATCATCGTTAATTGACTGTTATTTCTGTCCGATGATTTCACGAGCCTGACTGGTGAGATCCTGTTGTCCGTTCGGGCCTGGCTCGTAACGGTGGGTTGGCGTTGTGGATGTACTGACAGAGGATGTACTGCCGCCGCCGCAGTTCCCTGACGCTTTCAAAACCCAATCCAGCTTGTTATCAACCATCATGTGCCGGCGGAGCTGTTCAGCGTCCACACGGTTTTCCTTGGTTGAACCGGAGCCATCATCCTCTGTGACGAAAATAGCGCTCTCGTAGGTTCCATCGTCATTACGGTGGAGCTGGAAGTGTTTTTTAAGCAGTGGCACGACAAACTCGTCAGAGCCTTCAATGAAATTAGCCTGCATAAAATCAGTAATTGGCTTTTCAATGAGGGATTTCTCCAGCCCGGCGCGGTAGCTGTCGCGCTCGGTGGTGATCTCGTTAAGTTTCTGGTCGTGCCCGGCGGCGGCATCACTCGCCATTTTTAACTGCGCCTCCGCAGTAATCCGGCGTTCCTTCTCCCCGGCTAACTTGGTCAGCAGCTCGCTGTTCTTTGCTTTCAGGCCATTTGCGGCGGAATCGTCCTGCTCGACGTTCAGCGCGTAGCCATCGGTTTGTTCAACGTAAAAGGATTGCAGAGCTTTATCGAGGGATTGGAAGTCATCGGAGGTAATGCGGAGTTTTAGCATGTTTGCACCTAATGCAATGCGCCTAGCGCGGTTAAGAGTTAATCATTATACCTGTTTTGATGATTGATAATATAAATTCAACCACTTTAATTAATCACTATATTTTCTGGTATCAGGACGTGTTTTAAAGAATTTCCCTTCAAGGTGTTCATGGTGTTCATACCGAGTATAAAAACCATTAATTTCATTAAGTTAAAGTATGTACACTAACTTTTTTAAGTCTTCACAAGTATTCATGGTGTTCATAGTTTTGATGTACACCATGAACACCTTATGAATACCTTGGCTCAAGGTGTTCATAGTCTAACTAACTGTTTATAAATATATTTTTTATATCTATGAACACTATGAACACCTTTAGCCATTTTTTATTTAACGCAGCTATTTACTGCTTATGGTGTGACTGGGGTAACCAGTCCTCGGCGCTATTTGACAGTTCAACGTTAGTGACAATGCCGCGGGTCTTTCTCTCTTTCCTGTATTCGTGGCTGAACTCGCGCATAGCGCTTTCCATACCCTCCGCAAACTTATTCAGCGTTAACGGCCTGTCGAATCCGTTGGCCTCCAGGAACGAGAGATAAGCGTGGTAGACATAGGCACGTGGAAAGAATGGCGGGTTGCGGTTGCCCACCAGCATCCCCGTACACTCGTTAAGTTTTTTAAGATGTGAACAGAACGCATAAAGCGGATCGGTTTTCTGTTTAACCTCTAACGCCTCCTCGCTGTTCCGTTGCTCCAGCAGCAGCCGTTTGGCGTCATCCGGGTTGGAAAAGTTCGCCAGCAGCCGGCGAATGATTACCGGGATTTCAGCGGCAATCTTTTCAGGCAACAGAGGGTCTTTATCTACATCGCTCACACGGTTGTTGAACTGGAAGATTACCCGACGCCGGGCCACACCCTCGGCGCGTTCGGTAAACACCATGGGCGTGTTGTTGGTGGCTATCACGACAGCGCGCAGAACGGCCGTGTATTGATGTTCGTGCTTCGGATCAATCTCTACTGCATCGCCGCCAGTGATTGCCTTGATGCCCGTTCCCTCCCCTGAATATTTGGGCTGGTCTGGAAGGGTGATCATGCTCTTTCCTACGAACTGAGCGCGGCCCCTGGCACTGTCCAGCGCTGCCATGTTCCCACTCGCCGTGTTGTGCTGCCCCGCCAGCATGGTAGCGATATGGGTAAACACACTTTTACCACTGCCACCCACGCCAGTTATCTCGAGGAACAATTGCCAGTCGAACCTGTTAGCCAGCACCATAAACAGGCCAGCAGCAATGCGCTGCATTTTAAGAGCCTCTTTACCTGATGCGTAACTTAGCCATTTGTGGAAGTTCGGCGCGTGGTCGTGGAGGTTCTCGCCTGGTACCGCAGGGGTGTATTCAACGCCGTTGTGGTTGGTCAGCCAGTTCGCGGTGTCGTGCTCTGAAAACTCCCCTGTCTCCATGTCATACACGCCGTTAGCGAATGGGATCAGGTTACGGCGTGGCAATCCCATTACCGGGATAACGATTTTTAACGCCTCAATTACGTTATTTATCGTTCTTTTGCCGAAGTTGGTTTGGTTTTCGTTGTATATCGCCACCATTTCGCGGCTTAACTCCAGCGGCGCGGCTTTCTCCCACACACCAGCCCGGTAGAGATAAACGGCCTCACTCTCGGCGTGAATGGCGATCCCTTTGTATCTGGAGGCCAGCAGCAGTGCCTTTTCATTGTCTGCCATCTGGATCAGATTGATGTCACCGCGCGGAACCTTAACCACCAGGCTATGCCCGTTCTCTGCATCAGCTTTCAAGCGGGGCAGTTGCGGCGTCCAGTCCTCGGCGGGTTTCTGTTCGCCTATTCCGTTAAATAGACGCGCTTCCGTCACTCCGGCCAGTGCCAACTTTGTAGCGATGACCGTTACTTGAGATTCGGACAGCGCCCCGGCGCGATAGACTCGAGCATAACGACGCCCGTCATCAATAATGCGCAGGTTATCCAGCTCAGAAAGTTGCTTTGGACCAATCCAGACTGGCGGCACACTATCACCGGCCTTAGTCCCCTCGCTATCTGTCCAGTGTTGCATGTGGCTGTATGCGTCGGCCCCGGCAAAGATAATTGCCTCAGTGAGTTTATCTTTTGGCAGACATTTAACGTTAGGTGCGTTATTCACTCTTTTCTCTCCCGGCTCGCATTAATCAGCGCACGTAAATTCTGTATTTTTTCGGCGGTGTTATGTGTCTCGCACCACTCGCTAAATGTTTGATGCCTAACCAAAATAAATTCATTTTCAAAGCGCGCAACAGGCAAAATACATTCACCGGAATAACCATCTCGAATAAACGTCACTCTGTTGAAACGGTTACTTTGAATAATGACAATATTGCCTCTGCTGTCTTTCCATTTATCGCCCTGTCTGATTTCAGGATGAGCGAGGCCACCAGCAATTAAGCCAGTTAATTTCTTTTTCATTGTTTATTCCCCGGTTGTACTAATTACGCGATAACCAACACGCCGCAATAACTGAATCATGCCAGCAGGTGTAAAAATGATTTCATCTTCTTCTAGTGGGCGTACTGAGACTATCCCATTCGTTGTATATAACTGCCAGCGACCACCTGAGAGAAAGCTATCCATGACTTTCCCGTCCGAGCGGCGCACGAGATCGTAAATTTCGCTCACGCCATCACCTCCAGCGCCATAGCTGCTTGCATCTCTCCAGCCTGGCTACCCAGCTGCAGATATGTGCGAGTTACTGCCGGGTTGCTATGTCCGAGCATCTCCGAAGCAATTAACAAGCCCTGCTCACCACCACGGCACATCATGTTGAATGCGGCAATCTTGCGTGTGCTGTATGCGCTCAGACGTAGTTTGGCGTTGATGTGGTGCGTGAACCAGGCGCAAACAGTGCTCAGGCGCTTCCAGATGGTCTGGCGCGTCACGCTACCATCCAGAGAGGAACAACGGTTGCTTTCAATCTGTGAACGGGAAAAGACAAGATCGTCGTCAATCAGGTTGCGTTCCAGGCGTTCGCTGAGGCGTTTCAATATGCCCGGTGGTAGCTGTTTGGTGTCACGCTTTACGTCAGCGCGGCTCACCAGCTCGAAACACATCTCCTGTTCGTCTGGTGTCATGCTGGCGGCGATTTCGTCAGGGGTGGCGCTATCCCATGCCATATAGCCTACGTGGTCGCCATCCATCCGGGCGGCGTCCTTCCGGGCCTTGCGCACCAGCTCCACGCCCTTACGTGTGGCTCTTGCTTCTGCGGCTTTGGTTTGTTTGGCAACGGTAATGGTGGCTTTGCCTGTGTCCCAGTCCACGCAGGAATAGCGCAGGTTGCACACGTCAGCAGTTCGCCAGCCAGTTATCACGGAAATGTCCCACCACAACAAAACCCAGTCAGGTTGGGTTTGCTGGATGCGCTCACGCAGTTTGATTTGTTCGTCACGCTCGTAGACAGGTGACTTAGTGCGGGTGCCTTTGGTGGATACTGCGGCCACGATATTACCGCGAACGGCGCGAGCTTTGGCGGTCAGTGTTTGCAGGTTAAGCATGGCGCACCTCCACTGGCAGACGACCAGCAAAGAAGCACACATGGTCACGCGCCAGAATACGGCGGGCTTCTTGCTCTGAAACAGCAGGGATATGGTGTAAAACAGGTTTGATTGTCGGCGTATCGCGGCGAACAGCGGCGATAATCCAGATGAATGCGGGTGTAGCTTGTGCGAGGGTAGTAGCCATTTTGTGGCCTCCGATGAGTAGCTATATTTGCCACCACCAGAGTTTCCACGCTCTTGATTGGTGGTGACACTGACAGGGGTGGAAATATCGGCCTCATCGAATACCGACCAGCCCGAAGGCTGCCCTGCCAGCGCCACCATTGATTCTGTGCGAACTGGGTCGCTGAAATATGGGGTACTGACTTGCGACAATAAAAAAGACGCTATAGGCGTCTGTGTCGCCGACGAGATTACCGGGTTTCCACGCCCGGCACCAGGATTTACTGGTGCATTTGCAGTGTAATACTCACCAGGCAGAGAAGGCAATACATTTTTATCATGCCCATTATTCAGGCTAAGTGACTGAATCAGCTTTGAGTAGTTATTCATGAGCAAGCCCTCACGCCGTCTGTGTGCGACGTGTTGACGCTAAGTAGCAATCGAGGTCAGCTTTCATGTAGATGACCTTGCGACCAACCTTGTGATGTGGGATTGCTACTTTTCCAGTATGCGCCCAGTTCGCCAGGGTCTGCGAGTTGATACCCAGATAAGCGGCTGCTTCTGCCCGGGTAAGGCGTTCTAATTGAATTGGTGTGGCTAAATACATGAGTAGCTCCGTGTATGACTGATTAACTTCGGAGCTACTTTAGTGTTGAAATTCAAACTGAATAAGGTGCATAGCCAGGCTATGCCCCCCGTATAGCCAGGCTATGCGGGGATTCAGAGAACGAGACTAAAGGATGTATACTTTTGTGGCTTCGGAGGAACGATCCCAGCATCTGTAAACCATGCATCCAGCCTGTCTACGCTTACGCCATTGTTAAAATGCTTTTTTAAATTCTTACATAGCTGCCCTTTTGAGGCTCCGGGATACTTGTCCCATGTATTCCTGGCAATACGCATTGCCTCATCGTAATTTTTATTTCTTGGCTTTTTAGCAACAGCTTGCTGTTTGGCTGATTGTAGTGTTTTTTCTAGTAGCTCTAATCTGCCATCTTCAGTGGCATGGAGGCACTGCAAATAAAAAGCATGTTTTAAAGTTTTTTTAGCCTGCTCTTTATACCCATGTAATTGCAATAAAGCAGCAGCAGTCATTAAGTCATTCGCAGCATCACAATCTGTGTGCGTATATTCTGGAGTTCTTCCGGTAAGTTCTATCCACTCTAGAATAATTTCAGGTGGAACCACTTTTCCAGTTACCTTATTTCTAAAATATAATGTTGTTTCATCAGCCGCCGCCTCTGCCAGATTGCAAAAATCTCTATCCATAAGAGCAGCGCGGACTGTCACGGCAATTGATTCAGGTTTCATTATTTTTGCTCTTTGTTAACAGGATTCAGTAAATCAAAAATTAGCCGTCTCTTGTCTTCATCGGTCAAATTGCCTAACGCAGACAGTAATTGCGCATCAATGGCTTTCTTGCTTTCCACCAGCCCCGCATGTTCCAGAATGGCCCGTTCTATCCGGGTGGCTGGCTCGAGTAGTTCGTCAGCGCCAAAATGAAGATAACCCTGAGTTACGTCAGCACTGCGCAATGTTCGGTGGTTCATTAGACGCTTGAGAATATAGCTACCCACACCCACCAGCTCCGCGACGGTTCCGAACGTACGACGGGCATCATGCCATTTGAACGGGATTGGTTGCAGTGAATCAAGGTTGTCAGTGGGAACTGTTGCGGCACTGATACGTTCGAGGATATGGCGATATTCTTTGATAACACCCTTTGCACCTGGGAACACCAGCACTTCAACACCGGCTTTAAATTTCAGCCGGCGCCGGAACAGTTTCAGTAGTGTTTCGGTAATTGGCAGCTCCAGCGGGTCGCCGTTCTTGGTGGTATCTATCCAGAAATAGCGACCGCCCATATTCACCCGATCCCAAGTTAACTCGAATATTTCGGACTTACGTAGCCCGGTGAACATAGCCATTTCCACAGCATCACTTACCGCCGCCGCTACATCATCCCTTCCCAGTTCAGCCAAATCACGCACCAGCGCCACTGCGCCGAGCCAGCGAGCAAACTCATGGGTTCGGATTCGTTCGGTTTTCCTGATTGTGCCATGCCACTGGCGCTTGGTACTGAGCACCAACGTAGGTGGGTCAGGCAAAAGGGTTTTACCTTCATCATCTCGATAATGGTCATGAGCGAACCGATAAACAGCACGTAACGCCCTGGCCCACAAATCAGCCTGGGCATTACTGCCGGAACCAACTCCAGCGCGCAACGTTGATTTATCAGCGCCAAACCATGCGGTACCGTCAGTAACAGCCTTGTGACGATGTTCGACACGTTCGCGGGTAATGTTGGCGAGCGGCTGCTTCATCCAGTCACCTGAGAAGTTCTGTAAAGTAGCGCGGTATTGTTTTTCGGTGGTAGGTTTTAGGCGGTGGCCACGATTATCGATGTAAGTATTAAGCGCATCATTCAGCGTCACAGCCGCTTTCTCATGCACGCGCTTCAATGCGTTTGGGTTTTGCCCGGTGATGGCGACATCCCCTAGCATCTCCAGCGCTTTTGCTCTCGCATTATCAACTGTCAGCTCCGGGAAGCGGCCCAACGTGGCACGAATGAACTTACCGTTACGCTTGCGGGAAATACAAAAGCTCTTAACCCCAGATGAGGTAATACGTAGCCGGAGGCCATTAACTACCGTATCAGCATACTCATCCCGCTTACCTTCTTCGGCGTTGGGAAGTTGCGCTAAAGCGGCCTTTGTGAATTTTAATTGTTTCATCATTGCACCAGCTTTTCTGGAGGTAAGAAAAATCCGGGGATACCCTGGGGATACCATAGCAGAGTATTTTAGAGTATTTCTGGTTATTTATACAGTACAATGATTTTGTATAACCAATTGAAAATTATAGATAAGTATAAGTAAGTAGAATGTTAAAAACTAACTCATAATCGCTTGGTCACTGGTTCAAGTCCAGTAGGGGCCACCAGATATATCAAGGACCTGGATAAGAAATTATCCAGGTCCTTTTTGTTTTATGACTTTCTGAGTGATGTAACGTCATAGTACCTGCATCGAAAAAACTTCAAAGAATGCATTAAACTAAAACGACATCACCTCCCAGTTCTGCCGAAGGAAGGGTCCGATTAATGGTGCTGAATAAAACCATCCATACAGTTGAATTGGTTATGCCAACTCACATATGCACTTTATAGCATAGACTTCTTAGCAAGTTTTATAGCCCAAGAGCCCAAGACACCTACTTAATACCCGTTATTTTTTTGCAGCTTTCCAGCCAGCCGGCATTATCAATTTTGCCATTTTCCAGGTACTTCTGCTGATTCTGCCAGTGCGCGGCCAGGAAAGGCTTGAGGGCAGAGAGGCGTTTGTTGATGGTCAGCATTTGATCAAATACCGTGACTTCACGCTTAAGTCCTTCTTGCCCGTACAGAGTCGCTGAATCGACCAGGCTACTTGCGTAGTAACCAGTCAGTTGCTGTAGCCGGTCAGCCTGCTCACCCAGTTTGGCCTTACGAATAACGCAATTTGCATCGCTACCGTCTTTATCTTTGCACAGCAACTCATAATTGTGATTTAAGAAGTCGAGGAAGCGACCATCATCCTGCAGCTTAGTACATAAAAAAGAGCCTAAATTCAAGCTGGCACGGATCGATTGAGCACGCTCTTCTTGCTGCTTCTGATTACTGGCGCGTAGTTGATTTTCCAAATCTTTAAGTTTTTGCTTCAGGCCAGCATCTTCGACACCAGAAGCGAGACTCCCCAGTTCTTTGGCTGTATCCTTCGACTCAGTTTTTTTCTTGTCAGCATCAGAGTTATCAGCACCTAACGCAGCCCAGCTTTTTTCGAGTTGCTTCACCTTTGCTGTGGAAGTCATTGTCGGAGCAACAAGCACCAAACGCAGACCCGTCGTTTTACTCGTTAGAGGATTGGCATTGTCGTAGTAATTGACCTCTTTACGAACCGCACTGCGAATTTCATCCGGACCAGACTGAAAACTACCGCCACGCACCACAAAGCCACCAGCCTGACCATGAAGCCGGTTTAATTTATTGAGATAAAATGGATTGAACATCATCTCAGAAACATTACCCAGCATGTCATGCAAACCGAGAGGATTGGGTTTAAGAAGCCCTATGAGTTGCACCCTTCCATTGGAAGATTGGGAGCCTGAAAACCATTCATAGTTTTTCAGGTCATCCATCGGATAGTGCACGTCTCGAAACTCAGCACTATTAACTTTCAGTCCGCCACGAGCGGCAAACTCCCACTCAGCCTCGGTTGGCAACCGTAAAAATCCAGGATTGCCATCTTCTTTTGGTAGTTTGTCTATGGCATTACTGCGCAACCACTGGTTGTATTTATTGGCCGCTGTCACCGCATCGAACCAACTCATGCCCGTTGCAGGTGTATCGAGTTTACGTGCAGGAGTAGGACATGTACCGTCCATTAATGCCTGATATTGCAATGCAGTGAGCTCATATTTAGCCATCAGGTAATAACGGCCTTTACCCTTTTTAGGGTCAGTGAAGTCTCCGGCAATAAACGTTGGGTAGCTATGTTCGACGAAGCCCCACTCTCCCCCATCCTGGCCTAACGTTATTGGCAGATCATCAAGCGGACCAGATACTGGAATATCGACCCGACGAAAGGCCATAGAGCCATCGCAAGGCATAGGCAGAATAATATCTTCGCTATCAGGTTTGGGATTATAAGAATTGTTGGCCCAGGGAGCCGCCAAAACTGGCGACACATTGACGAGCAGCCCGAAAAACAGCCAACGCGATAGAGGGGAAGAGGGATAGGTCACGAATAGTCTCCGCCAACAAAAAGTTGAATAGGTAAATAAAATAGTAAGCTTCATACCTCACGCAGGCTCTGCGCAGGTTCAATATTGATGGCTCGATATGCCCCGATACTAGCAACTAAAAGCGCAACGACTGCCGTCAGAGCCATTGCTAACACACTATGCTCTAAGGTGATTTTGCATAGCATCTGACCTGTAGTACTACTACCCGCCAACGCACGGTTAAATATCTGGCTGGCAACAAGATAAATGCTATATCCGCCAACATAAGCCATCAGACTCAGCAGGCAGCCTTGCAGCATGACATACAGTCCGACTGCTGGGCCGGTGAAACCAAGCAGTCTCAGTACGGCGATATGTTTACGTTTACGATCGACGTTAGCGATAAAAGATCCGATTAAAGAGGCAATACATCCGATCAGTGCAGTTGCGGCGATCGTGTTAAAAATAACGCCAAGTACTCGATTGATACTTTTCACATTTTCAATATCAGCCAGGCGGCTTGCGGTTTCGATATGTTGGGCTCTCAGATCGCGCTCAAGACTGGCGACTTGATCAATATCTTTGGCGTAAAGGCGGACACGAGCATAAAGCGGTGGTTTATCGCCGAGTTGAACGCCACTGAGGATGCCAAGGGCTGCGACGGCGTATCCATCCCGGAAATTCTCCAGCATCAGTAGCATCGAGGGTTGAGTAAATATGGCAGCACGATTGAAATACGTGGCAGGTAAAATAGCCGCTACAGTCAGACTTTTACGCCCCCATTCCCGACGACTTTCAAAGTTACGGCTCAATCGCATGTTAATCGTATCACCGACTCTCACAGCCAATTTGCGTGCAGCTTCTTGGGTAAGTACGACATCGTTATCGTGGCGAAGCTCGAGACTTCCCAAAAGAGGATCACCTGCGCTCGTGGGAATAACCTCTGCATTTTCGATGAAGTGGCTACTGTCTTTCTGCAAATCAGCCAGTGTGTTGAGCGAGCGAGTCTGCCCTATAACAAAGCCGACATCGGGTCTCTGGCGCAATTGCTCTATCCAGGATTGGTCATAGCTGCCACTACTGAGCATTCGTATTTCAAGGTTACGAGGGTCTTTAGCCAGGTCATCCTGCAACTGGCTAACAATCCCAAAACGCAGTCCGAACAGAAGTAGGAGAGGTGCAATAACAGCGACCAGCGAAGAAATGATGCAAAAAGAGATGATGCGATCGTGCCACAGGTCTTGTAGTGCCAGGCGTCCCAGCAGCGGAATCCGATTAAAGGACAAAACAGGTCCCTCCGTGGGCTTCAGTTTTGTTACCTGGCTTTTGTTCAGGACGGGCGATAAGACAAGGTAATCCGAAATGCTGCACCAACGGCCAGTCGTGGCAAACGACCAGCGCCATCATACCTTCCTGGCGAACCAGCTCTATAAACAGGCTAAACAATTGCTGCGCATTGTGTGGATCAAGAGCGGCAGTGGGTTCATCGGCCAGTACCAGTCTTGGACGGTGTAAAATAGCTCGAGCAAATGCGGTTCTTTGTCTCTCGCCAAAGGATAGCTGTGCCGGATACTTGGCTAACAATGGCCCCAGCTTTAGTACATTGATAATTCTATCCAACATGGCTTTGTCTGGCGCTATACCCAGCAACTGGCATGGCAGCCTTATGTTATCTCGCACGCTCAGGTAGGGAAGCAGGCCGCCATTTTGCAACACAAACCCGAGCAAGCTGGCACGAATACCAGCCAGCTCCGCCTGCCGATCGGTATTGAGTAATACTGCAACATCGAGCTGTTTCCCTTCTTCACTTAACTCAAAGCGTCCGATGCTGTTGGGTCGCAGTAGTAAGCCAATCGCTTCGAGCAATGTGCTTTTGCCACAACCACTTTCACCGGTAACAGCCATGATCTCACCTGGACGCAGTTTAAGCTGCGGCAGGTAAACATGGTGAGCTTGAGTACCCTGACCGCGTACAATGCACAGATCCTCAATGTGTAGCATTAGGGCATCATTTCCAGCGGTACAGGGTAGACGCGGTCGCGCGGATCACTTCCTTTTGCAAGTTCAACCCAGCGATCAACATCAGCATTATACTTTTGGTAGTGACGAAGCTTGGCCGACAGAGTGCGGATAAACTTCTCTTGTGACAAGCCGTCCCAGCTCTTCCATGTTTCTTCGTCAAGATTCAGAACATCGCTCTTATAAGGCAAGTCGACAAGATACTCTCCCAATACCCCGAGATCGTTGATTTTGGCATTTTCCTGCTGCTTGAGTTGGTTGGGATCGGCCCCCATAGTGGCGGCAACAGAGCGCAATCGCTCAAACATTTTGGTAGGGGAAATCATGCCTTCGTTGGCGGCTTGCAGGATCTGGCTAACCACATCACTCAAATCACTTAGCTGCCCTTTGGTCAACAGCACCCGAACGTCAGTCGTTGGGATATTCTGCTTAATAAGGTCGCGGTCACTGATCCAGGCTTTAAACACCAACGGTGCTTGAGTGCCATTCTTTTTGCCAAGATAGGCCAGTTGCATGGCATGGCCAATGAGTGCCGTATCCTGAAGTAACTTCTCTTCTGGCGTCTGCTTCTTACCACCATCATCTTTGGAATAGAGCGCACTCCCCACGGCGGGATCACCCATATAGGCTGACTTAACCTGATCGGTAATCGCTGAAGCAAGAGTATCAACCTGCTTGCCAAAAGCCGTCAGATCACCCGCATCCACAGCCTGGTACAGGTTGGACTGAGTGCTATCAAAGTTAGAGAGATCCCGGTACTGGCCTTCGGCTTTGGCATGATCGTCTTTGCCACTTGGTGTCTTCAGGTGCAGGGTGTAAATAGCGATACCGCGGTTGCCCGCCTCAAGACGCAGTTGCCTGGCATCAAGACCTGTCCCTGATAATTTATTGCTACCTTCAATTGCCCCGGCATCGGTGATCAAGACCATATAACGAGCACCAAACGGGCTCCAGTCAATGTCATCGATAGCGGATTGCACACCAGCATAGGCATCTTCATCATATAAGGAGCTGGATACTTTGGCCTCTTTCAAGTTTGCGACTTTTTTAAGAAAATCCTCGCCATTTTTTACCTGATTAGGGTCTGCATATATCTTGCTTCTGTACTCAAGTCCCGGCACCGCTTTATTGTTAGAGCGATACGATATCAGGCCAAATTTGACCTGCCCTTCCAGGTGTTCCTGTTTGATCTTGCCGTAGATCTTATTCACTGCTTCTTTGGTGCGCTCAATGTAAGGGCCCATCGAAATAGTAGAGTCGATGACAAATACGACGCTGGCATTAAATCCTTTGAGCTGGTTAACATCCCCTGCTGATTTGGTGGATGCATCAGCTTTGCTGACGGAAGCCACGTTAAGCAGACGGGTATAGAAACCATCTTCTGTCATGACCTCTTCGCCACTCAGAATCGGCAGCAGGTAAAACTGCTTTTGCAGATCAACAAAATACTCGGGCTCCTGGGCAAGTACGCCATCTACATGGCCATCCCGTTTTAGCTTCGCACGTAGCGGTGCCACCAGCGATACGGGATCCGCAGCAGAGAGAATATCGTCCAGACTTTTTCTCTCTTTGAAAAACAGCAGGCGATCACGGTTCGCTGGGTTGGTAAAAGCTAGTGTCAGCTGCATTTTCCAGTCAACAGTGCATGACTTTGGTAACCAGCCGATTGTTTTGCCATAGCTGTCAGGCCCAACTTTGACCCAACCTTCTCCATTAGCATCTGCTTTTTGATAAACATAAAGACTACTAAATGCTGGCTGTATTTGCCCTTTTGCATCACCCGCAGTTTTACCCAGCTTGCAACCAGGGGTAGTGAGCACCCGCTGGAATAAGGTTTTTTTCCCTTCTTGTAGCAAAGGCTTATCACTGTCAGCCGCGAATACGTGACCACTGAGCAACAAACCACACAAAGGTATGGCCAGCCGGCGAATATGGCAGGTGATCATTTTCTCAGCTCCTCAAGGCGTTCCTTGGCCTTTTGGTTGCCAGGTTCGGACTGTAGTGCTGTTTCATACCAATAAACCGCAGTATCCTGGTCCGCCTCTTTGAAGCATTCGCTTGGCTGATGATATTTAGGATCGTATTCACTCGCATACGCGACTGCGACCTGGCTATCCCCCCCCTGTGCCCGATTGGCATATAGACGCTGCGCCACGCCGCATTTATTAGCTTTTTTGGCAGCCTGGATAATGGCAAGTAACTTGTCACTGCCGAGTTTTTGCTGCACACAGCTTTGCACGAAATCGAGCTCGTTCAGACTATCTAAATTGGCAGGTGAACAATCACTGTTAGCCGGTGTTTCTGAGGTTTTTTTCGGGCTCGCTGGTAAGACAGGGGTTTCTTGTTGTTTTTCTGCCGCAACTGGAGGTGTGGTTGCAGTACTGCGCCCTAAGAACCACCATAGCGCACCGGCGACAATCAGCAGCACAACTAGCAAAGCCGCAATCATCGGAACTCGGGACGACTTACGTTGGTTCCTGGATTCACTTTTGGCAGACATTGGAGGTAATGGAGCAACTTCTGGCTGCATAACGGGTTCAACAACTGGCTCTGCTTCAGATTCCGGCTTGGCCAATACACTGCTACCACTGTAATTACCGGTTTGACCACGAGCATCGGATGAGAACAATTCATCGCGAACCAATTGAAGAGTGGTATTACGCGTCTCCCCTGATTCCAGTTTGATTTGAATTTGCACCTGACTGGCATTTGCCAGCAGCGGGTCAAGAGTCGTTGATCCAATACGGAAACCACTACCATTCACCAGTGGATAACCGCCATCGACGGTAAACCAATGTTGTGCGGGGCTCCAGCTACCATCAGGTTGCAGATAGTTCTGCTCATTGTTGCAAAGAATAAAGGTCAGGTTAGACAACAATGCTTGATCGCCACGCAGACGAACCATCAGTTGTGCGGTGCCTGGCACTGCCGGTTGGCAGGCAATGATTTTAGCTAGCATGACAGGTTCTCTTGTTTCAATTGGCTGATGATTTGACCAAGTTGCCGGTTGTGTTCAAAGGAAATATCTCGTGTGGCGCTATGACCTGCGTTGTCCAGAATGATTGTCATTAATGCCGACAACCAATCGCCCATGTAAGACACTCCAGGCTGTGGAGCGACAGAGACCAGTTGCGGTAGTTCATCGCTGCCAAGTGGGGTCTGCTGGATGAACACTTTATTTTTTTCACCCACATAGCTGTTAGGCACTTTCTCTTGCGGCAATGAGAGATAACCAAACCAGGCAACAAAATCACGCATTGCCAATTGAGCACGCAACACCTGGCGGGCCATTAAGTGCTCACGACGTATACCTGCCTGTTCCTGGCCTGCTAGGGCGTGCTTCAATACCCCTTCGAGGTCCAGACGAGTCGCTGCCGTAATCAACTCTTCGCTGAGCAAATTAACTAATTCGCTGTTCATGCCGAGTTGCTGCCATTGTTTAGTTTGTTGTGCTAATTCCCGAAGATGAGCAACCCACGCTTTAAATGCCTGATGGGCAAATTCATCATCCTGCCCCACCCTTTCCGTAGTCGGTTTAGTGTTGGTGACAGCAGTTTCCTCACAGACAGGTGAGCTTGAGAATGGGTTATCAGCAAATGGGTTGTCAGCGAATGGGTTATCGCCAAACGGATTGGCAGCAAATGAAGGGCTGGATTGATTGTCGCCTGCCGCTTGCGGTTCTTGAACCTGGTTGCGAATGCTTAAATAGATGTTGTTGAGCTGGTGGGATGGTAAATCCAGTCGGCTGATCATTTCACCCAAGCTGTGCGGGCAAGCGGATAACCCCTGCCACAACTCTTTAGCAATAGCTTGTTTCTTAACTTTCTGACCATCGCTGTCTTGTTCGTACCAGCGGCCGAGTCGTTGGTCACCTATTTCCTGACGGCACGTAAGCAGTTGCTGATGCAGGCGCTTGAGTTTGAAATCCAGGTGGGCAATTCCCCGCAGTGCCTGGGTAAGGCGGAACATACCGCCATCATTTAGCGCAAGCATTGCCTGCCATGCCGATTTCGGTTCGGCAACATGGCGGAGTACGTTTTTACCGCTAATAAAAGTGCTACCCATTTTATCGAGCACATCATAATAACGTTCGGCCAGTGACACCTCGTGGAGAGTCCCCTGATCGGCTTCACCTTCAAGGGTCAGGAAGGGATTGTCGAGCCCTGGTTTGCGAACCAGGAAACAGTTGTTGAACGCCTGATTAGGGGCCCACTGTTGTAGCCAGTCGTATTGAGCAAAGCGCTCCAGCAAAGTCATATGTAACATACCCTCCCAGCCCTCTTTCAGCTGGCTTTCCGTATGTTTCAGACTGTTGTTGATACGCATATCACACATGGTTATAGCCCAGAACAACCCCGGTTTGCTTTCCCCACGCTCCTGCGCACTTTTGCCCTGGGTCTTTTCCACCCAACGATTTAACACGGGTCCGACATCAGCCACATCGCTTTGCTTAGCTGAACTGGCACACACAACTAAAGCATTCATCTCTTGGTTATCGGTATAGCGCTCGAAGAGATAAGCGACCTTGCCGCGTAGCAGAAGTTGCGATATCGGATTGAGGCCATCCCGACCAGCTTCTTCCATAGCGGTGATCTTGAGGCGTCCGCGATAACCTGGAAAATCGAGTAAGTCGACTTGTTCCATCACGCTGCCACTGGCAACTTCAGCCAAAGGGAAGATCAGCTCTGTCGTCAATGCCGTCAACTCGGCTTGTGACAAAGTAGCACTACCGATCTGATGCTCCGCTTTCCAGAAACGGATTTCGACATTGCGATCCTGATTTGAACCGAGGCGATTGAGGCTATCGACATTCATAATACTGCCGTTACTGTGGTCGACCAGCGTCTCCAACGGTGCAAATACCATTCTGGCATGGTTAAGTTTGGCTAACACTAAGGCCAATGAACGGTAGATTTCAGTCAGCGCCGGCTCCTCCCCCCACAACAGAGAAAAGAGCTCGGCCCTCTCGCTCGGGTTCAGCATTGGCGCAATTTTAAGGACCTGTGGCAACCAAGCATGCTCAAGCTTTTCCACTGATTTTTTGAAAGAAGCGTTGAGGTAATCCCACAGTGCAACCACATCTTCACTACCGACACCGTTATAAACCTGACTCTTCCCGGCACGTTGCAGGAACGGACGCAAACTATTTTCTATGCGGCTTTGGTCAAGTTGATAGCTTAATTGCTCATGGTTAAAGTCGTTAAACCATGAGTTAGCCAGGATCTTAGCCAAATCGATTTCGGTAAAAAGACGCAGCGGTACCGGGTAACCTGCTGGGGCTGTAGGTGCCTGTTTCGTAAAACGGGTAACTAAACCTGTCGCCTCTTTACCCCCACCAACGGGGTTAACTTCTTTGATGAAGTCCACTCGTTGCTCACCGTAGGAAGCCTCCAGTGCACCATTACTGCCAGCGGCTAACGCGGAGATCAGGTATGACTTACCTGCCTGCGATATACCGAAAAAACCCACTGTCATTGGCGTGGCCGCTACCTGAGTAAGGCTATTAGCCAGATTGCGTGTACGTAGCAAACTTAAATTAAGCTTGTCAGCTTCATTGTCCAGGCGGTGGGAGCTCGTCCGCACGGTGTCGACCCAACCAAGTGCATCCTGACAACCCTGGGAGATATCAGCCCAGCCTTGAGTGAGGTATTGCTGTTCGCTATTCATTATTTTTTTACACTCCCGCTATCGAGCCAGTGCCGACTGTCAATAAGTCCTGTGTCAGGCATCGTATTGAGTTCCAGTTCTAAATCTCGTTTGCTAAACGTTTTATCGGTATTGCTGTTCACATCGATGATCGTCAGGCGATCGCTAATCAATCCCAACTGACGAGCGCGTTTTCCTTTATCAATCGACAGACGCACCATGAGATAAGGAGAGCCGCTATCGGTAGAAGTCGCGGCGGAGAATTTTTTACGCCCTTCTTCGCTAAAGCGCAGGGTATACAGCGGGGCGGCAGACCAACGTTCAGCATCCAGCTGGCGATAACCAAGTCGCAGGTCGCCACGCATAATGATGCTTTGCGTTGTCTGCTCTCCCTCTTCGGTTGCCACCATGGGCAGTTTGATCTGGCCATTTTCAGATTCGATATGGCGGTAAACAATATCGGCATCGCGGATCAGGCTATCCATATCGATGATGCCGATATGGCGAATCGTCGAATAAGGTTTTAGCGCCGAAATGCGGAAATGGAAATTGGGAATACTATGGTTGGCACATAGCTGAGACAACATGGCCCCGACTGAAGCCGTGCTCTTTGGATCGTCGATATAGCCATTTTTGTGGAACGGATACCAGGTTCCCGTCTGATAGCCATGGAGCGGTAAAATACGCCCCGGAGGTAACGGCAGATTGCGACGGATAATCGCCTGGATGCCCGGTAATTGCGAAGGGCGACCGGTGAGCAGCAACTGGTCGCAGTTATAATAGGACAATACTTCACACAGTGCGGTGAGCACCTTGTCGATATTAAACTTACTTGAGCATAAATCAGTATGCAGTTTAGTCAGCGGAAGAATAAGCATGATATCAGCAAGTTTGAAGTCACTGGTGCCACCAGCTTTTTGTACTTCGCGGCGTACAAACCCTTCAACCTCTTCACGGATATTTCCAGTAGGAAGCAACTCACCGACCCGCTGGTTTATCAACAGGTGAGTTTGCTCATCCAGCGGATCATATTGCTCGTAACAACTCAGTATATGCAGAGCCAGCGGCACGAATAGTTGCAGGCTAAGTTGTTGACGTAACACGGCTTCGGCGGCGCTGATATTTTGCGAACCACACAACTGAGACATCAGTGTTTCAACTGAGATGACTCCTGCTTCACGTAACGCCAGCTCGAAAGCAGGCAGAACGTAGGATTGAATCACATCAAGGAGAATGTCATCGCCTGCAATCTTGAAGCTGTCACGGAAACGCTGATGAGGAATAATGTGGGCGTTAGCTCCACCGCCACTCAGACCATTTCTATCCAGAAGATAATCAGTAATGACCAAATCGGTTGTGCCGCCACCGATATCAATCGAAGCAATGGTGATGGTTTCCCGTTCTTTACGGTCAGGCCGGCCAATCGTATCGAAAAACTCCTCCGGGTGACCGGCAAAGTTCTGATTAATCTCTGTGTAGAGATACACAAGTTGCGCACAGGAGGCCTCGTCCCATTCCACCCGGATTTTAGGTAGTGGGATCTTGATGTTTGCTTGAGTGTAATCTTCTTGTTCATCCTGATAAGGATCATTCTCGCCACTATGCCAACGCAGCGATTTCCAGACTAAACCCACAGCCTGACGCATACGCTCGTCAAGGATGCATCGCTCAGCCATTGGTAGTCCTGGTGGAACAGTAAGAATGATATGGCGTAGCTGACGAGGAATACCGGCATGCCCCTGGCGAATACGCTGCTCCGGACTGTTGATCTGGCTAATAGCCTGGGTCAACACCTCAGAGAGCATAAAAGTCATCAGAGAGCTACGTGAATAGCGCGGTGTGAAAACGGGGATGCGGTCCATTTCATCTTCAATGGTGTGCAGTGCCTCGCCTCTTTCATCGATGAGGTTGGCAAACGGAGCCGCAGTAGCTAATGGATTCGTGTCCTGCACATAGCTGCCATTAAACCGCCAACCCTGACCATAAAACTTCTCCTCCCATAAATACCGCTTAGGGCTAGACAGGCCTGTGGAACCTTCACTTCCCCGACGGCGTGCAGCTAAACGGCTAGCCTCACCACCAATGCGGGCGATAGTCGGCCATTGAAACGCATCATGTCGACCACTGCGAACAGAGCAATGATCTTTGCCGAAGAAAGCTTGTGAAAACTCGATTCTGCTTTCAAAAGGCTCGGTATAAACATGTTCAGGTGCACTAAGATCGCGCAGTTTTAAAACATAGTTATTCATCAGGCCTGAGCCCGATTGCCCATGGTCTTCAATCAATATGCCGCAAGTACGTGAATTGCCCACATCAAGAATCAGATCGACCGAAATGGGTTTAATGGCGTTTGTTTCCCGATTAGCGATAACCCGAAACTGTGGAAGTTCGATGCTTGGTTTTGACTCGCTTTGCAGGCCTTCAACGGGAATAGCCATCAATGACAATAGATTAAGGTAGTGGGCTAATGGATATTGCTGGGCAAGTTCTTGCTCGCGCTCATCAATGTCCCGGCCTTTGCTTGCTTCCTGAAAGACCTCTTTTAGCCAGTCTTTTACCCAATCCTGGGTCAAATACCAACTGAGCGCATATGTCGCGGTGGCAACAGCAAACGTGGCCCCAGCATTGACATCTTCCTGATTAGGGCTTAGATCGGCTGCTGCTTGTTGCTTGGCCATGATGCGTGTATCGATGGCCAGGGTCATACGGTGGCTATGACCATCCATGTCAGGTTCAGCCAGCTTGACTAAGCGGAAACGAGCCCAGTTCAGAGGCCCTTCCTGATAAACATTTGGCGGACTGAAGCGAAAAAGAGGCAGAGGCAGCCAGACACCATCAAAAATCTTAAGGCTTTGTTCCACGGGGATATCGTACTGACTTTTGCCCTTCTCTATGCTTTCTGGCGCAGGCTGATAGAAGTAGTAATCGCGCTGTTCGTTGTAGATTAGTCGGGTAAGAATCCCATTTGCTAATTTGACAAATTCACCAGCCGGCAGACGTCCAAGCGTTAAGCCAAAATCCATAAACTGGATTCCGGAATCACCGACCAGTGTAACTTGACGGTCAAAAGAAACAATTTCAGGCAACATAATTTAAGTCGTCCCTGTTCAGGAATTGGGTTGAAGCATGCGGATAGGGAAAGATTTGTCCCCATCATTGCTGCCGACACAATCGGCGTGACCAGAAGCAGGCGATTTGCATTCGATATTTGGAACAATAAAGTTTGAGCCATCGCTACATTTCATCTGCTCTGGATTAGAAATACTAAGAGCCCCCTGCTGCATATTGCCAGTGGCCGGCCCCTGGCAAGTTACGCCGCTGGATTGGCGCACACTAACGCTGCCAGTGCCCTGTTCAAAGTTATATTGCAGTTGAAGTGGGCGCCCCGTGAGCTTGTCCTGGATGCCGCCATTAACACGCCACTGGCCGTTAAGAAACTGTGCTGGGCCATTAGGTAATGTAGGAGGAAACGTCAGCGGTTCTCCCTGCGACGGTATCCCTTGTGTTGTTGTATTGGGTGCAACAGCCGATTGCGGCGATTGTCTATTCTCAACAACTGGGATTGCAGGCTTCACCGGTTGTTGAATATCACTGACTGGAATATTTGTATCCAGCGCCGAGCCGGTGGTTGGCGTGATATCCGTTGTCTGCCCAGTGACGGTTTGTACATTCCCTGATGAGCTTATAACTTCACCATTTTCACTCGTCAGTTTTGGCACGTTCAGGTCTGACGGTGTCGTGGTACTCAGATCAGAGACAGTGCTATTGCCGACATGATTAGGTGACAAGGCCGGGGTTTTATCGCCCGATAAACCAGGCAGACCGGCTAATGGGAGTGATGGCGTACAGCCACGAAGAAGCCCCAGCAATAAAGCGAGCAACAGCAGTCCTAACAGTAACCATAAAAACCAACGCCACTTCCAGCGTCGGGCGTGGATATTCGTCGTGACTACAGGTCTGTCAACTGAAGCCAAATGAACTTCCGCTTGTGTTACAGGTTGAGTTGTTGCCGCAAGCGGGGTTTGCACCGGAATGGAAGAGGGTTCCAGCCAATGCATAGGGTTACTCAACTCTCCACTCGGATGAATAAAGCCCCAGAAGGTAATAACTAGTACACCGTTGACCAGATACACAAAATCATAATCAGGGAAATGCACGACCGATTTTAGTAACTGAGCAAATACCCGACGGTCACCGCCTGTTCCACTTTGGTCAGCATTAAGCAGTTGTTCACTCAAAGCCTGTACTGCTATCTGGAATTCGTTGAATTGCTGACGAGCGGATGCCCGCTCGGTTTCACTTGCCCCGCTCCAGGGAATAACATCACCTGAAAAACTGCTATACCAATCGGTCCGATCACCTCCCTGATCATTCTGCGGGATGGCCAGGTGCCGAGCCAAATCGCGCCCAGCATCGAGCCGATAGATCGCTTCCCTCAACTGAAATGCCATCTTGAATACTGGATAGCCCGTTTCACCGAGAGCCTTAAACGAGGAGTTATTCCCAGTGCGCAGCAGTGGCCCCTGAATCGAATTTCGCATTGTCTAAACCTTGTAGGGCAGTGAATTAACGAAAGTTATAATGAGTGTGACTAGTTTTTGCTCGCACCTGGTGTCCATTCAAAGCCCCATCCATAATGCTCATCCATTGACTGTCGGTCGCTGAAAAAACGATTGAGCCGTTCGACTTTTATGTCGCCATTAATATTTTTTAATCTGGCGATAGCCGCGACATTATTGAGCTTATTTTCATCAACCAGAGTGGAGCTTATTGGGAGTTGGTTTGGGATATAAATAGTTATGGTTGCATCAGTGCCTTGCCAATTATCGGCACCGCCGTAGATGAAGCTATAAATCAAGACTTCATCAATATCCTGCCAGTGACTACCGTTAATGAAGAGCCATTCACCATTCTTGTCATCACCTTCCCGCAAATCTCCCTGCAAGGACATATAAGGAGGTTTGCTGTAATCACCGGGGAGTTTACTAAGAGCCTCAACGCCACCCTTGCTACCGTTTTTAAAGCGAACAAATGCAGCGATATCGAGATCAATCGACCGCTGGTGATGACCTTGCTGCCAGGTCAAATTGGCCTCAATCCGCCCAAAATCCTTCTGCTTAGCAAGATTAACGCTGGGATGATCGTTGGTTAGTTCAATATCCGTGTGTGCAGATGGAGAAACGTGTGCTGGCGCTTCGCTTTTCGTCGGTATGGTGGCGGGAGGAACTGCAGAGTCGTTATGTGTATTATTTTTATACCACCAGCAAGCCAGGGCCAGTAGTAATAACAAAAGCAACAACAAGAGCCATGGAAGCCAACGTCGCCAGAGCAGCATAGAAGCAACTGGGAGTATTTTTTCTTCTGCAGCAACGGCCCAGTTGACTAATACAGGTTCACCACCCACACCATAGCATGCAAGATCACGTGAGTTAGTGAGTAACGTTTGCAATGCCTGAGCTGACTTATCCTCACCACGGGCCACAAGTTGTTCAATGAAGCCCTGGAGTATGTCCTGGTATTCCTGGCGTTTATTTTGTACTGAGTGTTGTTCAGCTTCACTCAGCATCGATAGTGGTTTCGCAACACCCTCGCGTGCAGTCCACCACTCCAGGTAACCTTCCGAACTGCGGCGGGCTGTAGCATAGAGTAATGCAAGAGAAGGCGGGAGATGGCGTTGGATAATGGCCACGGTAGCCTCATACATGGCCAAAGTAGAATCATCGATGGGCGAAGCACTAGTTAATCGTTGCATAAGGCAAAGTCATTGTTCTTTTTCGTTGACATCAATGACCCCGTATGCGACTTGCACCGTATCAATGAGCGGTAAAAGTATTGATAAGCAGTTGCTCTTTATTTAGTTGCTATATAAACGTAGCGACCATACTAGCCGCTATATTTATTGATGCCGTTAGCGAAGCGTATTAGCTTGCTCAAGCGTTTCAACCTTCTTCTTGGCTTCAGCAACTTTCTGTTCAATTGCGGTAATTTCGCGATCACTGCTGGCATGTTGAGATTGTCGTTGCAGTTCCTGCAGATTTTTAATCTCTTGCTGGCCCTCTTTGCTCTTTATATTTTTAGATTTTAGACTGTTAAGGGTATGTGCCAGGTCTGATTGCAAAGCCGCCAGCTTTGCCTGCTCATCCGTCAGTTGCTGGCTTGTTGCTTGTTGCCTGTTTTGTGTATTAGCAAGGTCATGTTTAGCTCGTTCATTTTCCCACTCGCTTTGCAGCACTTGTTGCTCTTGTTCCGTGACTTTTTGTTTGTATCCGCCAGAAGTCGCACAGTTCAATTTGGTTAGAAAACTTGGATCTTGTGCGTGTAAATCACAGTCTTGAGGAGTCGTAGCACAACCGGCAAGTAACAGCGAGGCAAGTAATACGTATTTTCTCATGAAATAGTCCATGAATAGAGGAAAGTAAAAATTGTTACGACGCTAGAAATAGCCGTAAAAAAGGGCCGATTCTGACATCGGCCCATAAATTTAACCCAGCGAAAGTGCCTGGCGTTGATTAAATAAACCATTTGTTTCTGTTTCCAGAGCAGTAATCTGGCTATTCAGTTTCGCATATTCTTTATTTAGGGTATCTAACTTAGCTTCTTCTGCCTTAGTACCAGCCTTTTGTCCTTTCAATGCCACCTTATAAGCAGCATCTTTTTCTTTCATGACTTTAATTTTGTCCTTCATCAGATTGATATTGGCATCGACCTTAGTTAACTCTTTAGTCGCACTGGCCTTATCAAAATCAGCTTTATCTTTTTGCTGGCTGATTTGGGTAAGAGTGGCCTGGTTTTCGCTGATGACTTGTTTCATTGCAACAGTAGTTTTCTCCACCGCAGCGGTATCTTTGCTTATATCATTATCCATAGCCTGTAGGCGCTTATCTGTCGTTGCGTAATCTTTCTGCAGGCTATCAAGATAGTAGTTGGCAGTCATACCAACAGCACAACCAGCGGCGCCACCCACAGCAGCCCCAATAAGCGCATCTTTACTATTACCGGTTAGTGCGCCAGCCAGCGCGCCTAGACCCGCTCCTGCCAGGGCTCCGACACCACAAGTCTGTGCGCCTGAAGAACTAAAGAATTGAGCCTGTTCGCCATTAGTCAATCGTGCATCAGGTTTGGTGCCAGATAATAAAGAGCTACCGGTATTAGCGCAGCCACTAAGTACCATGGCGGCAGAAATAATAAGATAAGTTGCACTACGGTTAAAAATATTCACTATCATTTATCCCAAATTTATCGAATGGAGCAGACATAGAAATGAGTGAGCAGCCCACTATTTTCATTCATGTGAAATTTATTCTAAGAATTTTTTAGCTAACCAGATTACTACAAAAACACAATTTCTAATCGACTCAGAATAAATCACTCCTGATAGAGATTTTTTAATAACCTCGCAAAGTGAGCATGGAACTAAATATTCTGCAGGCGGTTATTCTTCGAAAACAATTTATATGTGTAATGCATCATAAGTTTACGGATTGTTTCATAAATAAATGTAATAAAACTTGATCGTAATCACTTAAAGTCAGAATGATATTTGAATGACAATTTCAACAACACTTCAAAATTTCAAGACGTTACTATTCAACACCTAATAATACCCCTTGGCTTCCGTTCAACTATTTATGATGTTGAAGATTGCACCCATTTGTCACAACGATAACAAACACATTTATAAGCAGTCAGGCATAGTATTACGTACATGCCTTTAAAATATACCCAAAAAAAGACAATCTATTATTTTCATATTTTCCTATGGCAACAAATTGAGAAGTAGTTGAGCATCTCTCTGCTTCAAAATGCAAACCGATTACGGGATTGGCTAACAACAGAAAAATCCATTGTGTCTATTTTTGGCTATTCCCTCTACAGTCCAAAAGTTTGTCACTAAAAATAGACTTCTATGTAATAGAAAAAATAACCATGACCGCCAGACCCGCCAGTGACCGAAAATCCAGTCGTCTTAGTTTTTATCGCTACAAGCAGATTCATAACATTGTTTTCTTGTTGCTCCTGGTGGCTGTTTTGTCGCGATACCCGTTTCCCTCATTAACGTCTTGCAAGTCCAATTTTGATAATCCTCTTTGCTTTTCTTTCATTAAGATCAATGCTTCTAACATTCAATCATTTGGATTAATAAGGGTTTATCGAAAATGACGACTCAAGCACCACTCTCAACAGGCCCGACGTTCTCCGCAGCGAGCCTGCAATTTCTGAATAAACTCGCGCAAAACAACTCCCGCGACTGGTTTAAAGAGCATCAGGATGAATACGAACATGTGGTGAGAACCCCTGCTTTACGATTTATCGAACAAATGCAGCCGGGCATTCTCGCCATTTCATCGAAGCTCACGGCGGTGCCGAAAAAGGTCGGTGGTAGTCTGATGCGCCCTCAGCGCGACAGCCGTTTCAGTAAAGATAAAACACCTTATAAAACCAACGTTGGTATCCAGTTTCGTCATTTTCAAGGCAAGGATGTCCATGCACCGGGTTTTTATCTGCATATCGCCGAAGAAGGCTGCTTTATTGCCGCTGGGATCTGGCATCCAGAATCGAAAGCCTTAAATGCCATTCGAGCCTGTATCGACGAGAATCCCAATGCTTACCAAAAAGCGCTAAAAGAACTGCAAGAGCATGGATTTATCATGGATGGCGATAGTTTGATTCGCCCGCCAAAGGGCTACGACAAAACGCATCCGCTGCTAACAGAACTGAAACGCAAAGATTTTATCGCCGTCAAAAATATCGATTTTGCCGAGTTGTGCAAACCAGGCACTATTAATTTTTGCATTGAGCAATTTCAGCATTGCGCGCCGTTGATGGCCTATCTGTGTTTTGCCCTGGAGCTAGATTTCTAAATCATCACGAAATAGTTGCCAAAACGTTAAATGCGTCACACTTGCGGTGCTACACTACGCGGCTTAATTGAAAATATCGCCGGGTGAAAAATGAGTGAGCATATAGAAAGAACAATCGAACCAAGGGTCGTGACGCGGCCTAACTGGTCAGCAGTTTTTGCCGTGGCGTTTTGCGTAGCCTGCCTGATTACCATTGAGTTTTTACCCGTCAGCTTGCTAACGCCGATGGCGCAAGAGTTGGGAATTTCCGAAGGGGTCGCCGGGCAATCCGTGACCGTGACGGCTTTTGTCGCGATGTTCGCCAGCCTGTTTGTCACCAGTATTATTCGCTCAACTGACCGCCGCTATGTGGTGTTTCTGTTCGCCATTCTGCTCACCCTCTCCTGCCTGCTGGTTTCGTTCGCTGAAAACTTCACTATGCTGCTAATTGGCCGCGCCTGTTTGGGCATCGCGTTGGGCGGGTTTTGGGCGATGTCGGCCTCATTAACGATGCGCCTTGTTCCGGCGCGCACGGTGCCAAAAGCACTGTCGGTTATCTTCGGTGCGGTGTCCATCGCACTGGTGATCGCCGCACCGCTGGGCAGCTTTTTAGGCGGAATTATCGGCTGGCGTAACGTGTTTAACGGTGCGGCCTTGATGGGTGTGGTTTGTATTTTGTGGGTGTGGAGAGCGTTGCCGTCATTACCTGGCGAACCTGCGCACCATAAGCAAAATATGTTTGGGCTGCTCAAGCGCCCAGGTGTTCTCGCGGGTATGGCGGCAATCTTCACCGCCTTCGCCGGGCAGTTTGCCTTCTTTACTTATATTCGCCCGGTTTATATGACGCTGGCAGGCTTTGACGTCGATGGTCTGACGCTGGTGTTGCTGAGTTTTGGTATCGCCAGTTTTGTTGGGACGTCGCTTTCCGCCGTCTTCCTTAAACGCTCGCTGAAAGCCGCTCTGACTATCGCGCCGCTTCTTCTGGCATTGAGTGCGGCCACGTTAGTTCTCTGGGGTTCGGATAAGATTGTCGCTTCGGCTATTGCTATTATCTGGGGCTTTGCCTTTGCGCTGATTCCAGTTGGTTGGTCAACGTGGATCACTCGCTCGCTTGCGGATCAAGCTGAAAAAGCGGGATCTATTCAGGTTGCCGTCATTCAGTTGGCAAATACTTGCGGTGCGGCTATTGGTGGGCTGGCGCTGGATAATCTCGGCATATTTTCGCCGCTGGTGTTGTCTGGCAGTTTGATGTTGCTGACGGCATTGTTGGTGGCGACAAAGGTACGCGTGAAGTAATTTGTCGGATGACGCTGGCGGTAC
>NZ_QZWH01000004.1 GCF_003601925.1 Buttiauxella izardii
CTCCCGGCGATCGCACCCTCCAGCCGTTCCCGACGGCTGGACCCGGCCACCTGGAGTCAAAATGGAGGCGATTGAAGCCGGAACCAGAGGTCAACGTCAAAACCTAAAGACAACACCGAGCCGGTTTTGACCTTGTTCCCGGTATAAATTGCCCCAGTGTTCCCCATAAGTCAGGGTTGAGCTGCCGGGAGCAGCGAAAGAGAGCGATCCGCCGGGAGCGAGTCGCGAACGACCCTGATGTTGGGGATAAGCTGGGGTTTACCGCGCAGCGGCAATTTAATCACCGGGCGACGGGGTCGCCAGGGGGATGTCGTTATCCCACTGGCACGTTCACCGTTTTCTGGAATTAAAGAGATAACTGAACGCACGGGTGAACGGAAAATCAGCAAGGCTTGCAAATCTCACCCTGACAAGATTGCCAGGGTGGACTTGTAACTCCCCAGGGAGAACGAGAAAACGTAGGGTGATGGCCAATTTCAGACATAAAAAAAGCGGCGACCTAAGGTCACCGCTTTTTATTTGAACAGTCGATTATTCGCGGAACATTTACTCGCGGAACAATGCTTCGATATTCAGACCTTGAGTCTGCAAAATTTCACGCAGACGACGCAGACCTTCAACCTGAATCTGACGAACACGTTCACGAGTCAGGCCAATTTCACGACCCACATCTTCCAGTGTTGCAGCTTCATAGCCTAACAGTCCAAAACGACGAGCCAGCACTTCACGCTGTTTGGCGTTCAGTTCAAACAACCACTTAACGATACTTTGCTTCATATCGTCGTCTTGCGTGGTGTCTTCCGGGCCGTTGTCTTTTTCGTCAGCCAGAATATCCAGCAGCGCTTTTTCAGAATCGCCACCCAGCGGGGTGTCGACTGAAGTAATGCGCTCGTTGAGACGCAGCATACGGCTAACATCATCAACCGGTTTATCCAGTTGCTCGGCGATTTCTTCTGCACTCGGCTCATGGTCGAGCTTGTGAGAAAGTTCGCGAGCGGTACGCAGATAAACGTTCAGCTCTTTGACGATATGAATCGGCAAACGAATCGTACGGGTTTGGTTCATGATTGCCCGTTCGATGGTCTGACGAATCCACCATGTTGCATACGTCGAGAAACGGAACCCACGTTCTGGGTCAAACTTCTCAACAGCACGAATCAGCCCCAGATTCCCCTCTTCAATCAGGTCCAGCAGAGCCAGACCACGATTGCTGTAACGACGGGCAATCTTTACCACCAGACGCAAGTTACTTTCAATCATGCGACGGCGGGAAGCGATATCACCACGCAGAGCGCGGCGGGCAAAATACACCTCTTCTTCGGCTGTCAATAACGGGGAATAACCAATCTCCCCAAGATAAAGCTGAGTCGCGTCAAGCACACGCTGAGTGGCCCCTTGTGACAACAACTCCTCTTCGGCTATGTCGTTATCACTGGGTTCCTCTTCTACGAGGACTTTTTCGTCAAAGACCTCAACTCCATTCTCATCATATTCCGCGTCTTCATTTAACTCGTTAACTTTCAGCGTATTCTGACTCATAAGGTGGCTCCTACCCGTGATCCCTGGGCAAAATACTCACACGAATGTCAGCATTTTGCCGGCTTATCGCTGCGGTAAATAACGCAGCGGGTTGACGGATTTCCCCTTGTAACGAATTTCAAAATGTAAACGTGTTGAACTGGTTCCGGTGCTACCCATGGTAGCTATCTTCTGCCCCGCCGTGATTTCTTGTTGTTCCCGGACCAGCATTGTATCGTTATGGGCGTAGGCACTCAGGTAATCATCATTGTGTTTAATGATGATCAAATTACCGTAACCACGCAGCGCGTTACCGGCATAAACCACTCGCCCGGAGGCGGTAGCAACAACAGCCTGGCCTTTGCTGCCTGCGATATCGATCCCTTTATTGCCACCTTCGGTAGCAGCGAAGTTCTCAATAACCTTGCCTTCAGTCGGCCAGCGCCAGGTCGAAATTGGCGCGCTATCGGACGTGCTGCTGGCAGTTGGTACAGTAGTTGTAGAGCTAACCACAGGTGCCGTAACCGGTGCTGTGACGACTGTCGCAGTACCTTTATTATTCGGCAACATTTTGTTAGCACTCTGTTCACCTGAATCCTCAGAATACGTAATTACAGGTTTAGAAGCAACCACCGTGGTGGTATTTTGCGCAGCGATAGGCGCAACGCCTTGCGCATTGGCATCTGCCGTGGTTACGGCATTGCCACCGGTAATTGGCGTACCCGATGCGTTACCGATCTGCAGCGTTTGCCCTACATTCAAGCCATACGGTGCCGGTACATTGTTGCGCTGGGCTAAGTCACGGAAATCGTTTCCGGTAATCCATGCGATGTAGAACAGCGTATCGCCGCGTTTAACGGTATAAGTGCTGCCGCCGGTGTAACTGCCTTTCGGAATATCGCCATATTTGCGGTTATAAACGATGTGGCCGTTTTGAGTTTGTACCGGCGTGGAAGCGACCGGCACCGGCTGCGTTTGCATTGGCTGAATCGTCGGTTGCTGCTGTACGGGTTGAATTTGTGGAGTCTGACTTTGGGTGGACATTTTCGGTGGCTGGGTTATCAGCATGCCACCAGAAGAACTGCTGCTGGCATCGCTGTTGCCGCCCACAGAACTGATAGGCGCCTGGCTGTTATTGCTGGTACATCCAGCTAACCACAAGCTCACCAGCGATAACGCTGCAATACGGCGTAAAGTAAAAGTTGGGCTTCCCGCGCTCATTAATCCCCCAAAAACTATCATATGCTTATGTGTGAAAATACGGCAGAACTGGCGCTTGCGGCCAGTTATCAAAAATCTCGCTGCGCGTAACGTTACGCCAAAATCCTTAGAAAAAAAGCAGGATATTTCCGGGTTATGCCAATTCGCCTTTCACTAAAGGAACAAAACGAACGGCTTCTACCGTATCAATAATGAATTCTCCACTCAGTCTGCGGACACGTTTCAAAAACTGCCTGTCTTCGCCAACCGGGAGAACTAAAACACCACCTTCATCCAGCTGAGACAACAGTTCAGTTGGAATCTCTGGCGGAGCCGCCGTAACAATAATAGCGTCAAATGGGCTGCGCGCATGCCAGCCCTGCCAGCCATCACCGTGACGGGTGGAGATATTGTGCAGATCGAGCTGCTTTAAACGTCGCCTTGCGTGCCATTGCAGGCCTTTGATGCGTTCAACTGAACAAACATGATGCACCAGATGCGCCAAAATGGCCGTTTGATAACCAGAACCGGTGCCGATTTCCAGCACGCGCGACTCGGGCGTCAATTCCAGCAGCTCGGTCATTCTGGCAACCATATAAGGTTGTGAGATGGTTTGGCCGGAGCCAATGGGCAATGCGGTGTTTTCCCAGGCTTTGTGCTCAAACGCTTCGTCGACAAATTTTTCTCGGGGCACCTGCGCAATCGCATCCAGAACTTTTTCGTCCGTAATGCCTTGATGGCGAAGCTGATCGAGAAGGGCTTGTACGCGTTTGCTTACCATTGCTCATCCACTCCTGATTTATTCAACCAGTGGCTGACAACCTCACGAGCGCTGTGGGCGGTGAGATCAACATGCAATGGCGTCACCGACACGTAGCCTTCATCAACGGCGGCGAAATCGGTATCCGGGCCTGCATCGAATTTGTCCCCCGGAGGCCCAATCCAATACAGCGTATTTCCACGGGGATCTTCTTGCGGAATGACTTTATCTGACGGATGGCGGCTGCCACAGCGCGTCACGCGAATACCCTTGATTTGATCAAGCGGCAAGTCCGGCACATTAATATTCAAGATACGACTGGTGCGCAGCGGCTCACGCATTAGCGCGCGCAAAATAGTGCACGTCACCGCGGCTGCCGTTTCATAGTGCTCATGACCGTTGAGTGACACAGCCAATGCTGGAATACCTAAGTGCCGCCCTTCCATTGCCGCCGCAACGGTGCCGGAGTAAATAACGTCATCACCGAGGTTTGGCCCGGCGTTGATACCGGAAACCACCACTTCGGGAGCGGGACGCATCAACGCATTCACGCCAAGATAGACACAGTCCGTCGGCGTGCCCATTTGCACGGAAATATCACCGTTAGGCAAAGTGAAAGTTCGTAATGAAGATTCGAGCGTCAGTGAGTTTGAAGCCCCACTGCGATTACGGTCAGGGGCGACAACCTGCACTTCGGCAAATTCCCTTAGTCGGGCCGCCAGAACTTGAATGCCCGGCGCATTGACCCCGTCATCGTTACTCAAAAGTATTCTCATATTGAATTTACAAAGCTTCTTATTGTTGTATCCCAGTGAGCTGATTTTAGTGCAGCCGTCATGAAATTGTTGCTGTTTTTGTAACATTCACAACAAAGATCTGTCCAGGATTACTATTCGGCAATATCGGCGTAGCCGCCTGGAGCGTTCATCAGTTCACGCACCACACTGGTGGCAAAGCTTCCGGCTGGCAGCCAGAATTTCAGCTCAACGGTCGCGTCATCCCACCAGTCCCAGCTTAACTCTTTCGGCATCACCAACATGGCACGGCGAGCGGCTTCTACGCGCTCACGTACCAGCAAACCCTGCAAATCCGTTTCCTGCGCGACACACTCTTGCTCAAATGCGAGTGCAGCATTTAGCGTGCCCCACGCGCCATCGCCCGGCAATGGTGCGGTAATCAGCAATTCACCCGCATCGACACGCTGTTGCAACTCTGGCATTTCTTCCGGCGTTGCTACAAACCAGCTTCCGCGCCCGGCGAGCTGCAAAGCGTCACCGTCGATGACCTGGTTAAAGTCCGGCTTTTTCAGCCTTTCGCTGACAATCTGGTTAAACATCGCGCTGCGAGCCGCTGACAAATAAAAGCTGCGTTTGTTGCGGTCACGAATGGGCGCATTACTCTGCGCCCAGCGTACGGCCTGATGCAAGTTATTGCCTGCGATGCCAAAACGCTGGCTGCCGAAGTAATTCGGCACACCGTTATGCAGAATCGTATTCAGACGCTGCTCAAGCTCAGCGCGGTCGCTCACGTTACGCAACACCAGCGTAAAGCTATTGCCTTTCAGTGCACCGAGGCGCAGTTTGCGACGGTGACGGGCATATTCCAGCACCTGGCAGCCTTCAAGCTGGAAGGCTTTCATAACTGGCATTTCTTTGCCCGGCAGACGCACGCAGAACCATTGTTCGGTGACCGCATGTTTGTCTTTCTGCCCTGCAAAACTGACTTCACGCGCAGGAACTTTCAAAAACTTCGCCAGCGCATCCGCCACAAAACGCGTGTTACAGCCGTTTTTCAGGATGCGCAACAGCAAGTGTTCGCCATCGCCATCCGGGCCAAATCCTAAGTCTTCGATAACCACAAAGTCTTCTGGATTGGCTTTGATTAAACCGGTGCCCTGCGGCTTACCGTGCAGCCAGGTCAGATTCTGCATATCCATTATTTGCGAGCCTTATGCAGTAGCGCGACCGCTTCGCACGCAATGCCTTCGCCACGGCCAGTAAAACCGAGCTTTTCGGTAGTTGTCGCTTTGACGTTCACATCATCCATATGGCAGCCGAGATCTTCAGCAATAAACACGCGCATCTGCGGGATGTGCGGAGCCATTTTCGGTGCTTGCGCAATAATCGTCACATCGACGTTACCCAGCGTGAAACCTTTCGCCTGAATACGACGCCACGCTTCGCGCAGTAATTCACGGCTATCCGCGCCTTTAAACGCCGGGTCGGTGTCCGGGAATAATTTACCGATATCGCCTAACGCCGCCGCGCCGAGCAGAGCATCCGTTAATGCGTGCAGCGCCACATCGCCATCTGAGTGAGCGAGCAGCCCTTTTTCGAACGGGACACGCACGCCGCCAATGATAATCGGGCCTTCGCCGCCAAAAGCGTGTACATCAAAACCATGTCCAATACGCATTATTCAGTCTCCGTTTGGGTTAACCGCGTGAGGTAAAACTCCGCCAACGCCAGGTCTTCAGGACGAGTCACTTTGATATTATCGGCGCGGGCGCTAATTAATTCGGGATGGAAGCCACAATACTCAAGAGCCGAAGCTTCATCAGTAATTGAGGCGTGTTCATCGAGCGCACGCTGCAAGCAGCTGCGCAGGAGTTCCAGAGGGAAAAGTTGCGGCGTTAAAGCGTGCCAGAGGTCTTCACGATCGACAGTATGGGCGATGAGATTTTTGCCCGGTTCGCCGCGTTTCATGGTGTCGCGCACCGGAGCGGCCAGAATACCGCCGATTTTGCTGGTTTCAGTAATCGCCAATAAACGCGCTAAATCATCCTGATGCAAACACGGGCGCGCGGCATCGTGCACCAAAACCCATTGCGCACCTTGCACCACATTTAAGCCAGCAAGCACCGAATCAGCACGCTGCGCGCCGCCTTCAATCACCGTCACATTGGGGTTTGAAGCAAGGGGCAAAGAGGCAAACCAGGTGTCGGTTGGGCTAATGGCGATCACGACATGAGCCACGCGTGGATGGGCCATCAGGCTCGCCACCGCGTGTTCAAGAATAGTTTTATTGCCGATTTTAAGATATTGCTTAGGACATTCCGTTTGCATGCGGCTGCCGATACCTGCTGCCGGCACCACGGCAATTACGTCCGGGGAGGAGTCTGCCATGTAGTTTCACTTACGCTTGATTATCGATTGTTCTGCCCGGCATTGTTGCCTAAGCGCTTAGAGCTATCGGGTACCAGGCGGTAGAAGGTTTCACCCGGTTTAGTCATGCTGAGTTCATTACGTGCGCGTTCTTCAATGGCTTCCTGTCCGCCATTAAGATCGTCGATTTCCGCAAAAAGCTGATCGTTACGCGCTTTGAGTTTAGCGTTCGTCGCCTGTTGAGCGGCAACGTCGTCATTCACTCGCGTGTAATCGTGTACGCCGTTTTTTCCAAACCACAGCGAATACTGCAACCAGACCAACAAGGCCAGCAATAGCAGCGTTAGTTTACCCATCCTGCCCCCTGAAAAACGGCACAATCATCGCACAAAATTTTATCGAGTCTCGCTCCGGGTACAAAGCGACCCTGCGTATTTGCGGCAGAATTTATCACAGATAGCGGCAACATGCGCGTTTGCAGGTGAGTTAGCGAACTTACGGTCATAAATAGTCTGTTACGGTTTGTTGAATATTTAGCGGTTAGCCCATAAGCCACAAGAATAAGATGCCGAACATCAGTGCCACGGCTAACACAGTCGCCGCGCAGCTATACACCACGCGTCCACGCAACAAGGAGTGCAAAGCAATCCCTACGACCACCGCAACAGGTAACAGCGCAAGGAAGAATGGCCAGGTATAGAGGAAGAAAAACAGGGTGTTAGGGCCATAGACCAGAAATGGAATGCCCAGCGCCAAGAGCCACGACAAAAACCCGATAAACGCCCCAGCCAATGACCAGGTCGTTTCTTCGATGTCAGAGCCAGCTTCAGCCGATGTAATAGCGATGTTGGAACTATTGCGCATAACAAATCCATAACCCTGCAAGCCAGGCGCGAAACGGCCCTGGCAATGTCTTAGGTTTTGATAATAACGTCACGCCGCAACAGGTCTAATAATTGCGCAACCAAATTTGTTACTAATTGTTCGCCGCCTAAGTGTATTTCCGGGTTCACTGGCGCTTCGTAAACCGAATCAATTCCGGTGAAATTGCGCAGCTCACCGGCACGGGCTTTTTTGTACAAACCTTTCGGGTCGCGGGCTTCGCAAATAGAAAGCGGAGTATCAACAAACACTTCGATAAACCGCCCTTCTCCAACGAGGTCGCGCACCATCTGGCGTTCTGCACGATGAGGCGAAATAAACGCGGTCAACACCACCAGTCCCGCGTCGGCCATTAACTTAGCCATTTCACCCACACGGCGGATGTTTTCCTTACGATCGGCATCGCTAAAACCCAGGTCGCTGCACAAACCGTGGCGCACGTTATCGCCATCGAGCAAATACGTGCTGACGCCCAGTTTGTGTAACGCCTCTTCCAGCGCGCCTGCGACGGTGGATTTACCCGAGCCGGAAAGCCCGGTAAACCACAGCACCGCGCCGCGATGCTGATGAAGTTCTTCGCGTTGCTCAACCGTGACCGGATGCGCATGCCAGACGACGTTTTCGTCGTGCTCAGCCATTATTTGCCTCCCAGCAAATCGCGCGCGCCCCAGTGAGGGAAGTGGCGACGCACCAGCGCATTCAGTTCCAGCTCAAATGCGCTGAAGGCTGAAGGTTCCTGATACACCTCTTCTTGCGGCTCACGCACCATACCGGCACCGACCGTGACGTTGGTCAGTCGGTCGATGAAAATCAGCCCGCCAGTTACCGGATTTTCCTGGTATTTATCCAGCACCAACGGTTCGTCAAAGGTTAAATCCACCAGGCCGATACCGTTGAGCGGCAGGCTTTCGACCGCGCGCTGGGTCAGGCTGTTAATCTCAACCTGATAGTGAATGTTATCCACGCGCGCGCGGGTTTTCTTGCCTGCGACTTTGATGTCGTAGCTTTGGCCCGGCACCAGCGGCTGCTCCGCCATCCACACCACGTCGACTTTCGCGGTTTGCACCGCAGGCTGTGAATCAGCAGCATCCACCAGCAAATCGCCACGGCTGATGTCGATTTCATCTTTCAGCACCAGCGTAATCGCTTCGCCCGCAGCGGCTTGTTGCAAATCGCCATCGAAAGTGACGATTCGCGCAATGGTTGATTCAACGCCCGACGGCAGTACTTTCACGCGCTGCCCGACGTTCACCACGCCAGATGCGAGCGTTCCCGCATAACCACGGAAATCCAGATTCGGGCGGTTCACATACTGAACCGGGAAACGCATCGGCTGTTGTTCAACGATACGTTTCACTTCTACGGTTTCCAGAAGCTCCAATAAAGTTGGGCCGGTGTACCACGGCATACTCGCGCTTTGGGTCGCGACGTTGTCGCCTTCAAGGGCGGAAAGCGGCACAAAACGAATATCCAGATCCGACGGCAGTTGCTCAGCGAAAGTCAGGTAATCCTGTTTGATCTGCTCGAATCTTTCTTCGCTGTAATCCACCAGATCCATTTTGTTCACCGCGACCACCAGATGTTTGATCCCCAACAGCGTGGAGATAAAACTGTGGCGGCGGGTTTGATCCAGCACGCTTTTACGGGCGTCGATCAATAAGATCGCCAGATCGCACGTCGAAGCGCCGGTCGCCATATTACGGGTGTACTGCTCGTGCCCCGGCGTGTCGGCGATAATAAACTTACGCTTTTCCGTCGAGAAATAACGGTAAGCCACGTCGATGGTAATGCCCTGCTCGCGCTCGGCTTGCAGGCCGTCCACCAGCAAAGCGAGATCCAGTTTTTCGCCCTGCGTACCGTGGCGTTTGCTGTCGGTATGCAGTGAAGAAAGTTGATCTTCATAAATCTGGCGCGTGTCATGCAGCAGGCGGCCAATCAGCGTACTTTTGCCGTCATCGACGCTGCCGCAGGTCAGGAAACGCAGCAGGCTTTTGTGTTGTTGCGCGTGCAGATAGGCTTCAACGCCGCCTTCATCAGCAATTTGTTGTGCAATCGTAGTGTTCATCTGGCGGCTCCTTAGAAATAACCCTGGCGTTTTTTAAGCTCCATGGAGCCTGCCTGGTCGCGGTCAATTGCCCGCCCTTGACGTTCACTGGTGGTTGAAACCAGCATCTCTTCGATGATTTCCGGCAGCGTCTGCGCTTCGGACTCAACGGCCCCCGTCAGCGGCCAGCAGCCCAGGGTACGGAAGCGCACCATTTTCTGCTCGATCACTTCACCAGGTTGTAAATCGATGCGGTCGTCATCAACCATCAACAACATGCCATCACGTTCCAGCACCGGACGCGGTGCGGCCAGATACAACGGCACGATCTCGATATTTTCCAGGAAGATGTACTGCCAGATATCCAGCTCCGTCCAGTTAGAAAGTGGGAACACGCGAATGCTCTCGCCTTTGTTAATCTGGCCGTTGTAGTTGTGCCACAGTTCCGGGCGCTGGTTTTTTGGGTCCCAGCGGTGGAAACGGTCACGGAAAGAATAGATACGTTCTTTCGCACGAGATTTTTCTTCATCACGACGCGCACCACCAAAGGCGGCATCAAAACCGTACTTGCTCAGCGCCTGCTTCAGCCCTTCAGTTTTCATGATGTCGGTATGTTTGGCGCTGCCGTGCACGAACGGGTTAATCCCCATCGCCACGCCTTCCGGGTTTTTATGCACCAGTAACTCGAAACCGTAGTTCTTCGCGGTACGGTCACGGAAATCGTACATCTCGCGGAATTTCCAGCCGGTATCAACATGCAGCAGCGGGAAAGGAAGCGTGCCTGGGTAGAAGGCTTTACGGGCCAAATGCAACATCACCGAGGAGTCTTTGCCGATGGAATACATCATCACCGGATTGGAAAATTCGGCGGCAACCTCACGGATGATATGGATGCTTTCTGCCTCCAGTTGCCGTAAGTGAGTAAGTCGTTTCTGGTCCATAACCTTCCCTAACCGAGGTTTAGTACGGCGGGGACGCCGCCCCACCGTTTAAAAATTCATTGGACGACTATACGGCTGAGGTTTCTTCGTTATGAAATTACGATTTGGCATGAGTAGTTCCAGAAAGGAATAACGCGCTGGCAATGCAAATCACAAAATGTGCTTTAGCCACGAGAGAATGCGGGTTTCAGAGCAATTGAAATTGTGTAACGCCCATCACAGTTTCATACTATGCGGGCAAAATTTTTCCTCTTTGAAAGGGACCCACTATGTTTTCCGCATTGCGCCACTCGCTGACCAGCCTGGCGCTAGGCATTTGCTGTACTTTGCCAGCCTTTGCAAGTAGCTCGCCTATCGGCGAAATTGCCAGTCAACAAACGCGCCACATTGCGACGGTATACCAGGGGCGAATGGCCGGTAGCCCTTCGGAAATGCTGGCTGCGGATTACATCAAACAGCAATTTGACCAGCTAGGCTACCAAAGCAATATTCGCCGTTTTAATACCCGCTACCTTTACACCACCAAAGACGGTCATCAGAACTGGCATAACGTTAGCGCAAGCTCAGTGATTGCTGCCCGTGAAGGAGTTGAGCCACAACAAATTATTATCATGGCGCACCTCGATACCTACACGCCGCTCAATGATAACGACGTCAATAACAACCTCGGTGGTTTAACGCTGCAAGGTGTGGACGACAACGCTTCTGGCCTTGGCGTGATGCTTGAAATCGCAACCCGCATGAAAGACATTCCCACGCTGTACGGCATTCGTTTTATCGCCACCAGCGGTGAAGAACTGGGCGCGTTGGGCGCGGAAGATATCCTCAAACGCATGAGCGCCAACGAGAAGAAAAACACGCTGCTGGTGATTAATCTCGACAACTTAATTGTCGGCGACAAACTCTACTTTAACAGCGGTAAATCCACGCCGACCGCCGTCAGCAAATTAAGCCGCGACCGCGCGTTAAAGCTGGCACATCAGCTGGGCGTTCCGGCCACGACCAATCCGGGCCTTAATGCCAAATTCCCAAAAGGCACCGGTTGTTGTAGCGATGAAGAAGTGTTTGATGAAGCGGGCATTCCGGTGCTTTCCGTCGAAGCCACTAACTGGTCGCTGGGCGAAAAAGACGGTTTTCAGCAACGCGCAAAAAGCAAAGCCTTCCCGGATGGGACCAGCTGGCATAACGCCCTGATTGATAATCAACAATATCTCGATAAATGGCTGCCGCATCGTATCGAAAAACGCAGTCATGACGTGGTACGCGTGATGCTGCCGCTGGTGAAGGAACTGGCTAAGGTCAGGCATTAAGCCTTCCCTGATTGAAAGGCCGGTGCTTAACGCACCGGCCTTTTAGTATGACTAATAAAGACGCAATTTTGTGACTCACCCGACTCATTTAGCCTTTCATTCTGGACATAACCGCGACTCCGAAACTTAAATAGTCATACTAATAAGTATCAGAGAGAAGATTATGCCTGCCTGCTCCCCGCTGTTTATTGATAACGACGATGCCGCCGCACTGCGCATCCATTTAAAGCGTCATTCTCTGCTGGGCGACACCTTGCGCCATCAACAGCAACAAGTTGAGCAATGGTTGAATGCGCCGCTGTCAGTGCCTGGACATGGTGAAGGCGGCGGGCCGGAACACGCTCAGCACAAACTGAATTACCAGATGATGAATCTGGCTGGGCGTTTGTGGCTCATCACTCATGATGCGCGTTACAAAGAGCGGGTGATTCAGATTCTCAGCGCTTATGCCGACCTTTATCCGCAATTAGGCGACGCCATCAGCCATGACTCCAACCCGCCAGGGCGTTTATTCCATCAGACGCTCAATGAACATATGTTTTTGCTGTATGCCGCTGAAGCCTGGCACTGCGTAAAAGCGGAATCGACGCCGCAGCAAATCCAGAATATTGAAAACAATTTGCTGCGTTTAATGGTGCAAGACGCCACGCATACTCACGCCGCGACCTTCGATATCGTGCACAATCACGGCATGTGGTCGGTTGCTGCCGTGGCGATTTGTGGCTACGTGCTGGGCGATGACGAAATGGTACTGGACTCGCTTTATGGCCTGGCGCGAGACAGCGTCAGCGGCGGCTTCTTCGCACAACTCGATCAGCTTTTTTCATGCGATGGCTATTACATTGAAGGGCTTTATTATCAGCGTTTTGCCCTGCGCCCTCTTCTCTTATTAGCCGAAGCCATTTCACGACGCCAGCCTGAGCTTGATATCTGGGAATATGGCCAGCGTATTATTCAACGCGCTTGCTACACGCTGTTCGCGCTGGCCTTCCCTGACGGCACGATGCCCGCGTTGAATGACGCCTCAAAAACAATGGATTTACGCGATGAAGGTGCGGTTATCGCCGTCAGCCTTTGCTGGCAGCATTACGGCGCGGACTCCCGCCTGGCTGAATTAGCTCGCTGGCAATCAATCGTATGGCCTGGGCGCGGGGCGTTATCACTTTGCGATCATCTTGAAACCTCACCACCGCAATCTTCCTCCTGGCCGAGCCAGTTAGTGCGTGACGGGCAAGAGGGTGAGCGCGGTGCCATCGGCGTGTTGCGTGTGCGGGATAACCAACAAGACGACAATATGGCGCTGATGTATTGGGGCGGGCACGGCAATATCGCCGGAATGCATTCGGCATTAAATCATGGGCATTTCGACAGCTTACACCTGAGCCTTTTTAACCGTGGCCGCGAATTTTTACGCGATTACGGTTTCGGGCGTTGGGTCAATATCGAACCGAAATTTGGCGGGCGCTACATCCCGGAAAACAATAGCTACTGCAAGCAAACCGTCGCCCACAATACCGTGGTGGTGGATGAAGGCTGCCAGCATTATTTCGATAAAGACCAGGCCGCACTGCATCATGGCGAAACGCACTTCTTTATTACAGACAACCCACACGGCCAGGGCATGAGCGCCCGGTGTGATAACTACTGGCCTGGCGTCCGTCAGCAACGCACGGTGTTATTACTTAATGTGCCGCAGTGCAAAAAACCACTGGTGCTCGATTTGTTCAGTCTGAGCAGTAGCGATCAACATCAGTATGATTATTGCCTGCACGGGCGCGGGCAACTGATCAACGCGTCAATGCCGCTGAATAGCAACAAATCATGGCAGCCATTAGGCGAGAAAAACGGTTATCAGCATTTATGGGATTGTGCGCGTGGCGAGATAATTACCGGTGAAAATGGGCAACTCACCTGGCTTGATGGCGATACTTTTTATACCGCAACGGGAGCATTACCCAACGGTGGCGAGCTGATTGTGGCTCAAACTGGAGCCAGCGATCCGAACTTTAATTTACGCGTGGAACCGGCGTGGTTATGGCGCACCCATGGCGACAACGTATTGTTTGCTACCGCGATTGAAAGCCACGGCTACTTTGATGAAGCCAGCGAAACTTCGCGCAATGCGCGTGGGCAAGTCAAACGAGTGGAAGTGCTTGAGCATGATTTGAATTCGCAAACGAAAGTCGCGATCTATTTTGTGGAAGGTGAAGCGCTGGAAATACGCGTCGATAACCGCCCAGGGTTTGGGCAGTTTTCGGTGCAACCTTTATAGGCGGTGCTTGCTGGCAGTCATCAACGCCAGCGATGCTTCATAGGCGGCGTCACCATCGCCAATCATAATTGCGCGATAAATGCGGTGATGGTCTTCCAGACACATGCCGCCTTCTTTTGAGGAATGGCTGATAAACCATTTAAAGACGGTAGTCAGCACATTGCCAAACGGGGCGTAGAAGCAGTTGCCCGAGGCCAGGAAAATAGCGCGGTGGAAGCGAGTATCCACATCAACCCAACGGTCGGGGTCGAAGTCTTTCGCCACAATACACATTTCTTCATGCACGCGGGACAGCTCAATACGCTGTTCGCTGGTCGCATTCAGCGCTGCAAGGCGTGTCGCATGCGGCTCAATAACGCGGCGGAACTCGAGAAACTGGTGATACATTTCCAGCGTCCCTTCCATACCGTTCATCCACTCAAGCAACTGAACATCAAGAATGTTCCAGTTATTACGCGGACGAACGCGGGTTCCCACTTTCGGACGCGATTCCAGCATCCCTTTTGATGACACAAGTTTTAACGCCTCACGCAATGCTGTGCGGCTCACGCCGAGTTGTTCGCAAAGCTCCACTTCGCTGGGCAAAATATCACCCGGCAAAAGTTGCCCGGAAAGGATCTTGCGGGCGATATCGCTGGCAATAAGTCCGTCCAGACCGCGTTGCGTCGAAGCAATGGTTGTGAATTGCATGCTTTTGTCATACCTGAAATGGGAAGGAAAATAGTGTATCACTAAATTGTGGAGGCTCTAAATGCCTCCACATATCGCCGTTATGGTGCCATTTGGCCGCCATTCACATCTAAAATCTGGCCGGTAATGTAGCCACTCATTTTATGAGACGCAAAGAACAGGAAGCTCGGCGCAACCTCTTCACTGCGGCCAAAACGCCCCATCGCAATGGAACCAGCAATTTTGTCGCGCAACTCCTGCGGCTTATCTTCATGGAAAGCAGTGTCGATAGTGCCCGGTGAAACGATATTGAAACGGATATTGTCTTTGGTGAACTCTTTCACCCAGTTGCGATGGATGTCGTGCAACCAGGCTTTTGATGCAGCGTAAATCCCCGCGCCAATACCACCGCCTTCGCGCCCTGCAATGGAACCGGTGCTAATGACCGAGGCAGTTTCACCGCTGATTTTTGCGGATTCACGCAGGTGAGGAATGGCATATTTGGTCATCATTAATGCCGAGCGTGCGTTCAAGTTCATAACGCGGTCATAGAAGTCGTCGTCGATGCTTTCAAGGCCAGCACGCCCGCCTAAACCCCCGGCGTTATTGATAAGCACATCAAGCCCACCAAATTGTTCGACAAAAGCGCTAACCAGTTGCTGACAGGCGTCTGACTGAGATAAATCAGCCGGGAAATAGCAAACTTCGCCACCCAATGCGCGAAGCCCGGCAAGCTGCGGTTCCATCTCCTGCGCTGAACGACGGCCATTAATACCCACTTTTGCGCCACAGCGTAAAAATGCCTCTGCCGCAGCCAAACCCACACCTGCCGAAGCACCAGTGATTAACACGCGTTTATTCCGTAAATCAGAAAACATCGGATCACCTCTATTTGTCATTTAGTATTACAAATACTACCAACCCCATTCTCTTATGCAAACGAAAAGCGCCCGATAAAAGGCGCTTTTGCGAGTCAGAGCGTATGTTTCGCTTGTTGCGGGGAATCCTGCACCACCCGGCAACTCAGGCGCAGCAAATAACCCACGAGGAATATCGCCGCCGCACAGCCCAGGAACAGCAATCGCCCCCACATTGGGTTGGGAATCAGCACCATCAACACCATACCGCCACTCATTAACATCGTGATAAAACCGATCTTTTCGCGTTGCAGTCGATCAAACTCACTCTGCTGAGAGTCTTCCACCACTTCGGTTTCGATGTTCTTGAAGAAGGTTTCAATCTGCTGCTGCTCTTTCGCAGAATATGACGTTTCGCGGTAGAACAATTTGGTGCAGATAAAGAATCCCCCGGTGAGAACCAAATGCGCAACGATGTTAATGATGACGTTGATTTCGCTCAGTTCGCGTTTGGTAAACTCAATTCCCAGCAACTGGCCGAGCGCTTTCGAGGTCAGCACATCCATACACAGCCACGACACAAAGATACCGAAAACCACCGTTCCCCAAGCCGCCCAGCTCGGCGTGCGCTTGATAAACATGCCGAAGAACAGCGGCACAAGTAGCGGAGCCTGAGCAAGTGTTGAAACCGACATCATGAGGTCAAACAAACTCATGCCTTCAAGATGACTGAAGAACAGCGAAACAATAATCACCAGCAAGCCATTCACAATGCAGAACATTTTCCCGGCAAACAGTTCTGCACGGTCACTGATCTTTTTGTTACGGCAAACCACCGGCACCCAGAAGCTGCGCACGAAAATGCCACTGTTACGGTTCAACGCTGGATCCATTGTCGACATGGTGGCGGCAAATAAACCAGCGACCAGTAAACCCACCGTTCCCGCAGGCATTGCACGTTCTACAAAGCTCAAATAAATGGTATCCGAAGCTTTATTTCCAAGTGCGGCATATTGTGCAGTGGCATCTGGATAAAGGCTTGCAGACACCCACGGCGGAATAAACCAAATTAGCGTCCCCACAGCCATTAATATCATGGCAAAGAAAGCTGCCTTTTGGGCATTCTTCGAGTCTTTGGCATTCAGGAAACGGTAAGAATCCTGCATGTTATTTATATTCTGTAATTGTTTAACAATAAAGAATATCACCGAGCCTAATATCACCACACCGTAATTCATATTCGGGCCCATAATAAAGCCAGAAGGGAAATGAGTGATCATATTAACCGGCCCGCCGACATTCACTAATGCAACAATGGCACAGGCAACAGAGATAACCGCAACAATTAATGTCTGCACAAAGTCGGAAGCGACAACACCCCAGGCCCCGCTTAATAATGAGATCATTAATACCACAATGCCGGTTACCCAAATAGTAACCGAAAGATCCCAGCTAAATACGGTACTCACAAATATCGCCAGCGCATTCATCATTACCGCGCCGCTCAGTATACTCAGCGGAATAATCACCCATGTGAAGAAGTGTTCATTCTGTGAACCAAAGCGATGACGAATCACTTCTGTGGCCGTATCAACGCGTACCTGGCGGAAACGTTTAGCAAACCATAACCAGGAAATTCCGTATGCGATGGTATTCCCGAGGAATATGGCTGCCACCATAAAGCCATCGCTAAACGCTTTCCCGGCGGCTCCGGTAAAAGTCCAGGCGCTAAACTGCGTCATAAACGCCGTCGCCCCCACCATCCACCACAACATACGGCCACCGCCACGGAAATAATCACTGGAGGATTTACTGGCCATTTTTTTAAATATAAAACTGATCAACACCATTAAGATGAAATAACCACAAATTACAGCGGTATCATAGATCATAATCGTACCCTTAGGTCAGAGGATTACCAGTTCCAGAGCGTTCCGTCTTCGAGGCGGCTAACAGGAAGATAAGATCTGACATAGGGATAATTCCCCATGGCGGCTTCATCTATATCTATTCCCAAACCTGGTTTGTCAGAAACCAACAACATTCCATCCTTGAGGGGCAATTCATATTTAAAGATATTGTTTACTTCAGGTGTGCCAAAACCAACAAATTCCTGGATACCAAAATTCGGTGCCCAACTATTAAGGTGAAGATGAGCCATTGTTGAAATAGGCGATAAATCCGGTGCGCCGTGCGGTGCCATACGCACATGATAAAGATCGGCGAAGGCACTGAGTTTACGCATTGGTGTTATTCCACCACCGTGGGAAACCGCAGTGCGGATATAATCTATCGATTGCGTTTCAATTAACTCTTTTGCATCCCAGATGGTATTGAATATTTCACCCACTGCCAGCGGCGTCGTAGTGTGCTGGCGAATGATTTGATAACCCGCTGGGTTTTCTGCCGTAACGGTATCTTCTAAAAACAGCAAGTCATACGGCTCGAGCAATTTACCCAGGCGCGCCGCTTCTATTGGCGTCAGACGGCTATGAACATCATGTAATAAATCAATGCCATAACCAAAACGCTCGCGGGCTGCTTTAAATAGCTCCGGGATAAAATTCATATATTTGCGCGTTGACCACGATTGTTCCGGTGGCAATGGGCGATTGCCTTGCAACTCGTAGTAATTTTTCTTCCCTTCCAGCGTGCCGTAAGTGCCTTTGGTAGAAGGAATAGCGCATTGCAGACGGATGGCTTTATAGCCCTGTTCAATATAATTTGCTGCGTTATCCAGCACTTCGTCGATGCTTTCGCCGTTGGCATGAACATACACCGTCACACCCTGGCGGCTTTTCCCGCCCAGCAGTTGCCAGACTGGCAGCCCCGAGTGTTTGCCCAGAATGTCCCACAATGCCATATCGATTGCGCCAATCGCCGTCATCGTCACCGGGCCTTTACGCCAGTACGCACCGCGATAAAGGTACTGCCAGATATCTTCGATATTACGCGGATCTTTGCCGATAAGACACGGAGCAATATGCTCTTCCAGATACGCTGCGACGGCCATTTCCCTGCCATTCAATGTGGCATCACCCACACCATAAATCCCTTCGTCCGTTTCAATCTTTACCGTAACAAAATTCCGTCCAGGCCGGCTCACCAGCACTTTGATGCGTTCGATCTTCATAGCGACTCTCGTAAGGTAGAGAAAAGACAGGGTCAGTAAATTATTCTATTTGTCGTACTATAGTATTTATAAACTGATTATTGTGTGAACAATGTCGTAGTTTTTAAGTTACGGAACGAGGGATTATTTGTTGCTAAATAGTAAATATTAGCGATATTTATGAATGCGCCTGCAGTAAATCCAGCTAACACATTGATTTTATTGGTTGATATTTAAACCAGTTAGAATGCTGAATTTATAATGGCGAGGGGATTTGTGAAGTGTTCTGAATTAATTAGTATGACTAATAGAAATATCCATGCATTATGATGCATAAAAAAAGCCCTTCTGCAGTGCATGAAGGGCTTGGGGATTATTGTGCTTTCTGGGGTCACTCGTGCAAACCGCACTCACGTTTCAAACCAAAGAAACGCGTTTCTTCTTCCGCCATGCCTTCTTCCCACTTACGTGTCGTGTGGGTGTCGCCCACGGAAAGGTAGCCTTGATCCCACAACGGATGGTATTTCAGGCCGTTGGCGGTGAGGTATTGGTAAACCTGGCGGTTGTCCCAGTCGATGATCGGCAGAATTTTGAAGACTTCACGTTGAATCGCCAGCACCGGTAAATTCGCGCGGCTGCCAGATTGCTCGCGGCGCAGGCCAGCGAACCAGGTTTGCCCGTTTAGTTCACGCAGCGCACGGTTCATCGGCTCGACTTTGTTGATGTCATTGTATTTCTCAATGCCTTCAACGCCCTGCTCCCACAGCTTGCCGTAACGCGCTTCCTGCCACGCCGCACTTTCCTTCGCGCTGAACACTTTCAGGTTCAGTTTCAGCTTGTCGGTTAGCTCATCGATAAACTGGTAGGTTTCCGGGAACAGATAACCGGTGTCGGTGAGAATAACCGGGATATCTGGAAACTGTTGAGTGACCAGATGCAGGCTCACCGCCGCCTGAATACCAAAGCTTGAGGAGAGCACAAACTCACCCGGCAGGTTTTCCAGCGACCAAGTTACGCGCTGCTCCGCAGTGAGTTTTTCAAGCTGGCTGTTGACCTCGCCCAGCGCCATGATGCGCTCGACTTTTGGGAGTTCATTCAGCGCTTTTAGATCGAGTACTGACATAGGAGCCTCGCTTTGTTGCTAAATATCATGGTGGACTTGTCCACCCTACAACGGCTTTTCGTAAGTCGGATAAGCGTTAGCGTCATCCGACATTAAATGGCTAGTCCCACAAATCCCGAGCGGGATCCAACACCGGGCGAACAATCCCGGCACGGATGGTGAAATCGCCAAAGCCTTCATCGGCCTCACGCTCTTTCGACCAGCGCCCTACCAGCTCATCAATCGAAGCCAGGATTTCCGGCTCGGTGATGTTTTCACGGTACATACGCGGAATACGCGTGCCGATGCGGTTGCCGCCGATGTGCAGGTTGTAACGCCCAGGCGCTTTCCCCACCAGGCCGATTTCCGCCAGCAACGCGCGGCCACAGCCATTCGGGCAGCCGGTCACACGCGTGACGATGTGTTCATCTGGCACGTGATGTTTTTCCAGCACTTCTTCAACTTTAGTCACAAACTGCGGCAAGAAGCGTTCTGCTTCCGCCATCGCCAGCGGGCAAGTCGGGAATGCCACACACGCCATCGAGTTTTCACGCTGCGGTTTCACCGCGTTCATCAGGCCGCTTTCTTTGGCAATCTTCTCGATTGCGGCCTTCTCGCTGGCCGGAACGCCAGCCACGATCAAGTTCTGGTTGGCAGTCAGGCGGAAATCACCTTTGTGGATCTTCGCGATTTCCATCAGGCCGGTTTTCAGCGGACGATCCGGGTAATCCAGGATACGGCCGTTTTCGATAAACAGCGTCAGATGCCATTTGTCGTCGATGCCTTTTACCCAACCGATGCGATCGCCACGCCCGGTAAATTCATACGGGCGAATCGGCTCGAATGTGATGCCCGCGCGGCGTTCAACTTCCGCTTTGAACACGTCAACGCCGACGCGCTCAAGGGTGTATTTGGTTTTGGCATTTTTACGATCGGTACGGTTGCCCCAGTCGCGTTGTGTGGTGACAACGGCTTCAGCTACCGCCAGCGTATGCTCCAGCGGAATGTAGCCAAACTCGCTGGCGGTGCGGGCGTAAGTCGCTTTGTTGCCGTGTTCGATAGACAAACCACCGCCGACTAATAAGTTGAAGCCCACCAGCTTGCCGTCTTTGGCAATCGCGATGAAGTTCATGTCGTTGGCATGAAGATCGACATCGTTCTGCGGCGGCACCACAACGGTGGTTTTAAACTTACGCGGCAAATACGTTTCACCGAGGATCGGCTCTTCGTCGGTGGTCGCTACTTTCTCTTTATCCCACCAGATCTCCGCGTAAGCACGGGTGCGTGGCAGCAAATGTTCAGAGAGTTTTTTCGCCCATTCATAGGCTTCCTGGTGCAGTTCAGACTCCACCGGGTTGGACGTACACAGCACGTTGCGGTTGACGTCGTTGGCGGTTGCCAGCGCGTCCAGCCCGACTTCATGCAGCATTTCGTGCGCCGGTTTCACGTTCTTTTTCAGAATGCCGTGGAACTGGAAAGTCTGACGGTTAGTCAGGCGAATGCTGCCGTAAATGGTTTTATCTTCGGCGAATTTGTCTATCGCACGCCACTGCTCGGTGGTGATAATCCCGCCCGGAAGACGGCAGCGCAGCATCATGGCGTGGCGCGGTTCGAGCTTTTGCTCAGCACGTTCTGCACGGATATCGCGGTCGTCTTGCTGGTACATACCGTGGAAGCGAATCAGCAGGAAGTTGTCGCCTCGGAAGCCGCCGGTCAGCCCGTCCTGCAAATCTTCTTTGATAGTCCCGCGCAGGAAATTACTTTCGCGTTTCAGGCGCTCGGCATCACTCAATTTGCCTTCGACCACTAATGGTCCTGGGTGTTTTTCGCTCATTAGTAGACATCTCGCTGATAACGGCGCTCAACGCGCAGCTCACTTAAAAATTCATCTGCCGTTTCGAGGTCCATGCCACCGAACTCGGCTACCACTTCCAGTAATGCTTGCTCGACGTCTTTTGCCATGCGATTCGCATCGCCGCAGACGTAAATGTGGGCACCTTCATTAATCCAGTTCCACAGTTCCGCGCCTTTTTCGCGCAGTTTGTCTTGTACGTATATTTTATGTTGCTGGTCGCGAGACCAGGCCAAATCGATGTTGGTCAGCAGGCCGTCTTTGACGTAGCGCTGCCATTCAACCTGATACAGGAAATCATCGGTAAAGTGCGGGTTGCCGAAGAACAGCCAGTTTTTGCCGCTCGCCCCGTCGTTTTCACGCTGCTGCATAAAGGCGCGGAATGGCGCGATACCGGTGCCTGGGCCAATCATGATCACCGGGGTTTCCGGGTTGGCTGGCAGGCGGAAGTTGTCGTTATGTTCAATGAACACGCGCACTTCGCCATCTTCTTCCAGACGGTCGGCCAGGAAGCCCGATGCGCCACCCGTGCGGGCGCGGCCTTCGATGTCATAACGCACCACGCCAACCGTAATGTGCACTTCCGTTTCGGCTTCCGCCTGGGAAGAAGCGATGGAGTACAGGCGCGGCGTCAGCGGGCGCAGTAAATCAATCAGTTGTTCGGCATTTAATTCAGCCGGAGCGTAACGCACCATGTCGACAATCGGTGTGTTCTGGGCAAAGTGTTGCAGCTTGGTTTTATCGCCAACCAAGTCCAGCAGCGCCGCATTGCGCGTGATTTGCGCGTATTTCTCAACGATGTTGGCGGTGTTGATGGTCAGCTCGAAATGCCATTCCAGCGCTTCACTTAACGGCAGCGTTTTGCCATCAACCGTGACGCTTTCGTCACCTTTCAGCCACAGCAGTTCGACCAGTTCTTTGACCAGAGCGGCATCGTTTTGATACCAGACGCCCAGCGCGTCGCCCGGCTGGTAACGCAGGCCGGAATCGCCGAGATCAATTTCAAAATGGCGCACGTCTTTTTCAGAATCGCGACCGGTGATTTTCTGGTTAACCGCAAGCGTCGCCGTGAGCGGCGCTTCTTTGGTGTACGGGCTGGTGAAGACTTCGTTAACCACGCCCGTTGCCGTCACCGCCGCTTGCGCCGGAGTTTCTGCCGGAACGCGAGATTTCAGCACTTCGACAATTTTTGCCCGCCATTGCGTAGCGGCTGGCTGGAACTCAACATCGGTATCGACGCGGTCAAGCAGGCGTTCGCCGCCCAGTTCGGCCAGTTTGGTGTCAAAATCTTTACCGGACTGGCAGAAGAATTCGTAAGAAGTGTCGCCAAGGCTGAATACCGCAAACGCGGTGCCTGCGAGTTTTGGCGCTTTTTTCGAGAACAGGAACTTGTGCAACGCCACGGCTTCTTCAGGCGGCTCGCCCTCGCCTTGTGTGGAAGTCACCACGACCAGCAGTTTTTCCTGGGCAATTTGTTTGAATTTATAGTCGCCCGCGTTAACCAGGTTAACGTTCAGTTTTGCTGCCAGCAAATCGTCACGCAGTTGCTCGCTGACGCGGCGCGCGTTGCCGGTTTGGGATGCAGAAATCAGAGTAATCACCGGCACTTCAGCAGCCGCAGGCTGTGGCGTGGCGACTGCGCCCGGTTGTTGATTAATCATTCCCCAGAAATAGCCGGATAACCAGGCCAGTTGTGTCTGCGAGAAATCCGTTGTCGCCGCCTGGAGGCGTGCCAGTTGCTCCGGGGTAAGCGGCAGCAAAGCGGTCGGTGGAGCCTGAGTTGTCATGCGTTTTGAGTTCCAGTAGCAAAAGGTCCGTTTCAACAATCAACGGTAAAAAGCATTCATAGGTGTAAGGTTAACCATCGGGATAATAACAATTAAAGAAGGGATAGAAATATGAAATAACCAAAATGACTAACCGCTTTTACGGGTAATGGATAACGTAAAAAGTGGTTAACTAACCCACTGAAAGATAACGACTAAAACAACAAAAAATATCAGTAACAAGCCTTTGGGAAAGGTCGCAGGGTATTGTTGATGCGTGAAATAGTCATTTCCTGTACTATGCCGCGGTTATTTTGTATGAAAGAGACTCAATCATGTCCACCACCCTGTTTAAAGATTTTACCTTCGAAGCCGCTCACCACCTGCCGCATGTGCCGGAAGGCCACAAATGCGGTCGCCTGCACGGCCATTCATTTATGGTGCGTCTGGAAATCACCGGCGAGGTTGATCCTTATACCGGCTGGATTATGGATTTTTCAGAGCTGAAAGCGGCGTTTAAACCGACTTATGATCGTCTGGATCATTACTATCTGAATGATATTCCAGGGCTTGAGAATCCAACCAGCGAAGTGCTGGCGAAATGGATTTGGGATGAAATGAAGCCACTTGTGCCGCTGCTAAGCGCGGTGATGGTGAAAGAAACCTGTACCGCCGGTTGCGTGTATAAGGGTTAATTAAGTTTCCCCATTCCCTCTCTTGCCTGAGAGGGAACTAAATCGTTGTGCCCCCCTTCAAATAAATCATTTCTTATCAATGCTATGTTGAGCCATTGCCTCACAAGGTTATCAAAATGGACACAACAGACTTTGATGTTATTGTCGTTGGCGCAGGGATGGCAGGCTCCAGTTGCGCATTGCTTTGCGCGCGCGCCGGGCTTTCAGTTCTGCTGCTGGAACGCGCGACGCAACCCGGCGGCAAAAACCTCTCTGGTGGGCGGCTTTATAGTTACGCCCTGGAAAGTATTATTCCTGACTTTGCACAACACGCCCCGCTAGAACGCGAAGTGATACAGGAAAAAATCTCGCTACTCAGTGGGCACATCGCCACAACATTTGATTATCGCCACCTGCCGTTTTCTCCCGCATCCACTTCCCATACTATTTTGCGCGCACGATTTGATCCCTGGCTTGCACAGCAAGCTGAGCTGGCGGGAGCTGAATGCCTGAACAGCGTGATGGTCGAAGAATTATTGATGGAAGGAGAGACCGTTCGCGGTGTGAAAGTGGGCGGCGAAGTGCTGCGCTGCAAAACAGTGGTATTGGCTGAAGGCGCAAATAGCCTGCTGGCTGAGCGCCACGGGTTAATCCCAAAACCCACGCCGCACGATATGGCGCTGGGGATTAAAGAGGTTTTGACGCTGCCACAAGATGTCATCGACAGCCGCTTTTCTCTTGAAGCAAATGAAGGAACAGCGTGGTTGTTCAGCGGCGAGCTAAGTGAATCACTACCCGCTGGTGGCTTTCTGTATACCAATAAAAACACCCTTTCACTGGGGATTGTTGCCCCGCTTTCTACCATTCAAGCATCAGCCGTCGCTGCCCCACAATTGCTGGAAAACTTTAAACAACATCCTTTGTTGCGCCCGCTGCTCAAGCAGACTGAATTACTTGAGTACGGAGCGCATCTGGTGCCAGAAGGCGGTTTAAAAAGCGTTCCTAAAAACCTTGCGGGAAAAGGCTGGATGATTGTCGGTGACTGCGCCCGTTTTTGCGTGAATACCGCCCTGACTATTCGCGGAATGGACTTAGCGATCCTCTCAGCAAAAGCGGCGGCGCAAACTCTGGCGGTTCAAGCAAGTGCGGGTTCATTGCGTGAGATTTACCACCAACAATTGCACACCAGCACACTTTGGGCAGTGTTAAAACGCTATCAGCATTTGCCTGATTTGTTGCGGACTTCCGCGCTCTTTTCAGCTTATCCACAACTGCTGGCGGAGTTGCAACGCGAGCATTACGAAGTGGGGGAAATTAGCCCTGAATTTCTGAGAAAACGATTGTGGAAACACACGCGAAAGCAAGGAATTGCCAGCGTGCTCACAGACCTTGTAAAAGGTGCCAAAAACATATGAATGCGGATCATAAAGTTGCTAAAAATCACTATCAGCCAGAGGCACAAGCGCACATCATTCCTGCTGCAAACCTTGACCCAGAAACAATGGCGCTGCTGGTGAAATGCTGCCCTGCCGGGTTGTATCACATTATGGGAGACGGCAGCCTGCGGGTCGATGTTCATGGCTGCCTCGAATGCGGAACCTGCCGAATGCTGGTAGATGAGCAGGCGCTAAAACTCTGGCGTTACCCTGCCGCAGATTACGGCATTCATCTACGCTTTGGCTGATTGATTATGGAGAACTTGCTGTGCCCTTAATTCATTTATTAAAACAGAATCCTGTTATTGCGGCGGTCAAAGATCAGGAGAGTTTGCAGCTCGCGTTGCAATCCGACAGCCTGTTTATCTCGGTGTTGTACGGCAACATTTGCACCATCACCGGTATTATTCAGCAGATCAAGAAAGCGAAGAAATACGCTTTTATTCATGTCGATTTGCTGGAAGGCACCTCGAATAAAGAGATTGTGATTAACTTTCTCAAAATGGTGACCGACGCGGACGGGATTATCAGCACTAAAGCATCGATGGTAAAAGCCGCCCGCACGCAGGGTTTCTTCGCCATTCACCGCATGTTCCTGGTGGATTCAATTTCGTTTCACAATATTGATAAACAAGTTGCCCAATCGAACCCGGACTGCGTGGAAATTCTGCCGGGTTGTATGCCAAAAGTGTTGGGTTGGGTGGCGGAGAAAATCAATTTGCCGATTATTGCCGGGGGCCTGGTTTGCGATGGCGAAGATGCAAACGTGGCGCTAAGTGCCGGGGCGCTGGCTATTTCAACCACCAACCGAGGTGTCTGGGAACTGGCAAGTTCACTGCGTTGAATATTCTGCCAGTGCCTCCAGCACTGGCATCATTTCATCAACAATCACCACGTCAGCCTGAGAAAAAATAGCCGCGTTTTCGTCGTTGTTGATAGCCACAATCAGAGTGCTGTCTCGAATCCCTGCGCTGAATGCCGCAGCACCTGAAACACCCGCAACAATGCAAACATCCGGGGAAATCATTGCCCCTGACATCCCGATAAGCCGGTCCATTTCGCACCACGCATTCATCACGACCTGGCGGCTGGCCCCAGTTTCGGCACCCAGTTTTTGCGCCAGCACTTTTACCCGTTCCATATTATGCAAAGTTTCAACGCCTTGCCCCACTGCCAGTACGCATCGGGCGCGCTGGAGTGCCGGGCGGGGAATATCCTCAAGGCGATTTATCTCCAGCAACCACGGCGGAAAATCATTACTTAGTTGCAGCATTTTTTGAGTAGCAGCAGCAGGAAGAGCGCCAGGCCGCGACGAGCGGGAAACGCAAACACACCACGGCTTTTCACCCGCGCTAAAACACCCCACCATCGCGTTACCGTAAATCGGGCGTGAAAACGTGACTTGTTCAGCTGAAATCATCTTTGTTGCGCCACAAAACGCCAGCCCTTGCAGCCGGGATGCGAGGCGCGTCGCAAGTTCCGTTCCGCGCAGGCCGGAGGGAAAGAGTAATAAATCTTGTGGCGCGGTGAGAAAATGAGTTTCCAGGGCGACGAGATTGTTTTCTGCAATCCAGGGAGCCGCCCCTGCCAGCCGCCAGATTTCAAATTCAGGGTCAACCAGTTCAGATTGGTTAATAAAATAACTGATTTCCCCCAACTGGCGTTCGCCCAACTCCCCCTGAGCGGTAATGATTAAAGCTATTTTCATCGCGGTAATCTCTCACGCAGGAAATTTTCATACAGTAATCGGGCTTTCTCTTGAGGAGTTGCACCGTCAATTTTTTGTGCGCGGCGTGAATAGTGCTCGCGGGTTAGCACCACATTTGGCGATGAATTTGCAGCGTGCTTCGCTGCGGCTGCCGTAATAATTGGCGCTTTGCTGGCGGCAAGTTTCTGGCGAATACCGGGTATACGCAGACTGTAGCGCCCATCGTTCATGACGATAAGCACCACCGGTAGCGCCACGCGGCAGCGCAACCGTTCGCCATCCTGAAGCAGTTCGACTTCGAGTTGATGATTGGCAGCGTCCACCACAAAATCCACCACGCCTGCAAGAACAGGCCAATCCAGCCGTTCCGCAAGCAAAAAACCGGTTTGTGCGTTGTTGCCTTCACTGCTCTGGCTGCCTGTTAAAACAAGTGTTTGCGGGTGTTGTTTCACCCATTGAGCCAGCGCGTCTGCCACCTGTTTGGGTGAAAATCGTAAATCGCACGCACTTTGAGGCTCAAGCCGCGCCAAATGGCTAAAACCCAATGCGTTAAGCTGGCGTAAAAACGGCTCACTGTGCGCGCCACCCAGTGTCAGTGCGGCCAGGTTAACAGCCTGCGAATGTGTAAGCTGGCGCAGCGCAAGTTCAGCTGCCACTTGTTCATCCAGCCCTATTTGATAGCGGGCGTAACTGAGATCAAGCGGCCCGGATGTGGCTTCTTGCCATGCCTGTTCCGGCAACATGGAAAGATCAGGTTCCGCTTTAAATGCCAGAAGTATGTTCATTGATTTCCCCCGGTAACTTCTCCTTGTTTCCTGAGGCTGCAACCAGCGTCAGATCCTTAGTTTCTGGTGCCCAAAGTATCGAGACAACCAGCCCGAGCAGCAGAACGCCCGCCAGTATCAGCATTGTGTGTTGCAAGCCCCACGCCGCAAGCGTTAATGGCAGCAGGCCAGTGCTAATCGCTGAACCTAAACGGCTCATGGACGTGGCAAAACCCACGCCGAGGGAGCGAATATCCGTCGGGAAGCTCTCCGCAGGCAACACGCCTACCAGGTTGCTAATGGCGGAAATCGTGGCGGTAAAGGTGATAAACAGCGCGAAAATCAGCGAGGTATTGGTGAGAGACGTGAATGCCAGCGCAATCAGGCAAAGAGAGAGAATGGCAAATCCGTTAATCAACAGACTACGCCGGGAGCAATATTGCGTCAGCACTAAGCCCACTACCGCGCCCACCACCAGCAGAAGATTCAGCAGCAGATTGGCCTGAAGCGAATGCTCGAAACCCACGGTCTGCATGATTGTCGGCAGCCAGGTGTAAATCACAAAATAAGGGATCACGAGGCAGACAAAAAACAGGCTGTTAAACGCCGTGCGCCGCCAGTATCGCGATGAAAATAGCGTGCGTATGTGGCGCGAAGTGGAAACTGCCATTTCGTCGCCCAGCAAGACATTCGGCCCAAGGTGGCGACGCACAATGGCATGAGCTTCCCGGAAACGCCCCTGGCGCATCAACCAGCGTGGTGATTCCGGCGTCCCCCAGCGTAACAGTGTGATGATTGCCGCAGGCAGCGTTGCTGAGGCAAGCAACCAGCGCCAGATGTCAGGGGAAAAATCAGCAAAATAGTGGCCAACGAGATTGGCAATAACATAACCCACGGTCCAGACCACGCTGAACGCGCCCAGCAATGTACCTCGATGACGGCGTGGCGCAAATTCCGCCAGTAAAGTGTGACCAACGGAATAATCACCGCCCAACCCAATCCCCACCAGAACGCGGAGCCAGAAGAGTTGCTGCGCGGTTTCGGCAAAAAATTGTAAAAACGAAGCTAAAGTGATCACGACAAAACTGAAGGTAAATATTTTCTGGCGACCCACAAAATCAGAAACCCATCCCAGCACCAGGCTGCCAAAAAACAGCCCAAATAGCGCCGCGCCGCCGATCATCCCTTCCTCCAGGGTGGTCAACGAGATTTGTGATTTCAAAGAGATAAGTGCAAAACCAATAATACCCAGCACATAGCCGTCAGTGAGATGAGCGCCGAAAGTCAGACCGGCAATGCGACAATGAAAACGGTTGAGCGGCAGATCGTCCATGCGGACTGTTGATGCAGACATAGCAGCTTCCTTCTGACTCACGGCCAGCAGAAGTGCGGCCTCAAACGAGACCGCACAATATCCTATTTTTCAATAGGATAAATCGTTCCTGTATTCATAATGCCATTCGGATCAAATTGTTCTTTCAGTCCTTTGAGAAGCAGATATGCGCTGCCGTGCTCAAGCTTCGTCCATTGGGTACGATGCTTGCCGATGCCGTGGTGATGCACCATCGAACCGCCCTGCCGAATCGTCTCTTCAACGATGATTTTATTAAGCGGATTATGGTACTTATTGATCTCATCTTCCGGCTTGCAGTCCACCACGTTGTAGTCGTACACGAAGTACATATTGGTGCCGTTAATGTAGCTGTGCGATGAGTGACCGCCGAGCATGGTGATGTCGTCTGCATGCGGGAATTCATTGCGGATACGGTCAATAACACGATGGTAAATCTCGTTAATGCAGCTCCAGCTTCCTGAGACTTCGGTGGTAAAGCCCATGTTGCCGGTATTCATAATCTGCACGCGTTCTGCAGCCACTTTTTCCGGCCCCCAGTTCAGGTTATTGAACCAGTTTTCGATCAGTTTACTGTCGACACGTTTGCATTCAGGATAGCGGGCCACAACTTCTTCAATGCCTTGACCCGTGGCTTGCGCCAGGCGTTTGGTGCCTTCGGCCATGAAAATCAGCACACATTTTCCATCGGCAAAATGTGTGAAGTGTTGGGTGCCATCTTCGGCGTCATATAAACGCGCAATCGACGGACGATACCCTTCCACCATCACTTCGCGCAGGATGTTGAAGCCGGTTTTCATGTTGTCGAGAATGTAGCCGTAGAACAGATTATTTTCCGGCATATATTTGAAGATTTTCACTGTGACTTCAGTGATATAGCAAAGCGCACCTTCGTTACCGATGATGATGTGGCGGATATCAGGGCCAGCCGCGCGGCGTGGAACATTTTTGATGCGCGTGATAGTGCCATCCGGCATCACGGCTTCCAGCCCGACCACCATGTCTTCAATCGCGCCGTACAAAGTAGAGAATTGCCCGATGCTACGTGTAGCCACCAGACCGCCCATTTGTGCCAGCGGTTTGGACTGTGGCGAATGCCCGGTAGTGTAACCTTTGGCACGTAGCGCGTTTTCCAGCACTTCAAGCGGTACGCCACACTGCGCGGTGGCCTGCATGTTTTCGATATCCAGGCTGATAATTTTGTTCAGTCCTGAACCATCGAGCACCACCGAATTTCTGACAACAGTTTCTAACCCCCCTTCAGTAGCAGATGCGCCAGTACGCGGCACGCAGTTAATATGGTGCTTATTCAAAAAGGCGAGAACCCGTGAAACCTGCTCGGCGCTGGTTAATTTAACTACCGCAGCGGGAAGCGGCAGCGTAAATACGCCATGGATATCGGCATATTTTCTGAAACGATCGATACTATTTTTTTGCAGCACTTTCTCGTCGGTAATAACCTGCTCAGGGCCAACAATTTCCTGCAAATGTTCAACTATCGCTTCTCGATTTAAAGACATGACTTGACCTTCCTGCAACGTGAATGGAATTATTAAATAATAAAGTTGGGGATATTAAGCTATCTCACTAAATAACCGCCATCGACAACCAACAAATGCCCATTAACATAATCAGATGCACGACTTGCCAAAAATACCATTGCCCCCATTAAGTCCTGAGTTTCACCCCAACGATTTGCCGGAATATGGTCAAGTACGCGTTTATTGGTTTCAGGATTTTTACGAGTTTCAGTGGTGATTTCTGTTGCGTAATAACCTGGGGCAATCCCATTGACCTGAATATTATATTGACCCAACTCATCACAATAGGCTTTGGTAAAACCAGCCAGAGCATGTTTGGTCGCGGAATAAGCCGGTGACCATTGCCCACCTAAATAGGAGAACAAAGAACAGATATTAATTATCTTTCCGGATTTTTGCGGAATCATTAATTTTGCCGCCTCGTAGCTCAGCTCAAATGCCGCAGTCAGGTTGATGTCAATCATCGGGTCCCAGTCTTCGCGCCCGAAGTCCAGCACCTTGTTTAGCTTACAGATCCCGGCGTTGTTAACCACAATATCCACGCGACCAAATCGTTCTTTACAGGCTGCGATAACACGAGCGGGCGCACCTTTTTCAGTAATGTCTACCTGCATAATTTCGACGCTAACACCTTGTTGCTCAATGATTTCCTTTGTCTCGCCGTTATCCAGAATAAAGCTTGGAATAAACACATTCGCACCACCTTTGGCCAGTGCGACAGCAAATGCCTGCCCTAGTCCACTGTTGCCGCCAGTAACAATCGCGGTTTTGCCTTTTAACGAGAAGAAGTCGAGTGAAAATTCATTCAGTAAATTCAGTGACATACATCACCCCATAAGATTAAGGACAAAAAAAATGAGAAAAGCAATCTCCCCCCTGAAGGGAAGCTACTTTTCTCATCGTCTCTAGTAACTGGCTTAAATATTTAACACAGCCGCGAAATCAATTACGTGACTTCTATCACACTCTTTTATTTCCCCCATTACAAAACACGTATCTGTCGTTATTAATTTTAATTCGTGATAATTCTCACACTAAAAGACTAATTGCTGTGATACTAATTTTAGATATTACTAGAGACCCCGAGAAAAGTAATCCGCCCGCAAGGGTTGATTCCTTTTCTCTTTTTTTTGCCTGTAAATAACGCTATCAACGACGAGAAAACAACATGCAACAATCAAATTTTCGCCGCTGGGTCACCCTGGCAATAATAAGTATTAGTGGTGGTGTTAGTTTTGACTTGGCCTATCTTCGCTATATTTATCAAATTCCGATGGCAAAGTTTATGGGTTTTTCCAATGTAGAAATCGGATTAATCATGAGTACCTTCGGAATTACCGCAATTATTCTCTACGCGCCAAGTGGAATTATTGCCGATAAATTCTCCCACCGTAAAATGATGACTAGCGCGATGATCGCAACCGGAATATTAGGTTTCATCATGGCATCATATCCCCCGTTATGGGTAATGCTGGCTATTCAGGTCGCCTTTGCGATTACCACAATTTTAATGCTGTGGTCGGTGTCGATAAAAGCAGCGTCATTGCTGGGCGATCACCGTGAGCAAGGCAAGATTATGGGCTGGATGGAAGGGCTGCGCGGCGTAGGTGTGATGGCGCTGGCCGTTTTCACCATGTGGATATTTTCGCGCTTTCACCCCGATAACAGTAACAGCCTGAAGACCGTCATCCTGATTTACAGTGGTGTTTATATCGCGCTGGGGATTTTGTGCTGGTTCTTTGTCACCGACGGTTTTACCGCTCGTGAAGCCAGTGCCGAAGAGGTCGCAAAGCCGGCGTTTAAACTGAGCGATATTATCGCGGTGCTAAAAATTCCGACCACCTGGTATTGCAGCATGATCATTTTTGGCGTCTATACCATTTACGCCATTCTCAGTTACTCCACGAACTATCTTACTGAAATTTATGGCATGTCCCTGGTTGCTGCCAGTTATATGGGCATTGTCATCAATAAGATTTTCCGCGCGATGTGCGGCCCACTCGGTGGACTTATCACGACATACAGCCGTTTTAAATCGCCGACCAGGGTCATTCAATTTTTAGCCTTAATCGGCATTATTACGCTGGTTGCACTGCTAATAACCAACCAGAACCCGCAATCGGTAGCGGTCGGAATCGGGCTAATTTTACTGCTTGGCTTTACCTGTTATGCCTCGCGCGGGCTGTACTTCGCCTGCCCAGGGGAAGCCCGCACGCCAACATTCGTGATGGGGACGACCGTCGGAATTTGTTCGGTCATTGGCTTTTTGCCGGACGTATTTGTGTACCCCATTGTCGGTCACTGGCAAGACACGTTGCCCGCCGCCGAAGCCTATAAAAACATGTGGTTGATGGGATTGGGCGCGCTTTGCGTGGTGGTGGTCTTTACCTTTTTGCTGTCCCAGAAAATACGACATCAGCAGCCGCGTGAGCATGTTGAATCATTACAGGAGAATGGAAATGCCTAAAAAATATATCATCGGAATTGATGGTGGGAGCCAGAGCACTAAAGTCGTGATGTATGATTTACAAGGAAATGTGGTGTGCGAAGGCAAGGGTTTGCTGCAACCGATGCACACTCCAGATGCTGATACGGTTGAACATCCTGACGACGATCTCTGGACGTCTTTATGCGACGCGGGAAAGGATCTGATGAGTCAGTTTAAAGGCGATGCCGGGGATATTCTCGGCATTGGGCTTGGATCGATTCGTTGTTGCAGAGCTTTGCTAAAAACCGATGGCACGCCCGCCGCACCGTTAATTAGCTGGCAAGATGCCCGTGTAACACGCCCTTATGAGCATACCAATCCCGAAGTGGCTTATGTCACTTCGTTTTCAGGGTATTTGTCGCACCGCTTAACGGGCGAGCGTAAAGACAACGTTGCCAACTATTTTGGCCAGTGGCCGGTGGATTATAAAACCTGGGCGTGGAGCGACGATCAGGAAGTGATTAAGAAATTTAATCTCCCACGCCATATGTTATTTGATGTGCAAATGCCGGGCACTGTGTTAGGTAAAATCACTCTCGAAGCATCGCTTGCGACCGGTTTCCCGGAAGGCTTGCCTGTCGTGTGCAGCACCAGCGATAAAGCCGTTGAAGCGCTGGGTGCAGGATTGCTGGATGACGAAACAGCAGTGATTTCATTGGGCACCTATATCGCGTTGATGATGAACGGCAAGGCGTTACCAAAAGATCCGACCTGGTATTGGCCGATTATGTCATCCATTCCTGAAACGCTAATTTATGAAGGATATGGCATCCGCAAAGGGATGTGGACGGTCAGCTGGTTGCGAGACATGTTGGGCGAGTCCCTCATTAAAGATGCACAAGCGCAGGGGCTTTCGCCGGAAGATTTGCTCAATCACAAAGCAGCCAAAGTTTCTCCGGGTTGCGACGGTTTAATGACGGTGCTGGATTGGCTGACTAACCCGTGGGAACCGTATAAAAGAGGGGCGATGATCGGTTTTAACGCCAACATGAATTACGCCTGGATTTATCGCTCTATTTTAGAAAGCGTGGCGCTGACCTTAAAAAATAACTACGACAATATGTGCGGTGAAATGGGTCGCCATGCGAAGCACATCATTATTACGGGCGGCGGCTCAAACAGTGATTTGTTTATGCAAATCTTTGCCGATGTATTTAACCTACCCGCAAAACGAAATGTGATTAACGGCTGTGCAAGCCTCGGGGCGGCCATTAACACCGCCGTTGGTCTGGGCGTTTATTCCTCCTGCGAGCAGGCGGTGGAGAAAATGGTGCGGGTAAAAGATACTTTTGTGCCAGTCGAAAAAAATGCCGCGCTGTATGAAGCGATGAATAAGGAAATATTCAAGGATCTCACCAAACACACCGATGTGATATTGAAAAAATCCTATGAAGTGTTTCATGGCAATTTGAATGAAGTGGATTCGATTCAGAGTTGGTCGAACGCGTAACGGGATAATGTTGTTTTGTCGGGGGCGCTGCGCTTGCCCGACCTACGAAAACGACTATGGTTTTGTAGGGCGGATAAGTGCAGCTTCTTCTATCATTTTCTAAGCGATATTCAAATACTTATGCGTTTGCATCGAAAACCGCCAGTTGCGGGCGATACAGGTTTCAATGCACAGACGCGTGGCGTCTTCTTTCTGGCTGATAGGCTGGAGCGCAATCACCCGCTTTTTATCATCCACCAGCGTTGCCAGTAGCTCATCCAGCGCTTCAATATCTCGCATACGCCCGACCGGATGCTTAATTTCATCCGCGCGTTCTAACGCCTGAGACAACACGTCGTAACCGCCGCGCATGTTCACTTTCGGGGAAACGGTGACCCATGTGTCTGCGGTGCAGCGCACTTCGTGAGTGCCGCTGGTTTCAATCTGGCAGCTATAACCGTGGTGCTCAAACAGCGACGTTAACGGCGTGAGATCGTGAATACACGGTTCGCCGCCAGTAATCACCACATGGCGCGCGGTGTAATCCTGGCGCTGGAAAATCGCTAACAGGTCTTCAGCGCTGGCGCTGCCCCATTTATCGGTTTCTTTGGTTTTAGCCAGAATACTGAACAGAGAGACTTCACGATCCGCGAGTTTATCCCAGGTGTGTTTGGTATCGCACCACGCGCAGCCCACCGGGCAGCCTTGCAGGCGAATAAAAATGGCGGGCACACCAGTAAAATAGCCCTCCCCTTGCAGGGTCTGGAACATCTCGTTAATCGGATACTGCATAGTCATCTCAAAATAGGTGTAAAGAGTAATTATCGCAGAAGTGACGGTTGAGATCATGCGTAACGCGGCTGCGAGGGCTATTTGTTCTGCAATAAGCGCCTCATCCCCGCCGAGATACCCATAAAATAAACATGGCCTTTGTGCTTACCATCACAACATTCGGACTTATCTCAGCTCTTAGCCCTCTGGCTTGATCATCATCATATTCCAGGTGCCCCCACGCTCTTAGCATCAACCCTGAATTATCCCCTCACAATCACATAAGGAAGTGAAATATGGAAAGTTCTGTTGATACAGACACGCAACGCGTCGGGCCGGGTGCCTATATCGCGCTGTTGTTCGCAATGGTGTTTTTCTCTGGCCTGTTGGGTGGCAAAGAGTGGTACGGCGTCTTCGATTTCACCACGCTAAACGGTGCGTTTGGCAAAGTGGTCACCGATGTCAATCTTTCGGGCGATGCAATCGACGCCGCCAAAAGTGCTTTTCGCGGTAAGGGCGGGCATGGCGCAATGGACGGGTTCCTGTTTGCCTTTGGCTTAATTCCCGCAGTCATGTTTGCGTTGGGGATGATCAACGTACTTGAGCATTACGGCGCGCTGAATGCGGCTCGTAAACTGCTGACCCCGCTATTACGCCCGCTTCTCGGCATTCCTGGTTCAACCGGCCTTGCGCTGATTGGCAGCCTGCAAAGTACCGACGTCGGCGCATCGCTGACTCGCGTATTAGCCGATGAAGGGCAGATAACCGAGAAAGAAAAAACGGTTTTCACCATGTTCCAGTTTTCAGCCGGGGCCATGATCACCAACTTTTTCTCCTCCGGTGCGGTGCTGTTTACGCTGGTGGCGATTGACGGAACGAGTGCCGTTCCCGCATCCATCGGCCTGTGTGTGGCGGTGATGTTCATTATGAAAATTGTCGGGGCGAATGTGATGCGCCTGATTCTGAACGTTTCAGAGCGCAAACAGAGTGTGGAGGTGCAACATGGCTGATACCGCTAAACCGATGATCACCGACGTTTTCGTTGCCGGTGCCCGCAAAGGCTGGAATATCGCGACCACCAGCACGCTTCCTAACGTGTTGATGGCCTTCATTATTATTTATGCACTGCAAATTACCGGCGCGCTGGATGGCCTGGCGTGGATATTTGGCCCATTGATGAAAGTGTTTGGCCTGCCGGGTGAAGCGGCTGCCGTGCTAATCGGTGGCTGGATGTCGATGGGTGGCGCAATCGGCGTCGCTGTCACTCTGTTTGAAAAAGGTATTCTCACCGGCGCACATCTTGCGATTCTTGCTCCCGCCATTTATTTGATGGGCTCACAAATCCAATATGCAGGCCGCATTCTTGGCGTTGTCGGCATCCCGGCAAAACGTATTCCCTTAATGATCGCAATTTCGGTGCTGAACGCCTTTGGCGCCATGTTAATTATGCGACTTTTGATTCTGGAGTAAGACATGGATTTAAAACAGTATCTTCACGAGCTCAAAAAGCTGGTCAATATCGACTGTGGAACAGCAACCATTGATGGCGTTGAGGAAGTCAGCCAGATTATTCAACAGTGGTATCAGAACGAAAATTGGCATTGCGACCGAATCAGCCTTGGCGAAAAAGTCGGGCCGGGATTATTTGCTACCAACAAACCTGACGCTGACCGTTTTGATGTGTTGCTGGTCGGGCATATGGACACCGTATTCCCGGTGGGAACCGTGGCTGAGCGCCCGTTCAGCATCGAAGGCAACCGAGCTTACGGGCCTGGTGTTTCAGATATGAAAAGCGGGTTGCTGAACATTCTCTGGGCGCTACGTGGGATGGATAAAGCCACGCTTGCGCGTTTATCCATTGGCGTAGCCATGAACCCGGATGAAGAAACAGGCTCGGCGCATTCGCATCACTGGATTGGCGAACTGGCAAAACGCAGCCGCTGCGTGCTGGTGTGTGAAGCCGCAAGAGCGGATGGCTCGCTGGTGAAAGCGCGAAAAGGCATCGCGGGCTATAAGTTGACGTTTAAAGGTGTGGCGGCACATGCGGGTAATGACCCGGAAGCGGGTCGCTCGGCGATTAAAGCGCTAGCGCGGGCGGTGCTGGAAATCAGCGAACTGGCCGATATGGCCAAAGGCACCACCATCAATACCGGCGTCATTTCCGGGGGCGTGGGGGCGAATATCGTTCCGGAACATGCGGAGATGATTGTTGATGTTCGCTTCCAGGATAACGACGAATATGCGCGTGTGCATGCCGCCATTCAGGCTTACGGCCAGCGGGAATTTGAACGCGATGTGAAAACTACCGTTCACCAGCAAGCGCATAAACCGGCGATGGCACCGACGGCGGATACTGAAGAGCTGATGCGAATGGTTGAGCAAGCCGGTGTTGCGGAAGGTGTCGATGTGCGCTGGAAGTCCGTCGGCGGCGGTTCTGATGCCAATCATACCGCAGCGTTGGGCATTCCTTCACTGGATGGTTTCGGCCCGATTGGTGCCGGTTTCCACAGCGCATCAGAATACCTGGAAATCGACAGTATTGAGCCACGTATTCGCTTGCTTAAGCGGGTGATTCAGTCGCTTTAAACGCTCCTGGTTAAAACAGATGGCCGGGGAAATCCCGGCCAAATTTAATGCTTCTTACTTCTTCGTTTTAAAATCAATTACCATGCGGCCTTTGATTTTACCCTCTTCCATTTCCTTGAAAATGGCATTGATATCTTCAAGTGGGCGCATCGTCACTTTAGGCACCACTTTGCCTTCGGCGGCAAACTGGAAGGCCTCCGTCAAATCCATACGCGTGCCGACCAATGAACCGACAACTTCAATACCATCCAGCACCAGGCGTGGAATATTCAGGCTCATGGACTCAGAAGGCAGGCCGACCGCCACAATGCGAGCGCCGGCACGAACGGCATCGACCGCCGAGTTGAACGCCGCTTTCGCCACGGCAGTGACGACCGCCGCATGAGCGCCGCCCACTTTTTCCTGGATAACCTTCGCCGCATCTTCGTTTCGCGAGTTGATGACTAAATCCGCCCCACACTCTTTAGCGAAATCGAGCTGGGCGTCATTCACGTCGATGGCAATGACTTTGGCGTTAAAGACGTTCTTGGCATATTGCAGCGCAAGGTTGCCCAGCCCGCCGAGGCCATAAATCGCAATCCACTGACCCGGCTGAATATGGGAAACTTTTACCGCTTTATAAGTGGTGACGCCGGCACAGGTCACGCTACTGGCAGCGGCTGATTCGAGGCCGTCAGGGACTTTCACGGCGTAATCGGCGACGACGATACATTCTTCGGCCATGCCGCCATCAGCGGTGTATCCTGCGTTCGTCACGCTGCGGCACAGCGTTTCGTTGCCGGTATTGCAATATTCACAGTTGCCACATCCGCGGAAGAACCAGGCGACGCTTGCACGATCCCCGACTTTCAGCGATGTCACGCCAGGGCCGATGGACTTCACCACCCCGATCCCTTCATGGCCCAGAGTGATGCCAGTAACATCCCCAAAGTCTCCGTTTTTCACATGTAAATCGGTGTGGCAAACACCGCAACACTCCATTGTCAGTAATGCCTCGCCGTGTTTCAGTGCACGAACGGGTTTATCAATGATGCCGACAGAGTGGTCTTTGTTAACAACTGCAGCTTTCATGGCGGTCTCCTGACCTGTGAGTGAAATAACCCGGTAATCCTGGTCGAGAGAAGGAGCAACCGCAAACTGCATTCCCGGTTTATGCGAGAGTGGCTCAGGTTTCGCCAAATAATAGGCACAAAAAAACCCACCGAAGTGGGTTTTTTAATCAGAATTTAAAGCAGTAACGAATTACTGACCTTTAACTTCTTTCAGACCGTTGAACGGAGCTGGTGTGCCCGCAGCAGCCAGAGCTTCTTCGATACGAATCAGCTGGTTGTACTTAGCAACACGGTCAGAACGGCTCATAGAACCAGTTTTGATCTGGCCTGCAGCAGTACCAACAGCCAGGTCAGCGATGGTCGCATCTTCAGTTTCGCCTGAACGGTGAGAGATAACTGCAGTGTAGCCAGCATCTTTCGCCATTTTGATCGCAGCCAGAGTTTCGGTCAGAGAACCGATCTGGTTGAATTTGATCAGAATGGAGTTAGCGATACCGTTGTCGATACCTCTTTTCAGGATTTTGGTGTTAGTAACGAACAGGTCATCACCAACCAGCTGAAGTTTGTCGCCCATGACTTTGGTCTGGTATGCGAAACCATCCCAATCAGACTCGTCCAGACCGTCTTCGATAGAAACGATTGGGTACTGTTTGGTCAGGTCTTCCAGGAAGTGGGTGAATTCTTCAGAGGTGAAAGCTTTGTTGCCTTCGCCAGCCAGAACGTATTTACCGTCTTTGTAGAATTCAGAAGCAGCACAGTCCATAGCCAGAGTAACGTCTTTACCCAGCTCGTAGCCTGCAGCTTTAACCGCTTCAGCGATTACAGCCAGTGCTTCAGCGTTGGAACCCAGGTTTGGCGCATAGCCACCTTCGTCACCAACAGCAGTACCCATACCTTTAGATTTCAGAACTTTAGCCAGGGTGTGGAAAACTTCAGAACCCATACGGATGGCTTCTTTCAGAGTTTTCGCGCCAACTGGTTGAATCATGAACTCTTGGATATCAACGTTGTTATCAGCGTGCTCGCCACCGTTGATGATGTTCATCATTGGCAGAGGCATAGAGAATTTGCCTGGGGTGCCGTTCAGTTCAGCGATGTGTGCATACAGCGGCAGGCCTTTAGAGGCAGCAGCAGCTTTAGCAGCAGCAAGGGAAACAGCCAGGATTGCGTTAGCGCCGAAGTTGGATTTGTTTTCGGTACCGTCCAGGTCGATCATGATCTTATCGATGTTTGCCTGGTCTTTCGCATCTTTACCAGTTACAGCCGCAGCGATCGGGCCGTTAACTGCAGCAACGGCTTTCAGAACGCCTTTGCCCAGGAAGCGAGATTTGTCGCCATCGCGCAGTTCCAGCGCTTCGCGGGAACCAGTTGAAGCACCTGATGGTGCAGCAGCCATACCTACGAAACCGCCTTCCAGATGAACTTCAGCTTCAACAGTCGGGTTACCACGGGAGTCGATGATTTCACGACCGATGACTTTAACGATTTTGGACATTAGATTTTCCTCAGTACAAGTTAAACTAAAACTCCAGACAAACAACGCGCGAAACATTCGCGCGTTGTCGTTCTAACTATCTCTTACTTCGCTTGACGCTTCTGGAACTCACCGGCAGCTTTCACAAAGCCTGCGAACAGTGGGTGCCCATCACGCGGAGTAGAAGTAAATTCCGGGTGGAACTGGCAAGCAACAAACCACGGATGATTTGGCACTTCGATGATTTCTACCAGTTGGTCATCACCGGAACGGCCCGCAACGCGCAGACCTGCTGCTTCAATTTGCTTCAACAACATGTTGTTGACTTCATAACGATGGCGATGGCGCTCAGTAATTGTCGGTTCACCGTACATCTGGCGCACCAGACTACCATCGGTCAACTGACACTGCTGGCCACCAAGACGCATGGTGCCGCCTAAGTCGCTCTTTTCAGTACGAACTTCAACGTTACCTTCTTCGTCGCGCCACTCGGTGATTAAGGCGACCACCGGGTATTTACAGTCTGGCACAAATTCAGTTGAGTTGGCGTTAGCCATGCCTGCAACGTTTCGTGCGAACTCGATAAGCGCGACCTGCATACCTAAGCAAATGCCCAGATAGGGAATGTTTTGCTCACGAGCATAACGCGCGGTGGCGATTTTGCCTTCCACACCACGGTAACCAAAACCGCCAGGGATAAGGATAGCATCCAATCCCTTCAGCACTTCTTCAGCACCGCGAGTTTCAACATCCTGCGAATCAATCAGCTTGATGTTGACGGTCAGACGGTTTTTCAAACCACCGTGTTTCAATGCTTCAATCACAGATTTGTAGGCATCTGGCAGTTCAATGTACTTGCCAACCATACCAATCGTGACTTCGCTTGTCGGATTCGCTTCTTCATAAATAACTTGTTCCCATTCGGACAAGTTAGCTTCAGGAACGTTCAAGCTGAATCGTTTACAAATATAATCGTCCAGACCCTGTGATTTCAACAGACCTGGAATTTTATAGATGGAATCGACATCTTTTAGAGAAATAACCGCTTTCTCCGGGACGTTACAGAACAATGCAATTTTTGCACGTTCGTTAGCCGGAACAACGCGGTCAGAGCGGCAGATCAGCACATCTGGCTGAATACCGATAGAAAGCAGTTCTTTTACGGAGTGTTGAGTCGGTTTAGTTTTCACTTCACCGGCAGCAGCCATGTACGGCACCAGAGTCAGGTGCATATACAAAGTGTGCTCACGACCCACTTCAACCGCCATCTGACGAATCGCTTCGAGGAACGGCAGGGATTCGATATCACCTACCGTACCGCCGATTTCAACCAACACGACATCGTAGCCTTCGCCACCTTCAAGGATGCGTTCTTTGATTGCGTTCGTGATGTGTGGAATAACCTGAACGGTTGCGCCCAGGTAGTCGCCACGGCGCTCTTTACGCAGAACTTCTGAGTAAATACGGCCAGTGGTGAAGTTGTTACGACGCGTCATTTTGTTGCGAATGAAACGCTCGTAGTGACCTAAATCCAGGTCGGTTTCAGCGCCGTCTTCTGTAACGAACACTTCCCCATGTTGAATAGGGCTCATGGTACCCGGATCGACGTTGATGTACGGATCGAGTTTCATGATGGATACGTTGAGGCCACGGGCTTCGAGAATAGCTGCGAGGGAGGCTGCGGCAATGCCTTTACCCAGAGAGGAAACGACCCCGCCGGTCACAAAAATATAGTTCGTTGTCATGCTGAACCTGAAGAGTTAGGTTTAAAGACGATGGAAGTACCAGGACGGGAAAGTAGTATACCCGAACAGTATCGGCGCCACAAACTTTCATTCTGTCTGCAAAGCCGTGACCTCGCGCTTTGTCAGGGCAATGAAAATAGCCCGTCTGGTATAAATGTTTTTGACGTAAATCAAGCGCTTGTTAAATTGAAATTGCCATTAAAAGCGCTTGACCACAAAAATGCGTTAAATTTCAGTTTCCTGGCGTTTAACCTGTTGCCAGACTTGTTCCATGATTTCCAGGTCAACTCCAGTCATTGTCAGCCCTCTGTCGGCAATAATCCTTTCCACTTCGCGGAAACGTCGCTCAAATTTCAGGTTGGCTTTTTGTAATGCTGTCTCAGCTTTGGTGCCTAAATGGCGCGCCAGATTGACGGTGGCGAACAATAAATCACCGACTTCTTCTTCCAGTTTTGCTTCATCGACGACGACTTGTTTTGCTTCATGCATCACTTCGTCGATCTCTTCATAGACTTTGTCTAAAACCGGGCCAAGTGTGGTCCAGTCAAACCCCACCGTCGAACAACGCTTCTGGATTTTGTGCGCCCGCATTAATGCCGGCAGCGCGTGAGGAATGTCATCAAGTGCGGAATGCTGTGCTTTTTCCGCACGTTCATCACTCTTGATTTGCTCCCAGCGCTCCAGCACTTCGGTACTGTTTTGCGCCGTGCCGTCTGCAAAAATGTGTGGGTGGCGACGTTCGAGTTTGTCGCTAATTGATTTGCAGATATCGTCGAAATCAAAGCGCCCTTCTTCCTGTGCCATTTGGGCGTAGAACACCACCTGGAACAGCAAATCACCAAGCTCACCGCGCAAATCATCAAAATCTTCGCGATTGATAGCATCAAGCACTTCGTAGGTTTCTTCCAGGGTGTACGGCGCGATAGTGGCGAAGGTTTGCTCTTTGTCCCACGGGCAACCGGATTCCGGGTCACGCAGGCGCTTCATGATGCCCAGTAGGCGGGTAATTTGATTCATTTTGGATCCTTGTGAATAAAACAACCCTCACCCTAGCCCTCTCCCTGAGGGAGAGAGAACAAGCTTTCCCCCTCGCCCCTTTGGGGAGAGGGTCGGGGCGAGGGGCAATCAATCAGCCGTGCAACCGCCTCGCGTCGATAATATCCGGCACCTGGTTCAATTTACCCAGTACGCGCCCCAGCACCTGCAGGTTGTAGATCTCGATATTCATATCGATGGTCGCCAGTTGCTGCTTGGTGTCGCTGCGGCTGGCAACGCCCAGTACGTTCACCTTTTCATTCGCCAGAATGGTTGTTATGTCACGCAACAAACCACTACGATCGTTGGCTGTGACGCGCACCACCAGCGAATAACCGCTGGAGTAGCTTTCGCCCCATACTGCATCAACGATACGTTCCGGCGCGTGGGATTGCAGTTCAGCAAGCTGGTCGCAGTCTGCACGGTGAATCGAAATACCGCGCCCTTGCGTGATAAAACCAACGATCTCGTCACCCGGAATCGGCTGGCAGCAGCGCGCAATGTGGTGCATCAGGTTGCCAACCCCTTCCACTACGACACGTCCATTGTCTTTGCTGCGCGACTGCGGCGTGTAGGATTTCTTCTCCAGTTGGCGAAGCGCTTGCTCATCCTGTTCCGCAGCAGTCGGCTTGTTAAACTGCGATTGCAGGTAGTTACTCATCTGGTTAAGACGAATATCCCCGCCGCCGATGGCCGCCAGTAACTCTTCAACATCATTGAAGTTATAGCGCGGCAACAACGATTTCTCGGCCTCTTTCAGGCTGATCCCCAGATGTTCAATTTCATCATCAAGGATCTGCCGCCCGGCCAGGATATTTTTGTCACGATCCTGTTTGCGGAACCAGTTGTGAATTTTAGCTCGCCCACGGCTGGTGGTGATGTAGCCAAGGTTCGGGTTCAGCCAGTCGCGGCTTGGGTTCGGCTGCTTCTGGGTGATGACTTCAATTTGGTCACCCATTTGCAGTTGATAGGTAAACGGCACAATGCGCCCACCGATTTTCGCGCCAATGCAACGGTGCCCAACATCGCTGTGAATATGGTAAGCAAAGTCCAGTGGCGTAGAGCCAGCCGGTAAATCTACCACGTCGCCTTTTGGCGTAAACACATACACGCGGTCATCAAACACCTGGCTGCGCACTTCATCCAGCAGCTCGCCGGAATCCGCCATCTCTTCTTGCCAGGCGATCAGTTTACGCAGCCACGCGATGCGATCTTCATGACTGGAACTGCCGCTCTTGGCATTGCCCTCTTTGTATTTCCAGTGAGCCGCAACGCCGAGTTCTGACTCTTCGTGCATCTGCTTGGTGCGAATCTGGATTTCAATGGTTTTGCCGTTTGGCCCCAGCACCACGGTGTGAATGGATTGGTAGCCATTCGGTTTCGGGTTGGCGACGTAATCGTCAAATTCGTCCGGCATATGGCGATAATGCGTGTGCACAATACCGAGTGCGGCATAGCAATCCTGCAAACGCTCAGCCACCACGCGCACCGCGCGCACGTCAAACAGCTCATCAAAGGCGAGAGATTTCTTCTGCATCTTGCGCCAGATGCTGTAAATGTGTTTCGGGCGGCCATAAACTTCTGCCTTCACGCCCTCTTCTTTCATCGATTTGCGCAGCGCACTCACGAACTCGTCGATGTAATGCTCACGGTCGATGCGACGCTCGTGCAGCAGTTTGGCGATACGTTTGTATTCAGCAGGATGCAGATAACGGAAGCAGTAATCTTCCAGCTCCCATTTGAGCTGGCCAATACCCAGGCGGTTAGCAAGCGGCGCATAGATATTGGTGCACTCTTTCGCCGCCAGCACACGTTCATCTTCCGGCGCGTCCTTCACTTCACGAAGGTGCGCGATACGTTCGGCGAGTTTGATCACCACGCAGCGGAAATCATCAACCATCGCCAGCAACATGCGGCGAACGTTATCGACCTGTTCCGCAGAGACAGAATCGGTATGTGCGGCTTTCAGCTGACGAATGGCAGCCATATCGCGCACGCCGTGAATCAGCGTGACGACCTGGTTATCAATGCTTTCGCGCATCACTTCTTCGGTGACTACGCCCGCATCCGCCAGCGGGAACAGCAAAGCGGCACGCAGCGTGTCGTTGTCCATGCTCAGCATCGACAGGATTTCTACCATCTCGACGCCGCGCCACAGCAACAACTCCGCGTTAGGATGGCCTTTCGTCTGTTGCTCGCAATACCGCCAGGTTTCGGCTAAGCGTTCACATGACTGCTGGTTGGTGATCCCGAGGCTCGCAATCCATCTGTCGGGCGCAAATTCGCCAGCTTTATTGAGATGTGCACTTCTTACCGCAACCATTGTCCTCTCCTGTCGGGTACTCGCTTCAGGCCTGGCCTGATTAATCGCTTAAATGCGCTCAAAAAGCGCCATAGACTCAAGGTGCCCTGTGTGCGGGAACATATCGAGCATTGCCAACTGGCGCAGTGTGTAACCTGCTGCCAGCAATGCCTCGCTATCACGGGCAAGTGTCGTCGGGTTACAAGAAACATAGACCACTCGCTCAGGGGCAAGTGCAATCACATGCTGCATGACACCCGGTGCTCCCGCTCTCGCGGGGTCGAGCAATATCTTGTTGAATCCCTGGGCTGCCCAGGGCTGGCGCGTTACATCATCTTCCAGGTTTTCATGGAAGAATGTGACGTTTTTCAGGGAATTACATTCTGCATTATATTCACCTTTCGCCACCAGCGCAGCAACGCCTTCCACTCCTACAACACTTTGGGCGCGTGTAGCGAGCGGGAGCGTAAAGTTTCCCATTCCGCAGAACAGGTCAAGCACGCGGTCGGTGGGCTGAATATCCAGCCATTCAATCGCACGAGCGACCATCTGCTGATTCACGCCATCGTTCACCTGGATAAAATCACGCGGGCTGAACGTTAAGCGTAGTCCGTCTGAATGATAGCTGGGCTGGACGTCATCCAGGGCTGTGAGTGTCTCACTGTCTGGCGCTAAAAACAGCGCGACGCCATGAGAATGCGAAAAGCGTTCCAGTTTTTGCTTATCATCATCATGAAGTGCATCTAAATGACGCAATACCATCAACGGGCCATTATCGGCATGAACCAATTCAACATGCCCTAAACGCCGAACGGCTTTTAATTCCGATAGACATTGGTGCAAGGGTTCCAGCAATGCCTCAAGTTGGGGCACCAGAACCGGGCAACGACGAATATTGATCAGTTCGCTGTCCTGCGATTTACGAAAACCCATCTGTAAGGTTTGCGTTTTAGGCTGATAATTCAACCCTAAACGCGCACGACGGCGATAACCCCATGGCGTTCCGGAGATAATTTCGTTGACCACCGCCGGAGTTTCACGCGAGCCCATCATGCGGGCCAGCGCCCTGGATTTTGCTTGCTGCTGCAATTCAACACTAGCGTGTTGTTGTTGGCAGCCACCACAAACGCCAAAATGCGGGCAACGCGGCGCAACTCGTTGCGGGCTATCATTTAAACGTCGCTTAACTTTCGCCTGGGAAAAGTTACGTTTATCTTCGGTAATCGTAATTTCGACCTGTTCGCCAGGCAACGCGCCCTGGATAAAAACAGCCTTACCGTTGTGACGTGCCACGCCCTGACCAAACGGGTCAAGGTCGTTAACCGTCACGGTTATGATCTGACGAGTCGTAACCCGTCGCTTTGCAGAGTAGAATTGCGCCATGAGCCAGAATGCTCTCTCAAAATATTAACTATTGCTTCAATTGTCCCATATCGGAACCCCATGACCAACTACAGCCTGCGCGCACGCATGATGATCCTGATTCTGGCGCCGACATTAATGATCGGTTTATTGCTCAGCATCTTTTTTGTCGTCCATCGTTACAATGACTTGCAGCGTCAATTAGAAGATTCCGGCGCGAATATCATCGAGCCGCTGGCGGTTGCGAGTGAATACGGCATGAGTTTCCACAGCCGCGAGTCGATTCGCCAGTTGGTCAGCGTTTTGCACCGCCGCCATTCCGATATCGTGCGGGCGATTTCAGTGTTCGATGAACACAATAAATTGTTTGTTACTTCTAATTATCAACTCAATGCTTCCGCACTCAAGTTGTCGAACAACGAAAAACCGCCGCACAGCTTAAGCATCACGCGCTACGGGGATTCGATTATCCTGCGCACGCCGATTATTTCTGAGAGCTATTCACCAGACGAATCAGAAGTGACCGACGCCAAACCGGCGGGTAACTCGCTCGGATACGTCGCGATTGAACTGGATTTGAAATCCGTTCGCTTGCAGCAATACCGGGAAATTTTCATCTCGACGCTGATGATGTTGTTCTGTGTCGGTATCGCGATGCTGTTTGCTTACCGCCTGATGCGCGATGTCACCGGGCCGATTCGTAATATGGTGAACACCGTTGACCGAATCAGGCGCGGGCAACTCGACAGCCGGGTGGAAGGTTTCATGCTCGGTGAATTAGATATGCTGAAAAACGGCATCAATTCGATGGCGATGTCGTTGACGGCGTATCACGAAGAGATGCAGCACAACATCGATCAGGCAACGTCTGACCTGCGCGAAACGCTCGAACAGATGGAAATCCAGAACGTCGAGCTGGATCTGGCGAAGAAACGCGCCCAGGAAGCGGCGCGCATTAAGTCTGAATTCCTCGCGAATATGTCTCACGAGCTGCGCACGCCGTTAAATGGCGTGATTGGTTTTACCCGGTTGACGCTGAAAACTGATTTGAACGCTACCCAGCGTGACCACCTGCATACCATTGAGCGCTCGGCGAATAACTTGCTGACGATTATCAATGACGTACTCGACTTCTCGAAGCTGGAAGCGGGCAAACTGATCCTCGAAAGCATCCCCTTCCCGCTGCGTAATTCGCTGGACGAAGTGGTGACGTTACTGGCGCATTCGGCCCACGACAAAGGCCTGGAGCTAACGCTCAACATCAAAAATGATGTGCCGGATAACGTGATTGGCGACCCGCTACGATTGCAGCAAGTGGTAACGAATCTGGTAGGTAACGCGATTAAGTTTACCGAAAGCGGCAACATCGATCTGGTGGTCGAAAAACGCTCGCAGGGCAACAATAAAGTCCAGGTAGAAATGCGCATTCACGACACCGGCATCGGTATTCCTGAACAGGAACAATCGCGTTTGTTCCAGGCATTTCGTCAGGCAGATGCCAGTATTTCCCGTCGCCACGGCGGCACCGGGCTGGGGCTGGTGATTACCCAGAAACTGGTCAGAGAAATGGGTGGCGATATTTCATTCCATAGCCAGCCAAATCAAGGCTCGACCTTCTGGTTCTATATCAATCTGGATTTGAATTCCAACGCGGTTCTGGACGGTTACTCCACCGAAAACCTCGCGGGCAAGCGCATTGCGTATATCGAACAAAACGCCACTGCCGCGCAAAGCACGCTCAATATTCTGGCCAATACACCGCTTGAAGTGATTTACAGCCCGACGCTTATGACTCTCGCCGAAGCGCACTACGACATTATGTTGTTTGGTTTGCCGGTGGCATTCCGCGATTCGCTTTCCATTGCCAATCCGAAACTGGCGAAAGCCGTCACCATGACCGACTGCCTGATTCTGGCGCTACCCAGCCATTGCCAGGTCGATGCAGAATCGCTTAAAAAAGAAGGCGTTGCGGGCTGCCTGCTGAAACCCGTTACCTCGACACGTTTGCTGCCATTGCTGGCCGAACACACCTTTGATGCCGACCCGGCGCTTGTAAACAGCAATGAAAACAAAAAGCTACCGCTGACGGTAATGGCCGTAGACGACAACCCGGCAAACCTGAAACTGATTGGCGCACTGCTTGAAGATCATGTGCAGAGTGTTGAACTGTGCGGCAGCGGAGCGCAGGCCATTGAACGGGCGAAACAGATGCAGATAGACATCATTTTGATGGATATCCAGATGCCGGAAATGGACGGCATTCGCGCCTGTGAACTGATTCGCCAGATGCCACACCACCAGCAAACGCCGGTGATCGCCGTGACCGCCCACGCCATGGCAGGGCAAAAAGAGAAACTGTTAAGCGCCGGGATGAATGACTATCTCGCCAAGCCAATCGAAGAGAAAAAATTATATAGCCTGCTAATGCGTTATCAGCCGGGGGCAATTACCGCGCCAACATTAGTGGCAAATGTGGAAACCACCGCGCAAACCCGCGATCAAAACCAGACGCTGGACTGGTCGCTGGCGCTGCAACAGGCGGCTAACAAGCCGGACCTGGCGCGCGATATGCTGCAAATGTTGTTAGCGTTTTTACCTGAAGTGCGCAACAAAGTTGAAGAGCAATTGGTCGGGGAAAACCCGGAAGGGCTAGTGGATATCATTCATAAACTTCACGGCAGTTGCAGTTACAGCGGCGTGCCAAAGTTGAAAAATTTGTGCCGACAGCTGGAGCATGAGTTGCGCAGTGGAGTGAAGCCCGAGGATCTGGAGCCTGAGCTTCTTGAGTTACTTGATGAAATGAATAACGTTTCGAAAGAAGCCCAGCGAATGCTCAGTTAAACGAGTTTTTCGTAGGGCGTCCGTCGCTTTTTAGATTATCTAACCATACAAGGGCGTTTGTTATTAAACGCCCAATTTGGGATCAAGAACTGCATCGCCATCGCATCATCACGCGCACCTAAACCATGCTGCTGATAAAGCTCATGCGCTTTCATTACTTGATCCATATCCAGCTCAACGCCAAGCCCCGGCGTTTTCGGCACTTGCACCATACCGCCTTTAATTTCAAACGGTTGTTTGGTCAGACGCTGGTTACCTTCCTGCCAAATCCAGTGCGTGTCAATGGCGGTGACTTTGCCCGGAGCCGCAGCGGCAACGTGGGTGAACATCGCCAGTGAAATGTCGAAGTGGTTATTGGAATGCGAACCCCAGGTCAGGCCAAATTCGTGGCACATTTGTGCGACGCGTACCGAACCCTGCATCGTCCAGAAATGCGGGTCAGCCAGCGGGATATCCACCGATTGCAGGGAAAGCGTGTGGCCCATCTGACGCCAGTCGGTGGCAATCATGTTGGTGGCCGTTGGTAAGCCCGTCGCCCGGCGGAATTCAGCCATAATTTCCCGGCCTGAATAACCCTGCTCGGCACCGCACGGATCTTCCGCATACGCCAGAACACCACGCAATTGCTTACCAATACTAATCGCTTCATCGAGCGACCAGGCACCGTTCGGGTCCAGCGTCACGCGGGCTTGCGGAAAGCGCTTTGCCAGCGCCGTTACCGCTTCGGCTTCTTCTTCACCCGCTAATACGCCGCCTTTGAGTTTGAAATCATTAAAGCCGTATTTGTCGTATGCCGCTTCCGCGAGGCGCACCACCGCATCCGGCGTCATCGCTTCATCGTGACGCACGCGATACCAGTCGCATTTGTCATCGGGCTGGCTTTGATAAGGCAAAGGCGTTTGTTTGCGATCGCCAACGAAGAACAGATAGCCAAGCATTTCCACTTCACTGCGCTGCTGCCCGTCGCCCAGCAAAGACGCCACGTTCACGCCCAGATGCTGGCCGAGCAAATCGAGCATGGCGGATTCTATGCCTGTAACAACGTGAATGGTGGTGCGCAAATCAAAGGTCTGCAAACCGCGCCCGCCGGAATCCCGGTCAGCAAATTCCGCACGCACTAGATTCAGGATATTTTTGTATTCGCCCAGCGTTTTGCCAATCACCAACGCCGACGCGTCTTCCAGCGTCTGGCGAATTTTCTCGCCGCCGGGGATTTCCCCCACGCCGGTGTGGCCGGAGTTATCTTTGACAATCACAATATTACGGGTGAAAAACGGCGAGTGCGCACCGCTCAGGTTCATCAACATGCTGTCGTGGCCCGCAACGGGAATAACCTGCATCGCGGTGACTTTTGGGGTAATCGTTGTCATGTTACTCATTCCTTGTCGTCAAGATGAATTAGTTGCGGCCAAATGCCGGACGTTTGCGATCAAACTTCCAGCCCGGCACCAGATATTGCATCGCCGTAGCATCATTGCGCGAGCCGCCTGGCAGGGATTTATACACCTCGTGGGCTTTTTGCACCTGCTCCCAGTCAAGCTCAATGCCTAAGCCTGGCGCATCCGGCACCGCGATTTTACCGTTCACGATTTGCAGCGGGGATTTTGTCAGGCGCTGGTCACCCTCCTGCCAAATCCAGTGGGTGTCGATGGCGGTCGGTTTGCCCGGTGCCGCAGCGCCAACATGGGTGATCATCGCCAGTGAGATATCGAAATGGTTATTAGAATGACAGCCCCACGTCAGGCCCCATTCGTCGCACATCTGCGCCACGCGAACCGCCCCGCTCAGCGTCCAGAAATGCGGGTCGGCAAGGGGAATATCCACGGCATTAAGCATGATGGCGTGGTTCATTTCGCGCCAGTTGGTGGCAATCATATTGGTGGCGACCGGCAGCCCCGTGGCGCGACGAAATTCAGCCATTACTTCACGCCCGGAATAGCCTTGTTCCGCACCGCATGGGTCTTCGGCATAGGTCAGCACGTCGCCCATCCCTTTGCACAAAACAATGGCTTCATCCAGCAGCCAGGCGCCGTTCGGGTCAACGGTGATCCGCGCATCCGGGAACCGTTTTTTCAGCTCGCGTGCGGCATCGAGTTCTTGCTCTCCAGGCAATACGCCACCTTTCAGTTTGAAATCTTTAAAGCCGTAACGATCTTGCGCCGCTTCGGCGAGTTGCACAATCGACTCGCTATTCAGCGCTTCTTGATGACGTAATTCATACCAGGCGTGACGGGCGTTTTTCCCATCCAGATACGGCAAATCCGTTTTGTTACGGTCGCCGATGTAAAACAGATAACCCAACACGGTGACTTCATCGCGCTGTTTTCCCGGTCCTAAAAGCTCGCAAACCGGGACGTTCAGCGCTTTGCCGAGCAAATCAAGCAACGCGGCTTCAAGTGCCGCAACCGCATTAACGCGCAGCTCGAACGTCCACGCGCCTTTGCCGAAGGTATCAAAATCTGCCGACTGATTGCCTTTATGAACGTTCTGCACCACGCGATTCATGCGCGCGATTCCCTGGCCGACCACCTGAGGAATAGCGTCGACCAGCGTCTGGTAAATCACTTCGCCGCCGGGCGCTTCACCCACGCCCGTATTCCCGGCATTATCGGTCAGTACCACAATATTGCGCGTGAAAAAGGCCCCGTGCGCACCGCCGATGTTGAGCAGCATGCTGTCATGCCCCGCCACCGGAATGACTTTCATATCAGTAATCTTCGGGCTTGCCTGAGTATTCATGATTAGTGCCCTGTTATTGTGGATTTGAGTTCGACTGGTTTGAGTTCGATGCGTTTGATGTCACCGACAATCACCAGATAGCTCAGTACCGCAACAATCGCGTGAACGCCAACGTAAATCAGCGCGCCGTTGAACGAGCCGGAAGTGCCGACAATGTAGCCGATAGCGATTGGTGTCACGATGCCGGAGACGTTACCGAACATGTTGAACAGGCCGCCGCTCAGGCCGCTGATTTCTTTCGGCGCGGTATCCGCCATCACCGCCCAGCCCAGCGCACCGATGCCTTTGCCGAAGAATGCCATCGCCATAAAGCCGACCACCATCATTTCGGACTCAACATAGTTACAGAACACCATGCTCACGGAGAGTAGCATCCCGAGCACGATTGGCGTTTTACGGGCGATGTTTAACGAACCGGTGCGGCGCATCAGGTAGTCAGAAATCACGCCGCCAAGCACCCCGCCGATAAATCCGCACACTGCCGGAACGGACGCCACGAATCCAGCTTTCAGAATCGACATGCCTTTTTCCTGCACCAGATACACCGGGAACCAGGTAATAAAGAAGTAGGTCAGCGCGTTAATGCAATATTGGCCGATATAAACGCCGATCATCATGCGCGAGGCGAGCAGCTGTTTGATCTGGCCCCATTTCTGCGCCATCGGAACTTTTTCCTGGGTTTTTGCCTGATCCATATTGATCAGCGCCCCGCCTTCAGCGATGTAATCCAGCTCTTTCTGGTTTACCCCCGGATGATTATTCGGCTCGTGAATCACTTTCAGCCAGACAAAGCTGATGATGATGCCCAGCCCGCCCATAAAGAAGAACACGTGCGACCAGCCCACTTCGTGCGTCAGCCAGCCCATGATTGGCGCGAAGATCACCGTCGCGAAATATTGAGCGGAGTTAAAAATAGAAACCGCCGTGCCGCGTTCCTGTGCCGGGAACCACGCAGCGACAATTCGGCTGTTGCCGGGGAAGGAAGGCGCTTCGGCCAGGCCCACCAGGAAGCGCAAAGTAAACAGCGCGATGATGATGCCAAAACCGCTGAAGATATCGACGAAGCCTTGCAGCAAGGTAAACAGCGACCAGATGAAAATTGACCAGAAATAAACGCGTTTTGAGCCGAAGCGGTCTAGCAACCAGCCGCCGGGGATTTGGCCGATAACATAGGCCCAGGAGAACGCAGAGAACACGTACCCCATGCCAATCGCATCAAGGCCGATATCTTTTGCCATTTCCGAACCGGCAATGGATAACGTGGCGCGGTCACCGTAGTTAAACGAGGTGACGATGAAGAGCATGACTACTATCCAATAGCGAGCGTTGGTCCTTTTCTCGGCGACGCTCGCCGTCTGGCTAATCGAATTCATGTTGCACTCCTGAATCATAGCTTTTAGCTACAGTTCATTCTGGATTTGTAGGGTTTTCAGAATGAGTTATCGGCCTACCCGCAGTATTTTGGTGAGGCTGAATCTGCGGTTTATTGTTTGCCGAGGGAAAGTATATGAAGGGAGTCAGAACGCCTCATCGTGCAAAGACACAAGTTTAATGAACACAATGTGAGCAGTTTATGGCATACGTCCAACGCGCTGGGGGATGGTTCACGATTTTTGAAACAAACCTGAGAAATATGTGGGATTTGTGAGGTGGCGGGGAGTGTGGGAAAGTAAGTCTTTAAGTTGATATAAAAGCATTCTGGATATATTTCACAAATATTCATTTCGGCGTTGCATTTTATACATTTGCATTTCGCCTTATTAGTATCAATTTATTTAATTGGAACAAATAGCTAATTCTAAATGTTATTATTAATACAGGTTTATTTGTTGAGCTTTGAAAATAACGCGAGGTGAAGTGCAGCAAACACCTTCAACCCCACTCACCGCAACAACTAATTAGACTCGGCTTAAAGTACGCGTGATACCCGGTTGCTTAGTGCTGACCGCACAAGAACCGATTGTTATTCCTGCGCCACCGGAAGAGCCGGAAATTATGAAAATATTGCGTAAGGCCTGTAACCTTCCGCGCCGCAAGCAAATCCACGTTACGGATTATGTTGAGATGATCATCGAAAAATAAGACATAAAAGATGTCGCTAAATATATATTAGACAAATCAATCCCGATGGATTTATCGGGATTTCCCATATTCCTATGAGCCCCATGAGCAGTTAATAATAAATTATTCTCAGATACTATTTTACCCCCAGAAACCCAACGGGCAAATATTATCCGTCCAGGTATCCGCTTGGCCATTTGTAGCTGTGAGGTCTTTAATTGTTATTGAATAGTCACCAATAATTAAATCGTAATCATGATTTGCCTGCGGAGCCAACTTTTTTGAAAACTCGCGTTGATATGTTCCTAAAGAAGCATAGTGAGTTACAGTTAATTTCTGATCAGGTTTAATACTATATTCTTTAACTATCAATCCCCTTACGTCACTAGATGAACGCATACCCGAAACTTTTTTATCACCCGTAGTAGGAACACCCATAACAGATACCGGGGAAGTTAATCTTCTTTCATAATCCTTAACATAACAATCTCCTTCTTTTTTATAAACCCGGATAACTGTATGACCCAAATCCTCAATTCTGAGATGTGCTGCGTCTGTGCCAGTATAGTCATCAAGTACAGGACGAAGACTAAAAGAACAACCAGTAACCATTGAAGATAAAGCCAAGGTTATAAGTAGTTTAAATGCTAAATTCATTTTCCAATCCATCGTGTATTATTAAATTTATGGGGTAAATAAAATTAACTTAATCCCATTTTCGATTAAAGCATTTCGTATGCTTGATATAAAACATTAATAACCAGAGAGGAATATCATCCACTCTGGTTAAAAATAAATTAGAAGCGGTAACCCACGCCAATATTAAAACCATTCACTGAATGATCGCTCGCGCCATCGTCCAGATTAGAACCTTCATAAGCCAAATCGATAACCATATTTTCTACTGGATTTATCTGAACACCTGCGCTATATACCAGGGACGTTGAATCGTTTTTACCACTGTAGTTACCCATATCAACATAACCACGGTCACCTTCGTAATTTTTCCAGTTATAGTTATATTTAACTTTGCTATAGCTGGCACCCAGAAGCCCATAAACACTGACTAATTCATTAATACGCCACGCTGGCCCCGCTGTCAGAGAGTAATATTTTACATTAGCGCTGTTATCAATAATATCGCGTTCGACATTATAAGAATAACCTTTAGAGCCAGACATAAACGAGAAAGAAGTCATAACGCTTACTGGTGACTCCCACTCATATCGGTATTTTAAGTTCATCCCATTGATATTTTTAAAATCCTGAACGTGAGCCTGTGCATAACCAGCGGTGATACTTTGAGTATCCGCTTGTGCCACAGATGTAGCACCCAGCGCAGACAAAAGAACAGCAGTTAAAAAAGTGTATTTCATTGACATGATTCATCCTTAATTTTAATGATTGAAAACCCTCTAGTACTGGAGGGTTTGGTTGGTACTTTATATACAGATGCCAACCACAAAACACCTGGCAACTAAATTCTTGGTTATTAATTATAATGCTAGTATAACAATCACTTCCGGCTTGATAGCCGGGGTAATTTGCTTGCTGAGTATATCTATTGAAACATTTCTAGTATCAAAAATACCTTATAGATACTCACAACAAGATCAAAGTCTTTTATGATGTGTCTTGCTGATCCATAATCTCCAAGGGTCAATACCTTTTCATCCGACTGAGTTAAATTAGGAAGAGTCATAACCTCCTCATCTTCATTCAAAAAACAACCACATATAGTTCTTTTTCCACTCTCACCTAAATTTCTGCGACTTAATAACCTTCACCATCCAATTTATCCAATGTCATACAACCACTAGACAATCTGACATTATTTAATGAGTTACTAACATCCTCCCAGTAATCAGGTTTCTTAGTGCCATCTTTTGGCAAGCAAGACCAAGAGAGGAATAATTCACTCATCATGGACTCCTTTAATGCGGAAGCCCTTTTGTCAAAGTAAAACTAACACTACATAAGTTATAATGACCTACATAACAGTTCGAAAATAACTGTAAAAAGCGATCAAGTACAAAACTCTGACACCCCACAAAATAGCCCCAAAAATCCCTGATGGGTTATTCAACAGTAACAATCCAAAAAACTTAGAGCCTTTCAACTCCCTTGTATATATCCTTCGTTGAAAGCATCTAAAAACAAAGCACACAACCCACGCACAAATAATAAATGGAAAGAACTCAGCACCAGTCCCTTTAATACAATAGATATATAAATATAAGACAGGTATGCCTAGTAGTAACGCCACTCTAGCAAAAATGACATAAACATCGCTGTTTCGTAAGAAACAAATAGCATCCCAGAAATAGCTCATACTTTCAGGAGCCATAAGGGATATTTTTCCTCTTTTACAATAAAGGTAGAAAGAAGGAAAAATAATCATCATTATGATAGCACTTAATATGGTTTCCATGCTTACCATCCAATTATTAATAGTCATAATGATAAACTTCTTTGCCCGAAGAAGCGTTCATATCTAATTCACCTTTAGATATACCACTCCAGCCCCAAGAAGGCCCTGCGCCAATACTCAAACCTATGCCGTCTTTACCATAGTTTACTTCACCTCCCCATAACCCCAAACCAAAGCTCAATGAACTATTCCTATCAGTACTTCCTATATTGGAAAAATAGGGACCAAATTGTACACCTATTTGACCAGAAGCTCTCATGCCAATAGCCATAGTTTCACCACGATTGATAGAAAATTGTGAGTTATCAGACCCTGCATCATAATAATAACCAGGGCCAAATCCCGCAGCAGCTTCGGTTTTTGCATAAGGTTTAACCTTATAAGTTCCCCCCCACGATGGTCCTTCTCCAATAGAAATACTATCCAACCCAGCCTGGGTCTGTTCAGGCGTCAGATTATTTTCCACCGCGTACTTATCCCAGGAAGCTGCTGCCTGCCCATAATCCATCATCCCTGACGGCAGATTAAGATTGTTATTCTTAACATCAGTTTCTATTTTTTCTGTAGTGCTGATAATAAACCCACCAACAACCTACAGAGATCAAAGATCCTGCAAAAGATGCAGCTTTGATATATTTAGTTAAATCACTGATAGATATTTCAAACGGCACGTCATACATAACAAAGAAAAATAATCTTGCCATGATGAATAATAGAACTACAAAAACGTTCAGCGCAAATACACATGAAGTGAATAGATAAATAAAAACTAATAGACTCTTTTTGAAGATCATTTTCCATTCCCCTTCAATTTTTCAACATCAACTTTACCGACCTGATCATTTATCGTTTCAGTGCCTAAACTAGCTCCAGCATTGCCAAAAGCTCCAGGTAACGGATTAATCGGTAATGGTTTAGAAATCCCCATTCCGAAATCAACCCAGATCCAGTCTTGCCATGGTTTCATTGGGTTCAGGACTTTATCTAGCGGTAACTCAACTAATTTGCCGACTCCGTAACCCAGCCCCGACGCTACACCACTGATGGCACCACCTTTCAGCGGATCGTCACCTTTGAGGTAACTGGAGGTGCCACCGCTGATCGCATTCACCCCCATTGTACCCCACACGCCGGTTCCTGCAGTCAACGCACCTGTCCAGTACGCCAGAATGACATCATTCGGATTAATTTCTCCATTGATTAGATAACCTATTCCGGCATTGGCTCCGCCACCTATGAGGCTTGTAGTTGCTGCAGCTCCCGGCAACAATGGCCAAGCCAGAGCACTCCCCATTGCCGCTACAGCCGTTTCACAAGATATTGGTGTGCCACCGCTACAAGCTTCCTTAATTGCAGCCTGCTGTTGTTCCTGCCATTTCTCAGCCGTACCCGGTTTATTTGCCTCCGCAGCCGCCAGTACACTTGCAAGATTGTTATTCTCAACCGCATTCTTCCCGGCCTGAGCGCCTGCCACGGCTCCCGCAGAACTGTCACTTATGACGCCACCGGCTATCCCCGCCGCCAGCGTGGAAAGTGCTGTGATTGTCTGTTTCTGTTCCTCAGTCAGTTTGTCGCGAGGAATATCCGGGTAAAGTTGCTGAGCGATGTATTCTCCCATTGCAGCTCCGGACGCTCCGGCAAAACCACTGTTACCCTGCATTTCTGCCAGCACCGCCCCCACCACCGCATGTGCCATCAGGTTAGCTTCGGTATTGACTTTACCCGTGACCGGATCGGTAGTCATATCATGAATGACCTCTGCCAGATACGGCGCAGCCCCACCCGCCAGCGCTTTAGTCATATCGCCGCCCGCCAGCCCCTGAATGGCGGCGGTGGCAGCCTGAAGCCCCTGCTGTATCGAGCCGCCGGTGCCGTAATCTGATTGACTGAACGCATCGTTATACGCGTTCTGGTAAATCAGCTTGTCGATATCACCCGCTTTCGGTGCCTTTTCGGGATTTTCTTTTGCCCACTGGGCTTCTGCGGCGCGTCGCTCTTCCGGTGAGACGTTCTTCATCTTCTCATTAGCCGCTTTGGTCGCTTCAATCTGCCCCTGCGTCCGCACCACATCCGCCGCCTGGCTGCCTATCTCCCCTATCGCCTGGATTTCCTGCAACCGCCGCTGCTCTTTCTCTTTATCGAAAATCGTGTCCAGACCCGGATTGGCGTTCGCCACGTCACGGCTCAGGTCGTCGACATTCTGCGTCTGCTTGTCTTTTTCACGGATAACGATGGTGCCGCCCGAGACGGCTGACTTCGTGGTCGAGTCCGCGCTCCCTTCGCTGCCCGCGCCCACCAGCAGGCCGTTGGCCATATTCCCCAGGAACTGGTCGCCAACGCTGCCGCTGCTGCTGATGCCCGCGCTCTGGTGCTCCACGCTAAATTCAGCGTGGTTGTCGATGTTGCTGAAGCCCAGCGTGCCGGTGTCGAGGCGGTTTTTGTCCTCAGACCCGGTGCTGCTGATAACGGCGCCGTTGAGCTGGGTGTGTTCGCCGACGGTGATATCGAACCCGCCGCTGCCTGCAAAGATGCCGGTCTGCTCCTGCACTGCGTTATAGTCGCTGTGCATTTTGTCCTTGCTGATGTTCACCGAGCCGCTGCCACCGCCCATGCTCACACTGCCACCCGTACTGCCGTTCTGCTGTTTCGAGTCGTACTGGTCACTGTCTTTTTCACTGGTCAGCGTCAGGTTACGTCCCACATCCAGCGTCACTTTGTCGCCGCTGATTTGTGCACCGGTCAGCGTGGTGTCGCGCCCGCTGTTGATGGTAAGGTGGTTGCCCGCATCAAGGGTGGTTTCGGTATGGGTGGTGCCGTTGCCGGTTTCACTGCCTTTGCCTTTATTGACGCTGGCGTTCACCGAGATGCCGTTCGCCCCGCTGCCAAAGTTAATTCCCACGCCCACCGAGCCGCCCTGGCTTTCGTTTTTGCCTTCAAGCTGATGGGTGTTCTCGGCGGATACCAGGTTCACGTCACGCGCGGCATCAAGCGTGATGTCGTTGCCCGCTTTTATCTGGCTGCCCTGAACGTTAATGTCGGTGCCGGTGGCGTTAATGCTCAGGTTTTTGCCCGCCTGAATCGTGCTGCCCTGGCTGTCGTGGTTGGTCTGCGTCTGTTCGGATTTCGACGACTGGCTGCCGTAAGAGAGGTTCACGCCAATCATGCTGCCTTCAGAGCCGTTGGCCTGCGCCAGTTCGCTGGCCTGATACGCCTGCGCGCCACTCAGTGCCGCTTTCACGCCGTCGAGCGCCGCCATGCGTCCGTTGCTGCTGCTTTCTTTATTCGCTGTGTTGGCGCTGGTCACCGCCTGGTTTATCGCGCTGCCCACCGCGCCGGAGAGCGCCAGGGTCAGGCCGCTGCTGCTTTGCTCGACCGTGTGTTTTGAGCTGCTGTCGTTGTCCGCCGCGAGAATATCCACCTGCTTACCCTGCAGCGCGATGTTGTTCCCCGCCAGCACGTCCGAGCCTTTGATGGTCAGGCCGTTGCCCGCCACCATATTCACGTCGCCGTTGATGCTGCCCACCGTGCTGCCTGCGCTGGTCAGGCTGGTAACGGTGTCGGTGGTTTTCAGGTCGTTGGTGCCGTAGCTGATGCCAATGCCGCCGGTGCCGCTCAGGCCGGTTTTTTTCTCCTGATGCAGATGCAGTTCGTCATGCTGTTCGGTGGCCGTCGTCACAGTCAGGTTGTTCCCGGCAATCAGGTTCACATCCTGCGAGCCCGCCACGCTGCTGCCCTGGATCAGCATGTTGTTCCCGGCAGACATCGTCACGTTTTCCCCGTCTAGCTGGCTGCCCACTGCCGTCTGGTTGCTGAAGCTGTTGCGGTCTACGGTGGTGGTTTTCGAGGTCATACTGCTGCTGCCGGTCTGCTTCGTGTACTGGTCGAAGCTGTCGGTGGCCGTGCCGTTGACGATGTTCAGGTCGTGACCCGCCTGCACGGTCAGTTGCTCGCCTGCGGAAATATTCCCCGCCGTGATATTCACGTCGTGCCCTGCGCCCATCGCCACATCGCCCGCCCCCTGAATGGAGGTGCCCATTTGCATGCTCTGCGAGCGGCTCAGGGTGTCGTCCTGCCCCCAGCTCAGGTTGTCATGGCTTCCCGTAGTAACGGTGCTCAGGTTCAGATTATTCCCCGCCACAATGGTGGTCTGGCTGTTGCTGCCGCTGTTGGCGATTTGCGCACCCGTCAGGTTCACGTCGCGCCCGGCCTGCACGCCGAGGAAGCCGCCGTCGTTGCTCACCGACAGACTGCCGATGCGGTCAACGCTGGTGCGGCCAAAATCGCCGCCGACGCTGGTGGCGCTGCGCGTGGTGGTGGTGACGTTAATGTCACGCCCGGCCATAGCCAGCAGGCTGTCGCCGCCTTTAATGTTGCCGCCAATATTGTTGATATCGGTGCGTGCCTGCAGCGCCACATCGTTGCCGCTGATGATGCCGCCGAGGTTATTGATGTTGTTCGCCAGTATCTGCGTGCTCTCTTTCGCGCTGATACGCCCGCTGTTGGTCAGGTCGCCACTCAGGTTAAGGTTGACGTTTTTACCTGCCAGCAGTGCGCCGCTGCCGTCCAGATCACCTGGTTTGACCTTCGCGTACACCTGCGGCACCAGTACCTGTTGCGTGCTGCCGTCCGGCAGTTGCACGGTCTGCGTCACCATCCAGACGATGTCGCTGGTCAGCGCGCTCATCTGCTCCGGTGTCAGCGCCACGCCCGGTTTCAGGCCCCATTTCTGGCCGAAGGCAATGCCGTTATCCATCAGCATTTTATACTGTTCTTCGTCACTGGAAGTGCCACCGAGATAGCGCTGGCCGGTCAGTGCCACCACCTGTTCGCGGATCAGCCGTTGCTCATAGAAGCCGTCGCCGAGGCGCTTCTGGATGTTGTTCGGATCGGTGATAAACGCCTGCATCATGTAGTCGGAACTCATCCACAGCTTCTGATTGGTGAAGCGCGGGTCGGTTTCGACCAGGTACGGGCTGTTGCTCTCCGGGTGCGATTTAAACAGGCTGTTGTCCGGAATGCGCGTGTTTGGGCCGACCATGCGAATAACTTCGCTACCGCCGGGTTGCGCCACTTCAAAAGTTTTGCCTGGCGACAAGTTACCCACGGATGGGATCGTCACCGCCCCCACAGGATCGGTGGAAACAGCGCCCGCGCCGTTCGGCCCGGCGATATCACTCAGGCTGAGGCTACCCGCACCCTGAATGCTGCCGCTCACCGACGTATCCTGATGCGCATCCACCGTCAGGCCGCTGCCCGTAATCTGGCTGTGATCGGCCACGGTGCTGGAGTTCAGGCTGATGGCCTGAATGATCGCTGGTGGCGTGTAATCTGAAACGCTAACTTTTGGGGAATCACCGCCTTTGCTCTGCTTGCGGGTGTAGCGCGTTGAAGTCCCGTCATCGATGATTTTGCGCTCGCCGTTCACTTCCACGTTATTGAGGTTGGCGGCGTTAATGTTGAGGTTGTTCCCCGCGACGATCTGGCTCTTGTCGTTAAGCACATTCCCGGCGTTGATGGTGAGGTTGCCGCCCGCAATAATCTGCCCGGGGTCGCTTTCCAGCACGCGATCTTCGGTGATGGTGCGCGTGTAGTCAAAGTGGGTGAACTTGTCGCCAGCGGTGTTGTGGCAAAGCACGCCTTCGATACAGATGATCCAGGTTTCATCTTTGTAGATGCTGATGTCGTAGTCGTTATCGTTGTAAAGCTGGCTGCCCAGGCGGTCGACCAGGTATTCGGAGATATGTTCCTGCGAAACCACCACGTTTTCGGTTGTAAAGTGGTCGTTGATGTTGTTGAGCGTGGCAACGTTGAGCGTCATGTTGCCTGCGGATTCAATCGTTGCGCTGTGGTTGTTCACCACGCCCGCCTGCCCGGTGGCAAGCCAGTCGCTGTTCAGGCTCCCGCCGAGGAACAGGTTCCCGTCGCTGTAAATCAGTGCGTGGTCGCTGTTGTTAAGCGTGCCAACGCCGATGTCCAGTTGTTGGCGAGCGGCGATAGTGGCGGCGGTGCCATTCTCGGCGCTGTTGTTAAGGGTGCGAGCGTCAATCGCTAGCCAGTCACCGTAAATGCGCCCGGAGCCAATATTATTGAGCGTCTGCGCGGTGAGCCTGGTGTCGTAGCCGTCCAGCAAACCACGGTTGGTGAGCGTACCCGTGATGCGCAAATCCAGCGTGCCCGCACTCAGCTCGCCGTCAACGGTGTTGTTAAGCGATGCGGCATTCAGCGTAAAAGTATCGCCCGCCTGCATTAAGTTCTGGTTGGTGACGCTGCCCGTGGTGGTGAAATCCAGATTGCCATTGGCCTGAATGGTGGCGGTGTTGGTGAAGTCACTGGCTAGCGTCAGCGACATATCGCCCAGCGAAAGCAGTTTACCGTCGCCTGTCAGGCTGCTGCTGGTGATGCCCAGCGCCTCGCCCGCTTCGATATCACCCTGGCTGTTGAGCACTGCGGCGGCGTGGATCTGCGCCTGATCCATGGCGGTGATCAGACCATTACGGTTATCCAGATCGCCCGCCAGGTTCAGCACCAAATCCTCGTTCGCCAGAATGTCGCCGTTTTGGTTGTTGAGGGCGTCAGCATTCACGGTGATATTACCGCCCTGAATCCCCATCGATGTGTCGCTGCTGTGGGTGTTCTGGTTGAGAACCTGCGCGGCATTCATCCACACCTGTTGCGCGCTTTGGATCAGCCCTGCGGTGTTGTCGATCACTTTGCTGGCGGCATTCAGCGCCATATCGCCCAGCGCCTGAAGTGCGCCGTGCTGGTTGTTGATGCCGGAGGTGGTCAGAGTCAGGTCGCTTTTCCCGGCGACCTGCCCGTTGCGGTTATCCAGCTGACCCGCCGTCAGAACAAAATCGCCGCCTGAAGTCAGCAGCCCCTGCTGGTTATTGATATCCCCCGCAAGCAGCGTGAATGCGTCTTGCGTGCTGATAAGCCCGTTGGCGTTATTGAGCGAATTGCCGTGGGTATTCCAGTTGAAAGCCGCGCCCGACTGAATCGCACCGTTATGGTTGTTGAGCGCACCCGTTGACGCATCCAGCCCCTGTAGCGCGACCAGCAAACCCGATTCGTTATTCACATTGTTGGCATTCAGCGCAAGTTGCTGGTTGCTGATCACCGCGCCCTGCGTGTTGTCGAAATTGCCGACGTTAAGCTGCATTTTGCCCTGGCTGGTGATACCGCCTGCGTCCCCACTTTGGGTGTTGCTGAGCAATGCACCGTGGTTGTCGAGGCTTAAATCGCCACCGCTTTGTACAGCCCCACCGTTATCGTTCAGCAGCGCATTGCCGCTGAAACTGAGCGAACTGACGCCAGCTAAAAGCCCGGCGGTGTTGTTCCAGCTTCCGGTGGAAAGCACGGCATTTGCGGCGCTGTAAACGGTGCCGAGCTGGTTGTTCACATCGCCCGCGTTGAGGTGCAAATCCCCCTGGCTTGAGATCACACCGTTTTGGGCGTTGCTAAGTGCTGCACCGTGGGTATCGAGGCGCATTTCTGAGCCGCTCTGAATGAGGCCGCCATTATCGTTGAACAATGCCGAACCGCTGTAGTTGAGCGAACCGACGCCTGCCAATTGACCTGCGGTGTTGTTCCAGCTTCCGGTGTTGAGCTGGAGATTGCTGGCGCTGTAAACGGTGCCGGAATGGTTGTTCACGTCCCCGGTGTTGAGGTGCAAATCGCCCTGGCTTGAGATAACGCCGTTTTGGGAATTGCTGAGCGCCGCGCCGTGGGTGTCGAGGGCCATTGCCCCGCCACTCTGGAGCAGGCCTCCGTTGTCGTTGAGTAGTTGGTTACCGCTGAATTTCAGTGAACTGACGCCTACAACTTGCCCGGCTGTGTTATTCCAGCTTCCGGTGCTAAGCGTTGCCGTTCCCGCGCTGTAAACCGTGCCGTGTTGGTTATCAACATTGCCGCTTTTCAGCGACAAATCACCCATGCTGATAATGCCGCCCGTATCGCCGCTGTTCTGGTTGAGAAGCGCACCACCGTGAGTGTCGAGGCTGAGCCAGTTGCCGCTTTGAATCAATCCGCTGCTGTTATCCAGTTGGCTGCTGTTGAACGCCAGCCAGCCGTCGGTGGCGATAAATCCGCTACGGTTATCTACCGCACCCGCGCTGGTTAATGTCAGCGAGTGGTTTGCGGCAAGGAACTGCCCTTGCTGGTTGTTAAGGCTGCCCGTTTTGAGCGTGAAATCACCGCTGGAAGCGATGCTGCCGCCCGTGTTATCCAGCCCGCCTGCGACCGTCATCGCCATATTGCCACTGCCGGTTTGCGTCATTTTGCCGGAGCGATGAGAAAGGCTGTCGGCAGTCAGCGTGATGTTATCAGCCTGCGTGGTTGCGCCATCCAGCATCATTTTTTTGCCGCTCAGCGCCAGCGCGCCGTTGGTGGCAAGCGTGCCCGATGTGGCGTCTAGTTCTGCGGCGTTAAGCGCCAGTTTTCCGCTGCCCGCATGGATAATCGAGCCTGTGTTATTGGTCAATTTTGCGGTGTTCAGCGTCAGATTGGCGCTGTTGCTGGCGATGGTGCCTTCGGTATTGTTGATGGCGTTGCTTTGCGCGAGCGTCAGATCCTGCTCGCCAAGTTGGTTAATCACGCCTTTCTGGTTTGAGAGCGAGCTACCGCCAAGCAGCAAGCGATCGGCTTCGAGCTTGCCGCCGTCGTTGGTCAGCAAGCCGTTGGTATTGAGCGTGAGTGTTTGCGCCGCCGCCACGTTACCCTGTGCGGTACTGAGGTTGCCGGTTGTTGCCGTCGCGGTGAGGCTATTGGCCCAAGTCTGACTCTGGCTTAAATCCACAGAGCTGCCTTGCGCATTAATCTGGCTGCCCGCAAGGTTTTGGCCGTGGGTGCTAAGTTCACCGGAGGTGTTCAGTGTCAAATTGCCGGAGCTACCAAGTTTGCCATCGCTATTTAGACCTGCGGCTAACACGCTGGTGGTGGTGCTGTTAAGGCTGCCTGCGTTGAGAGTCGTTTCGCGGGCGGCGGCCAGCGTGCCGCTGTTGGTGATATCAGCTTGAGTCGCTAAGCGGGTATTACCGGCAGCATATTGTGTTCCGCTGTTCTGGATACCGCCGGATGCGTTGACCGTTAAGTCCTGAACGCTATTAATGGTGCCGCTGTTTTCGATACGCCCGTCGGCGGTAATCGTTACGCTGCCTGCCGAGGTGCCGATAGCGCCCGCGTTGCGCACGCCGACACCGTTTTCGGTGCCGATGAGGCGAATTTTACCCGCATACATGCCGCCAAGTTGCGACACGTCCACCGCCAGTTGTGGGCGAGAACTGCCATCACTGGCTTTGGTGCTGATGCTCTGGTGCGCGGCGTCGACCACGTTTTTCCCGGCGGTGACGTTCAGCTCGTTGGCCCAGATCCCGGCGTTCACTTTTACCGCGCGGGCGATGATATCGGTGCTGTCCTGGTTGGTGGTGTCCATGCCACGGCCCTGAATCACGATCTCACCCTGGTTGACGTCGTATCCGCTAATTTGCCCGTTGTTAAACTGCGGTGTACCGGTGGTGAGCGTGGTGCGGTTGGCGTTGATAAAACCACAGCCGTCGCAGGTAATGCCCGCCGGGTTGGCGATAACGATTTGTGCTTTTTTACCCGCCACTTCCAGCACGCCGTTCAGCTGGCTCGGGTTGCGCGAGTTCACCTCGTTGAGGATGATTTTGGCTTCGCTTTTCGCCAGCCACGGGTTGCCATTCACCATGCCGCCAAGCTGAGTCTGGGTGGCGTTGTGCGAGTTATTAAGGATTGCCCCTTTTGCATCAACATCAAACTGGCTGTATTTGTTGTGAGACACACCCTGGCTGTTTGGCGTTTGAATATTGACCTGCGGTGTGCCGTTCGCGCTGTTAATAATTGTTGGCTGCTGATTCCCTGAAGCCGCGCCATCCGCAACGATCCCCGAATGCGCGGAAACGCTGACACAACCCAACGCCAGCAGCAGGCTGAAATTGAGCCGCGAAAGTTTGCTGATACGGCGTGAAAGCGTGGCTCCGAGGCCCGAAGAAGACGATGACAAAGCCCGCCCGGATTTCGCAATGTCGGCAACCACCATCAACATGCCACGCGCTTTGTTGAAGACAATGCGATAAAGGTTCTTGTTCATGGTTGCGTCCTTGCAGGGAGTTCTTTTATGGGTGCGGAAAGAGGGTGTGCGGTTCGCCAGTCGTTCGCCTGTGGTGAACTGACTTTATCGCCGCGAAAATTTTTGACGCATTTGCCGCGCGTCACGCCACGGTGGTAAAGCGCGCGCATGCAGTTTTCCGGGAACAAATATCCGGTCACCAGGTTTTTCATCGCGAGGGTGTGGCCGAAAGGTGCCACCCAGTCGCGCAACCACAGACGTGGGCCGCTGAACCAATCACGCTCTTGCGTCATGATGCCGGGCGCTTCCAGATAACGACGTTCGGCTTCTTCGTCCATCCACATCCAGCTCAGGAAAAAGATCGGTTTGCCCTGCTCACTCACCAGCAGGTATTGCTGTTTTTCAATGATGGGCAACAGCACCGTGGGCAGCGTTTCCAGCTCCAGACCACGGTGGAATTCGGAGTGCATCCACAGCCATACCGCTGAGCCAAGCACTTGCGCTGAACTGGCGTCACCGCCCAGAACTCCGGGCGCAATCACGTCGAAATTTTCTATTCGCATCATTTGCCTTAGTACTGCCAGTTCAGGTTGAAACCGAGCGTCACCGGGTCGGTGGTGAAGCCATCGGGTTTAGAAAGCGGGATACCAGCAAACATGTCGTAGCTCGCACCGAGCAAGCCGCCACGGATGCCTAGCGCGCCGCCCGCAAGGTGTTTGCCGAGGTTGTAGTCGCTACCATTACCGCCGATTTCGCCGTAATCCACGCCGAGATAAAGTTGGTGGTTCGGCAGTGGGGTTTGCCAGGAGAGTTCATTGCGAACCGTCCAGCCGCGATCGGCACTCAATGTGCGCTCGCCATCAAACCCGCGCACTGTCCAGCGGCCACCGATGGAAAATTGATCCTGTGGTGTCAGGCGCGTGTCGCTCATCTGGCGCAGGTACTGCGCGTTGTAGCGGAAGTTCTGCTCGGCAATAACGAAAGGCGCATCAAGCTGGGCGTTGATTTGCAGGATTTTGCTCAGCGCCGTAGCCTCATCGAAATACTCTTCTGAAGCAGGGATCGCACCGAACCAGCGCGTCCCACGCTGGTAGCTGATACCCGCATCTAATGTTGCGGCGGCAATGTAATGGCGGTGCTGAAGGCCAATTTTCCAGGCGGCAGTATGGCGGCGCTGTACGTCAACTTCGGTGCCATCGACGTAGTTTTTGGAATCACGGGCGATAACGTCATAGGTGAATGAGGTTTTCTGGCTGGCGTTACGATGCAATACGCGGCTGAGTTGCCAGTCGAGATTATTGCTGTCGCCGCTGTAACGGTAATCACCGTTTAAGCCCACCACCGTCTGGTAGTAACTGTTGCTGCTGGCGGTGAAGCTGGTGGCCCAGTAGCCAAAAGGCAGGGAATATTGCGCGGTATAGTTGTGGGTGCCTTTGCCGTCTGGGGCAAATAAAGAAGTGCCCGCAGAAAGGTAAAGCGTGTCACTCAGGCTCAGCAGGTTGTCGCCGTAAATCGTCGCGCCGCCCTGATAGCGCCCGGTACTGCGCGAGCCGGAGTCATCAAGTGACAAGCCCACGCGCCACATTTTGCTTTGTTGCCAGCTCAGAGCGATATCGCTTTCGCCCGGGTTTTCTCCTGGGACGATTTCCATGCTCGCCTGCACGGTCGGCACGCGCTGTAAGTTTTCCAGCCCTTGCTCAATATCGCGTAAATCCAGCAGGTTGCCTTCATGAGCCGGGAATGCGCTGTAAAGCGTGGCGTAATGTCCACTTTGCTCAGTGAAAATAATGTGGCGAACTTTTCCAGTAATAATCGCTAATTGCAGATTTCCACTTTTTAAATCCTGCTGCGGAGCGACAACACGCGTAGTGATATATCCGCTATCAATAAGACGATTTTGTATTGCGGTCATCACCAGGTTAATTCCTGTAGAACCAATACAATTCCCAACCGCCTGATTGGCTATTTTCTGCAATGGCAACCAGTGGGGAACGAAATTACGGTTTTGTAATTCCACGTTATTTATTTGAAAGCACGGAGTTTCTTGTGGGAATTGAACGCGACCAAATGAAGCCGAAGGGGCCGAAAGCCGCACTTCAGGCGCTGGGGTCGCTAATGACGCTTCACGTGCACGCTGTCTTTCCTGCTGTAGGATTAGCTCCTGATCTTTAGGCAATACCGCAGTATGAGCACCTGCTGACAGGAATATAAAAATTATCGCAGCAAATAACGGTGCAAAAGAAGGGCGCACATTAACATCCTGTGAATTATTTAAATTAGCTGATTCCTTATTTTAAAGAATACAAATCCGAAAACGGACTATTATTATCAAATGTGTCTAACATTCAGAATTAATCCCGATTTGTCAGATAAAACAGCATTCAATTCATAGCTCGCGCAAATATAACGGCAACATTAAATACAGCCAATGAATTTCAGTTGGGGTAATGTCCAAGGGGAGAATGTTCTAAATTGAATAATATCGAATGTATTAATGATTAACAGCAGGATTTTTTAGATTTTAGCGGGTAATAGATACCCGCCCGGTATTGAGTTTATGACTGTAACAACGTCGCCCACTGCTCAACCCACGGATTTGAAACCGATTCAGGTTCAGGGTGGTCGTTAGCATCTATAGCCAAAACAGTGCCGATACGTTTCGCGCCCTGCTCTTGCAGCAAAGCATCGAATTGTTTGCCGCCACCACAAAAATGTTCGTAGTTGCTGTCGCCCAGTGCAATCAAACCGTAACGCAATTCAGGCTGGTAGCCGAGTTTGTCTTTTATCGCCTGAAACAGTGGAACGATGCTATCCGGCAAATCGCCCTGCCCCGTCGTTGAAGTGACAACTAACACATACTGGTCGCCAAATTTTTGCCAGTCGGCCAGTTCAGGATCTTCAAATACCGTGGCTTTATGGCCCTTCTTTTTTAGAATCGCTGCGGCTTCTTCCGCCACCAACAGCGAGTTTCCATACATCGTTCCTACAAAAATTCCCACTTCGGCCATCAGTTAACTCCTTGCGTTACGGCTGTTTTATTCATCCTGGCCGTTGCTTGCCACAAACTCAACCTTTTCGATGTCGCTCAGTAAGCCGCTCCAGCCAAACTGTGACATCATCTGCATCCAGGTGTCATCGAGGGTTGCGCGAAGGCACAGCGGTTCGCCGGTAATCGGGTGAGTTAATGAAAGCTGGCTTGCATGTAGCATTAACCGCTGGCAGCCAAAATGCTCGGCAGCCGCGCGATTCTGGCGCAAATCACCATGCTTAGAATCGCCGATCATCGGATGGCGCAAATGCGACATATGGCGGCGCAGTTGATGTTTGCGGCCAGTTTTCGGCTCCAGTTCCACCAGGCTATAACGCGCCGTTGGGTAACGCCCAACCGGAACCGGCATTTCCACCGTCGCAAGGCCGCGATAGTGCGTCACTGCTGGCTGCGCTTCTTTATCCTGGGTGGCTTTTTTATCGGCGATTTTGTCCAGCTCTTCCACCAGCGGATAATCGAGCACCGCTTCATCTTCCAGCCAGCCGCGCGTCACCGCATGGTAGCGTTTTTGAATCTGGTGATGTTCAAACTGCTGCGATAATAAATGGGCGACTTCGCTGGAAAGTGCCATCAGCAACACGCCGGAAGTGGGCCTGTCGAGGCGATGCACGGTAAACACATGCTTGCCGATTTGGTCACGCACGGTTTGCATCACGAAGACCGTTTCATGGCGATCCAACCAACTGCGGTGGACTAGCCAACCCGAAGGTTTGTTTACCGCCACCAGCCATTCATCCTGATAAATAATTTCCAGCATCAGGATTTGTCGCTCGCAAACAGCGCATCGAGATCTTGCAGGGCTTTTAACAGCGGTGCGCGTCCGGTGTGCGAGGCATCGAGCGCCATTTCATAATAAGGTGCGAGGGCAAAATCTGCAGGCAACGGATGTTGCGCGTCGATCAGTGCGTGCATACGGGGAATCAAAACCCATTGCAGCCATTCGTGAGGCTGCATAGTATCCAGGCAAAAAGGTTGAGTGCTTTCAAAGGCTTCAGCGTCTGGCGCACAACCCAGCCAAAGTTGGTGGTCACGCAAAACCTGTTCAATGATGTGTAGATGCTGGCGAACCAGCGCGTGGCGTTCCATGAAAACCTCGGGCATCAGTCTAAAGAAGCCGGCAAGCATATCACTTCTTACTGTGGGCGAAAAAAGCATAAAAAAAGGGAGCACTGTATAAACAGTGCTCCCGGTTCGTTTCGCAGCTAATCCGGCTACTTTTGGTGCTCCCTGCTCGTCCGTGACAACTATGTCCTGCGGTCTCCTGACCTACAATCCGTCGTACTCGCGTCCTGCTACCAGCATCCTGTGGTGTTCCGGCATCATCCTGATGCGATTTCCTTTGGCCTTCCTGACCCACCGAACGTTCCTGATTCGGCTCTCTTTCTCCGTCCTGGAGGTGTCCTTTACTCTTCCTGAGTGATCCTTGCTTCGTCCTGAAGCCTTCCTTGCAACACCATCCTGGTGTGTTCCGCTTCTTCAATGAAGTGACATCATCCTAATGTCGCCTTCACTTCCCGACTCCTTGTCGACGGACATAGAATCTACCATTTCGTTCATTCTGACAAGACACTCACAACCAAAGCTTACGTTAACTTTCATTCAAAAGTCACCGCATATCAACTCAACTTATTGATATTAAAAACTTATGCGATTTTTCCTAATAAAATGTCTGCACGTAAAGTTAGAGATCTCTTACAGCTTGTGTAAGAGATCTCTCACAAGCCCGAGAGCGAATCACGCTTAAATCACCTGGGGCTGTAGCTCTTGCAGGAACACACTTAACGAAGCGGCGAGGGTTTTGCGCTGTTTGGTGCCGATTTTTTCCACCACCACTTCGCCAGTCATATTACAAACTGATACCACTTCCATTTCATCAGGTGTGGTGGCGAGGAACAGCGTCGGTGAAAGTTTCAGGCGTTTTTGCGTGACCAGGTGACCAATCAGGTTTTCCTGCACGCGCTGGAAATCCTCTTCGCTCCAGGCTTGTAATAATGTCAGCGCCTGGCTGCCCGATAATGCGGGCATGTCACCGGCAAATTGCGTGGTGTAAAATTGATGCGCCGCAGGCTGCAAAACGATGTCCATGGCGCGTTCTACGGCGCTCAGATCACTTTGCGGAGTAAACGGCTGCGGCTGCCAGCGCACATCGTTACCGGTTGTGGTCACGATACACGGCGACGGCACACCATATAAATCTTCACTGGCTGGCCAACCGCCAGTTTGTTCACGCCAGGCATGACAAAAGCGATGCGTAAAATCTTCCAGCGCCTGACGTACGTCGTTATCCACCAATTTCTCACTCCCTCAAGGCTGCGGTACAATAAAGGCTAATTGTACCTGCATTCTATTGGTGACACATGTCTTATGAAAAACACCAGGCGCTGAGCGGCCTGACGCTGGGTAAGCCAACCGCTTACCAGGATAAGTACCAGCCTTCTTTGCTACAAGCCGTACCGCGCAGTCTGAACCGCGACCCGCTGGGTTTGCAGGCCGATAATCTGCCGTTTAGCGGCGGCGATATCTGGACGCTGTATGAGTTGTCGTGGCTGAACAGCAACGGTTTACCGCAGGTCGCCGTCGGCCATGTGCAACTGGATGCCAACAGCGTGAATCTGGTTGAGTCGAAAAGCTTTAAGCTCTATTTGAACAGCTTTAACCAGACGCAATTCGCCGACTGGGAAACCGTTCAGGAAGCGCTAAAGCGTGATTTAAGCGCTTGTGCGCAAGGCGATGTCAGCGTGGTGTTATTCCGCCTGCATGAGCTTGAAGGCCAGGAAATCGCCGCGTTTAACGGCGAGTGTATTGATGAGCAAAACATCGCGATTGATAATTATGATTTTAACGCCGATTACCTGAGCGGTGCGGCGGGTGATGACATCGTCGAAGAATCCCTGGTGAGCCATTTGCTGAAATCCAACTGCCTGATCACTCATCAGCCGGATTGGGGTTCCGTACAAATTCGCTACCGTGGCCCACGCATCGACCGTGAAAAACTGCTGCGCTATTTGGTTTCATTCCGCCAGCACAACGAATTCCACGAGCAGTGTGTTGAGCGCATCTTTAATGATATTCAGAAGTTCTGCGCCCCGGAAACGTTAAGCGTTTATGCGCGTTATACCCGTCGCGGCGGCCTGGACATCAACCCATGGCGCACCAATACCGATTTCCATCCGTCATTTGGCCGTCTGGTTCGCCAATAAGTGCGAAACGCCTCGCAGCGTGCGGAAGGATTATTGTTTAGAGGTTGTTAAATAGCTGATAGCAGGGCTATTGTAATCAGTGGGAGCGGCACTTTACGCTTCGTAAGGAGTTAACTTGATTACACATATTAGCCCGCTAGGCTCAATGGATATGTTGTCGCAACTGGAAGTGGACATGCTTAAGCGCACGGCCAGTAGCGACCTCTATCAACTGTTTCGCAATTGTTCACTTGCCGTACTTAACTCAGGAAGCCAGACCGACAGCAGTAAAGAGTTGTTATCGCGTTACGAAAACTTCGATATCAACGTGCTGCGCCGCGAACGTGGCGTGAAACTCGAACTGATTAATCCACCTGATGATGCCTTCGTCGATGGCCGTATCATCCGGGCTTTGCAAGCTAACCTGTTTGCTGTACTCCGCGATATTTTGTTCGTAAACGGCCAGATTTCCAGCGCCGGTCGCTTCCAGAATCTTGACCTGGAAGACCCTGAAAATATCACCAATATGGTGTTCTCTATTTTACGAAATGCACGCGCTCTGCATGTTGGCGAAGCACCAAACCTGGTGGTTTGCTGGGGCGGGCACTCCATTAACGAAAATGAATATCTCTATGCGCGTCGCGTCGGCACTCAATTGGGCCTGCGCGAACTCAACATTTGTACCGGCTGTGGCCCTGGTGCGATGGAAGCCCCGATGAAAGGCGCGGCGGTGGGTCATGCCCAGCAACGTTATAAAGAAAGCCGCTTTATCGGTATGACGGAGCCGTCAATCATTGCCGCAGAGCCGCCAAACCCGCTGGTGAATGAACTGATTATCATGCCTGATATCGAAAAACGTCTCGAAGCGTTTGTGCGAATCGCGCATGGCATCATCATCTTCCCTGGTGGCGTGGGCACCGCAGAAGAGCTGCTTTATCTGCTCGGTATTCTGATGAACCCGCACAATCACGATCAGGTGTTACCGCTGATTTTGACCGGGCCGAAAGAGAGCGCTGATTACTTCCGCGTGCTGGACGAGTTTATCGTCAACACCGTGGGTGAACAGGCGCGTCGTCATTACCAAATCATTATTGATGACCCGGCAGAAGTCGCCCGTCAGATGAAAAAAGCGATGCCGAGAGTGAAAGAGAATCGCCGCGAAACGGGCGATGCTTATAGCTTCAACTGGTCAATTCGCATCGCCCCGGATCTGCAAGTGCCGTTTGAGCCAACCCATGAAAACATGGCGAATCTCAAGCTGTACCCGGATCAACCCGCAGAACAACTGGCGGCTTCTTTGCGCCGGGCGTTTTCCGGCATTGTGGCGGGTAACGTAAAAGAAGGTGGGATACGCGCCATTGAACAGTTTGGCCCGTATAAAATTCACGGCGACGCGCAAATGATGCGCCGTATGGATGACCTGCTTCAGGGCTTTGTCGCCCAGCACCGCATGAAATTACCCGGCAGTGCGTACATTCCTTGCTACGAAATCTGCACCTAAGCCCCGAGGGCGGAGCCTTTCCGCCCTTTTATTTCCCCTGCCATTCCTGCCTTTTTTAGCCTTATTGAACCCCCACAAGTCGGTATAATGTTACCGGTAGCAGAATAATCGTCTGCAACGAAACTTATGGGTTAGCACCATAATCACGCCAAAAAACCTTTCTATACAGGCAATTACTCCAGACAAACACAATGAAACGATGTTTTATTATCTAAAAATATCAACATTTCAGGCTAAAAATATTACTCATACAATTCTATTTAGACCGAAAATCTAGAAAACACTATTTAAATAGTGGATTACTACAAATGAGATCTCGATCACTGATGAATTGACGACATGAATGTATCTTTCCGCCCGCTGATTATCACCGCCCAAAATTACTAAAAAACCGCTCATAAACAGCATTAAATTTCAATAGCCAATGGCAAGACAACGCGGTTGGCCCAAATTTCGAATCATATGTTCCTTTGGAGAAGTAGTAGATGGAAACCACTCAAACCGGCAGCATTGCCTCGGTTGAAAGCAAAAGTTCATGGCGCAAGTCCGATACCATGTGGATGCTGGGTCTGTACGGCACCGCAATTGGGGCTGGCGTTTTATTCCTGCCAATTAACGCCGGTGTTGGCGGCCTGATTCCGCTGTTCATCATGGCAATTCTTGCGTTCCCGATGACTTTCTTCGCTCACCGTGGCCTGACTCGCTTCGTGCTGTCTGGTAAAAACCCAGGCGAAGACATCACCGAAGTTGTAGAAGAGCACTTTGGTGTGGGCGCAGGTAAAGTGATTACCCTGCTCTACTTCTTTGCTATCTACCCAATTTTGCTGGTGTACAGCGTCGCTATCACCAACACCGTTGATAGCTTTATTACGCACCAGTTAGGCATGGTTTCTCCGCCGCGTGCGCTTTTGTCTCTGATTCTGATTGTGGGTCTGATGACCATCGTTCGTTTCGGCGAGCAAATGATCGTTAAAGCGATGAGTATCCTGGTGTTCCCGTTTGTTGCGGCTTTGATGGCGCTGGCGTTGTACCTGATTCCTGAGTGGAGCAGCGCGGCGTTTGATACCCTGTCATTTAGCTCTGCTGCGTCTCCTGCAACCGGCAGCGGCCTGTGGATGACTCTGTGGCTGGCGATTCCAGTGATGGTATTCTCCTTTAACCACTCGCCAATCATCTCTGCATTTGCGGTTGCAAAACGTAATGAGTACGGCGACGAAGCTGAGAAGAAATGTTCACGCATCCTGTCTTTTGCGCACATCATGATGGTTATTACCGTGATGTTCTTCGTATTCAGCTGCGTACTGAGCCTTTCCCCGGAAAACCTGGCCGAAGCGAAAGCACAGAACATCTCTATTCTGTCTTACCTGGCTAACCACTTTAACGCGCCGGTTATTGCCTGGATGGCACCGATTATCGCGATTGTGGCGATTACTAAATCCTTCCTCGGCCACTATCTGGGCGCACGTGAAGGCTTCAACGGGATGGTTATCAAATCCCTGCGCGGTAAAGGCAAGAGCATTGAAGTCAGCAAGCTGAACCGCATCACCGCCATCTTCATGCTGGTGACAACATGGATTGTTGCCACTCTGAACCCAAGCATTCTGGGCATGATTGAAACCCTCGGCGGCCCAATCATCGCGATGATTCTGTTCCTGATGCCGATGTACGCGATTCAGAAAGTCCCGGCAATGCGCAAATACAGCGGCCATATCAGCAATGTATTTGTGGTAATTATGGGTCTGGTCGCTATTTCCGCCATCTCTTACTCTTTATACTCGCTGTTCATCTAAACGCTCTAAGCGGCCTGCTCTCGCGGGCGGCTTTTTCGCTTCTAAAGTTACTCAGGCAACGGACGCAACATGATTAGCGTATTCGATATTTTCAAAATCGGTATTGGCCCTTCCAGTTCCCATACCGTCGGCCCGATGAAAGCCGGTAAGCAATTCGCAGACGATTTAATCGCGCAAGGGATTTTGCGCGACGTCACGCGAGTCGTCGTTGATGTATACGGTTCACTGTCTCTCACCGGGAAAGGGCACCACACCGATATCGCCATTATTATGGGTCTGGCGGGCAATATGCCGGACACCGTGGATATCGACGCTATCCCTCATTTCATTCAGGACGTGAATACTCACGGCCGCCTGTTGTTGGCGAACGGCCAACACGAAGTGGAATTTCCGGTCGATAGCTGCATGAATTTCCATGAAGACAACCTTTCCCTGCACGAAAACGGCATGCGGATTACCGCGCTGGCGGGTGAAAAGGCGGTCTACAGCCAGACGTATTACTCCATCGGTGGCGGTTTTATCGTGGATGAAGCGCATTTTGGCGTGGAAGAGACTCAGAAAATCGTCGTGCCGTATCCGTATAAAAGCGCTGCCGATTTACAGCGCCATTGCAAAGAAAGTGGGCTTTCGCTTTCCGGCCTGATGATGCTGAACGAGCGCGCTCTGCGTTCTCAAGCTGAAATCGATGCGCACTTTGCCGATGTCTGGCAAGTAATGCGTAACGGCATTGAACGCGGTATCACCACCGAAGGTGTGTTGCCGGGGAAAATGCGCGTGCCACGTCGCGCCGCAGCATTACGCAGAATGTTGGTTAGCAGCGATAAAAACAATTCGGATCCGATGGCGGTTGTCGACTGGATTAACATGTTTGCGCTGGCAGTAAACGAAGAAAATGCGGCGGGTGGCCGTGTTGTTACCGCACCGACTAACGGCGCATGCGGCATCGTCCCGGCGGTTCTGGCTTATTACGACAAATTCATTCGCGAAGTGAACACGAACTCCTGTGCGCGCTACTTCCTTGCCGCCGGTGTCATTGGTTCGCTTTATAAGATGAACGCATCGATTTCAGGCGCAGAAGTGGGTTGCCAGGGTGAAGTCGGCGTGGCCTGTTCAATGGCTGCGGCGGGTCTGGCGGAATTACTGGGCGGCAGCCCGAGCCAGGTGTGTATCGCGGCGGAAATCGGCATGGAACATAACCTCGGCCTGACCTGCGACCCGGTTGCCGGGCAAGTTCAGGTGCCGTGTATTGAGCGTAACGCGATTGCAGCGGTGAAAGCGGTGAACGCCGCACGTATGGCATTGCGCCGTACCAGCGAGCCACGCGTTTGCCTCGATAAGGTTATCGACACCATGTACGAAACCGGAAAAGACATGAACTCGAAGTACCGCGAAACCTCTCGCGGCGGGCTGGCGATGAAAGTGTCCTGCGATTAGGAAACATTGCCCTCACCCCGACCCTCTCCCCCAGGAGAGGGAGAAAACCGTACGATCCCCTCTCCTTTGGTGAGGGAGAAAACCGAAAAATCCCCTCTCCTTTGGGAGAGGGTTAGGGTGAGGGGAAACAGAAAACTCCTCACCCAAACTTCCACTAACGTAAATCGCCAACCTTCACATGATCCATATCGTCAAACACCTGATTCTCACCCACCATTCCCCAGATAAACGTATACGCACGAGTGCCCACGCCTGAGTGAATTGACCAGCTTGGGGAAATCACTGCTTGCTCGTTTTGCATCACGATGTGACGCGTTTCTTGCGGCTGCCCCATCATGTGGAACACGCAGCTGTCCTGCTCCAGACCGAAGTAGAAGTAAACTTCCATGCGACGTTCGTGCGTGTGGCAAGGCATGGTATTCCACAGGTTGCCCGGCTCCAGTTCAGTCAGGCCCATGCTCAACTGGCAAGTTTCCAACACATCTGGAACGAAGTATTTGTTGATGGTACGACGGTTGCTGGTGACGCTGTCGCCGAGGGTGACTGGTGCAACATCCGCAGGCGTTACGCGTTTAGTTGGGTAAGTGGTATGCGCTGGAGCACAGTTATAGTAGAAACGCGCAGGGTTTGCCGGGTCGATGCTGGCGAACACCACTTCTTTGGCACCCTTTCCGACATACAAACCGTCGCGAGTCCCGATTTCATAGCAGGTGCCATCGACGGTAATTGTCCCTTGCCCGCCGATGTTGATCACGCCCAGCTCGCGGCGCTCGAGGAAATAGCTCACGCCCAGTTGTTTGCCCACTTCACCGCCGACGCTCACCGTGCGCGTCACCGGCATAACACCGCCAACAATGATGCGGTCGATATGGCTGTAGGTCATGGTGTACTCGTCAGCCGTAAAGATAGTTTCAATCAGAAACTCTTTACGTAAACCGGCAGTATCCAGGGTTTTTGCATGATCGCTATGAATGCTTTGACGAATATCCATTACTTTTCCTTTCAAGGCTGAGAATACCAGGCGGAGCAATATCACGCCCGTTACTATTAATAATAATTTAGCAATTAAAATAGATTTGATTACAAGCCGTCTACATTTAACCGCACCACAAAGACATTTTATCACCTGATTATATAAATAATGTGATCCAAATTGAAATATCGTTTCAATTTGATTGAATTGGCATTCCAGTAAGTGGATAGTTTAACTCATGAAGGAAACGCGGGAGTTCAAACTCACGATTCCCCCTTCTCTGGTCAAGGCTTCTTGCCATTAAGAGCAATAAAACAAGCTGACCAGAAGCAGACAAAACCAGGAAAAACCATTTTTTTTAATCACTTACTGACACATGATTTTTTCATTCACACGCTCTCATGAATGAGGAAATAAAGAGGATTGACCATGAAGATCAAAGCTACGATAGAACGCATTCCTGGCGGGATGATGTTGGTTCCATTGATATTAGGCGCTATTTTAAATACCTTCGCTCCCGACACTGGGGCCTATTTCGGTTCATTTACCAAAGGGATGATCAGCGGAACCGTTCCAATTCTGGCGGTTTGGTTCTTCTGTATTGGCGCTTCAATTGATCTTCGCGCAACCGGCACGGTTCTGCGTAAATCGGGCACCCTGGTACTGACCAAAATTGCGGTCGCCTGGGTTGTGGCGATGATTGCCGCTTCCTTTATTCCTGAAGGCGGTATTCAGACGGGGATGTTCGCGGGTCTTTCTGTTCTGGCGCTGGTTTCTGCCATGGATATGACCAACGGCGGCCTGTATGCGAGCCTGATGAACCAGTACGGCACGAAAGAAGAATCGGGTGCATTCGTTCTGATGTCTCTGGAATCAGGCCCATTGATGACCATGGTGATTCTGGGTTCTGCGGGTCTGGCTTCGTTTGAGCCACACCACTTCATCGGTGCGGTGCTGCCATTCCTGATTGGTTTTGCCTTGGGCAACCTGGACCACGATTTCCGTGCCTTCTTCAGCAAAGCAACCCCGGTTCTGATTCCGTTCTTTGGCTTCGCGCTGGGTAACACCATCAACCTGAACGTGATTATGCACACAGGCCTGCTGGGTATCATGCTGGGCGTGGCCGTTATCGTTATTACCGGTATCCCGTTGATTCTGGCTGATAAATACATCGGTGGCGGCAACGGAACCGCAGGGATTGCGGCGTCTTCCGCAGCAGGTGCGGCAGTAGCAAACCCGGTTATCATTGCGCAAATTAACCCGGCATTCGAACCTGTTGCAGCGTCAGCCACAGCACTGGTTGCAGCCAGCGTGATTGTGACGGCGATTCTGGTGCCAATTATCACCGCGCTGTATTCAAGACGAATGGGCGGGAAGGTCGCCAAAAAGAATGACGAAGATAGCGTTGTGGAGTTGTCGCATTAATATCGCAATTCACTGATGCAAAAGTGTTGATACAAAAATGGAGCCTTTCGGCTCCATTTTTCGTTTTACAGCGCCGCTTTCAGCCGCTGTACAGCATCATACAGCTGCTCTTCGGTCGCCGTTGCGTAAGAGAAACGCAGCGTTTTCTTGTCGGCGTTATCGCTAAAGAAGAACTCGCCCGGCACGTACACCACGCCCTTTTCCAGGGTTTGTTGCAGCCAACGAGTGGTATCAAACTCGTAACGGAACGAGGCCCACAAGAACATCCCGCCCTGCGGCTGGTTAAAGCTAATGTGCTCGCCTAATTCCTGCTGCAAATACGCCGACAAACTCAGGCATTTCTTTTTATACGCTTCACGAATCAGCTCAATCTGCGGGTTCAGACGGTCGAGCGTGAGGTACGCCGACACCAGCGATTGCGTAAATGAGTTGGCGTGTAAATCAGTGGCCTGTTTGATGATGGCGACTTTTTGCTTCATCCATTCCGGCAACACAATCCAGCCAACACGCAGACCCGGTGCGAGAATTTTAGAAAACGTTGAGGTATAAACCACGTTTTCCTGACTGCCGCGTTCAGTGGCCACCTGCAGCAAGGTTTTCTCGCGATTTTCAGTGAAGCTAATTGCACCATACGGATCGTCTTCAACAATCACAAAGTGATGTTCTTCCGCCAGTTTGACCAGTTGCTCGCGGCGGCTGGCGCTCAACGTTGTGCCACTTGGGTTGCCAAATGTTGGAACAACATAAACACCTTTGATGCGGGTTGTTTTCAGCAACTCTGCCAGTTCGTCAACGATCATGCCGTGCTCGTCGCTGCCCACGGATTTCACGTTGGCTTCGTTCAGGCTCAGAATTTGCAGCGTTGCCAGGTAAGTCGGGCGTTCAACCACAAACACATCGCCAGGGTTGACCAGCGCGCGCATCAGCAAGTCCAGCGCCTGCTGGGAGCCGGACGTTATCAACAATTGATCCGCCGTAGTGGTGATTCCACGTTGCTGGCTCAGCTCAACCAATTGCTGACGCAGTTCAACATTGCCTTCGGTCAGGCCATACTGAAACGCGTCGTTAAAATTCTCGGCGACGACTTTTTGCGTCGCGATTCCCAGCCCTTCTTTATCAAACAATTCGCTGGAAGGAATGCCCCCGGCAAGAGAAATCACGCCAGGCATTTTGCTGTGCTTCAATAATTCTCTGATTGCTGACGGTTGTAGAGCCTGAATGCGATGTGCGAGGTGTGAACTATTACTCATGTTGTTGTCTCTGATTTTTCTATTCAATGAAAATATATATAGCAACCTAAGTACTTAGCAATGCCTTTCAACACAATAATATTGCGAGCGGCTTTCCCGAATCTTATTCGTGCGTTCGCGGTCAACTCGCAGAAATGTTACTGTGTGCCCAGCGAATGTCGAAAGCGAAATACTCATGATGATTCATTTACTTATCGTTGATGCCCTGAATTTAATCCGCCGGATTCATGCAGTTCAAGGCTCACCTTGCGTTGATACTTGCGTGCACGCTCTGGATGCATTGATTACTCATAGTCAGCCCACACATGCTGTTGCCGTCTTTGATGATGAAGACCGGCGAGAAGGCTGGCGGCATCAGGTGTTGCCAGACTATAAAGCGGGGCGCGCGCCAATGCCAGATACCTTGCACCAGGAAATGCCCATCTTGCGGGAAGCCTTCGCAAAAAGAGGCGTTGCCTGTTGGCATTCAGCAGGTAATGAAGCCGACGATCTGGCGGCTACACTTGCGGTAAAACTCGCGGCAAGCGGGCATCGCGCTACCATTGTTTCAACCGATAAAGGTTTCTGCCAGTTGCTCGCGCCTACCATTCAGATCCGTGATTATTTTCAGAAACGCTGGCTGGATGCGCCCTTTATCGCCAAAGAATACGGTGTGCAGCCAGAACAACTGGCGGATTTCTGGGGACTGGCGGGAATAAGCAGTAGCAAAATATCCGGTGTTCCGGGAATTGGGCCGAAAAGTGCCACACAATTGATTAATCAGTTTTCAACGCTGGAAGCGCTGTATGAACGGCTGGATGAAGCGCCTGAGAAATGGCGTAAGAAGTTAGAACAGCATAGGGAAAGTGCGTTTATCAGCCGCCGGGTGGCGCAGTTGCAGACGGATTTAGTGCTTGATGGGAATTTGCAGCAGTTGCGATTGCCGGGTGGGACGCCCTCACCCTAGCCCTCTCCCCCAGGAGAGGGAACTGTTCGGTGTTGGTGTTCGACTTAGCCCTCTCCCCAGAAGAGGGAACTGTTCGGTGTTGGTGTTCAACTTAGCCCTCTCCCCAGGAGAGGGAACTGTTCGGTGTTGGTGTTCAACTTAGCTCTCTCCCCAGGAGAGGGAACGGTTCGGTGTTGGTGTTCAACTTAGCTCTCTCCCCAGGAGAGGGAACTGTTCGGTGTTGCTTTTCCCCCTCTCCCTCAGGGAGAGGGTCGGGGTGAGGGTGATTAATCAACGCTCGTCGCGACGCCCGCCCACCGCTGCCCACATACGGCGCACGTGTACGGTCACTTCTTCGCGGTCATGGTACAACTGACGCGCCTGAATCTCAGCGCTGATACCATGCTCTGCCAGTTTTTCATGAATCAGCGCCAGGTTCTGTGTGACTTCTTCATAGCGCTTCTTCATTGGCAACTTAAGGTTGAAAATGGTTTCGCGGCACCAGCCGTTCACCAGCCAGGTCGCCATCAGGCTCGCCACTTTGGCTGGCTTCTCAACCATATCGCACACCATCCATGAGATGTTGTTGCGGGTTGGCTTGTATTTAAAACCATCTTCCTGCAACCAGGTCACCTGGCCGGTGTCCATCAGGCTTTGCGCCATTGGGCCGTTATCCACGGAGCAAACCCACATGTTGCGTTGCACTAATTGGTACGTCCAACCGCCTGGGCATGCACCCAGATCAACCGCGTGCATGCCGTTTGCCAGGCGCTCGTCCCACTCATCCGCAGGAATGAAAATATGGAAGGCTTCTTCCAGTTTTAGCGTGGAACGACTCGGCGCTTCAGAAGGTAACTTCAGGCGCTGAATGCCCATGTAGTAAGGCGAGTTGTTGTTGGAATAGGAATAACCGGTGTAGCAACAACCTGGTGCGATAAAGAACACATGCACCACCGGACGTTTCGGCGTTTCGTAATTGGTGAGAACTCCCGCTGCTCGCAGGCTCGCACGCAATGGCACCGTCAACTTGCGGCAGAACTTCATCAGCTCTTTGCTTTCGTTGGTATCAGCCACTTCAACACGCAGATCGCCGCCCTTTTCCACCACGCCCATCAGCATGCCGGTGATCGGCGTAATACGATCGTCGGTCGGAAGATCTTTTAGCAGTTCGCCCGCAACGATCATCTGACGTGCAAAGATCAGCTCGCGGAATGGTAATTCACGCGCCAGTTTGTCGGCATCATCTTCTTGGTAACATTCATAAATGACATAGCCGCTGTTTTCTTTCACGCGGGCAAAACCAAAAACGCCGCGCTGACCAGCTTTGTCGGTAATCTCTGCCGCACACTCTTTCTCAAAACCTTGTCGGCAGTACAAAATAACTTTATTCATGGCTTACGCCCCTACGTTTCAGGCGCATTGCACCAATCAACATCAAGATCCATCCGGCGAGAAAACTGAACCCACCGACGGGAGTAACAAACGCCCACAGGCGTAAGTGAGACAGCGCCAGGCAATAAAGACTGCCGCTGAATAAAACCGTACCCAGAGCCATAAAAACACTGCTCCAGTAAAACCAAATACTGATCCGGCGTTGCATCGCAACCGCCAGACCAAAAATTGCTAACGTGTGAAATGCTTGATATTCAAGGCCAGTTTGAATCCAGCCCATCTCCACAACACCAAGCGTTTTGCTCAATACATGGGCACCAAAGGCACCGAGAGCAACAAAGATAAAACCGCTAATTGCGGTAAAAATCAGCATGAAACGGCTGGTCATGGTGTAACCCTAATTAAAGGCGTAGAGAAATGCCTACGCGAAGGTTGCTTATTGATCATAGCGAAAACGGAATTTTTCTTGTTCGCTCGCGGTTTTCGCCAGGATCCACTGTCTGAAGGCCGCTATTTTACCCAGTTCTGCCTGGCTGTCATGACAAACAAGATAAAACGCATTTTTACTCACCAGCACATCGTTAAATGGGCAAACTAAACGGCCCGCTTCAAGTTCCGATTGCGCCATCACATTGTTTGCCAGAGCAATGCCTTGCCCGTGAATTGCGGCCTGGAGCACCATTGCGCTGTGGCTGAATATTGGGCCTTGCTGCACATTGATGTGGCTCACGCCCAACTGACGGGTATAGGTTTGCCAGTCACGACGAGACGCATCATGCAATAAAGTATGATGCGCTAAATCTTCAGGGGTTTTAATCGGTTTATCACCGGTTAACAGCATCGGTGAACAGACCGGCAGCAAATATTCTGCGTACAGTTTTTCCACACGCAAACCCGGCCAGTTGCCGCGACCATAAAAAATGGCGACGTCGACATCATCAGAAAGTTTATCTTCCTGGCGGTCAACAGCCTGAATTCGGACGTCGATTCCCGGATAAGCTGTATTAAAGCTAGTGAGTCGAGGCACAAGCCAGTGAATGGCGAAACTTGGCAACAGACTGACCGTTAACGCACCTTTCGCACTTCGTGCTTGCAGTTTGCGCGTCGCTTCGGTGAGTTGGGAAAATATCTCTTTGATGTCCAGATAATAACTCTGCCCTTCTTCCGTCAGCAGCAGCGAGCGGTTGCGGCGGCGGAACAATTTCAGGCCGAGAAAATCCTCCAGGGACTTAATCTGGTGGCTGACGGCAGCTTGAGTCACGAACAATTCTTCGGCCGCTTTAGTAAAACTCAGGTGACGAGCAGCAGCGTCAAATACACGTAAGGCATTTAAAGGTGGCAAACGCTTGGACATAGTTGATTGGCTTAAATGTTAAAGTCTATTAACAAACAGGTGAACTTAGTTAACCTATTAGTTTTTTTTATCTGAGCCATTATAAATTGTCCGTTGAGGATGCACCAGCAAATACCTATAGTGGCGTCACTTCCTGAGCCGGAACGAAAAGTTATCTGAAATGCGTGTTTCGGAGGGCTTTTGGCTTACGGTTGTGATGTTGTGTTGTTGTGTTTGCAATTGGTCTGGCATTCCAGACCCCGGTAGCTAAGCTACCCCTTTTTCACTTCCTGTACATTTACCCTGTCTGTCCATAGTGATTAATGTAGCACCGCAAATTGCGGTGCTTTTTTTTGCTTAAAATTTACTGATCTAACTCAACCATCTCTTTTACGTCAGTACGGTTGATCTGCTGCTTGTTACCGTTGGCGTCTTTATATGAAATCATTCCCGTTTCATCATCGGTTTGCGGCTTGCCATCGGCAACGATCGTACGACCATCATTTGTGTGCATCACGTAGTTCGGGCTAGAACACGCTGAAAGACCAAAAGCCATAACTCCTGCTAATACTGCTGCGGCTGCCTTATTCATATTCTTCTCCTTGATAGCGTTTAATGCTGATTTATACGTCAAAATAAACACGGTGAAAGACTCACCTAACATTAATTAGCATAACGCGCTTTCCCGACCTTGCCAGGTTATGCAGACTATTCCGAAGGTTATTGTTCCCTTGTGTGATTCAGACAAATGCGCGACGATCATCGGATTGGATACGAGGAAAATCATGAAATCATTTAATCCAGCCCAGTTTCGCAGCCAGTTCCCGGCTCTGGCCGATGCCGGAGTCTATCTCGACAGCGCGGCAACCACATTAAAACCTCTCGCGGTGATTGAAGCGACTCAGCAGTTTTATAGCCTGAGCGCCGGGAATGTTCATCGCAGCCAATTTGCCGAAGCGCAGCGCCTTACCGAACGCTATGAAGCAGCGCGCGATAGCGTAGCGGCGTTGCTTAATGCGCCGTCTGGTAAAGATATTGTCTGGACGCGTGGCACCACCGAAGCCATTAACCTGGTGGCGCAATGCTATGCCCGCCCGCGCCTGCAACCGGGCGACGAAATCATCGTTAGCGAAGCCGAGCACCACGCGAATTTTGTGCCGTGGCTGATGGTCGCGGAGCAAACAGGCGCGAAGATTATCAAGCTGCCGCTGGGCAAAGATTATCTCGCTGATTTAAGCAAACTCCCTGAACTGCTCAACGCCAGCACTAAAATTCTGGCGCTAGGCCAGATGTCGAACGTCACTGGCGGCTGCCCAGATTTAGCGAAAGCAATTAATCTTGCTCATGCTGCGGGCGCGGTGGTGATGGTCGATGGCGCACAAGGTGCGGTGCACTGCCCACCGGATGTCCAGGCGCTGGATATCGATTTTTACGCGTTCTCGGCGCACAAACTTTATGGCCCAACCGGCATCGGTGCGTTATACGGTAAAACAGCGTTGCTCGAAGAAATGTCGCCGTGGCTTGGCGGCGGCAAGATGATTACTCACGTCTCGTTTGAAGGATTCAAAACGCAGCCCGTGCCGTATCGTTTTGAAGCCGGTACGCCAAACGTTGCGGGTGTGATTGGCCTGAGCGCCGCGCTTGAGTGGCTGGAAACCGTTGATTTGCAGGAAGCTGAAGCTTATAGCCGTGGCCTGGCCACGCTTGCCGAAGCAGAACTGAGCAAACGCCCGGGTTTCCGCAGTTTCCGTTGCCAGGATTCGAGCCTGTTAGCCTTTGATTTCGCTGGTATTCACCATAACGATATGGTGACGCTACTGGCCGAAGCCGGGATCTCTCTGCGCGCCGGGCAACACTGTGCGCAGCCGTTGCTGGCAGCACTTGGCGTCAGCGGTACATTGCGCGCCTCGTTTGCACCGTACAATACACAAAGCGATGTTGATGCGCTGATCAAGGCCATCGACAGTGCGCTGGAAATTCTGGGGGATTAAATGACAAGTGGATTTCTGGCCGGTCACCCTTTTGGCACGTCGATCACCGCCGATAGCTTGCGAGCTACCTTTGCGCCGTTGCAGCAGTGGGAAGATAAATATCGCCAGCTGATTCTGTTAGGCAAGCAACTTCCGGCACTGCCCGCAGATTTAAAGCGCGAAGATATCGAAATTGCAGGCTGCGAAAACCGCGTCTGGTTGGGTCACAGCCTTCAGGCGAATGGCACGTTACATTTCTATGGTGACAGCGAAGGTCGAATCGTTCGGGGTTTGCTGGCGGTGTTACTCACCGCCATTGAAGGGAAAACGGCTGAACAGTTGCTCAATGAAGACTCACTCGCCCTGTTTGATGATTTAGGGCTGCGCAATCAATTAAGTGCATCACGCAGCAGCGGGCTTGCGGCATTAGCGCAAGCCGTGCGCGTTGCGGCTCAGGCAGCCTGAGTCCGCGCCGCTTTCGCCATCATTTTCTTTAAAACATGGGACACCGCCACGAAGCCAAAGCTGGCGGTGACCATGGTTGCCGCGCCAAAACCAGACGCGCAATCCATGCGTTTCGGGCCATCAGCCGTGCTTTTCATCGCACACACTGAACCATCAGCCTGCGGATAAACCAGCGCTTCGGTGGAAAACACGCAATCGATCCCCAGCTTGCCTTTACTGTTTTTCACCACGCCAAAATCGCTTTTTAATCTTTCGCGCAATTTTGCCGCCAGCGGATCCTGAATAGTTTTCGCCAGATCGCTAACCTGAATTTGCGTCGGATCGATTTGCCCGCCCGCGCCGCCTGTTGTCACCAACGGGATCTTGTTGCGACGGCAATAAGCAATCAGCGCGGCTTTCGGGCGCACGCTGTCGATAGCGTCGATCACATAGCTAAAACCCTGGCTCAGCAACTGCGCGGTGTTTTCAGCGGTTATAAAGTCATCCACCACCGTGACGCGGCATTCCGGGTTAATTTCCCGAATACGCTCTGCCATCACTTCGGTTTTGGCCTGCCCGACCGTATCGCGCAACGCATGAATCTGGCGGTTAGTGTTGGTGACGCACACATCGTCCATGTCGATAAGCGTAATCGCGCCGATACCAGTACGCGCCAGCGCTTCAGCGGCCCACGAGCCCACGCCACCTATGCCAATCACGCAAACATGCGCATCAGCAAACAGTTGCAGCGCATCGCGGCCATACAAACGGGCTGTGCCGCCAAAGCGTTGTAGCCAGGCATCGGTCAAAACAACAGACATTACGTTATCCTCGGAAATATCAACCATTGAAAACTGTATTGGTGGTGCCAGGTGCGTTTTTCAGTACCCAAACGCGACCATAGTGATTGTACCAACCTGCGCGATGACCGGCATCTGCGCCAATTCCCTGGTAAATATCGAAGTGCTGGCCTTTAATTGCGCCGCCCACATCCAGCGCAACCATCACGCGCAACTCGTATTGCCCGTTAAATTTGCCGTTATTATCGAGCAACGGCACTTCCGCCAGAATCGTGGTGCCCGCCGGAATAATGGAGCGGTCGGACGCGACTGACGCACGGCCAATCAACGGTACAGCGCTCGCCCCTTTCACCGGCGCGAAACTGGCTGGTTTAAAGAAGACGAAAGAAGGGTTCTGCTCGAGCAGTTCCTGAACCTGCGCCTGGCTGTGCGTCTCGCCCCAATGGCGAATCGCCTGCATCGACATATCTTCTTTCTTCACTTCCCCGCGATCGATAAGCACTTTGCCGATACTGCGGTAAGCGTGGCCGTTTTTGCCCGAATAACCGAAGAAGGTTAATGGCTGACCGTCGCCGAAATCGATATAGCCGCTGCCCTGCACATCCATAATGAAGTTATCCATTAAGGAGTTGCTGTAAGCGATGATGTAGCTGTCGCTCAACGCACCGCTATAAATCTCTGCGCGTGAAGGCAAACGACCGCGTTTTGGCGGCATTCGGTAGATTGGGTACTGGAACTCGCCCTGGCGGGTGTAACGCGCCTGCACCACAGGCGTGTAGTAGCCGGTGAATTGCACGTTGCCGTAGTTGTCGGCACCTTCCATCTGCCAGGCATCAAGGCCGTACTGGCTCAGCTTGCTGGTGTCGCCACCGGCACGTAGCCACTGTTGGACGGCACCATAGACGTCACTCTTACTATTAAAGAGGCGAGGAGAGGCTGAACGAATCTGGTTAACTTGCTCAGCAAAGTCACCACCGTTAATCGGAGCACCTACTGCATCCGGCCGGTTGACGAGGGAAAAAGGCTGGGTAAATTTCCCATCCTTATATTGCTGTCCTTTATCTGTCGGTTTTGAGGAACAGCCCGCCAGAATGGCAACCACTACTCCAGTTACAATGTACTTCGTCCAACGTCCTATCATTACTTCCTCGCCCGGTTATGCCGCTTTATCCCACGCGAAGATAGCAAACACGCTGCAAGATTTAAACGTGTTGCACCTTACATAGCCGGGATGTGTTCGTTATTTGACCTTAAATTAAATTATTATCAGATAGATGTGACAAATCGGGTATTTTTTAAAAAAAGGGTTGCATCAAAAGCCGAGCAGAGTATAGTGCGCTTCCACGGACGCGGGGTGGAGCAGCCTGGTAGCTCGTCGGGCTCATAACCCGAAGGTCGTCAGTTCAAATCTGGCCCCCGCAACCAACTAAGTCGCTGAGTTTCGCGCAATGATGAAAATCATTTGGGTAATAAAGAAGTTTACGGACGCGGGGTGGAGCAGCCTGGTAGCTCGTCGGGCTCATAACCCGAAGGTCGTCAGTTCAAATCTGGCCCCCGCAACCAACATTTAAACACCTTAACGGGTGTTTTTTTGTTTTTGCGCTTCCTAATTAAAGCCGCCACTTCGTTGGCTGCACTCACTCACCCGAATCACTTACTACAGTAAGCTCATCGGGATTCATTCATTTGCCGCCTTGTTGCAGCTTCAATTACTCGGCAAAATAATTTTCATAATCACCCTAATCGTGCCAGCCGCGAACTATCCGCAAAATACGCCTTAATGCCCGCCAGAATAGATTCTGCCACTTCCTGCTGGAATGTCGCCGTGCGCAGCTTACGCTCTTCCTCAACGTTACTGAGAAACGCAGTTTCCACCAGAATGGATGGAATATCCGGGGCTTTCAGTACCGCAAACCCAGCCTGATCAACGCTATTCTTATGCAGTTTGTTCACTTTACCCAGACGGGTCAGCACTTCTTTGCCGAATTTAAGGCTGTCGTTGATGGTCAGCGACTGAACCATGTCGAACATCGTATGGTCGAGATACCGGTCGCCACTCTTACTCACACCACCGATTAAGTCGGCGGCGTTCTGGGTTTGGGCGAGGAATTTTGCTGCGGTACTGGTGGCACCTTTGGTTGAAAGCGCAAACACCGACGAACCGCGAGCAGCGCCAGAAGTAAACGCATCCGCATGAATCGAAACAAAAAGATCCGCACGCTGCTTCTGCGCTTTTGCCACCCTGACCTTCAACGGGATAAACACATCCTCGTTGCGCGTCATATAGGCTTTCATATTCGCTTCTTTATCAATCAGCGCTTTCAGGCGGCGAGCAATTTTGAGCACGATGTCTTTTTCGCGCGTTTTGTTTGGCCCAATGGCCCCCGGATCTTCCCCGCCGTGGCCGGGATCGAGCATGATAACAATCGGTCTGTCGCGCCCGGCTTTACCCGGTTGCGGCCCTTGTTCCGGAGAAGGCGGTGCGTCTTTATCCAGCTTGCCATTGTTGTAATCTTCCAACAGCGCCAACAACGGATCTTGCTCGCTGTTCATATTGGCCGGATAAAGATCCATTACCAGGCGTTCTTTAAATTCCGCGACCGGTGCCAGCGCAAAAAGATGTGGCGTCACGTTCTGTTTCAGCTCAAAAACCATGCGCACGGTTTGCGGATCAAACTGCCCCACACGCGCCGATTTAATGAAAGGATCGTCGCCGCGAATCTGGCCACCAATCCCCTTCAAAACTGAATTTAAATTCACACCTTCTATGTCGACAACCACTCGATCGGGGTTGCTCAAGGCAAACTGCTTGTACTTAAGCTGTTTGTTCGATTCCAGCGTGACACGAGTGTATGACGATGCGGGCCATACGCGCACCGCAACCACCAGGCTTGAAGCTGCAAAGCCAACCTGGCTGACACTCAGTAGCCACATAGCGCCTGCGCCCTGCAATAAGCGGCGACGACTAATTAATGAACGGGAATCTGACATAGCTCTCCTGAGCGGTGTGTTTCCGTGAACCGAATAACCAATTTTATTTTTTGAGCCGAAAACTTTAGCGAAACACACTCGGGCTGTCACCCTTTAAAGGGTAAACATTCGCAATCAAGCACCTGGCAACGTGGAGACAGAAATTTCCGCTTTGTGGCAATTGCTGCTTGCGCCAGAGGCAATAAAAGAATAAAAATACAGAAATTACGAATAATCATGCAATGAGGGCTTGCCGTGGTGAAGGAACGTAGAACCGAACTGGTACAGGGATTCCGCCATTCTGTCCCCTATATAAATGCCCATCGGGGAAAAACCTTTGTCATTATGCTGGGCGGCGAAGCCATCGAACACGAGAACTTTTCCAGCATCGTTAACGATATTGGGCTGCTGCACAGTCTGGGCATCCGTCTGGTGGTGGTCTACGGTGCACGCCCACAAATTGATGCCAATCTGGCGTCGCATAATCACGAACCTATCTACCATAAACACACGCGCGTCACCGATGCCAAAACCCTGGAGCTGGTAAAACAAGCCGCCGGTTTATTGCAGTTGGATATCACCGCGCGTTTGTCCATGAGCCTCGGCAACACGCCGTTGCAGGGCGCGCACATTAACGTTGTCAGCGGTAATTTTATTATTGCTCAACCACTTGGCGTGGATGATGGCGTGGATTATTGCCACAGCGGGCGCGTGCGTCGTATCGACGAAGAAGCGATTCATCGCCAGTTAGATAACGGTGCCATTGTGTTAATGGGGCCGGTGGCGGTTTCTGTGACAGGCGAAAGCTTCAATCTCACTTCTGAGGAAATTGCCACACAGTTGGCGGTCAAACTTAAAGCCGAGAAAATGATCGGTTTCTGCTCTTCTCAGGGCGTCATCGATGACAACGGCAATATCGTTTCTGAGCTGTTCCCGAACGATGCACAAAAACGCATTGAGGAACTGGAAGAAGTCGGTGATTACCATTCTGGCACCGTGCGTTTCTTACGCGGCGCGGTGAAAGCCTGCCGCAGCGGTGTGCGTCGTAGCCATTTAATTAGCTATCAAGAAGATGGTGCGCTGTTGCAGGAATTGTTCTCGCGCGACGGTATCGGCACACAAATCGTGATGGAGAGTGCGGAGCAGATTCGCCGCGCCACAATCAACGATATTGGAGGCATTCTCGAGCTGATTCGCCCGCTCGAACAACAAGGCATTTTAGTGCGTCGTTCGCGTGAACAACTGGAAATGGAAATCGACAAGTTCACCATTATTCAGCGCGATAACCTGACCATCGCTTGTGCGGCGCTCTATCCGTTCCAGGAAGAAGGGATTGGCGAAATGGCCTGCGTCGCGGTTCACCCGGATTATCGCAGTTCATCGCGCGGTGAAGTTCTGCTGCAACGCATTGCCACGCAAGCGCGGCAAATGGGCTTGAGCAAATTGTTCGTGCTCACCACCCGCAGCATTCACTGGTTCCAGGAACGCGGCTTTATGCCGGTGGATGTTGAGCTGCTGCCGGAAAGCAAAAAAGAGATGTACAACTATCAGCGCCGTTCAAAAGTGCTGATGGCAGATTTAGCGTAATCAAAAGCTAGCCCTACGGGGCTAGCTAAAACTCTCCATTAATCCGCTACGTCGTTCTGTTTTCGTCACAATCGCTTTTTCAAATACCCGATCATCGACATAAAGCGACAGCTTATTACGAGCGCGAGTGATCGCCGTATACACCAGTTCGCGTGTCACCACGGCGGTGTATTGATTGGGCAAAACCAGCGCCGCATGTTCAAACTCCGAACCCTGCGATTTATGCACCGTCATGGCGTAAGCCGTGTCGTGGCCCGGTAAACGGCTGGGCTGCACGGATTTAATCGTGCCATCCGGCATCGGGAACCAGACGCGCAGCCCCTCGCCTTTATCGAGCGCGATACCAATATCGCCGTTGAATAAACCCAACGAACTGTCGTTGCGGGAAATCATAATCGGCCTGCCGTTATACCAACGCGATGTCGCCTGGTTTGGCCGCTCAATCAGCCGTTTTTGGATCAAAGCCTGCTCGATGCGAGAATTCAGACCGCTGACCCCAAACGGTCCATCACGCAATGCGCACAGCATTTGATAACATCCAAATGCTTCCAGAGTGGCGGCGGGTTCTGCCTGCTGGTGAATTAACTCCAGATACGGTCGATAACCTTCCACCGCATCGGCAATCATCAACGCGTAATCTTCTGTCTCACGTAGCGGCTGTTTGGTGATATCGCTAAAACCTTCGCTGAACACGGATTTTGCCCGCTTAACATCGCTGGCGTTGACTGCATACGCCAGTTGCCCGATGCCAGAATGAGCGTCAAAACGGTAACTTTTTTGCAGCAGGCAAAGCCCGTCACGCAACGAGCTCGCCTGGTTGCTTTCCCCGGCAGGAAGGGCATAACCGGTTAGCTGACTTAATTCTGTTGCCCGTTCAGCGGAGTAGCCGCAAGTGACATAGTGGCAAATATCCCCGAGCACCGCCCCCGCTTCCACCGATGCCAGTTGATCGCGATCGCCCAGAAAGATCACCCTCGCCTGTGGCGGGAGCGCATTGATCAACTTCGCCATCATCGGCAAATCCACCATTGAGGCTTCGTCCACCACCAGCACGTCAAGATGCAAAGGATTCCCGGCGTGATAGCGCAGGCGCTGGCTGTTGGGTTGTGCCCCCAACAGACGGTGCAACGTGCAGGCATCGTTAGGCAATGACGCTTTTTGCGCATCATCCAGCGGCAAACGACGCAATGCCGAGCCTAATGATTCCGTTAATCGTGCAGCGGCTTTGCCGGTCGGGGCTGCCAATTGAATACGCAAAGGTTTTGCATCATTTAGCTGAACCAGCGCCGCCAGTAATTTCGCCACGGTGGTGGTTTTGCCCGTTCCCGGCCCGCCAGAAATCACCGATATACGGCGCGTCAGCGCTACGGCAGCGGCGACTTTTTGCCAGTCAGTCTCGGCCATCGGCTCAAAAAGCTGATTGAGCACGCTGGTCACCTGCGCTTCATTAAGCGCAATGGCACAGTTTTCCTGAACAAAAAACTGCGCGATAGACTGTTCGTTTTGCCACATCCGGTTGAGGTATAAACGTTCGCCAATCAGCTTGAGCGGCGTCGCGCCGTCATATTCACTCACCGCAGGTGAAGCAAGTAGCGCTTCGCGCCAGCCGCTTTTCAGGTCGACCAGAGCAAAGAGTTGCGCGGCAAAATCTGGCTGGCGTCCGGCAAAACAGAACTCTGGCGCTAACCGTGAAAGCGGAATGCAGACATGCCCTTCACCCGCATCGTGGCTGACCAACGCCGCAGCCAGCATCACCGCGGGCTGCTCGTCACTGGCGATCATCATGGCAAACTGCGCATCCAACGCTCGCAATAATTTTTGCTCTACGGCCTGCTGTAACAACTCAGACATTTTCATGATGTGGCCTCGTCCGTTTGTGCCGCAAAGAGTGCGTCCATCTTCGCAATTAATTGTTCATCCGGGCGTGTTGCAAAAATCCCCTGCGTTGAGCCGTTGCTTTCAACACCCCGCAAGAAGAGATAGATAACGCCACCGAAGTGACTTTGGTAGTCATAATCAGGAATGCGGTGGCGCAAATATCGGTGCAACGCCAGCGTATACAGTTGATATTGCAGGTCATAACGATGAGATTGCATCGCTGCCGCCATCGCTTCTTCGGTATAAGCGCTGCTGTCTTCGCCCAGCCAGTTAGATTTATAATCCAGCAGGTAATAGCACCCCTGCCAGCGGAACACCAGGTCGATAAACCCTTTCAACATGCCGCGCACTTGTTTGAAGTTTAATGGTGGGCAACCTTTTGATAAGGGGTCATATTCGCGCACCAGTTTGTCCAGATGCACAGCCTGCAAGTCACTTTCAATCGGCAGATAGAACTCCATTTCAACCTGCCGGTCTTGCGCTCTTAGCTGGCTCAGCGACACGCCCGTTTCATTCAATGGAGCGTGTAAAACGGTGTGCAACCACTCGGTGACAATCGGCTGCCATTCTTCACCAAAACCTTGTGAAGTAAGTTGCTCAGCAATCCACGATTCATCAAGCGGCTGAGTAAAATCAATGCCTTCAAACAGGCTATGCAAAAACGTGCCTGGCCCTGCCCCACGCGGGAAGGTGTGCGGAGTAAGTAATGGCTCACTTTTCACAGGTGCAACACCTGCGGCATCCACATCAAGGCGCGGCAATAAATCCAAAGCCTGGCTGCTGCCATGCTGCTGCAGGCCCGAATAACTGGTGACTCGCCAGTTATCAGCGACCTGACGTTTCATGATACGGGCGCTAAGTTCGGGCAGCGCCTCACTCACCGGCTGCCATGGGGTGTAATCATCAGATTTAGGTTCTTCGATGCTGATCGACTCGCTCGCCAGTTCCTGTAAACAGGTTTGCAGCCCAGCGGCATCTTTCGCTTCGCCTTTTTGCAGCAGGTAACCCAGCGCACCGAGATGCAAATCGCTGGCCCCTTTTTTGGCGCGATTCCCTTTAAACAACGGCGCGACACCGAGGCTGCAATGCCAGATGGAGCGCGTCAACGCGACATAAAGCAGGCGCAAATCTTCCGCCAGCCGCTCTTCTTCGGCCAGGCTTAAACTTTCTTCATCGTCGCTTAAATCCAGCAGCGGTGAAAACGTCGAACGGTCGTGATACAAGCCACTGTTTTGAGCACGATAGTTGGCGATAAATGGCAGACAAACCAGCGGATATTCAAGCCCTTTGGATTTGTGGATAGTGACTACCTGAACCAAATGGCGGTCGCTTTCAAGGCGCAATTGTTGGCTGTACGCGTTACTGTCAGGCTCCGCAACCTGCTGCGCCAACCAGCGTACTAACGCATGTTCACTGTCAGTTTGCGCGGCCTCTTCTTGCAGCAATTCGCTGATGTGCAAAATATCGGTCAGACGACGTTCACCGCCGGGCGTTGCCAGCAAGTTTTCCGCCACCTGTCGCCTTGCGATAAGCGCCCGCAGCATCGGCATCACGCCACGGCGCAGCCAAATTTGCCGGTACTCAGAAAACTCTTCAACCAGACGATCCCAGGCGTTTTCGTCATTATTCAACGCCTCAATCATTTGGGCATCCAGCCCCAACATGCTGGTAGCAACGGCACTGCGCAGCGCAGTCTCAATTTCTGGAGCCAATACCGCCTGCAAAATCCACAGAATTTCACGCGCTTCCGGCGTGGCGAATACGGAGTCGCGGTTTGAAAGGTAGACCGAAGGGATATTCAGCGCACCCAGCGCTTCACGCACAATTGAAGCTTCACCACGGCTACGAACCAAAATGGTGATATCAGACGACTGCACCGGGCGCGATTCCTCACCTTTCCACAGCAACGCTTCGCCGCGCTGCCCGGCGCTGAGCCAGTCCCGAATTTGCTGCGCGCACTGCATCGCCATAGTTTGTTGGTAATCACTTACACCGCAGCCATCGCCGGATTGCGCCCAGAACGACATCGCCGCCTGGTTTTTCCCTTTAAGGGTAAAGCGCAAGCCGCTGTTCTTCGGTGCAGATTTCACCGCTAAAAACGGGATTTGCTGGAATAAAAATGGGTTATCTAACTGCTGGAAAAGCGTATTGACGCTGCTAATCATCGCGGGGGATGAGCGCCAGTTGGTGTCCAGCGTGTAGTGGGCACTGACCTCATGGCGAGCTTTCATGTAGGTAAAAATATCCGCGCCACGGAAGGCGTAAATCGCCTGTTTTGGGTCACCGATAAGTAGCAGTGCAGTATCAGGCTGATTGATATATAAGCGCCTGAAAATACGATATTGCTGCGGATCGGTGTCCTGGAATTCATCAATCATCGCCGCCGGGAAACGGCCACGGATGGCGGCGGCCAGAGCATCACCACCCGGTTTATGCAGCGCTTCATCGAGGCGAGTCAGCATATCGTCAAAGCCTAGTTCGCCACGGCGACGTTTTTCCTGCTGCACGGTGTAGCGGATTTCAGCCATCGCACGAGCAATGACCAAATCGCGAAGGGTCAGCGGCTCACCGAGTAAATCATTAATAGCTCTAAAAACAGGATGTTGCGGCGGCTGGCCTTCTTTGGTTTTCTCATCGAGCATCGACTGAGAAAAGCGCTCAAGTTGGTCGGGCAATTTATAGGTTGTGGTTTCGGTCTGCGCCCAGGTGCCAACAATATTCAGCCAGTTCGGTAAGTTTTTGCTGCTATAGCTGCGGCGGTCAATCTTCGCAACACTCAGGATCTGCGCGATTTCATCCGCACTGGCACACCATTGTGCTTTCACATTTTCAATGGATTCGATGATTTTCTGATGGCGCGCAAGCAACGTTTCGTCATCGGCTGGAGGCTGTTTCAAAATCGGTTGTTCACCTTGCAGCCAACTATTGATATCCCGGAGAAGTTCTTCCGGCCCGGCCCACTCTTCTACCATCACTTGAGCGACGGGTTTAGGCAGCGGATAACAATGGCGACGCCAGAAATCCGCACAAGCATGGCGACGTAGCAGCGATTCATCTTCGATAAGTTGTTGTTCAAACAACATGCCCGATTCAAAGGCATTCAGGCTAAGCATGCGCTGGCAGAAACCGTGGATGGTGAATATCGCCGCTTCGTCCATTTGCTGTTCTGCAAGACGCAAAACCTGGGCGGCCTGGTGAAGATCGGGGATTTCTGCCAATAAGCTCTGGAACAGGGGATTGTCAGTGCGATTGCGCACGCAGGCGATTCGTAGCTCATGGATATTGGCGCGAATACGGCCACGAAGCTCTTCTGTCGCCGCCTGTGTAAAGGTTACGACCAGCAGCTCTTCGACAGAAAGCGGCCTGGGATGGGCGTTTTCCCCTCCCAGGCCTAACAGCAGACGCAAATACAGTGCCGCAATGGTAAAGGTCTTTCCGGTTCCCGCAGAGGCTTCAATCAGCCGCTCCCCCGTCAACGGTAGGTTTAGAGGATTAAGAGGCTGCGCGGTTCCGGTCATTATTTACCCTTTGTCTTTCAAATTGCAGGTCTACCGGCTGCTATCACTTCACCCCTATCAGCGGCAATGATTGTTGCAGAGCGCTGACCTCTTTCCAGGTTTTCCAACCCTTCGGAGCGGCATAATCTGCTTTACCATTGTGGCTGCCAGAAACTTGCGACAGTACGGCCATTCCTTGCTGTTCGATAACCGCCTGATGGAAGAAATCAGCCAGTTTTTGCGGAGTCAGTTTTTTAATTTCGGCGACTACTTTATCACGCGAATCAAAGTCCATGTTTCCACGATCGAAATCTTTGCTCAGTTGCGAAGCTTCCTGAGATAACGTCTGAGGTGCCTGCATAATTTCGCTGATCATGCCCTGCTGCATTTGCGCAAAATCCTCGGCACTCATACTACGCAGCTTCTTCTCAGCCGTTGGGTAAAACGCCTTGAATCGTTCATACAAATAGGCGGGTTGTTTGTCATTACTTTGCAGCAAGAAACCAATGCCCCATTGGCGACCAACGGACATCGGGAAAGCAAACACCGCGTACCCTAACTGCTCCTGAGTCCGCAGTTGGTTGTAGAACCACGGTTGAATAATTTGCCCCAACATTGAACTGTAAGCGGTGCTCACGGTTTCATCGAACCCTTTCGGCACGTAGACTGCGGCTAATGCGGAATCCGTGCTGCTGCCGGTTTTCTCAAACATGGCCAGATGTTGTTTATCCACCAGCACGTCTTTATTGCGGCACCATTCATTACCTTTAGTACCCAGCAAACTTTGTACCCCATGCGCAAGGTCTGTAGCCTGCTCAGGGGACATATTGCCCAGCACTAAAAACTCAGGTTTTGCGTTGGTTTTTAAAACCTCACGGTAATCGAGCACGTCTTTTAACGTCAGTGCAGGTAACAATGCGCGGCGAGTTTCACGTTGGAAATACGGCACTTGCGACACCATTTGCACTGGCATAATCGCCTGATCGTAAGCTTTGCCTTTGTCTGCCGAGTCCATCATCTGGGCATACCACGATTTCGCTTGATCCAACTGTTCTTGCGTTGGCGTGTAAGAGAAATAGCCCTTTAACAGCGCTTCGAAAAGTTGCGGTAAACGCTGGGTGTAACCGTTGGCATTGACCATCAAACCGCTGTTCGCATTGGTCGAGAAACCAATCCCGCCGATAGACGCCTGGTTACTTAATTCATCCAGCGCAATTCCTGCCAGATAATCATTCAGCGCAAAAAGCACCTGATTTTTCGCGCTGTCCATTGCCTGTGGGTTACGCAGCACCATGGTGACGTCAGCTTTAGGCTCGCTGGCGAAATAGTGGCTTGGCATATACAACACGCGCAAACCGGGTTCTTTAACCAACAGTTCAGGATGGGTGTATGTTTTGCCCGGTTTAACCAACGTAAAATCGTCAGGAATGTACGGATTTAATTGTGGCAATTCCAGCTTGATAGCCGCTGCTTTTTGCTGCCAGGTGTCAAAGACTTGTGGCGTGATTTTGTCGACCTGATAAGGGGCTTCGACAAAATAAGCCGTCTTGTTGTGTGGCTCTTTCGGGCTGATATACCAGACGCGAGCGTTTTGCGGCGTCATCATATCCAGGCGAGATTTAATCGCTGCGGGATCGTATTGATCCGCGATATTAACCGCATCCAGCGTATGTTCGACTGGCACACGCAACATAGTGTCTGCCAGCCATTCGACGTAATCCATATCGCGTGTAATTGACGGGTAACGGAAATCGAGATCCAGAACATGGGCAAGCTCATCGAAATAGCTTTTATCCACGCCATTTTCACGAAGCTTATTTAAGTAGCTGAAGATAGCCGCGACCACTTCATCACGCTGCGCCAGGCCTTTATCGGTTAACGAAACAGAAATAGCAAACACACCGCTATTACCGTTCACTAATGGATCGGAATCGGCGCGAATGCTGTCTGCAAGCCCTTGTTTTTGCAGCCAGTCGGAAAGCGTATTGTTACTGCGATTACCAATTAAGTAGCCAATTAACTCATCGGTTTTACTGCGGAATTTATCGCTATTGTTATCGATGCGGAATTCAACACGCACCACTTTGCGCGGCAATGCGGGCACGTAGTGAATCACGATACCTTTTTGCGCATCGGTCACGACCGGAACATCAATCACCGGGCGTTCAATATTTTTGTTTGGCACCCGACCGTAAGTTTCTACCGCAATTTTTGCCAGCTCAGGCAATGGCTTATTGCTATAGATGACCGCTTTCATCAGGTTTGAAGAATAGTATTTGTCGCGAAAAGCCACCAGCGCATCCAGCAGTTTACTGCCCGGTTTATCGCGCAATGTTTCCAGATTGCCACCAGAAAAACGCGAGCCGGGGTGGGCTGGGTTGATGGTTTCTGCACTGACTTGCGCCATACGCATACCATCACGGGCACGCGCCAGCGTCAGTTCTGCGTTTACCGCATTACGTTCACGTTCAGCGTACTCTGGAGCGAGGTTCGGCTCAGCGATAGCATCAGACAAACGGTCAACCGCCCCTTCCAGCGCATCGTTTTCCACTTCGAGGTAATACGCGGTGCGGTAAGTCGCGGTGCTGGCGTTGTGGCTGCCACCGTGCTTTTTGAGAAACTCCGACAGGCTATCCGGCTCTGGATACTTCTTTGAGCCCATCAGCGTCATATGTTCAAGGTAGTGAGCAAGGCCGAGATGGTCGTCAGGATCTTCTAACGATCCCACAGGAACGACCAATGCAGACAATGACTTAACCGCTTGCGGATCAGAAACCAGCAAAACTGTCATACCGTTATCAAGACGCACAGCCTGGTATTGACGGTTGTCTTTTTCACTTTTATGGATGGTTTCCTGGATAGGTTGCCAACCGGTGTCTGCCTGACTTAATGGTGCCCAAAGAGCGACTAACAAGAAAAGCGGTTTTAACCAAGTGCTGCATTTAGGCATTAACGAACCTCATTCACTAACTTACTCATCATTAACAACTTTTAAAACAATCTTGAATTGTCGTTGTTTCTTTTTTCGCCAATCCTGAGCAAGTTGCGCATCATAGATGAACCTGCCGGATTGTGCAATTTTTATACGATTTTTTTAAGCTTTATTGAATCGAAACAGTGGCAGCAAATAGCGTTCAGCTTCGTGGATAATCGCATCATAGTAAGCGGGTTCCAGCGTACGATACAGGCGTTGCAGCCACATGTCGGCGCCTTCACCATCGACCCGTTGATTCCCTTCCCAGGCCGCCAACAGCTTACTTTTGGCTTTCTGCTGCGTTTGCTCATCCCATAAAATGGCATCATTCGCGGGTTCGTAACAGGCTTTTATCCACGCCCCTCCACTTATTGGTAGTAATAGCAAAGGCTGTACTAATCCTTTCCGATAACCTTCAATAAGTTGCTGGAGATAACTTTTTGCCTGCTCCACTTCCATTGACGGGAATTTCCACTCGGTTGAGTCGCGCCCGTACAGACGGCTTTCCCCCTCGCCCCCCATCGCACACCAGACAACATGCTCAATCCACAGTTGTAAACCATGCGCCGGATTAAGAATCGACGGCCGCCAGCGCAGCAAACCATCGGCCTGCACATCCGACAACCATCCTTCCAGACTTGTTCCATCGATTTGCAGCGACACTTCCTGGCTGGTGCCATTTTGTCGCTCGGCTCGCACTTTTTGCGCCAGCTCTGCCATTTCTGTTAACTGGGTTTCCCATAAAATTTCACCGAATGCCCCATACGGTAATACCCCTGCGGCCCGATAACGGCTGAATAGCAGCGGTGTATCCCCTTCCTGAACCAGAGTATTGAGTAATTCCTGGTTCATCTGGAAACGTTCGAGGCTATCTAAAGTGAAAGGTTCCGCATCTGGCAAATCGGTATCTTCAAGGCGAAAGTGAATCCCCAAACGCATCTGGAAGAACGCGCGCACAGGATGGCGCCAGAAACGTTGCAGTTGATCCAGGGTAATGACGTCATGCGTTTTATCTTCAAGCGGCTGAATAAATGGCGACTGCGGTTGCCCCTGCTCACTTGCGGCAGGTAGCCATTCGTTGGCATAGCTTTGAGCGGATGCGCCTGGCACAAAGTTGCCCGCTTCAAATGGCGTGCGATGATGCAGTTGCACCAGATGCTTTTTCACGCGCTCGCTGCTTTCATCACAGGTCAATCCCACATCATCCGGCAAGCAATGACTTTGCGCGATGTAATCCAGTAATTCATCTACCAACACCGAAGGATATCGCTGGCTGTTGTCCTGGATGGAACGCCCGATATAGCTGATATAAAAGCGCGCTTGCGCTGAATTGAGAGCTTCGAGGAACAAGTAGCGGTCGTCATCTCGACGGCTTCGGTCGCCGCGCTGAGGCTTCTGGCTCATAAGGTCAAACCCGAGCGGAGCCAGCGTGCGTGGATAAATGCCATCATTCATGCCAAGCAAACAAACCACTTTGAACGGGATAGAACGCATTGGCATCAGGGTGCAGAAATTGATCGGCCCGGCCAGGAAGCGCTGGCTGATGCGTTCCTGGTCGAGGCGTTGCGCCAGTTCATCTCGCAATAACGTCAGAGACACGTTTTCCTGATAATGCGACTCAAGGCCGTATTTAATAATTTCTTGCCACTGCTGCTCAATCAGCGCCAGAGCGGCCTCGGTTTCGGTATCAGGCAGGAAGAAACTGGCTAACATGTCGCGGCAAACAGAAGTCCATTCTGCCAGCGGGCGCGCGACGGTGAGTTCATGCCGCCACTTATTGAGCTGCATTAATAAATCGGCCAGTTGCCCAACCAATTCTGCAATTAAACCGTTTGATTCATCGTAAGGAAGAACAGACTGCCATTCACCTGCGTGGCTGTCCATCGCATAACCTAACAGCATACGCGTTAAGCCAAAACGCCAGGTGTGTTGCCCGGTCGCCGGGAGATCCAGCTCACGGACATTGTCGTCATCAATGCCCCAACGAATGCCCGATTCAGTGACCCACTGCCGCAAATAGCGCTGCCCTTCTTCATTGATTGAGAAGCGAGCAGCGAGCGCGGGAACTTCAAGAAGTGCCAGAACATCCTGCGCAGCAAAACGGCTATCAGGCAGCGAAAGCAATGAGATAAAAGCTTGCAGAGCCGGGTGCGCCTGCCTTGCCCGGCGGTCGGAAATAGCGAATGGCAACCGGCGTTCGCCCACCGCATTGCCAAATACCGCCTGGATAAACGGACTGTAACTTTCAATGTCTGCCACCATCACGATGATATCGCGCGGCGTCAGCGTTGGGTCAGCTTCAAGCATCGCCAGCAATTGGTCGTGTAACACTTCAACTTCACGCTGAGGGCTGTGACACTGATGGAAAGCGACTGAACGATCGTCAAGGGAGAGGATTCGTTTGCTGTGGCTATTTTCAAACTCTTCGAGAGTTAACCCTGTGACAGCGTTGTTTTGCAGCTCGAGTAAATCGTACTGCAAATTACGCAATAAACAGTCTGGCTCGATATCAACAAAAACGTCAATTTCTTCAAAGCGTTGCATCTCAGAAAGCATGAATGTGTAATCGCGACCTAATTTACCCCACGAGGCTAAAAGCGGATTGCCAATATCTTGCTCACCGTCCTGGTTAAACAATAAAGAAGCCGTGTCGCTATCTTTAAATAATGGAAGAGTGACCCCCTCGCGCCCGTGGCTGCGACGGCGGCGGCTGATCAAACGCGCAAGGTAAGCTGGGTCTTTAATATCACCCCAGTAATAACGGCACGGATTGGTGAACAGCAAATGCACGTCAATATGCTTGCCTAGCGCTTGTAGTGCCTGAAGATAAACCGGCGGTAAAGCTGAAATGCCACAAATAAAGACACGGGCAGGCAAACCTTGCGGGCATTCTTCACTTGATTCCAGAGCGTTAATAAAGCGTTGGTACAGATTTGCACGGTGCCATTCTGGTTGCCCAAGATCTTGCGTATGGCGAACCAGTGCGGCCCACAGCGGAGCCTGCCACAACTGAGCTTCACCCACATTATCGACCAGTTCCCCCTTCTCCCACTGGCTTAACCAGGCAGGGCGGTAAACTAAGTATTGGTCGTAAAGGTCGGCAATTCTTGAGGCTAACTGAGAGAGTTTTCGTCCATTTTCATCTTCTCCCAAATACTGGTTCAGCAGGGCGAATTCAGGTTGTTCCAGCATCGTCGGGATGAGCGTCATTAATTTCCAGCTCATACTTTGCTTGTTGAAAGCACTTTGCTCAGGAATGTTTGGCAGCACGCGTACAAACATGTCCCAGATAAAGCTCGCCGGAAGTGGGAAGCTAATGTTGGCCGCGATACCAAATTTTTGAGCCAGCGTCATTTGCAGCCATTGCGCCATACCGGTACTTTGCACCAACACCACCTCGGGTTCGAATGGGTCCGGCAACGGTTGCCTTTCCACAATAAACTCCATAATGGCTTCCAGCACATCCAGTCGATTGGAATGGTAAACACGCAACATAGAAACGCTACTCCTGACTTTTCTCTTTCTGCGAGCAATGCAAACGCGATAGCTGCCCGGTACGCCCGACAGGGCTGGTAATAGTAACGTTGATGCTGACACATCCTGCCGTCGATGTCTGCTGCTGACTGACTCTCCATTCACTTGTTGGCGGCGGCGATTCAGGTTCCCCCATTTCAACAGCTAAACGCCAGAGTTGGCGAAATTGCCATTGCGACTGAAAACCTTGCTGTAGAACTCGCTGGTAACCCATTAAAGCTAACATCACCACCGAAAATAGCGCCATCGCAAACAGGACTTCAATCAAGCTAAATCCACGCTGCCGTGATTTCACTGCGGTAACAAGCATCGGAAAACCTCCGTAAAAGGGCAAGTATCCAGCCAGCCATGGGGCGTTGATATCCATCGAGAATGATCAAGCGTTCCCCACTGCCATAAGGTGAGTGGTGTTTGCTGCCCCTGAGTCTTTCCGTGAGCTGCCATCACCACCTCATTGTTTTCCACCGTCAATATGCAAGCATTCCAGCCTTGTTCTGGCTGCTTCTGGCACTGCCAGGTTTGAGCTGAGGTCCAGGATAGCTGGCTCCCCCAGGCCTGCGCTGAAACAGCGGCAGCATATTGCTTCAGAAACCCAATTTCGCTGGCTACAAGGAAGCGTTGATGGTTCAACTGCTGCTGTAATCCGCTCAGCATTAAGATGCCCAAAGCAAACAGTAGCAGCACGAAACCCAGGGTGGCATTACCCCGCTCCATTTGCCCGTTCACAGGTTATAACCGACCACGATGTGGCGCAAAGACACCGGGTTTTGCTCTTTTTTGAAAGCAGCAGCCAGTTCGATCACTAACAAGGGTGGCAGCGACTGGCGAGCCATACGAGTGACGGTGAATTTTTGTATGTTCATCGTGGCAGGATCTGAGATTTTCTCCCAGCCATTGCCTTCGCAACTGGTGGCTCCACGCAAAGCTTCCAGGTTGTTACTATTGAGTCGAAATCCTGCTAGTTCAGTTTCGGTATGGCCTGATGGCTCCCACCGCCCGTTGCTGTTACTGTCCCATTGCAGCAGGACACATTCCCCCTCCTTGCGCAAAACCAGCCCTTCCCCCTGGCAAGTACCATGGCAATAGCCTGCACGTTGAAGTTGTTTCCCTAAACTAAATGCCAGTTGCCAGAGTGATTCTTGCAGTGTTTCTTTCTGATACTGTTGCAATACCGCCCGTTGCAGCACGGGGAATAACCGGCCGGCCCCCAGTAAAACAATACTGCTCAAAGCCATCGCGATAAGCGTTTCAAGTAGTGTGAAGCCCTGTTGGTTTAATTGCATTTATTGCTCCCTTTCACTTCACAAACACGAATTCTTCCTTGCGTTGAAAGAATAACGCGCCACTTTCCCGCAGAACTTTGTAGCGTAATATGGCCCGGCCAGGCAGTGTTTTTCAGCCCGTAAAAACCCATCCCTGATGTAGTCTCGGTAATATCGACATCGGCAAAAGGTTGAAGCAATCGCCAGCGTCCACTGGCGTTACAGTCATTCTCGGGACTCAATTTGCTCCCTAGACACCATGTTCCTCCTGAGCGTTTCAACGTGAGTAAATGGTCACGATTATTCCAGTTTGCATCACTGCGTAATTCCTCAAACAAATGACGAATCTGTTGCGTGGTTATCTGCAAGCGCTGCTGTTGCTGCCATTGTTGCCAGCCATATACGCCACCAGCACTGAGCATTGCGACAATGACTATCACCACCATCATTTCTATCAGGCTAAAGCCGAGCTGTTTCGTTTTCATGGCGTGAGTGTGCCAGCCGCGAAACTCTTCGCCAGCGGCAAAAAACTGTTTCTCGAGGCTTCTCGGAGGAAAGTTTTGTTGTTGCGGTGAGTTGCATAAATGCTGGAAACAGCTTCGCAAAGCCAGATTTCAGGCAAAAAAAACCGGCGCACAGATGGCACCGGTTATGGCAGGCTGTAAACCGTTAGATAGCGACAGGCGCTTTGATTGCCGGATGAGGGTCGTAACCTTCAATCTCGAAATCTTCAAAACGGTAATCAAACAGTGATTCTGGTTTGCGCTTAATCACCAGCTTCGGCAGCGCACGTGGCTCACGCGTTAATTGCAGACGTGTTTGCTCAAGGTGGTTGCTGTACAAGTGAGTATCGCCACCGGTCCAGACAAAATCACCCACTTCCAGGTCACACTGCTGCGCCATCATATGCACCAGCAAAGCGTAGCTGGCGATATTAAACGGCAGGCCGAGGAAGATATCACATGAACGTTGATAAAGCTGGCAAGACAGCTTGCCGTCCGCCACATAGAACTGGAAAAACGCATGGCAAGGAGCCAGTGCCATTTTATCCAGTTCGCCGACATTCCATGCTGAAACGATGATACGGCGCGAATCCGGATCGTTTTTCAGCTGGTTAATGACGGTGGTGAGCTGGTCAATGTGACGACCATCAGGAGTTGCCCAAGAGCGCCACTGTTTGCCATATACCGGGCCAAGATCGCCGTTTTCATCTGCCCATTCGTCCCAGATAGAGACGTTGTTTTCATGCAGATAAGCAACGTTGGTATCACCTTTCAGAAACCACAGCAGTTCATGAATGATGGAGCGTAAATGACAGCGTTTAGTGGTAACCAGCGGGAAACCATCTTGCAGATTAAAGCGCATCTGATGACCGAAAATCGACAGCGTACCGGTGCCGGTGCGGTCATCTTTTGGTGTGCCGTTTTCCAGCACATGTTTCATCAAATCAAGATATTGTTGCATGTTTCCTCACGAAAGCTGTTGCTGTGGACGGCGACGATATGCCCAAACCATCATAATCACACCCGCGACAATCATCGGAATCGAGAGGATTTGCCCCATGCTGATGTACTGCACCCACTCACCGGTGAACTGCGCATCTGGCTGGCGGAAGAATTCAACGATAATACGGAACGCACCATAGCCAATCAGGAACAGGCCGGATACAGCACCCATCGGGCGCGGTTTGCGGATATACAGGTTGAGGATGATAAACAGCACAATGCCTTCCAGAACCATTTCATAAAGCTGGGAAGGATGGCGTGGCAAAACACCGTAGGTATTAAACAGCGATTGCCATTCTGGGTGAGTCGCCAGCAGGCCGATATCTTCGCCACGAGAACCCGGGAACAGCATTGCCCACTTAAAGTTAGGGTCAACACGGCCCCACAACTCGCCATTGATAAAGTTACCAAGGCGACCCGCGCCCAGGCCAAATGGAATCAGTGGTGCAATAAAATCAGCAACCTGGAAGAACGAGCGATGGGTACGGCGCGCAAACCAAATCATTACGCAGATAACACCGACCAGGCCGCCATGGAAGGACATGCCGCCATCCCAGACTTTGAACAGGTACAATGGGTCAGCAAGGAAAGAAGGCAGGTTGTAGAAGAAGACATACCCAAGACGCCCACCGAGGAATACCCCCAGGAAGCCCGCATACAACAGGTTTTCAACTTCGTTTTTCGTCCAGCCACTGCCTGGCTTATTAGCACGACGACCCGCAAGCCACATGGCGAACACGAAACCGACCAGGTACATCACACCATACCAGTGCAAAGAGACTGGCCCGATGGAGAAAATCACCGGGTCAAATTCAGGGAAATGCAGATAGCCACTATTCATCTGTCACCACAAACCATTGTTACCCCATCGAAAATCGACGATGGGTTGCAAGTACGCATCTGTGCAGATGCGCTCCGAAGGGAGCGAATCATAGCACAAAGGGGGGAAGGGTTAAGCCGACGAACTTGTAAAAGATATGTAATGCCCATCATCGTTCGAGCGAGTTAGCGCCCGCCGCGAATCAAGCCGCCCATCCCGCGTCGCTCCATGAAAGAGGCCACCTGATGGCGTACTTCCGTTGCGAGTTGAGCCTCAATACTACGCTGTGCGAGGAGTTGAGCCTCCTCAAGGTTTATGTGGCGCAGCAAGTATTTCACGCGAGCCACCGAGCGACCGTTCATCGACAAATGGCGATAGCCCATGCCAACCAGCAGAGCAACGCACATTGGGTCGCCCGCCATTTCGCCACACAGGCAAAGGTCGATGCCATGGCGTTCAGCTTCTTTGGCGATATGGTTCAGCGCACGCAGCATAGCCGGGTGCAGGCTGTCATACAGGCTCGCCACGCGGGTGTTGTTACGGTCAACCGCCAGTAAGTATTGCGTCAGGTCGTTGGTGCCTACGGAAATAAAATCGACCCGGCTGGCAAGATGCCCAAGCATAAAGACCATCGACGGAACTTCAACCATCACGCCAATACGCGGTTTAGGTAGCTCATAACCAAGCACTTCTTCCACTTCACGCCCGGCGCGATCAATCAAACGGCGCGCTTCGTCAATCTCGTCGATGCTGGTGATCATCGGCAGAAGAATGCTCAGGTTGCCAGTCGCCGCATTGGCTCGCAGCATGGCGCGCACTTGTACCAGGAAAATTTCCGGTTGGTCCAGAGTGATGCGAATGCCTCGCCAGCCCAGGCACGGGTTTTCTTCACTGATTGGCATATAGGGCAGTTGTTTATCCGCACCGACATCAAGCGTTCGCAGCGTGACCGGTTTTTCGTTAAACATCTGCAACATGCCCTGGTATTGAGCGACCTGTTCTTCTTCTGACGGGAAGCCGCTTTGCAGCATGAATGGGATTTCGGTGCGGTATAAACCGATTCCGTCGATACGACCACCAAGTTGCTGCTCATGCTCCGGGCTCAGACCCGCATTCAGCATAACTTGCACACGCTCACCGCTTTTCAGTGCTGCCGGGCTATCAACGCCGTCTTCAACCAGAAGTGTGAGTTCATTCTCTTCGGTGATAAGTCGCTGGTATTCCTGCAACAACACTGTTTCCGGGTCAACCAGCAGTTCACCACGGTAGCCATCAACAACTAACGTACGGCGATGTAGCACGGAAGGCTGAATATCCGCGCCCATAACGGTCGGAATGCCGAGCGCACGCACCATAATCGCGGCATGAGAGTTGGCGGCACCATCACGCACCACAACACCAACCAGACGGTTTTGCGGCAGTTCAGCAAGCGTGGTGGCGGATAACTCATCGGCCACCAGCACAAAGCGTTCAGGCCAGGTATTTGGGCTCTGAATGTTGTCATCGAGATGGAACAACAGACGTTGACCGAGCGTACGCAGATCGCCCGCTCGTTCTTTCAGGTAGCTGTCACTTAAACTTGCGAACTGCTCCGCAAATTTTTCGATGACTTTTTTGACTGCCCACTCAGCAACCGAGCCTTTATCGACTTCTTCAAATAATTCACGACGTAGGCGGGCATCGGTTAATAAGTGCGAATAAAGATCAAAAATAGCCGCAGTTTCTTTCTGCGCTCCCGCCGCAAAGCGTTTGCTGTAGCGACGAAACTCGTTGGATGCCTCTTCAAGAGCGGCGGTCAGACGCTCGCGCTCAAGTGTGGTATCAAGCGTTGACGCTTCCGATACCTGCTCCATTAATGGCAGCGTTGAGTCCATCCAGCCTTCGGCAATCGCAACGCCTGGCGATGCAGGCAATGCCCGAATTCGCGTCTGGCGATACTGACCAAATAAGGCGGCTAGCTGTGACTGAGAAAGAATGGCGGCCATTTGCGTGGCGAGCGTGACGAGGAAGGACTCCTCGCTTTCATCGTATTGGCGGTGTTCACGTTGCTGAACAACCAGCACGCCCAGCAACTGGCGTCGCTGGATAATAGGAACACCAAGGAAAGCGCGGAAACGCTCCTCTTTTACTGCGGGAACATATTTAAAACTGGGGTGTTTTTGCGCATCGGCAAGGTTTATCGGTTCGGCAAGACGCCCAACAAGCCCGACAATGCCTTCATCAAATGCGAGGGTAATGGTGCGGCCGCGCGGCTTTTTAAGGCCGCGCGTCGCCATCAGATAAAAGCAACGCCGGTCATGATCTGCGAGATATACCGAGCATACCTCGGTGTCCATCGCAAGGCAGATATCTGTAACCAGAATATCCAGCGCCTCATTGAGGCGCGGGGCGCTGGCAACCTTCTCGACTATTTCTCGCAAACGGGTGAGCATTTTTCGCGTGAATTAACCTCTTTTACGTCGCCATGCAGGCGCGTTATTACGTGGTGGCGTAACTTCCTGCAGCGGCATAACGACGCTTGCAAACTCTTTCATCACCCGACGATACACATCGCGTTTAAACGAAACGACCTGACGAACCGGATACCAGTAGCTCACCCAGCGCCAGCCATCAAACTCTGGGGTACTGCTGGTTTGCATATTGATATCGTTATCGCTGGTTATCAACTGCAGGAGAAACCATTTTTGTTTCTGGCCGATACAAACCGGCTTTGTGTCCCAACGCACCAAACGTTTAGGTAACTTGTAACGTAACCAGTTTCGGGTCGAGGCGAGTATTCGGACATCTTTTCGCTGTAACCCCACTTCCTCGAAAAGTTCCCGGTACATTGCCTGCTCCGGGGATTCGCCAGGATTGATGCCACCTTGCGGAAACTGCCAGGAATGTTGACCAAAACGCCTGGCCCACATGACCTGACCCTGCCGATTACAGATTACGATACCAACATTCGGGCGGTAGCCATCATCATCGATCACCGGACTACCTCAAAACAAACTTAGATTAGGGCGATTGTTTCATACAAGCGCCAGGCGGTAAACCACTGTGTAGCAGTCACTAAAAGGAATAACATTTGAATAACTCACAAAATATGACCGAGTTATAAACAATAGTGGATTGAGGGCCGGCAGTTTATTCACTTTTTCTGTGGATATAACTGTGAAAAACTACCTAATACTCTCGGGACAACTTAGGATAACTCTAAAATAGCCTGACCAGACGAAAATAAAATAGTCATTAATTTCAATTAAATAAACAAACAATGATTAACTCACAGCCCAGGAGTGTGATGATCATCACATATGAAGATCTCCCATTGATGAAAGATCGAGCAATGACGTTTTTATCCACAGATTGTGCCAACAAGTTAGTCACAATATGGTGAAAAAATGGGTTTACCCCCTCCGTCAAGGCTGTAAATCGAACCAGTAGTGGGCTTTTTTACCAGTTATCCCATTTTTCTGTGGATAACCCGGTGTAAGATCCTGTTCATTCCCGGTGACCAGAATGGGAAAAGGTTTTTTCATAATCCAGATATGATAATTTTAAGCGATAAAAATGATTCAAAATCAGTGGATTGTCATTCTTACCCACGACACGCTAAACTATTTCCACACTGTGGGTAAACCACGCTTGTTTTTTAACCGATCAACAGCCAGGCACAATGCAAGCTCTTCGTCCATTACTTAACCCTCCAGAAAATGAACAGATTTTACTGGCTCAAGCCCAGAAGCTGGCAGGCTATACGCTGGGTGAATTAGCTGCTTTGGCCAGTTTATCGATCCCAAACGATCTTAAACGCGATAAAGGCTGGATCGGGGTTTTGCTCGAGCTTTGGCTGGGTGCCAGCGCCGGAAGCAAACCTGAGCAAGATTTCGCGGCATTGGGGATTGAGCTTAAAACCATCCCTGTGGATAGGTTGGGTCGCCCGCTGGAAACCACCTTTGTTTGCGTTGCTCCGCTGACAGGCAATACCGGCGTGACATGGGAAACCAGCCATGTCCGCCATAAATTGAAACGCGTGTTATGGATCCCGGTCGAAGGGGAGCGGCAAATCCCGCTTGCTGAACGTCATATCGGCACACCGCTGCTGTGGGCGCCGTCAGCAGAAGAAGAGCACCAGTTACAGCTGGATTGGGAAGAGCTGATGGATTTGATTGTGCTGGGTCAAGTCGAGCGTATCACCGCCCGCCACGGCGAAGTGTTGCAGTTGCGCCCCAAAGCCGCCAACAGCAAAGCTCTGACTGACGCATTTGGTGCGGATGGTTCGCCAATTCTTACGCTGCCTCGCGGTTTTTATCTGAAAAAGAACTTCACCGCCGCTTTACTGGCTCGTCATTTCTCGTTGTAGCACCAATTAATTTGTGTCCTACGTTAAGCTCGCGTTTATAATTGGCGTTTTATAATTTCTGGCAGGGCTTTAAATGTTGTTTGCATGGGTTACCGATCCTAACGCCTGGATGGCGCTGGGGACACTGACGATTCTGGAAATCGTTCTGGGAATCGACAATATCATCTTCCTCTCTCTTGTTGTGGCGAAGCTGCCTAAAGCGCAGCAGGCGAAAGCACGCCGCCTGGGTCTGGGCGCTGCGATGATTATGCGTCTGGTTTTGCTGGCTTCTATCGCCTGGATGACGCACTTAATTCATCCGCTGTTTTCCGTGATGGGCCATGATTTCTCTGCCCGCGACCTCATTCTGGCGTTGGGCGGCTTGTTCTTAATCTGGAAGGCGAGCAAAGAGATCCACGAGTCTATTGAAGGCGAAGAAGAGAGCATAAAAACCAATGTTCACTCTTTCTTCGGCGCTATCGTGCAAATCATGCTGCTGGATATTATTTTCAGCCTGGACTCGGTGATTACCGCCGTTGGCCTGTCCGATCATCTGTTCATTATGATGGCCGCGGTGGTGATTGCGGTGATGGTGATGATGTTCGCGGCAAAATCGATTGGTGATTTTGTTGAGCGCCACCCTTCGGTGAAAATGCTGGCGCTGTCATTCCTGTTGCTGGTCGGCTTTACGCTGATTCTGGAAGGTTTCGATGTTCATGTGCCGAAAGGTTACATCTACTTTGCGATGTTCTTCTCAATCGCTGTAGAAACCCTGAATCTTATCCGCAACAAAAAGAACCCGCTGTAACCCTCACAGGGGAAGCTATCTGGCTTCCCCTCTGTTTCTTTTAAGAATTTACTGCTTACGTTCTACGCTTTGTCGAGTTATTACTAAACTGTATGTGTCAATAAACCACACGAGGCGAATAACGATGAAAAAATGGGCAGTTCTAATTTCCGCTGTCGGTCTGGCATTTGCGGTTTCAGGTTGTAGCAGCGATTACGTCATGGCAACCAAAGATGGCCGTATGATCCTCACTGACGGAAAACCGAAGGTTGATGACGATACTGGCTTAGTGAGCTATCGCGATCAGCAGGGCAACGAGATGCAGATTAACCGCGATGATGTGTCACAAATCATTGAACGCTAAATCCCCGTCATCTTTCAAGCTGCAGATGCGTTGGCTGCTCTCACTCACCCGACAAATCTGCTGGAAGCAGATTTGAACGCTGCTTGCAGCGGCCCAGAAGGGGTGAGACCCATTGTTGGGTCGAATAATCACTTACTAAAGTAAGCTCATCGGGATTCGCTCCTTTGCCGCCTTTCCGCAGCTTGAAATATTTTGGGGATGCGATGATCAGCGCCTCGCTGGCCTGTAACACTTTTTCTTCACATTCCCCCTTCCGCTTTTGCCTCCCTTCTGCCATGTTTATAGTCCATTTTTTGTCGGGCAAGTCCCTGACCGATAAGACAGAAGAATAAGGAAGGCGGCTATGCAATATCACCGTATCCCCCACAGCTCTCTTGAAATAAGTACGCTCGGGCTGGGAACAATGACGTTTGGTGAGCAAAACAGCGAAGCCGACGCGCATCAACAGCTTGATTACGCCGTTCATCAGGGGGTAAACCTGATTGATGTGGCAGAAATGTATCCCGTGCCACCTCGTCCAGAAACCCAAGGGCTAACAGAAACTTACGTTGGTAATTGGCTTAAACAGCGCGCTAATCGTGAAAAACTGATTATCGCAACCAAAGTCAGTGGCCCAAGCCGCAACAACGACGCGGGTATTCGCCCTAATCAAATGCTGGATCGCCGCAATATTCGTGATGCGCTGGATGCCAGCCTCAAGCGTTTGCAAACCGATTACATCGATCTTTATCAGGTTCACTGGCCGCAACGCGCCACCAACTGCTTTGGCAAGCTGGGTTACACCTGGACGGATAACGCTGTCCCCGTCACGCTGCTGGAAACACTCGAAACGCTGACTGAGTTCCAGCGTGCCGGGAAAATCCGCTACATCGGCGTTTCCAATGAAACACCATGGGGCGTGATGCGCTATCTGCAACTGGCGGAAAAACATGATTTGCCGCGCATCGTCACCATTCAGAACCCATACAGCCTGGTTAACCGTAGCTATGAAGTGGGCCTGGCGGAAATTACGCAACGCGAAGGCGTGGAACTGCTGGCTTATTCCTGCCTGGCGTTTGGCACGCTGACGGGTAAATACCTGAATGGTGCGAAGCCTGCGGGTGCGCGTAACACGCTGTTTAGCCGTTTCACACGCTACAGCGGCGAGCAAACTCAGCATGCGGTTGCGGCTTATGTGGATGTGGCGAAGCGTCACAACCTCGACCCGGCACAGATGGCGCTGGCATTTGTCCGCCGTCAGCCGTTCGTTGCCAGCACGCTATTAGGCGCGACCACGCTTGAGCAGTTGAAGACTAACCTTGAGAGCCTGCATCTGGACTTAAGTGAAGACGTGCTTGAGGAGTTGGAAGCGGTGAACCGGATTTATACTTATCCGGCACCGTGATTTGAAAATCTCCTCTCCGATGGAGAGGAGAAAAAACTATTTCTGGCGAATCTGCCAAATCCACAACCCGCCAATAGCCAGTGCGAACACGGCACCAAAACCAATACCAATGCCGACGATCGACGCACCCGTTTTTACCGCCAGCGAGTAAAGCCCAAGCATCAGCAACATCGCAGTATTTTCACCGAGATTTTGCACCGCAATCGCATTCCCCGCACCGACTGAATGCTTGCCGCGTTCCTGAAGCAGCGCATTGAGCGGCACCACAAAGAACCCGCCCATAATCCCGATCAACACCAGGATCATGTACGACGGTAGCAACGAATGTTGTATCGAGAAGAACAACACGCCGACGCCAATCAAGATGCCTGCGGGCATACAACGCGCCACAGTTTTGAGCGTCACCAGTTTCGCTGCCGCACCGGCTCCCACTACGATTCCAACCGCGACCATCGCGTTTAAATAGGTTGGTGTCGCGTTATCGGTAATCCCCAGCGCCACCGGCACCCACAACACCAATAAGAAACGTAGCGTGACGCCCGCCCCCCAGAACAAACTGGTGCCGACTAACGAGAAGCGCGTTTCACCGTTGTGCCAGAGCATGCGGCAAGCATTGAAGAAGCTGCGCGTCATTGGCGTAAAGCGCCATGACTGACCAGGGCGAGCAGGTGCAAGTTTTGGAATAAAGATATTGGCGACAATCGCCCCGGCATACATCAAAACGCACACGCCAAGTGCGGCAAGAAGGTGCCAGTCAGCCAGCACGCCACCCGCCATCGAGCCAAGTAGAATGGCGGCAATGGTCGAGGATTCCATCAGGCCGTTGGCTTTCACCAGGCGGTCGCCGGTTGTCAGTTCGCCCAGAATCCCGTATTTAGCTGGCGAATAAGACGCCGCACCAATGCCCACCAGCGTGTAACCCACAAAAGGATTAAGACCGAAACAGATCGTCGCCGCACCAATCAGCTTGAGGCTGTTGGCAAACATCATCACGCGCCCTTTGGAAAAACTGTCAGCCACCTGGCCGACAAAAGGAGCAAACAAGATGTAAGCGCCAACAAATACCATCTGTAAAACCGGCTGGCTCCAGTCGGGATAAAACTGTTGTTTCAGCACCGCCAGCGTGGCAAACAGCAACGCATTATCACCGAACGCCGATAAAAATTGCGCGCAGGTTACTGCCATCATACCTCTGGACCAAATCGAGGTATCGTTTACGGCATTATCACGCATGCTCTGTCTCCGGTTGGTCTACCAGCGCTTTTAAGCTGACGAAATCAGGTTTACCGCTGCCTAAAAGCGGCAACTGCTTCATAAAGCGAATGTCACGCGGCACCGCCAATTCTGGGATCCCATTAGCGCGAGCGTATTGCAGCAGTTTTTCGCGGTTGAGTTCGCTATCAGTCGTGAACATCACCAGCGCTTCGCCTTTTGCCGCATCACTTTTAATCGTCGTGGCATGCATTTTTTCTGGCGAAACGCCGAGCGCCAGTTGCTCCACCATTTCCAGCGAGACCATTTCACCGGCAATTTTCGCAAAGCGTTTCGCTCGACCCTGAATCACACAAAAACCGTGTTCATCAAAACGCACGATATCGCCGGTGTCGTACCAGCCTTGCTCCATTTCGCCGTCCGCATTTTCAGCACTCGGGGTTTCCAGAACACCTGGGTTTTCTACTCGCAGATAACCCTTCATGATGTTCGGCCCTTTCAGTTGCAGCCGTCCGCCCTCTTCAATCCCTGGAACCGCCATCAGACGGGCATCCATCGCAGGGAGAATACGCCCCACAGTGCCGACTTTTGCCGCCATCGGAACGTTAATGGAAACCACTGGCGCACATTCAGTGACGCCATAACCTTCCAGCACGCGCAGGCCAAATTTATCCTGCCAAAGCTGCTTAGTGTTTTCCTGGAGTTTTTCGGCACCCGCCACCACATAACGCAGGCGGAAGAAGTCGTAAGGATTGGCAAAACGGGCGTAGTTACCCAGGAAAGTAGAAGTGCCAAACAGCACGGTACAGTTCCGGTCGTAAACCAGTTCAGGCACGATGCGGTAATGTAGCGGGCTTGGGTAAAGGAACACTTCGGCACCTGTCAGCAGCGGTGTAAATAACCCCACCGTCAGACCGAAGGAGTGGAACAACGGCAGCGCCGACATAAAGCGGTCGTTCGCCGTGAAGTCCGCAATGGTGCGAATTTGCTCGACGTTCGCCAGCAAACTTTTATGGCTGTGAACCACGCCTTTTGGATTGCCTTCGGAACCCGACGTAAACAGCACCATTGCGGCATCTTCCGGCTGCTGTTTTACCTGAGCCAAATGCGGCATCAGCAAGTGAGCGAAAATCCACAACTTATCCGCCAGAGTCACGTCGGCTTTTAAATCTTCCAGGAACACCCAACGCACCTGCGTGAGTTGCTCTGGCAGATGCCATAATTTGCCTTTATCGAGGAACTGGCGCGAGGTGAAAATGGTTTTGAGTTGTGCGGCAGTAATCGCGCTGGTGAGTCCTTTGACGCCCGCGGTGTAGTTCATCATCGCCGGAATTCGCCCACGGGACGACGCACCAAAAATCACCGCCGCGCTGATTGCCGCATTCGGCAGCATCAGGCCAATGGTTTCGCCCGGCGTGCTGTATTTATTGAGAATACGCCCGACAAACAGAGTTTTGGTGAGCAAACTACGATAGGTATCGGGTTTAAAATTAATGTCTTCGATGCAGTTTTTGCGCTCGCCGTAACGATGTTGTGCGGACAGCAACGCTTCATACAAAGTTTCACGCGGACGCACCGCCATACGCGCTTCCATCATGATCTGATGCAGCATTTCACCGGCCATTTTACGGCGGTCACGCGCTCGCGGAGCATCTGGCATTGGAATTGAGGTCGGCGGCAGAATATGCAAACGAATGCGCGGGAATAAACGGCGTTTGACCAGGCCTTTCAGGCGGCTGAAGAAAGTGAATTCAGCACCATCAATACGAATCGGGATCACCGTTGCATTGGCCTTCGCGGCAACAAATCCGGCACCTTCATAGATTTTCATCAACGAACCGGTCACCGAAATACGCCCTTCCGGGAAGATAACCACCGGACGCCCCTGCTCCACCAGCCGCACCAGGTGTTTAATTGACATCGGTTTGGTCGGGTCAAGCGGCACGAAATCAATCAGCGACTTCAGCCAACGCATATACCACTGCTGACTGATAGAGGAGTAAACAGCAAATACCGGGCGACCGGGTAAAAACAGCGCCAGCAAAATACCGTCAATAAAGGAGACGTGGTTTGGAACAATCAGCACGCGTGATTGAGTGAGCGTTTGCTGGTCGCCATAAAGACGAACCCGAAACAGGATTCGAAACAGCGCTCGAAAAAAACCAAAAAGCATAGCAACTCCCTTTGTCATTAATAAGCCGCAGGTATTTAAGTGTAGTGGCAGCAGATTACATGACTAGCGAAAAAGGAGCGATAGTTTGGCAGGAAGCAATATCTGAAAAAAAGGCAAAAAAAACCTGCGCATCTGCGCAGGTCGGTGCAAAGAATTGTACTCAACAACGTAACTAGAATTCTCACCAATCAATACCTCTGGGATTTCAAATGTAGCAGTGCCGGGTGACTTTTCGCCATGGCGAAATAGCAACAGCGCGCTGCAAACTGTAAGCAAAGATTTACTCTGAAATCTTTAAAAATCCAGAACATGCTACCTTCTGCCGCTACGCTTCATTTTCCCGACGCCAGACGTGTAACGATTACACTCAAATTGGTTTTATTTTAGAAAGGTTTGCGACGCTGCCAACAGTTGCGCCCTTGAAGTAACGCGGCTTTTCCGTAACACTTAAAACTGTGTAAACGCTTACCCACTCAGGAAAACTTCAATGGCGACAATAAAGGATGTAGCAAAACTGGCAGGCGTTTCTGTCGCCACGGTGTCTCGCGTCATAAATGACTCACCAAAAGCCAGTGATGCCTCACGCCAGGCGGTTACCAGTGCGATGGAAGAGTTAAACTACCATCCGAACGCAAATGCTCGCGCGCTCGCTCAGCAAACCACTGAAACTATTGGTTTAATTGTCGGGGATGTATCGGACCCATTTTTTGGCGCGATGGTTAAAGCCGTCGAGCAAGTCGCTTATCGTACCGGTAACTTTTTGCTCATTGGTAACGGTTATCACAACGAACAAAAAGAGCGCCAGGCCATTGAACAACTTATTCGCCACCGCTGTGCTGCGCTGGTGGTTCATGCGAAAAAAATCCCTGACGACGAACTCATTTCATTAATGAAGCAGATGCCTGGCATGGTGGTAATCAACCGTATTTTGCCGGGTTTCGAGCAGCGTTGTGTGGCGCTTGATGACCGCTACGGTGCGTGGCTGGCGACCCGTCATCTGATTCAGCAAGGCCATACCAAAATTGGCTACTTGTGTTCCAACCACCAGATTTCGGATGCCGAGGATCGTTTGCAAGGATATTACGACGCGCTGACGGAGCACGGTTTGCCGATTAATGACCGCTTAGTCACATACGGGGAACCGGACGAAAGTGGCGGCGAACAGGCGATGACCGAACTGCTGGGTCGCGGGAAGAATTTCAGCGCGGTGGCCTGTTACAACGATTCAATGGCGGCGGGCGCACTGGGCGTTCTCAACGATAACGGAATTGATGTGCCAAAAGAAATCTCGCTGATTGGTTTTGATGACGTGCTGATTTCACGCTATGTTCGCCCACGTCTGACAACCGTTCGTTACCCCATTATTACCATGGCGGAACAGGCGGCAGAACTGGCTCTGGCGCTGGCCGAAAAACGTGAGCTGCCAGAAATCACCCATATGTTTAGCCCTACGCTTGTGCGCCGCCATTCGGTTATTGCGTACGTGGGTGAGTAAAACTGTCGAACAAGCCAGATATCAGTATCTGGCTGAAAAGAACAAGCGCAATAATTCACACCACAAATAACAATCAAATAAATTAATTATTAAAACTTATAATACAAATAAATAAAGTAACAAAACCCTCAAAAATATTATTATTGCATTTGATTTATATTAAGGCCAAAGTTCCGGGTTAATAACATTAACACGTTCTTATTATATAACTCAGGCCAATAATATTAAGGGAGTAATATGTCAAACTTAGCTTATCTCACGATTAATGGAAAAACACAGGGGTTGATCTCTGCCGGATGCTCATCACTAGATTCTATTGGTAACAAAGCACAAATCGCTCATCTTGACCAAATTATGGTTTATGCCGTCACTCATTCTATGTCACGAGCACAAAACGTGAATCATCATGAAATGGTGATCATCAAACCCATTGATAAATCCTCACCTTTACTAGCCAAAGCAATAAATGATAATGAAATGCTGGTTTGTGACCTCGACTTGTACCGCACCAATCGAGTGGGAATGAATAATCTTTATTACACAGTCAAACTTACCGGTGCCAGAATTGTGAACACTGAATTCATTGTGCCTCATAACCTGCTGGATAACGGTGCAGAGCCTCAGGAAAAAATAACATTCAGCTATGAGACAATAACCTGGGAGCATTGCGATGCAGGAACAAGTGCGTATAGCCTGTGGAATGAGCGTGTATTTTAATTCTCAATATTGATAAACAAGGAGGTTGCTATGTCTGAATTAAGAGATCCAAATCAGAAACCACAGGATTACTTGCGTGACGGGCATCAGTTTCAAACCTATCCGAGCATGAACCCTGTGTTACGTGATATGGCGGCTATCAATGGAAATTTTATTACTGAAAATCGATACATACTGTTGCTAACTGTCGAAGAGGCTCAGGAGATAACGGATGAACTACTTGGCGGGTTAGATAACTTTTTCTCCTACAAACTTGGGCCAGGTAACATTAAAGATGGCCTGGATGGATTTCGTACCCTCAGCAAATTAACCACTTATACAAACCCTGTAGGACAGTTGATATTTAGTTTCAAATCTTTAAAAATCAAAGCTATTGAATATAAATACAACGGCAAGTCGTATATCAAAATAACGGGTTATGCCGGTATGCGCCGTATCTTAAATGGGACTCGTTATGGAGCGACAAACCCACAAATGCTGGAAATGGCTATTGGCATGCGTGGCTTTGGTGGAGCCATTATAAAAGGAGTTAAGTTCTGTATCTATTGTTCACTAGGATTACGTGTTATAGAATTAATATTTAAATCAGACTATGACCTTGTTGATTTTATGGTTGATATTCCAATGGATATAGCAAAGATAATTGTCTCGAGTATTTTAATTGGCATTGTCGGCGGAGTGATGACATTTTTCAGTTTTCCAATTATTATTACAGCTGGATTTATCATTGGATTAGGCATAATATTAAACAATAAATTAAATGATCTTGATAAAGAAACGGGGCTATCTTCAGATCTAAAAAATAAAATTCGCGATGCTATCGTTGCGCAGCAAAAAATGAGTGAATGGGATTATCAAAGGTTGACTTCATTTTCAAAACCCCTACATGAAAGAGGTTTTTGAAATGAGGATATATACTAAACTACAATGGATAGGTTTTAAATTGGCCGGTGTTTTTTTGATGGTAGTATCTGTAGTACTAATATATTACTCTATTTTTTTCATTGAAGAATATCAGCTCTACTCTCTGGTCACACTGGGTAATACTATTGTATATGACGGAAGAATCATTACCGCCATTGGTGCGACACCAACTTTCATTTATGTATTCTTTTTCGCATTCCGCACAATTCTGCAAAAAGGTGTTGAACGACTAAAAAAGGGAACGCTGATTGGTACTGTATGGGGATTGTTCAGTCTTGCATGTTTTATTTTTTGCATGGGCATATCTTGGGTAATCCCTTTGGGATTAATAGCGCTAGATTATACGTTATGTGACGAGGAAGGCGATGTTCCTGGACTTTATTACGTTACTAAACCAGAACTCTGTAAAACAATTATTGAGAATCATTAATTTGTTAAAGCGCAATTTTATACAAATGCACAGCCTTATTCGGGTAATCCAACCCTTCGCCAATATATTCCCAGCCAAAACGCTCGTAGTAATCTTTGCAGGCTGAATAAAGATAAAGCTGGGGATAACCCAAAGCACGGGCGTGTTCGATAACGTGCCGTTGCAGTTTTTCTCCAAGCCCGCGACCACGCTGGTTTTCATCGATATACAATGCCGCCAGCCACGGGTATAAATCCTGGCGGCTGATTAAATCACAGCGCCATAATCCGACCGTTCCTACCAGTTTTTCACCTTCGATGGCTACGAACGTCAGTGGTAATTCCCCTTCCCGCTGGCTGGTTGCGACTATCGAGGCGAAGAAGTCGCGGCTGTCGGATATGCCGAACGCTTGCCATATCCAGTCGGTGACCTGCTCTGCGTATTGAGGCGCGGCGTACAACGGCAAGATTTTCACATCAACTTCCCCTGGAAGATGGGAACCGACTCGAACAGATAGCCGTCGAAATCCGGCGCATCGGAATCAGATTGTTCGAGCAGGCTGTTTTTGACGTTTTCTAAATGCTGCCACATCGCCTGCCATGAGCCCATCACATCGCGGCGACGCAGCGCGGCCAGAATGGTTTGCAGGTCGCCGAGCCATTTCAGACGATAGCTGCGGGTATCAATATGCGCACGCAGTTGCTGCCACATCGGGCTGCTGTCTAAATGACGCCAGATACTTTCCACCGTCGCCAGCAGCATCTGGTTTTGCGAAGCGCCTGCCAGAACCAGGTGGAACATTTTGCAGTTGTCCTGGCTCAGGTCGTTTATCGCAATCGCGCGTTGCTCCTGTTCGAGGATACGCTTGAGATTGTCGATATCGGCTTTCGTCGCCATTTTTGCGGCAAAGGCCGCAATGTTACTTTCCAGCAACTGACGCGCTTGCAACATTTCAAACGGGCCAATATCGCTACTGAAAAAAGCTTCTTCTTCCGCTTCGTGTTCCGCCGGGATCCGTGAGACATACACTCCAGAACCCTGGCGAATATCCACCGTGCCTTGCAACTCCAGCATCAGCAGCGCTTCACGAACGATGGTGCGGCTGACGCCATACTTCTCAGCAATATTACGTTCAGGCGGTAAACGCGAACCGACCGGATACATCCCCTGCATGATTTGCGCGCGCAGATCCTCACCAATTTCCTGGTATTGTTTTTTTTCTGGCGAAAGCACTACCTTGTCCACAATATCACCCGCATGTGTTGATTCTCAGTGGCACACTTTGCTGCCGCTGATTTATACCCGCTAGCTTATCAAATTAATCCACTGAGTAGGTCGGATAAGCGCAGCGACATCCGACATCACTGACGCAAATGGTGGATGGCGCTAACGCTTACCCCCCTACAAAACCGGCTTAGCGACGTTATCAGTGATTATTTCCATTCATCGTCAACGTTGAGCTGCAAGGTGCGCGTTTCCCCCAGCGTCCGATACCAGTGGGCTGATTTTTTCGCCCGCCGCTCGCGGTTGTTTTGCAGGTTGATTTCAATTAAACCATAGCGGTTTTTGAAGGCGTTCATTGGCGACACATTATCGGTGAAGGCCCATAACATATAGCCCTGGCAGTTAGCGCCATCTTCGCGAGCGCGTAGCGTCTGATACAAATGCTCGCTGATAAACGCGATGCGATAATCATCTTCAATCACGCCATCGGCGTTACGGAATTGCGCTTCGTTTTCCGTTCCCATTCCGCTTTCTGCGACAAACCACGGAATATTGCGATATTCCGTTTTTATCCGCATCGCCATGTCATAAACAATGCGCGGGTAGATTTCCCAGCCGCGCGACTTATTCATCCGCCGCCCAGGCAATTCAAACGGTTCGTAATAATAAGCCGGATGGAATGGCGTTTCTGGGTTCCAGGCGCGTGACGGCGCTTTGACGCGGTGCGGATAATATAGATTGATACCCAGTTCATCGACGGTGTTTTCACGGATAATCGCCAGCTCTTCTGCTGTGTAATCCCACTGCACATCATGTTTTTCCAGCAGTTCGATTAGCTGTGGCGGATATTCCCCGTGCACCAGCGGGTCTAAAAACACGCGGTTATAGAACAAGTCATAAATCTGCGCGGCTTTCTGGTCATGAGCCGCACTGGAACGCGCATAAGTCACTTCAGGATTGAGAATACAACCCACGGTTCCGCTATAACCTTTTTCACGGAACAGCTTCACCACTTTTGCCGTGGCGAGGTTTTTGTGATGATTCCACTGCATCCACTTGTGCGTGTTTTGCTCATAAGGCCAGCGTAACGCATCAAGATAAACGCGGGTTTGCACCACAATTGGCTCGTTAAAGGTAAACCAGCGATTCACTTTGTGAGCATATCGGGCAAAGACTTTTTCAGCGTACAACACATACAGCTCGACCACCTTTTTCGATGCCCAGCCGCCATAAGTTTCAAACAGCGTGGCGGGCAATTCGTAATGCTCGAGGCAGATCATCGGTTCAATGCCGGTACGGCGCATCTCATCAATGAGATTGTCGTAATATTGCGCGTACTCTTCATCAACCACGCCGGTTTCATAATCGATGAAAAAGCGCGACCAGTTGATTGAGGTGCGGTAGTGCGTCAAACCCGCCTGTTTCATCAACGCCACGTCTTCGCGGTAGCGGTTGATGAAATCTGTCGCAACCGCCGGGCCGTAGCCTTCGTGCCAGACGTGGCGGTCGTTTTTATACCAGGCGTCGAGCCAGGAATCTTGCCCTTCTTTCTTGCCGCTCCAGCCTTCGGTTTGCCACGCCGAGGCCGCCGCGCCAAGGATAAAGTCTTTTGGGATTGTGATTTTTACGTTGCTCATGCCTTCCTCACGCGTTGTTGGCAATTTGCTGCTGTTCGGCCTGCAACTGCGCCTGTTCAGCTCGGCGAGAGGCAATTTTCACAAACGGCAGGTAAATCAGAATGGAAACCAGAATGCAGCCCAGTTGGGTAACCACCGCGCCCATGGACCCTGCGGTAGAAAGCCAGGCGTTAATCAACGGCGGCGTAGTCCACGGCACCATCACCACTGCTTTCCCGGCAAAGCCCATTGCCGTGGCGAAGTAGCCAATGGAGCCTGTCACCAGCGGCGTAATGATGAAAGGAATGGCCAAAATTGGGTTGAGCATAATCGGCATACCAAAAATCACCGGCTCGTTAATATTGAAGATCCCCGGGCCAAAAGAGAGTTTGGCTATCTCTTTCATTTCTTTGCGCTTAGTGGCGATCATCACCGCAATCAGCAGGCCAATCGTTAAACCGGAGCCGCCGATACTCATATACACATCCCAGAACGGCATGGTGATGATATTCGGGATCTCCTTGCCCTGCTCAAACGCGCTCATGTTGACAGTAATCGCCCCGAGCAAAAGCGGCTCGCGGATAGGTTTAATCATCTGATTACCGTGAATGCCAATCACCCAGAACAGCTGGGCGACAAACATCAGCAGCAAAATTCCCGGCAGGCTCTGCACCACTTTTTCCAGCGGTTGCTGCACCACCTGATACACCGCGTCATACAGATACATGCCGGTGGTCTGGTGGAAAACAAAGCCGAAAGTGGCGATGGCGGTCACGGTAATAATTGACGGGATCAATGCGGAGAACGAAGCAGAAACGTTAGGCGGAACGGTATCGGGCATTTTGATCTTCAGCCCTTCACGTTTTTCCAGCCAGCAGTAAATTTCCACCGACAAAATAGCGATAAACATGCCGAGGAACAGGCTGCGGGTGTCAGAAAACTGGCGCGCCAGAATGTCTTTCACCATATGCATTTGCCCATCGACCATCATTTCGATGGTGGTTGGCGTGACGCAAATAAAGCAGATCACCGCCAGCAAACCGGGGAACAGGCTTTTTATGCCGTTGATTCGTCCGAGCTCAATACCAATCAGAAACACCGCGCCAATGTTCAAAAAGTTAAGCGTGGCGTAGTTAATAGCCGCGGTAATCGGCTTTAACTGAGCGAGAAATGACAGTGCAGAAAAACTGGCGAGACCGTTTTTCGGGTCGAGAACCATATTCGAGATTAAAACTGAAAACGCCCCGACGATGATCACCGGCATCAGGGTAATAAAAGAAGCTTTGATCGCCATAATATAGCGGTAGCTATTGAATTTAGTAGCGAAACTTCCCAGAGAGTCGATTAACTTTTCCTGCAAAGCCATAGGGTATACCTCAGTGTTGTCGTTTTTTTATTATTCAAAGCGATGGAAGACGACCGATTTGGTATACCAAAAATAGAAGCAACTCCGTAGCATTTCCGTGATAAACGTCTCACAACGTTATATTGGAATTCCAATAAAATTGTTTTGGTATACCAAATAAAGATAAGTGGTCTGAATTATTCAAAAGCGTGATCCGTGGCATAACGAACCCGCAAGCCCGATGTTTCATATTCTCAGCGTGATAAACTAGCGAAATTATGCGATCACGCGGCAAGCGTCTTACTCAGGAATGAATTGATGGTAACAATGCTGGATGTCGCGCTACGCGCAGGCGTTTCCAAAGCAACGGTATCGCGCGTGCTTAATGGGATTGGGCAAGTAAAAGAGAGCACCCGCGAACAGGTGTTTACCGCCATGGAAGAGTTGGGCTATCGGCCTAATTTTCTGGCGCGCTCGCTGGCAAACCGCAGCAGTAATAGCGTGGGTCTGGTGGTATCGACTTTCGATGGGTTTTACTTTGGCCGCCTGCTTCAACAAGCCTCGCGTCAAACTGAAGCCTGGGGCAAGCAGCTAATTGTCACCGACGGGCACGATACACCGCAAAAAGAGTTGGAAGCGGTGCAAATGCTGGTTGATCGCCATTGCGACGCCATCGTGCTGTACACGCGCTTTATGAACGAGCGAACGTTATTGTCGCTGATGAACTCCATCAAAGTGCCGCTGGTGGTGATTAACCGCGACGTCAGCCAGGCGCGTGACCGCTGCGTTTTCTTCGAGCAGCAAGATGCTGCTTTTCAGGCAACCGAGTATCTCATTGAGCAAGGCCACCGCGAAATCGCCTGCATTACCGTGCCGATTTCCACACCAACCGGCCAGGCCCGCCTGATGGGGTATCGCAAAGCATTGCAGAAACATGGCATCACTTTTAATGAGGATCGCGTTAAATACGGCGATTCCAGCATGATGCTCGGCCATAAGTTGTGTCAGGAATTACTCGAAAGCCAGGTGCCGTTTAGCGCGCTGTTTGCCTGTAACGATGATATGGCGCTGGGCGCTTCAAAAGCGCTGCATCAGGCGGGTGTGCGTATTCCGCAGGATATTTCGTTGTTTGGTTTTGATGATGCGCCGAGTGCGCAATGGTTGGAACCTGCCTTATCCAGCGTTTACTTGCCTATCGACAGCATGATTACCACAGCCATCGACCAGGCGATAAAACTGGCAAACGGCGAGTTGCTTAAAGCCATCCCGCCGTTTGTCGGCAAACTGGTGTTGCGTGAGTCCGTCGGCCCAGGGCCGTATTACAACTCTAAATCCAGCAATTCCTGAATGGTCTGGCGGCGACGAATCAGTCGCGCCTCGCCATTATCAAACAATACTTCCGGCAACAACGGGCGGCTGTTGTAATTCGATGACATCGACGCACCGTACGCACCGGTATCGTGCAGCACTAAATAATCACCGACCTGCACCGGCGGCAGCGCACGGGTTTCCACTTTGCCGCCCTCTTGCTGAGTAAACACATCGCCCGATTCGCACAACGGCCCGGCCACGACGGTTTCTACTGTTGGAACTGAAGCGAGTTCACGCCCGTCGCCTGCCAGCGCAGAAATATGGTGATAACTGCCGTACATGGACGGACGCATCAGGTCGTTAAAACCTGCGTCAATCAGCACGAAGTGGCGCGAGCCCATGTTTTTAACCGAGCGCACCTGCGCCACCAGCACGCCGGATTCCGCCACCAGGAAACGACCCGGTTCGATTTCCAGCTTCACCGGATGCCCCAGACGCTGAGCAATTTTCTCACGCGCCGCATTCCATAAACCGTAATAGTGACTGGTATCGATGGTTTCTTCGCCTTCGCGATACGGAATAGACAAACCGCCGCCTGCGGAAATCGCCTCCAGATCCTGACCAAAATCAATCACCTGCTGCACCATCGCACCACAAACACGCTCAAGATGGCCGTAATCCACGCCGGAACCAATGTGCATATGAATGCCGACCAGTTGCAGTTTATAACGTTGAATGACTTCTAACGCCTGCGGCAAATCCGCATGCCAGATACCGTGCTTGCTGTTTTCGCCGCCGGTATTCGTTTTCTGGCTGTGACCGTGCCCGAAACCAGGGTTCACACGCAGCCAGACGCGATGGCCCGGCGACACTTCGCCCAGCTGTTGCAGCATATCCACAGAACCGGCGTTAACCGGAATTTGTTGCTCCGCCACCAGCGCCAACGTGGCCTGGTCAATCATATCGGCGGTGAATACGATGTCGTCTTTGTTTTCCAGCGGGTTATAGCCCGCAGCCAAAGCACGCACAATTTCACCCTGCGAAACCGAATCCACCTTCACGCCCTGCTCGCGCATCAGGCGCAGAATATGAATATTCGAACAGGCTTTTTGCGCAAAACGAATCACATCAAACTGGCGCAGTTGGGCAATTTGCTGGCGAATAATTTCGGCATCATAAACCCAGACCGGGCAGCCAAATTCCGCAGGCAACGCCAGCAGGTTTTGCGCATTCAGCGCGGTGTCAGTGTTATTGAGTGGGCGTGGCATGTTTGGCTCCGGCAACAATTCATTTTTTGTATTACGCCACAGTGTGAAGTGAAGAAAAAATATCGTTTTCTCTCTAGTCTATGCAAAACTGATATGGATTAAGGAGAACGCTATGCCATCAATAACCCTACGCCATATCGAAATTTTCCACGCGGTGATGACCGCCGGGAACCTCACTGAAGCCGCCGGATTGCTGCATACCTCGCAGCCCACCGTCAGCCGCGAGCTGGCACGCTTTGAGAAACTGATTGGCCTGCAATTATTCGAACGTAGCCGTGGGCGATTGCACCCTACAGTGCAGGGTTTACGATTATTTGAGGAAGTGCAGCGTTCCTGGTACGGGCTGGACAGGATCCTCAGTGCCGCCGAAAGCCTGCGTGAATTCCGCCAGGGCGAGCTGTCGATTGCCTGCCTGCCGGTATTTTCACAATCTTTTTTGCCGGTGTTAGTGCAGCCGTTTCTGGCGCGTTACCCGGAACTCAGCCTGAATATCGTGCCGCAGGAATCCCCGCTGTTAGAGGAATGGCTTTCCGCCCAGCGCCACGATTTAGGGCTAACCGAAAACACCGTCACGCCCGCCGGAACCGAGCGCCAGACGTTACTGACGCTCAACGAAGTTTGTGTATTACCCGCAGGCCATCGCCTCGCGCATAAAAAAGTGCTCACGCCGCAGGATTTCGCCGGGGAAAACTACATCAGCCTTTCGCGCACCGACAGCTATCGCCAGCTTCTGGATTCACTGTTCCAGGAGCATGACGTTAAGCGGCGAATGGTGATGGAAACGCACAGCGCGGCATCGGTTTGTGCGATGGTGCGGGCGGGAGTGGGCGTGTCGGTAGTCAATCCGTTGACCGCGCTGGATTACGCTTCGAGTGGTGTTGTTGCGCGGCGCTTTAGCGTGGCGGTGCCGTTTACCGTCAGCCTGATTCGCCCCCTGCACCGCCCTGCTTCCGCCCTCGTCAGCGCGTTTAGCGAGCACCTGCAAAACAGTATGCAGATTTATATTGAGCCGCTAAACGCCCTGCTGGACGCGTGATTATTGTTCGGTGACCGGGTGATGATGCCCGGTGCCATTGCTGAAGTTAATCAGGCAGATAACCAACCCAATCGCGGCAAGCCCTGCCGCCGCAACCGGCACCGTCGTCAGGCCATAACCGTGAGCTATCACAGAACCGCCGACCCACGCGCCTAAAGCATTGCCAACGTTAAACGCGGCAATGTTCAGCGTTGAAACTAAATTCGGCGCATCTTTGCCGTGAAGAACCACATTGATTTGCAGCGCAGGAACCGTGGCAAACGCCGCCATCGCCCAGAGAAATAGCGTGATTTCAGCCAGCCACAGGCCGTGACTGGTCCAGCGGAATAGCAACGAGAAAATGGCAATCAGGCTAAAACTCAAGATCAAACTAAAAGAGACTTTCCAGTCTGCCAGACGTCCGCCGAGAATATTCCCCACCGTTAAACCCGCGCCAATCAGGAACAGCGTCCAGCTCACGCCCTGGTGCGTCACCCCCGTCACCTGCAAAAGCATTGGCGCAATATAACTAAACAGCGCAAACATCGCGGCGGCGAAAAAGACCGTCATTGCCAGCGAAAGCCAAAGTTTGCCATTCGCCAGCGCGCTGACTTCGCGTTTGAGATCGGTCGGCGTTTCCTCTTTTTGCGAGGGCAAACTGACAATCAGCGCGATAAACGCCACCACGCCAATAATCGCGACTCCCCAAAACGTTGAGCGCCAGCCATATAGTTGACCGAACCAGGTGCCAATCGGCACGCCAAGCACGTTGGCTAACGTCAGGCCGGTGAACATCAACGCCACCGCCGAGGCTTTACGATTAGGGGCCACCAGGCTTGCCGCCACAACCGCGCCAATACCGAAGAAAGCTCCGTGACAAAGTGCGGTAATAATGCGAGCCAGCATCAGGAATTGGTAATTGAGCGCCAGCGCACACAGGATGTTGCCGACGATAAAAATCACCATCAACAAAACCAACGACAGTTTGCGCGGCAAGCGAGCAGTCAGTAACGCCATGATCGGCGCACCAATCGCCACGCCGAGCGCATAACCGCTAATCAGCCAGCCCGCAGTGGGAATCGATATCGACAGATCCCCGGCGACATCGGGCAGCAGCCCCATAATGACGAATTCCGTCGTGCCGATGGCAAACGCACTCATCGCCAGCGCGAGTAAGGAAATTGGCATGGAAAAACTCCAGATGCAGAAATAACAAAAGGCGGAGAACCAGGTTCAGCCGCCAGATTTCGGGGATGTCAGAGGTGCAGCTTGTTTGAAAAACCGTGCGCTGCTTAACAAATTAATAACACAAAAAACGCCGGGGGTGACCCGGCGTGAGGTAAGGATACTCTTTTTTACCGCTTAACTTTTTGAAATTAAGAATAAAAAAATTATTGCTCGGTCAGCATGAAATTAACCGCATCTTCTGCGTGAATCGCCGCGGTATCAAACACCGGTAGTGGGCAATCTTGTTGGTTGAGCAACAGGCCGATTTCGGTACAGCCGAAAATCACGCCCTGCGCGCCTTGCGCCTGTAGCTCCGCAATCACTTGTTGGTAATACTGCTTCGATTCGGCGGTGATTTTGCCGAGGCACAGTTCTTCAAAAATGATCTGATTGATACGCAAACGCTGCGGTTCATCAGGGATCAGCGACTCGATTCCAAATTCCGACGTCAGGCGGCCACGGTAGAAATCCTGTTCCATGGTGTATTTGGTGCCGAGCAGCGCCACACGGTTAACGCCCTGCGCGGTAATGGCGCGGCCGGTAGCGTCGGCGATATGCAGGAACGGTAATTCGCAACGCGATTCAATATGATGCGCCACTTTGTGCATGGTATTGGTACACAGCACGATGCCTTCCGCGCCCGCTTTTTGCAGGCCGAGCGCGGCTTGCGCCAGCATGTCGCCTGCGCGATCCCATTCACCGCTTGCCTGGCAGGCTTCGATTTCATGGAAATCAACGCTGTGCAGCACGATTTTTGCCGAATGCAGGCCGCCTAAACGATGCTTAACCCCTTCATTAATCAAACGATAATAAGGGATAGTCGATTCCCAACTCATCCCGCCCAGCAAGCCAATTGTTTTCATTTTTATCACCCGTTCGTATTTATTCCATTGGTTATATCAGAGAGATGACAGAATACGAAAGCGTGATCGGCCTTACAAAACACGGGGGCGAACTATCGCAAATGGGATTTTCAGGATACGATTATTTAAATGAAACAACGTTTCACATAAAAAGGATCCGAGAAATGTTCACTTTTATTAAAGATACCCAACTGGAAGATTTAGGTGCTGGCGTGAGCCGCCGCATTCTGGCGCATGACGGCAAAATGATGGGCGTGCAGGTTAACTTTGAAAAGGGTGCGATTGGCCCGATGCACAACCATCCACATGAGCAGCTGACCTATGTTTTATCCGGTGAATTTGAATTCACCATTGGCGAAGAAACTCACCGCGTGACCGCTGGCGACACACTCTATAAAGAGCCGCATGTGATGCACGGCTGCGTTTGCCTGGAAGCGGGCACTCTGCTCGATACTTTCACGCCAGTGCGTGAAGATTTCCTGAAGTAAATTTCTGATAAATGAACTGCTTCTGATCGAGTCCGGTGCTCGGGAGCGGTTCATTCATTTACAGGATTAATGTGTGCGTGACAAACGTCGTGGTGAAACCTGGACGAAAATGCAGACAAATAGCTTTATCAACGCTATCCGTTTAATTCCCAACTTAAGTTAAATTCCCCACGCGTTAATATTCCATCCTGAAACAAATAACATTTCCTCATCATTCAGGTTAAATATAACCGACTGATAAATATCATAATCCTCATAAAAAAGTTCCGTAAACCTCGCCTAAAACTGCTCATACATAAGAAATATCTTTGTGGTTTACATCTGCCCAACTCACTCCATTTTTAAGTCCACATTTTCCATAGAGCCTTAAAAACGCCACACACATCAAACAATCGAAACAGCGTTTCGACTTTGATCACATTTCCGCTATTAATCGAATGACTCAGTTACAAATCGTAATAAGATTATTTAAAACGCCGTTTTACTAATCAGGAACCACGGTTCGCATGTTTCTGAAATCCGTAAATGAATACGGTTCAAGAAAAACCAAAACAGCGATTTATCTTAAATTTATCAATCAATTATCAGGGAATGAATATGCCGAACACGCCCACCGCTTTCCGACCCATCCGTTTCCAGTGCGGGTGAGGCAATGAGTTTCAAGAACGATTTTGTAAAACTTTTTTTAAACCATTGATCGCCAGGTAGGTATGTATGAATGAAAACAGAATGCTGGGATTGGCATGGATATCGCCCTACATAATAGGGTTGATAGTCTTTACTGCCTTCCCGTTTGTTTCATCTTTCTTCCTCAGTTTTACTGAGTACGATTTGATGAACCCACCGGTATTTAACGGTATCGAGAACTATCGCTACATGTTGACCGAAGATTCACTCTTCTGGAAATCCATGGGCGTGACGTTCGCTTACGTGTTTTTAACCATCCCGTTAAAACTCGCTTTTGCGCTCGGCATCGCATTTGTTCTGAACTTTAAACTGCGCGGCATCGGCTTCTTCCGTACTGCGTATTACATCCCGTCAATTTTGGGTAGCTCCGTTGCCATCGCCGTTTTATGGCGTGCGCTGTTTGCTATCGACGGCCTGCTGAACAGCTTTATCGGCGTGTTTGGTTTAGACCCGGTGAACTGGCTGGGCGAGCCTTCTCTGGCGCTGATGTCCGTCACGCTGCTGCGTGTCTGGCAGTTCGGTTCGGCGATGGTTATCTTCCTCGCGGCACTGCAAAACGTTCCGCAATCGCAGTATGAAGCGGCAATGATCGACGGCGCGTCTAAATGGCAGATGTTCATGAAAGTGACCGTGCCTTTGATTACGCCAGTTATCTTCTTCAACTTCATTATGCAGACCACGCAGGCGTTCCAGGAGTTTACCGCGCCATACATCATTACCGGCGGCGGCCCGACTCACTACACCTACTTGTTCTCGCTCTACATCTACGACACCGCGTTCAAATACTTCGATATGGGTTATGGCGCAGCGTTAGCGTGGGTTCTGTTCCTGGTCGTGGCGGTCTTTGCCTCCATCGCCTTTAAGTCATCGAAATACTGGGTGTTCTACTCCGCAGATAAGGGAGGCAAAAATGGCTGATATCCCAACAAACCAGCTCGGTTCACCAAGCCAGACGGATCTGGCCGAGCAGGAAATCGCACGCACGTTACGCCGTGAAAAAATTAGCCGCACCATTCGTTATATCGTGCTGGTTATTGTCGGCCTGTTGATGCTCTACCCGCTGGTGTGGATGTTCTCTGCGGCGTTTAAACCGAACCATGAGATCTTCACCACCCTCGGTCTGTGGCCGTCAAACCCAACCAGCGACGGTTTCGTCAACGGCTGGAAAACCGGTACTGAGTACACCTTTGGTCACTACATGTGGAACACCATGCAGTACGTGATTCCAAAAGTGCTGCTGACCATTATCTCTTCAACGATTGTTGCTTACGGCTTCGCCCGTTTTGACATCCCGTTCAAGAAGTTTTGGTTCGCAACGTTGATTACCACCATGCTGCTGCCAAGCACCGTGCTGTTAATCCCGCAATACCTGATGTTCCGTGAAATGGGCATGTTGAACAGTTACCTGCCGCTGTGGCTGCCGATGGCATTCGCAACCCAAGGGTTCTTTGTCTTCATGTTGATCCAGTTCCTGCGTGGCGTGCCGCGTGATATGGAAGAAGCCGCGCAAATTGATGGCTGCAACTCCTTCCAGGTGCTGTGGTATGTGGTGGTGCCGATTCTGAAACCGGCCATTATCTCTGTCGCCCTGTTCCAGTTCATGTGGTCAATGAACGACTTTATCGGGCCGCTGATTTATGTGTACAGCGTAGACAAATACCCAATTGCACTGGCGCTCAAAATGTCTATCGACGTGACGGAAGGCGCTCCATGGAACGAAATTCTGGCAATGGCGAGCATCTCCATTCTGCCATCGATCATCATCTTCTTCCTGGCTCAACGCTACTTCGTACAAGGCGTGACCAGCAGCGGAATTAAAGGTTAAGTGAGGGAATATCATGGCTGAAGTTATTTTCAACAAATTGCAAAAAGTTTACTCCAACGGCTTCCAGGCGGTTCATGGTATCGACCTGAAGATTGAAGACGGTGAGTTTATGGTTATCGTCGGCCCGTCTGGCTGCGCGAAATCAACCACCCTGCGCATGCTGGCTGGCCTCGAAACCATCAGCGGTGGCGAAGTCAGAATCGGCGACCGCGTGGTGAATAACCTGGCACCGAAATCTCGCGGCATCGCGATGGTGTTCCAGAACTACGCGCTGTATCCGCACATGACAGTACGTGAAAACCTGGCGTTCGGCCTGAAGCTGAGCAAACTGCCAAAACAGCAAATCGAATCGCAAGTGAATGAAGCTGCGAAAATCCTTGAGCTGGATGAACTGATGGATCGCCTGCCGCGTCAGCTGTCTGGCGGCCAGGCACAACGTGTGGCCGTAGGCCGTGCGATTGTGAAAAAACCGGACGTGTTCTTGTTTGATGAACCGTTATCAAACCTTGATGCCAAGCTGCGCGCCTCGATGCGTATTCGTATCTCCGATTTGCACAAACAGCTCAAGAAAAGCGGCAAACCAGCGACCACCGTTTACGTTACCCACGATCAGACCGAAGCGATGACCATGGGCGACCGTATTTGCGTGATGAAACTGGGCCACATCATGCAGGTGGATACGCCAGATAACCTTTATCACTATCCGAAAAACATGTTCGTGGCGGGCTTTATCGGCGCGCCAGAAATGAACATTCGCCCGAGCAAGCTGATTGAGAAAGAGGGCCGTCTGCAAATTAGCGTCGGCAACGATACGTTGGCATTGAACGAGCGTCAGCAATCGCGCTGTGCGCAGTACAAAGATCAGGACATTTTCTTCGGCATCCGTCCTGAGTTTATTTCGATCTCTGATGAACCGTTCGCTGAAAGCCATTCAAGCGGTGAAATGGTGCGTGTAGAGAATATGGGCCATGAATTCTTCATCTACCTGAAAGTAGCTGATTTTGAAATGACCTGCCGCATCCCTTCCGATGAAGCTAAGCCAATGATTGAAAAGGGCCTTCACCGTAAGGTGTATTTCAAGTTTGACATGGAAAAATGTCATATTTTCGACGCTAAAACAGAACAAAACATCTCACTCTGACAGGAGTCTATGATAATGAAAAAAGTGCTGTTAAGTACCCTGATTGCCTCTACCTTAGCAATGGCTGCCGGCTCGGCGTTTGCGGCAGATGATGTTGATTTACGTATGTCCTGGTGGGGCGGCAATGGCCGCCATCAGGTCACACTGAAAGCTGTGGAAGAGTTCCAGAAACAACATCCGAACATCAAAGTGAAGTCGGAATACACCGGTTGGGATGGGCACTTGTCCCGTCTGACCACGCAAATTGCGGGCGGCACTGAGCCGGACGTGATGCAAACCAACTGGAACTGGCTGCCAATTTTCTCCAAAAATGGCACCGGCTTCTACGACCTGAATACCGTGAAGGGCGATTTGGATCTGACGCAATTTGATCCAAAGGAACTGCAATCCACCACGGTTGACGGCAAGCTGAACGGCATCCCAATTTCCGTCACCGCGCGCGTGTTCTATTTTAACGACGAAACCTGGAAAAAAGCCGGCATCGAATACCCAAAAACCTGGGATGATTTGATGGCGGCAGGTAAAACCTTTGAAAGCAAACTGGGCAAGCAATACTTCCCGGTCATTTTAGAGCACCAGGATACGCTGTCTTTGCTGCGCTCTTACATGGTGCAGAAATACAATATTCCAGAAATCGACACCACGAAAAAACAGTTCGGCTACAGCAAAGAGCAGTGGGTTGAGTTCTTTGGCATGTACAAAAAACTCATCGACAGCCACGTAATGCCTGACACCAAATATTATGCGTCATTTGGTAAGAGCAATATGTATGAGATGAAGCCGTGGATTGAGGGCGAATGGGCCGGGACTTATATGTGGAACTCCACCATTAAAAAGTATTCCGACAACCTGAAGCCACCAGCAAAACTTGAGCTGGGCTCTTACCCAATGCTGCCAGGGGCAACTGATGCCGGTATGTTCTTCAAACCAGCACAGATGTTCTCTATCAGTAAAACGACCAAGCATCCGAAAGAAGCCGCGATGCTGATTAACTTCCTGCTGAACGAAAAAGCAGGCGTGGAAGCGCTGGGTCTGGAGCGTGGCGTGCCGTTGAGTCAAGCGGCGGTCACTCAGCTCACGGCTGATGGCGTAATCAAAGATAACGATCCGGCGGTTGCTGGCCTGAAACTGGCGCAATCTTTGCCAAACAAACTGCCAACGTCACCGTACTTTGACGACCCGCAGATTGTTTCCCTGTTCGGCACATCTTTGCAGTACATCGACTATGGCCAGAAAACCGTAGAAGAAACCGCTGCTGAATTTGAACGCCAGGGTAACCGTATTCTGAAACGCGCAATGCGTTAATTAGCCTAAGTTTTTGGATAGATACCCTGCCCCGCTTGCGGTGCGGGGTATTTTTTTAACGATTAGGGAGCTTCGTGATGGCTAAAGGTAAAAAAATCCAACTCTCCTTCCGCGCCCGACGCGACAAGGAAACCGGTGCAGAAGTGCTGCGTTTGACGCCGCCGCATATTATTTGTCACCGCAATTACTTCTATCAAAAATGTTTTAGCAACGACGGCCAGCGGCTGATTTTCGGTGGCGCATTTGAAGGGCACTGGAATTACTACTCGCTGGATTTAGAGAAGCAAATCGCCACGCAACTGACTGAAGGCGTTGGCGATAATACCTTCGGCGGATTTTTGTCGTCAGACGACCAGTCGCTTTGGTATGTGAAAAACACCCGCGAATTACGCCGCGTCGATCTCGAGTCGCTGGAAGAGTATGTAGTTTATGAAGTCGATGACGAATGGGTGGCTTACGGCACCTGGGTGGCAAATTCTGATTGCAGCCAACTGGTGGGGATTGAAATCAAAAAGAGCGACTGGTCGCCGCTCGACACCTGGCAAAAATTCCGCGAGTTCTATTTCACTAACCCTGAATGCCGCCTGATTCGTATTGATTTACACAGCGGCGAGCAGCAAGTCATCCTGCAAGAAAAGCGCTGGCTGGGGCATCCGATTTACCGCCCGTTCGACGACGAAACCGTGGCGTTTTGCCACGAAGGCCCACGCGATGCTATCGACGCGCGTATGTGGTTGATTAATCAGGACGGCAGCAATCTACGCAAAGTTCGTCAGCATCAGGAAGGCGAAAGTTTTACCCATGAATTTTGGGTGCCGGACGGTTCCGCACTCTATTACGTGGCGCACAAAGAGGGCGATGCGCACCGTTATTTATGCTCGGCTGACCCGCAAACGCTGGAGAATCGTCAGCTTCGCACCATTCCGCCGTGTTCGCATTTGATGAGCAACGCCGATGGTTCGTTGGTAGTAGGTGACGGCGCGCCGCACAAGACCGGGAATATCGATCTAAACGATCCGTTTATTTGGGTATTTGATCTGAAGAACGGGACGCAGAAAGCGGTTTGCAGCCATAACACATCGTGGAAAGTGGTCGATGGCGACCGCCAGGTGACGCATCCGCATCCGTCGTTTAGCCCGGATAACCAGTGGGTGTTGTACACGTCTGACGAAGAAGGGATGCCAGCGTTGTATCTTGCAAAGGTATAGATATAAAAAAACCTCCTGGTTTCAGGAGGTTTCTTTTTCGCCTGGTGTCGGGGGCGCTACGCTTGCCCGACCGACAAACAGAACAGGTTTTGTAGGGTAGATAACCCGAATTAACGCGCTAACCAGCCGCCATCAACGGCAACGGTGTAACCGTTGATGTAATCAGAAGCCGGGGAAGCCAGGAATACGATTGGCCCTTTCAGATCTTCTGGCAGACCCCAACGACCCGCTGGAATACGCTCAAGAATTGCCGCGCTACGCTCTTCGTCCGCACGCAGTTGCTGAGTATTGTTGGTCGCCATGTAGCCCGGTGCGATAGCGTTCACGTTGATACCGTGCTGCGCCCACTCGTTCGCCAGCAGACGGGTCACGCCCATAACTGCGCTTTTTGAAGCGGTATAAGAAGGAACGCGGATGCCGCCCTGGTAAGAAAGCATGGAAGCGATGTTGATGATTTTGCCGCCTTTGCCCTGCGCAATGAACTGGCGAGCCACAGCCTGAGACATAAAGAACACGCTCTTAATGTTCAGGTTCATTACGTCGTCCCAGTCTTTTTCGCTGAAGTTGATGGCGTCTTCACGACGAATCAGACCTGCGTTGTTAACCAGAATGTCGATTTGGCCGAACTCAGCAACCGCACGCTCCAGCAGAGCAGGAATACCATCAATCTGGCGTAGGTCAGCAGTCAGGCTCAGGAAGCGACGACCCATCGCTGTCACACGTTCGATGGTTTCTGCTGGTTCAACGATGTTGATACCGACGATGTCACAACCCGCTTCTGCCAGGCCGATAGCCATACCCTGGCCCAGGCCAGTATCACAACCGGTAACAACAGCGACTTTACCTTCCAGGGAGAACGAATCCAAAATCATGTAGGTTTCCTTTTTTATACGGGCTTGCTGTTAGCGCAAGCATCTTGGGGAAAATTGTCTGCGCTAACTGCGCCATTCTTAAAATCACTTACGGTAAAAACACTGTTCCGTAATCTTTGATGCAGTAATAGTAATCGGGTTGAAACCGCTTTTCAATTATAAATGAAACGTTGTTTCAACTTTCAGAGAATACTTTCCAAATTTGATATTTCGATCACGGTTACTCGGAGTTTTCCCTGCCGCATCCATAAATTTCTCATAAGAGTTGTGTTCGTTCTCACCGTTTAGTGAATGCAATCACACACATTGAAACAATGTTTTGATAAATTAACACCAGAAGTTCGAACATTAATTTTCGGCAGAGGCAAGTTGCCACTTAAAGGAGAGCGAAATGGCTAAAGGTATGCGGGTTAAGCTGGTTTACGAAGTGAGTCAGGACCCAGACACAGGCGTCGAAGTCACCCGCTTAACGCCACCAGAGGTAACGTGTCATCGTAATTACTTCTATCAAAAATGCTTTACCCACGATGGCAGCAAGTTGCTGTTTGCTGGCGAGTTTGACGGCAACTGGAACTACTATCTGCTGGATATCGCCGCTGCCGAAGCCGTGCAATTAACGGAAGGAAACGGCGACAACACCTTTGGCGGCTTCCTCTCACCTGATGACAAATCTCTTTATTATGTGAAGAACGAGCGCACGCTGCTGGAAGTCAATCTTGAGACTTTGGTGGAGCGCGAAGTGTATCGCGTTCCGGCTGACTGGGTCGGTTACGGTACCTGGGTGGCGAACAGCGATTGCACCAAATTAGTCGGTATCGAAATTTCCAAAGACGATTGGGTTCCGTTGAACGACTGGAAAATCTTCCATGACTTCTTCCACAAAGGGCCAAATTGCCGCTTGCTGCGCGTTGATTTGCAAACCGGCGAAAGCGCGGTTATCCATCAGGAAAAAAACTGGCTCGGCCACCCGATTTACCGCCCGTTCGATGACAACACTGTCGCGTTCTGCCACGAAGGCCCGCATGATTTAGTCGATGCGCGCATGTGGATGGTTAACGAAGACGGCAGCAACGTGCGCAAAGTGAAAGAACATGCAGAAGGCGAAAGTTGCACGCACGAGTTCTGGGTGCCAAACGGTTCGTCGCTGATGTACGTTTCTTATTTGAAAGGCCAGCAAGGTCGCACCATTTATAGCTACAACCCGGACAGCGGAATTAACGAAGAAGTGATGCAAATGCCGGCATGTTCCCATTTGATGAGCAACTTCGATGGCACGCTTTTAGTCGGTGACGGTTCCGGGACGCCAGTGGATGTTAAAGACACCAGCGGTTATACCATTGATAACGATCCGTATTTGTACGCATTCGACGTGGCGAAGAAAGCTTATTTCCGCGTCGCTCGCCACGATACATCCTGGGCGACATTTGCTAATAGCCGCCAGGTAACGCATCCGCATCCTTCATTTACACCAGACGACAGCGCAATTCTGTTTAGCTCAGATAAAGACGGCAAACCGGCGCTGTATATTGCGAAAATGCCTGCGAACCCGGAATTAATTCCTGCCTGATATTCCCAAATATAGTGTGTGCCCTGTGTAGGCCTTGCCCTCTCATTATGAGAGGGCTTTTTTATATATCCCTACAAAACCAATATATTAATTGCGGGTCGAAAAAGCGACAGCACTACCCGACAACACTGACGGAATAATAATATATAAAAAAGCCCCCGCTATTTGCGGAGGCCTAAATTGAGGGTATTAGATACAGTTTAGATAATCAGAAAGAATAAGCTACACCGACACGGAAACGAGTCTGACGTTCATCGGTACTTTTACTGCCCGCAACGTTACCCACTTCACCATACGGCGACCAGTTTTTATCAAGTTTATATGCCAGTTTTACGTTGTACTCATCTGAATCTTTATTGTTGTTAGAACGAATTTGGTGGTCGCTCTTCGCATACACATAGTTCAGCTCGGTACGCCAGTCACCCAGCGCAAAGCCTGCCCAGACGTCACCACGGTTGACTTTGTCGTCTTCATTTTTGGTGTTGTCATTTGGATAACGGGTATATTCAAAGCGATAACGCGCAGCCACATAGAAACCACTGTCGAAGCTATATTGCGCATGCAGATAAGGCTTCCAGGTTGTTTTGCTATCGTTACTGTCAATATTTAAACCCGGTGTGATAGCGATATTATCTGTCGCTTTCCAGCGCCAGTTAATCGATTCTTCATGGCCGCTGCCAACGATGTCAGTAAACGGCTGATCCTTATCTGTACCGCCAGACTTCCATTTTGCTTCAACGCCAAAACCAAGACCATTAGCAAACCGGTGGGATACCGCTACACGGTCGCCATTTGAACCAGCATCAACATATTCGTGACGTAAATCCACAGTGACGGCTTGCGCTGCGACACTTACACCACAAAGAACAACTACACCCAGAGCTTTCTTCAACATAATCGCATTCCCTTCATTGAAATATCGTTTCATTATTATGAAACTGGATTTTATTTTTAAATGAACATTATTTTAGTGATCGGGATCGTAAATGTTTATGTCAAAATTCACATGTGGCAATATTCGTGATGGTTATCAACAAAACAAACTACAACACTCAACATTTGGCGACAGACATCACATTAAAAAATCCAAAAACATCATTGAAACAACTTTTCAACAGCGTTTAATCTTATTTACATAAGAATGAACTGAGAACTTAAATGAAATTTAAACGGCATTGTGGAGAGTCATTAAATTGAGAAATGAGGTGAATTATGTGACGCAGTTAAATAAAACGGGGTGAAAGTGTGACGGAGATAATAAAAAAGCACCTCCCGTGGGAAGTGCTTTTTTATTGATAAGAAACTCAATGTGGGAAATTAATCTCTTTCTATTGCCAGCGCCACACCCTGCCCGCCGCCAATACACAACGTCGCCAGCCCTTTTTTGGCATCGCGCTTGATCATTTCATGCACCAGTGACACCAGAATACGGCAGCCGGACGCGCCAATCGGATGGCCTAACGCCAGCGCCCCGCCGTTAACATTCACTTTGCGCTCGTCCCATTCCAGCATTTTGCCCACTGAAAGCGCCTGTGCGGCAAAGGCTTCATTGGCTTCGATAAGATCCAGCTCCTCAAGCTTCCAGCCTGCACGTTCAAGGCAACGCTGAGTCGCGGTGACTGGCGCAATGCCCATATAAGCGGGATCGACGCCGACGCTGGCGAATGCCCGAATACGCGCCAGCACCGGCAAATTTAACTCTTCGGCTTTGCTGGCGCTCATCATTAACACGGCGGCGGCACCGTCATTAATAGAAGACGCATTTCCGGCGGTTACGCTACCGGCGATATCAAAAGTTGGCCGCAATTGAGCTAACGCTTCCGCGCTGGCATCGGTGCGCGGCTGTTCGTCGGTATCAACTACCACCGACTTTCCGGCATTATTCTCAACCGTGATCGGGACGATTTCATCTTTAAAACGCCCGGCATCAATGGCCGCCCGCGCTTTATGTTGCGACGCCAGCGCGTAAGCATCCTGGCTTTCGCGGCTGATACCGTATTCGCGGGCCAGGTTTTCGGCAGTGACGCCCATATGGTAGTCGTTGAACGCATCCCACAAGCCATCGTGAACCAGGCTGTCGATAAGCTGCGAATTGCCTAATCCCGCGCCGTTACGGCTGTCCGCCAAAACGTGTGGCGCACGGCTCATGTTTTCCTGGCCGCCCGCAATCACTACGTCCGCTTCACCGCATTGAATGGCCTGCGTCGCAAGATGCAGTGCTTTCAGGCCCGATCCGCAGACGTCATTAATGGTGATGGCGGAAACAGACCACGGTAAACCGCTGTTAAGCGCCGTTTGTCGCGCCGGGTTTTGCCCGGCACCTGCCGTCAAAACTTGCCCAAGGATCACTTCATCCACTTCTTGCTCGCTCACGCCGCTGCGTTCGAGCAACGCTTTCACGACCGCACTTCCCAACTCCGAGGCGCTGCGCGGGGAAAGCGCCCCCTGAAAGCAGCCAATAGGGGTGCGTGCTGCCCCCACGATGACGACATCTTTCATCACTTACTCCACGTTCGACTGCTATTCAGGAATGGTTTAATCGCCGATATTCGGCCTGAGTCATTAATCACACTGGAATGTAGCTTAAACTCGCCGGTCGGCAAGTTCGTGAGGCGTATTTTGAAGGTCTGCGCAGCATGTTGTGCTTCATCGCAGTGGTAGGTCGGATAAGCGACAGCGTCATCCGACAAAACCGGCGCACACGGTGGATGACGCTATCGCTTATCCGCCAACTACCGCGCCCAGCTTAATAACGGGACAATACTTTCATCCCACACCAAAGCCCTGAGCGCCGGTAACTGGCAGCATTGCGTTAATAAGTCAGGCAAAGGGTAAATATCGCTCTGCGTTAATATGACGTTTTCCAGTTTGCCCCACAAATACCAGCCCTGTTGTACACCGCTCGCCGGAACAATTAAGTGCAGATGCAGATCTTGCTCGGGTTCAGCCGGCAAGCCCAGCCAATGGCTGAATCGCCCAATACCATCGGTTTCATAATCCACCAGCGAACAGCGCTGCACCTGCGTGGCAGGAATATAAAAGCGCTGTCTCCCGAGCGTAATGCGTACCGCCGAAAGATTAAGCTTGTGAGTCATAGCCGCTGATTTCCAGGTATCGCGCGAAGACTAAGTCTAAGTCCAGTAACGCGAAATAGTCCGACCCGACCGGCACAATCCCCACCACCACTTTCTGCATATTGGCTGATAAATTATCCGCTGCCGGGTGAATCTGGCTTTCGGCCACATCCAGTACATCAACGAGTTTATCGACCAGAATCCCGCTTTGCATTTTCTTGCCACGGCCAATCAGGATGGTGCGCTTGCCGGTTTCTTGTGAAGGCGTGTCGAGCAGATGATTAATATTAATCACCGATTCCACGCGCCCACGGTGGTTGATCACCCCTTCGAGAGATGCCGGGCAACCCGGCACCCAGGAAATCGGGCGCTCGGCCAAAATCTCTTTAATTTGCGAACCGTAAAATGCGAACTTTTTCTCCGCCAGCTTGAACAACACCAGGCTGCGCTGCGGCTCATCCACGTTGGCGATTTCGCGGTTTTCGTCTTGATAGTGACTTAAGATTTGTTCCAGTTGCTCGCTCATGCGACATCCTTATCATCGGCGAGGCAATAGCGGTTGCGACCATGTTGTTTCGCGCAATACAGCGCCTGGTCCGCACGCTCACGAATAGATTCGATTTTGTCGCCCGGCTGCCACGAGGCAATTCCCGCACTGAAGGTGTTACTAAAACGAGTCTGATTCACCGAGAAGTAAATCTTTTCAAAGCCCTGACGCAGCCTTTCCACCACTGCCGCCGCCTGTTCTTTGGTGGTCGCGGGCATGATAATCGCGAACTCTTCGCCGCCGTAACGCCCGACGATATCGGTGCTGCGCAAGCGGTGAGAGAAGAGCTGCGAAATCCCCAGAATCACCTGGTCGCCCGCCACATGCCCGTAGGTGTCATTGATATTTTTGAAGTGATCCAAATCGACCATCACCAGGCTGAATGGAATGCCGCTGTAATTGGATTCGGTAATCGCACTTTCCAGATAATGCGTAGTGGTCGAGTGGTTATACAACCCGGTCAGGCTGTCCTGCGACATACGCGCCCGCAAAGTACGCATTCTTTCCGCGCGAATCGACACCGCATTAATCAGCTCCTGCGGGTCAGCCTGCTTAATAATAAAGTCTTCAGCGCCGGTGCTCATCGCCCCAAACTGGGTCTTTTTATTGGTTTCGCTGGAGAGATACGCAATCGGCAAACCGATGTGCTGCGGGATCTGACGGATCAGTTTCGTCAGCTCTTCGCCGCTGTAATCCGGCATGTGGAAGTCCATCAGCACGATATCAATCGGATGGGTGTTCAGCACGTTTAGCAAATGAGGAACTTGCGTCAAAACATGAACTTCCATGCCCGCCATGCGCAGCATTTCCGCGTTGTATTGCGCGACTTCCGGCTCATCGTCAATCAACAAAACCTGATACGGTTTTTTCAGCGAAGGCTGCGTTAAACGGTGCAGTTCCTGAACCAAATCCGTTGTCGATGCCGGTTTCACGTAATAACCGTCGCACCCGGCTTTAATCGCGTTGATGCGGGCGTGGAAATGGCTGTGGCAGGAAAGATAGAGCACCGGAAACGGCGTGCCGACTTTCTTTTTCAGGTCGGACATCGCCAGCGGGCCGCCGTAGGCGTGCTCCGGGAAACTCACATCCATAATCACGACCGACGGCGGCTGCGAAATAACTGCCTTGGTGAAATCGGCGGTGTTGGTAAACACGTAGCAAATAAAGCCAAAACAGCGCAACTGCGTCGCCAGTAGTTCGGCCTGTTCACTTTCATCGTCACACAGGTAAACCGGCTTGATGGTGCGATTGATCGCCACTTCTTCCTGGCTCGAGGCGGCAATCGGGAATTTCACCAGCGAATCACCGCCACGGCGCGCGCTTTCTGCCTGCTCTTCGGTTAAGACGTAAAGTTGCTGCACTAACGCTTCCAGCTTTTGGTAGAGCGAGTCGGGAAGCGTATTGCTCACCAACATATGCTCACCTTCCGCCGCCAGGCTGGCGATTTTAGTAAAGCCAAACGAGGCGCTGGTGCCATGAATGCTGTGCAATAAAAGGTGCAATTGCTTGCTGTCAGCTTCCGTCGGTTCAACCGTCAATTTCGCCAGCAGGCCGTCCGCTTGCTTGAGCATTTCAGGAATGCGTTGCAAAAAGCGCTGGCGTAAACGAGCGATTTTATCCTGCGCGGTGTTCATCGTATTTTGCGTCAATTGTTGATTCATCATGATTACTTAATTTATTGAGCAGCAACGTCTGGGTTAAGAATCTCGTTCACTACGGCCACTAATCTTTCAGCCATATTCTCGTCTTTCTTCACCCAGCAATCCGGGATGATAGTGATGTCGGTCATCTCACTGGCGCTGAGTAACACAAACGGTTTTTTCCAGCCGTTAGCCCGCAGCATCTCTAACAAATCCAGGCCGGTAATGTCCGGCATATGGAAATCGCTGATCACCAGATTTATCTCGGGATCAGAGTCCAGATGGGCCAATGCGGTCATGGCGCTTTCGGCGATAATCACTTCATAGCCGCTCATTTCCAGAAATACCGAAGCCAGTTCAGCCGAAAACAGATCGTCATCTACTAATAAAACACGCATTTTTTTCTCACTTAGAGCTGTCAGCACAACAGCATCTTTAAAGTTTCTATAAGACTATCTTGCTCGAAATCACCCTTGGCGATGTAAGCATCCGCACCGACTTGAATGCCTCGGCGGCGGTCTTCTTCTTTTGCCCGGGAAGTGACGATAATTATCGGAATATGTTGATAATTTTCTTCTGCGCGTAGTGCTTTAGTCAGTGAGAATCCATCCATTACTGGCATTTCGACATCCGTCAGAACGGCGTCAAACTGCGTTAATCGCGCTTTTTGTAAACCTGAGAATCCATCTTCGGCGAGCGTGACTTGATAGCCGTGCGCTTCCAGCACGTTCTTCTCAATTTCACGGGTGTTCAGGGAGTCATCGACGACCAGCACATGCCAGGCATTTTGTTTCACTGCGGGTTTATGTGCCGCAGCCCGTGGCTGGCCCTGGTTTTGTGCCATTTCCATCAACACCGGCACCTGCAACACGCTCACCAGTTGGTTATCTGGCGTCAGCACCATGCCGGAGACTAAAGCCTGGTGCTGCATATGTTTCGGCAGCGGCTTTATCATCATGTTGCGTTCATCGAGCAGGTTATCCACCAGCATCGCCATCTTGCCGTACTGGTTCTGAATAATGATCAGCAGCAAGCTGGTCGCGACCGGCGCAGGCGTTTGATTACCATGTCGGTCGTTAATCCGCAGGATTTCCGCAGCGGAAATCACCGGGATAAATTCGTTATGCAAAATGATCGCCGGGCGATCGGCAATATCACGAATCTCATCGGGAGAGCATTTCACCACTTCCACCACATACTGCGCGGCGAGGCCAAACAGATGGTTTTGCTGTTCAAACTGCAAAATACGCATCATGGCGAGGGAAATGGGCAAACGGATAATAAAGGTGGTGCCCTGCCCCGGACGGCTGTGAATCTGAAGCGTGCCCTGCAAATCAGAGACAATTGTTTTGCGCACGATATCCAGCCCCACGCCGCGCCCGGAGAGTTCGGTGACGATTTTGCTGGTCGAGAAACCCGGATGGAAAATCAGCTCGTTGCATTCCAGCTCGGAAAGCTGATCTACCACGGCGGCGTCCACCAGCCCGCGTGCCACCGCTTTGGCGCGAATCGCCGGGTAATCTAAACCACGGCCATCGTCCTCAACGCGCAGCAAAATACCGCGCCCGTCTTGTTGCGTGGTTAACGTGATAATGCCGCGTGCCGATTTCCCCAGCGCCACACGCTCGGCTGCCTCGCCAATTCCGTGGTCGATGGCGTTACGCAGCAAGTGAGTTAACGGCTCGGAAAGACGGTCGATAAGCTGCCGGTCGATTTCCACATCGCCGCCCAAAATCCGGCAATCCACCTGCTTATTGAGCGAGCTGGCAAGTTCGCGCACCTGCTGAGAAACCGGCTCAAACAGCATGGAAACCGGCAGCATACGAATGGTGGTGGCGACGTCATACAGTTCGTACATCTGGAGATGCTGAACCTGGAAATCTTCTTTTAGCTGGCGGCTAAATTGCAGGATTTGCTGGCGTAGTTGGTCGGCATCCATTTGCGCGAGACGCGGCCCGAGGTTCGACAGGCTCTGAACCTGCTGCTCGAGGCGGTCATGGCTGGCGACCACTTCACCAAGAATGTTAATCAGGTCATCGAGTTTTTCGAGTTTAACCCGCACCGAATCGGCTTGTTTTATGCCGCTTTCGGCGATATCCAGCACAGCCACGGCACGCGGTTTTTCCGCTGGCGCGGTTTCTGCTATTGGGCCAGTATCGGCTTCGCCACGGCTGGCGCGTGCCAGACGCTCGCAAAATTGCACATCCGCTGGAGGCAGTTGGTTATTGCCTTCGCTGGCGGTCAACTGGTCGAGCTGAGTCGAGATGTAATCCGTAGCCTGGAGAATCAGCGTGCCGAGGTTTTGGTCGGGCTGGAGTTTTTTGTCGCGCAGCTCGCTTAAGATTTCTTCAAGCTGATGGGTAACATCGGCGATGCTTTGTAATTTCAGCATGCGCGCGCCCCCTTTCAGGGTATGTGCCGCACGGAACATCTCGCCGATTTGCGCATCAACGTTTTCGCCAGACGAGAGGGAAAATGCCCCCTCTTTAACTACCTGTAAATGGCCTCTGGCTTCATCAATAAAGCGCAGCACAAATTTTTTAAGATCGATAGCCATACGGTTCTCTAGTTCCCATCCTGACTGGTGAACTGCGCCAACTGATGTTCACAAAGAAAACGAAACGAATTACTCGGGAATGACAATGGCAGCCGCAATGGGCTGGCGTTGGCCGTCGAATTATTCATTTCCGCGTTGAGTAATTGCAGCGTGATGCGGTAAGTGCGCTGCGCCGGGCGATGCAGCTCGCTCTGGCGGTACATTTCTGCCAGGTAATAATGCGCAGGCCAGTAGCCAGGCTGTTGATAAACCACCTGTTTAAACCAGGCAATCGCCTGCTGCGTATGGTGCTGCCACATCATCGCCAACCCGAGCAGCATTTTGGCTTCCGCCGACCATTCATCGAGTTCCAGCACGTGTTGCGCGCTCTCGGCGGTTTGCTCGAACTCGCATTTTTCCAGCGCAATCGCCCCTTTGATCACCAACGCTTCCTGGTTATCAATATCGCTATTGAGCACCTGGCTTATCCACTCTTCGGCTTCGACAAAACGTTTGTCCGCCACACAGGCGAGGGCTTTTTTAATCCAGCTATCGCACTGCTGCGCAGAAGGAACAGACGCTGCAACAAAGGGCGCTTCGGCAGGAATAATCGGCGTGATAATGCGCGGTGATTTGGTTTCCGCTGGCGCCTGAAGGCGCGAGGTTTTCGGCTGGCAGAAGTAAAAATGCCCGCTCTCTTGCTTGAGTTTCAGAATGCCGAAGTTATTGGCCAGCGTTTCCGCATTGCCAAAGAACAACGCGCCGTCCGGTTGCAGCATATCGAGCAAATTAAAGTGCAGCAGACGCCGGGTTTCGACATCAAAGTAAATCGAGACATTACGCAGCAAGATAATGTCGAACTGCGGTTGTAGCTGTTCTTTAACAATATTTGAGCGATGGAACGTCACTTTGCTGCGGATCAGCTCATGCAACTGGAACTGGTTGCCGTTGCGGGTGAAATACGTTTGCTGTAATAGCGGATCAACGCCGCGAAACGAGTAGCTGGAATAGCTCGCCGCGCGGGCTTTCTCGAGAATTTTCACGTCGATATCGCAGCCGTGGATTTCCACGCTGCGGGAAAACTTATCGTGATATTTCTGATGGAGTTTAATGGCGAGCGAATAAGCTTCTTCGCCGGATGAACAGCCCGCGCTGAGAATGCGCACCGGGCCATCCTTCTGCGCTAACAGGCGCGGCACCAGTTTATCGCAGACGATATCCAGCACTTCCGGCTCGCGGAAAAAGTAAGTTTCGTTAATCGTCAGCAGGCTTAACAGCTTGTCAAACTCGGTGCTCGACACCCGCAGCTTGTCGAAATACTCTTCGCTGCTCTCTTTTCCGCGCTCGGAAATTCGCTGAAGCAGTGCCGTATTTAATAATCCTTCCATGCCGTTATAAAAATGCAGGCCAACGCGATCTTTAATCAGATCTTTAAAGGCGGCAATATTCGCTATCATGGCCGTTTGCCCTCGTGAGCCATTGCCAGCAACGTCGCGGCAACGTGTTCCAAAGGCAGGATTTTGTGAATGATATTTTTATCAATGGCGAATTTGTTCATGCCAAAAACCACTGATGACCCTTCATCTTGCGCCAGGGTTTTACCGCCTTTCTGGAAGATAGCTTCAATTCCCCGGCAGCCATCGCTGCCCATGCCGGTCATAATCAGCCCTACCGCTTGTTCGCGAAACACCTCGGCGACGGACTCCAGCAGCAGGTTACAGCTCGGGTGATAAACATCACTGGGCTGGCGGGCCACCGCCGCAAGACGATGGTTTTTCTTCACCACTAAATGCTGTTCAGGTGGCAAGATATACACGCGCCCGGCGGTTAACACGTCATTCTCCTGGGCGAGTTGCACCTGAAGATCGGTAATGCCATCGAGCCACTGCACCATGCTTTTCGCAAAGCCGTCGGCAATATGTTGGGCAATAAGAATCGGGCACGGGAAATAACCCGGCAGCGCCTGCAACAATTTGCTTAACGCCTGCGGCCCGCCGGTTGAGCAGGCAATCGCCAGCACATACGGCCATTCGCGATGTTGCAACGGGGGGGATTTTGGCAGCGGAACGCTTTTCGGCGGGGTTTCCGCATAGTTCCGCAGCCCCTGAATATGGCGAATCACCTTCACGCCCACCAGCATTTCGACCTGGCTATGCAATGATTTGGTCGCCGCCGCCGACTCGCCCTGATTATTGACCACCGCCAGCGCCCCACGGGTGATGTATTCCGCATCCTGCTGCGCATCCGGGTAGTAACGCATCACCATGATAGGAATGGCACAGGTCGCCATGATCGTTTCCACGGTTTCCACGTTTTCACGACCAGGCTTGCCCAGCGTCAGCACCAGCAAGTCCGGAACCATCTTTTGCACCAGGCTTGCCGCCTGTTCGCGATGCACCGCCTGGCCCACCACCTCGATGTTTTTATTTATCTCGAGCTGTCTGATCAGGTCATTGCGGGACGTCCCGCCATGATCCACGATCAAGACGCGGATTTTAGGCCTGTTCATCAAGGTCATCCGTCAATTTAAACGACTTTGAAGCCTGGTTTAACTCGTTGGAGAGTTGAGTCATATCCTGGCTGATGGACAGAATGTCTTTAATGGATTGCGAGGTGTAGTTGCTGGCAACCACAATTTCACGCAGCGCCATCACCACCTGATTGCTGGCGGTTTTCTGCTGCTGGGTCGACAGTGAAATCTGCATCGCCGCAGTAGACGTTTGTTCGGCGGTGGCGACGATGTCATGCAGACGGTCGGCGCTGACTTTACAGGCTTTGGTGCCCGCTTTAATGCTTTTACTGCCTTTCTCGGCGTTGAGAACCAGACGGTTAATCGAGTTCTGAATCTCGCTGATTTTGTTTTCAATCTCGAAGGTCGATTCAGTAACAGAATCCGCCAGGCGACGAATTTCTGCGGCAACCACCGAGAAACGTTTACCGGAATCGCCCGCACTCGCCGCTTCAAGCGCTGCGTTAAAGGCGATGAGTTTGGTCTGGTCGGCGACGTTATTGATGATAATCATCACGCGGCTGATCTCTTTCGACTTGTTACCCAACATCATGATTTCACGCATGCTTTGCTGGTTGTCGCTGTCGATGTCTGACATACGCGTGAGCAACTCACCCATCGAATCAGAGCCTTTGTTGCAGTCTTCGAGCGTGACGTTAGCAATGTCTACCACCGCGCGAGAATGCTCAGCAATTTGGGTTGAAGACGCAGACAACTCTTCCATAGTCGAGGTGATTTCCGCCACGGAAGACGAGGTTTCAACGCTGGTAGAAGCCTGGCCGTCGACCGCTTCGGTGATGTTTAACGCCGCTTCATGAACATGACGAGCATGGGAAACGACGCCGCCCACCAGCGAGTGCAGCGACTGGCGCATCTTCTCATTGGCACTGAGCAAATCGCCGATTTCGTCATTGTGGTCGACATGCACATCCACGGTAAGGTCGCCCTGGGCAATCGCCTTGGAAATTTTCAGCACGTTATTCAAACGTTTTGAAATCAGGATGCGGCTGGTAAAAGCAATCACCAGCAAAATCACCGGCAGTAACAGCAGGCTGAACAGCAGCAGACTGTTACGCACAAGGTTGCTGCTTTGCGCGATATCATCGACATAACTGGTGGTGGCGATGATCCAGTTGATGCCTTCAATATGTTCGAAGACCGCCACGCGCTTACGAGGTGCCGCGCCATATCCGCTGACGGTTTCGTAATAAATGGTGCCGGTTTTGCGCGCCATAATATCGGCAAAGCGCTTGTAGCCGTGGGCGTCGGTAATGTTTTCAACGTGTTGATTCACCAGCACCGGGTGAGCAATCATGGTGCCTGGGCTAAAGCCGGCGTCCAGCACGTAGGCGTAGCCGCCGTCGCCGATATGCACGTTTAACAGCTCTTTTATTACCGGTTGCAGCGCCTGTTTTACGTCAAAACCAATCGCCACGGCACCCACCACCTGGCCATCTTTATCGGCAATCGGTTCGTAATGTCCGATAAATTGTCTGCCGTACAGCACAACCACGCCGGAGAAAGGCTTGTTTTTGATTAACTGAACCAGCGCCGGGTTGTCATTACTCAGGACGGTCGCGGTCGCAATTCTGCCTTCCTTGCCCTGAAGCGAAGTAGAAACCCGAACAAATTGCTCGCCCTGGCGAACAAAGGTGGAAGCAAACACACTGGTTAATTCGGTGAAGTGGGAATTAATACTGGTGTTACTTAATAAAGCTTTTAATTGCTCCGCATCCATTGAATGCAAAGGAACCGGAGACATATTCTGGTAATTGTTAATATAAACGTTGCTAAAACGTTCCGCGTCGCGCGTCACTCGCTTATATTCTGTAGTGATATTGTTATGGAATATGCGGGTATTTGAGCGCAACACTTCCAGCGCATTATTTTGCAGCTGAGTCGCTAAATAAGATGAGAGCAGGAACGATGCGCCAATCAGCAGTACGCCAATGCAGGTCACCAGCATCAGACCCAGTTTCATCGCCACACCAACATGCAGTCTATGCAACATGAATGTCAGAATGTTAGCGCTGTCCCTTGGTTCTTCCACATCAGAGGGGCGCTGTAATGCTAAAAATTTACGCATGGGTTTCCAGTTATATTAATAATGTGAAATGAATGCTGAATAAATGAAATTTATTAATGACGAAAAACTTAAACTAGCGAAAGTAACGGCACCGGTTTACCGATGTGATAACCCTGAAGCCAGTCGACATTCATTCTTTCAAGGCAGCGCTGAATATTTTCGTTCTCAACATATTCGGCAACCACCTGCATATTTTTCATTTTTGCAACATGGCAAAATGACTCAACAATGTAATGACTGACTTCGTTATCGGTAATGACACGAATAAACGAGCCGTCTATTTTCAAAATATCGGCACTGACATCCATCAAGCGAGCGTGGCTCGAGAAGCCGGTGCCAAAGTCATCAATCGCCACGCGGCAACCGAGGCTTTTGAGCGATCGCACCGTGTTCTGCGACTGTTCGGTATCGGACAGCGCATCCGCTTCGGTGATTTCAAAGATGATGCGGTGCGGATCAACGCCAAATTCCGTCAACAGCAATTGAACGTGATGCACAAAGCTGGCGCGGCAAACGGTGACCGGTGCCAGGTTAATCGAAAACGAATGTTCCAGGTGCTGCTGCATGGTTTTCAGCGTGTTGCGAATCACCCATAAATCGATATCAGGTGCCAGTCCGGCTTCGGTGGCAACCGGCAGGAATCTGTCCGGCGGAATAAACCGCCCTTCTTCATCAAGCATACGCAGCAGAATTTCGTGGTAACGCGGCTCGCCACGGGTGCTGACAATAGGCTGCGCCATTAACACAAAGGCGTCGTTATCGAGGGTTTTCTGCAACACGGTGCGAATGTCGGTGCGCCCAACAATATTGCTTTCATGCACACGACTGGACTGCGCCTCAAGGTTTTCCGGCTTGCCGTTCACCAGCGACAGCCCGGAAACGATGCCGAGCTTCCCGGTCAAGCTGTAAACGTCGTTACAGAACTGCGTGGCCTTGCAATAACCGAGGCCGCTACGAAAGCCAAGCTGCTGATTATTGTGCAAATAACGAAAACTATTGGCGGATTTGTACAGCAGGCTCAGTCTGCCCCAGCTCGGATTTTCCAGCTTGAGCAGCAGGCCGTAACCGGCGTGGTAATACACCTTTTCATCGCAATTGAGTTTTAGACGCAGATGTTCGGCCAGTTTTTTCTGGTAGCGGGCGCGGAAGTGCAGCCCGTAACGGCGAGAAAACAGTTCCATTTCCGGCACCTGAATCAGGCAAACGGTGGAATCTGGCGAGGCCTGGATATCAGCTTTTAAGGCCCGCAAATTGGGCATGTTCGTCATCGGGTCGGTGAACCCCATGTGCAGCAGTTGCTCAAACCGTAAGGTATTGAAGCGCGCCAACACGCCCATGATGACAATCGTAAGCGTGAAGATAAAAATCGCCGTGGAAACCAGCACCTGATGCAGCATGAAATCATCATTTAGCGCGATGTAGTTTTCATTGTTTTTCGCCAGCACGATCATCATGACCGTCCAGACCGGCGTGGTAAACGCATAACCAATGCGCACCGAACTCCACAGCATCAGCGGGAAGATCAACACCAGGCTATAAAACGTGAAGAAGATATTGTCTTTGAAGGGAATGTTGAGACAAACCATCAGGAAAGCGACTGCTGCGAACCACGCCGTAAAGCGGTAAATGCCGACATTTGAGGAGAGCTGAGTTTTTACCGCTCGCATGCAAGTGAGCCAGTAATGCGGGCGATAAATAATCCTCAGTACCGTGTAGAACAAAGGAATACCGGTGACGCACCCGTTCATTACCCCTTGTATTCTCACCAGCGTTTCAGCCGTTAATAAATGAATAAATGACTTGCCAGAATTAAGGTCGACCTGAGTCAGCCAGCAAACCGTTTCGTTAAACACCACGCTTAACAAAGCGTTGCACAGACACAGCCAGATGATTCGCTTGGTGGTGAGCTGAATGCGGCCAAAACTTGCCGCGCTGCGCCAGCCAGCGCTTTTGCAGTAGAAGTAATGGCTAATTAATGCCGCGGCGGCGTAACACAGCAGCTCAAAGAACTCCGCCTCCGGGCGCACTAACAGCGTGCAGACCGCCAGGAAAACAAATCCCACAATCGCCCGATAGCCAAACAGCAGCAACACGGCTGATAACGCCGCAAGCTTCAGGTCATAGACCACCAGAGTCTGTTGATCGAAGATGCGATAACTGCTGAGCATTTGAGCCAGTGAATAAAGCAGATACGGGAGGACCAACGGTAAACCCCACCGTTTATTGGTATACGCTGTGCTGTTTCTGGCTGTAGAGTCCAAGTATTTAACCCGTTGTGTATGCTTTAGTGTGCTATTTTTTGGTTTGATGAGTGTATTGCTTATTGGATAAAAATCTTGCAGCAGACATTATGAAATAAAACAAACGCTATCATTAATTAACATTCACTGCCTTAACGCAAATTGCAGATAAACGGTTTAAATTAGCGCAGATACAAACAAGTGATTAACAAATAGTGTTGGTTATTTTTAATGATTTAGATTGTTAATCATTTAAAAAACTCATGAACATTCTCAAATCATTTTTAAGTGTATTCATTTTGCGCTCAAAAAAGAACTGTCACTTATAGGTAAAAATGGACATTCAAGAATATATCCGAGCCACATTAAAGCAAAACCACGCAAGACATAAAACACTGAAAATATTCATATTTTTATTAAAAAATAGTTCTGTGCAATTGTTTTAAATTGTTGATTGAAAGGTAATCCAGGGGAGTATCTAACGTCTTTATTTAATGAGAATGTTGCATTGAATCAATCAATGACCCAATTAGCGTTTAATGTACATTTTTTGTCGTTGACTTGGCTAGCGTGGTTATCTATAGTCCCGCCGCGTGTTTTTGCCTTTATTTATTTTCGCATCAGTAATGTTACAGGATAGTTCATTATTGTTGACGCAACGTCTGACACACTTCATAAAAAACTCACATAACAGCAACAGCCAGACAATATTTAGTCGTGAATTAAACTCAACGTTTTAATTCATGAGTCATTTGTATGCATAGGAAACCGACACTCTGTGGCTAAAAATTTTTTCTCGCTTAAAAGCGTAAAAGGTTGGCACCATTCTATTGCAGGGAAAATAACCCAGTTTTTGCTGGCGGGTATTCTCATTGCGTTTGGGGCGGGTGCTTGCGCGGGTTGGGGTCTGATTGACAGCTTCTCATATCAACAATGGGTGCATCAGGCTGAAGCGAATGCTCAGATCATTACCTATATTGTCCGCAATGTTTATACCAACGTCGCGGTCGGCACCAGTTCGACAGGGCAAATTACCCGCATTGTCTCTGAACACAAATTGGGTGACCCGGATTCAGTGATTCAAACCGGCTATAACCCGGTCGATGTACTGGCACTGGCCTCAGTGCAAACTCGCAATCCCACCTGGCTTTTCCTTTATACGCCTGAAAAAGGTTTCCAGGGCATCAGCAATAATTCCGAAGCGCCGGAAGCCAAAATCACCTTTAAAGGGCAAAGAGCCAGTGATGTTCTGGTGAATTACTACATTGGTTTCGCGACGATTAACGGCACCGAATCTTTTGTCAGCGCCGTGCCTATCCTTGCCCCATCGGGCGAAATTCTTGGCAGTTTGATCAGCAGCATCGGTAACAAAAAGCAGCTCTATGCGGCGTATGACGCAATGCTGAAGAAAACCCTGATGATTCTGGCGCTGATTTTGCTGGGGACGCTGGCATTAGTAACGCTGTTTATGCGCCGCCTGTTCCGCCCGGTGCCGCTGCTTATCAACTCGTTGACGCGCATCGCCCATGAACAAACAGATCTCATTACCCCTTATTTAGATCAGGATGACGAAATCGGCAGATTAGCCGCAGCAATTGAAAAACTCCGTATTGCGATGGTGGAACGAGATTACCTGCAACGAATGCAGGATATGTCGCAAAAAATGGAGTACATGGCGCACCATGACTCGCTAACCGGCTTCCCGAACCGCGCTTCCTTTAGCCAGGCGCTGGATAAAAGCATCCGTGAGATGAATCAGAACGGGCAACTGTTCAACCTTCTGCTTATCGATCTTGATAACTTCAAACCGGTGAATGACACCTTCGGCCATAGCGCCGGGGATGAAGTGCTGATTGGCGTGGCACAGCGCCTGTCGCTACTGTTAGGGCCATTGGATTTTGCCGCACGTTTGGGCGGTGATGAATTTGCGATTTTGCAGAATGTCAGAGAAGACAATTGCCACGAAGCGGGAGCACTGTCGCAAAAAATTGTCCGCGCGTTGAGCATTCCTTTTACCTACGGCTCACACTCTTTTGCTATCAGTTGTAGCGTCGGTATTGTTACCGCGCCGACCCAGGGCAATAGCGCGACTACGTTGATGATCAATGCTGACCTCGCGTTGTACGCCTCAAAACATAGCGGGCGCGGCTGCTACCACTTCTTTGAAGATGGCATGATGATGAAACACACCAACAGTGTGTTCGTGAATCAGGAAATCATTAACGGTATTGATAACAACGAGTTTGTGCTGCATTACCAGCCGATTATCGACCTTGAAAACGAAACGGTGTGCGGTTATGAATCTCTGATTCGCTGGAATCACCCAACCAAAGGGCTGATCTTCCCGGACTACTTTATTAATATCGCTGAAGAATCCGGGCTGATTGTTCGTTTAGGCGAATGGATTATTCGCCAGTCTTGTATGGCGGCGGCGAAATGGCCGGAGTCCACAAAAGTGGCCGTTAACATGTCGGCGTATCAATTACATAGCCCTGGCCTGATTGATATTATTGTCGATGCGCTAAAACAAAGTGGCCTCGCCCCTACGCGCCTGGAAATAGAAGTCACTGAATCTGAAAAACTGGATCAATCCATCGCATTGCCTGTATTCAAGAAGATCCGCGAAATGGGTATTTCCATTGCGATGGACGACCTCGGCACAGGTTATGCGGCGCTGGATTACCTGCTTATTTATCCGTTCACGCGCATTAAAATTGCCCGCACTCTGATAATGAAACTCGAGCAAGAGAGTGCCAGCCAGTATCTGGTGGTGATGCTGATTCAGTTTGCCCAGAAATATGGTATGAGCGTCACGGCGGAAGGGGTTGAAACCGAGCAACAGCGGACTATTTTGCGCCGAATTTCTTGCCAGAACGTGCAGGGTTATTATTACAGCCGCCCATTGCCAGAGAAAGATCTTGAGCCAACGTTTGGCAATCGAGTGATAGATGGGGAAGTTTGCCATGCATAGTAACTCATTGTTTTTTAATGCAGCCTTTGTCGTCATCTCGCTGTTTGTTTTCATTAGCCCGCCCTGTTTGGCTCATGGCACACATAGCAAAAAAACCCTTGAGAGAATAGCCGAAACCAAAACCATTACACTCGGCTATCAGGATGACGCATTTCCCTTCTCTTACATTGAGTCGCAACAACCCGCTGGCTATTCCATCGATATTTGCAATAAGGTTGTTGATGCACTAAAGGTCAAATTAAGAATTAAAGACCTTAAAGTTCGCTGGGTAAAAAGCAGCACCGCTTCACAGTTTGTGTTAATTAAAAACCATGTGACCGATATCATGTGCATTCCGGCTTTTTATTCGGAGTTACGACATCAGAAAGCCGAATTTTCAGTCCCATTTTTCTTCTCCCGCACGCGCTTTATTACCCGCAAGAATAACCACACCGATACCATTGAAGACTTAGCCGGGCACAGCGTCTTAGTCAAAAGCGGCACGATTTATGTTGAGCAAATCCATAACATCAACAGAACCAACGATCTTAATTTAAATATTGAGCTTGATAACAATAACAGAGGTGCATTTGAGGAAATTCAATCAGGTGAGTTACCGGCATTGATATCAAGTACCGCACTCCTCAAAGGTATGGTCGCCCTCTCTCCCACCCCTGATGAGTTTGAAATATCCGATCAGACGTTAAGCCCTCCGATTCCTGCCGGATTTTTACTTCCGCTGGATGACAATGATTTCAAATATTTTCTCGATACCACGCTGAAATCTTTTATTACCAGTAAAGATTTCAAGTCGCTGTATGAACGATGGTTCCAGTCTCCGATCACGCCGAAAGCGATTAATCTAAATATACCCATGTCGGCGGATCTTAAAGCATTAACAACATCAACATCACTTTATGCGTACTAACATGAAAAAGTCATTTAATATCAAGCTCAGGGAGATTATTAGAGCGTTGGCGTTGTTTCCATTAGTTATGGTATCTCATTACCTCTACGCCCAAACTCCTTCCAACACGCTTGAACATATCCAATCAAGCAACACTTTGAACATTGGTTATCGTCAACTCGAACCTTTCTCTTTTCAGGATAATGACGGCAAAATAACCGGCTACACGATTTCGCTTTGTAATATGATTGCCGATGAATTGCGCCTCTCTTTAGGGCTAAAAAATCTGGCCGTCCATTATATTCCGACGCTGTTTACTAACCGCGTTAATGCACTGAACAGCCATAAAATTGATTTGGATTGCAGTGTGAATACTGATGCGGCGGAAAGAAGGAACAGTGTCTCTTTCTCCATTGATTATTTCGTCGCCAATATGCGTATTATTTCGCTGCGTAAGAATAATATTCATACACTCGATGACTTAAAAGGCAGGACATCAGCGTACCACGCGGATCAAAAGATTTACTGGAGATCAACCGGGTTAACCGTGAGAAACATCTGAGCATCTCGATCGTGACTTCAGATACAGTGCAAGATGCCTTCGATATGATGGCGCAAAAACGCACAGCCGCAATTATTCTGGACGATATTCTGGCGTATCCGATTATCAATCAAAATGAGCACCCGGAAGATTTCTCAGTTTCACAAGAAGTAGTGGGTGAAAAAATGAAATATGCCATTATGATGAGGAAGCAAGATCCTCAGTTTGTGGCGTTTGTTGATAAGACGCTGGGTCGTATTTTTGAGTCTCCCGCCAATGCTCAACTCACGCACAAGTGGCTAACGCAGAAAGTGATTCCTAAAAGCGAACAGAAAAACTAGACAGTTATTCAGGCTGCTGACAAAGGCCAATGAACGGGTTTGTAGGGTGGATAAGCGCCAGCGTCATCCGACCTGCGAACAGGTTTGTCATCAGTCTCTTATTGCCTTTATGCGGATGTGTAATTGAACTCACTCAGGCATTTTTTTCACACCAGATTAGCGGCGTATTTGATTTTTACTGGTGTGCTGTTGTCGTTATTGTTGGGTGGCTCATTACGAGCGGCCTGGGATTTCACGACTATTCAACAGCAAGCTGACAGACTCTATGGCCGCGCCACCGCTGACGGTGAGCAACGTATTACCGCCTGGCAGCAATTGTTATTGCAGCAACGTAACCAAAGTGAGCAGGCACAATTAAACGCGGTAAATCTTTTTTTTAACAAAAAGCTGCATTACCGCGAAGATATTGATATCTGGGGCGCCATTGATTACTGGGCAACACCGGTTGAATCGCTACGCAAAGGGGAAGCGGACTGCGAAGATTACGCACTCGCTAAATATTTCACATTACGTCATTTAGGTGTTTCAGGGGAAAAGTTACGTATTACCTACGTTAAAGCATTACGCCAGGACAGGGCGCACATGGTATTAACCTGGTATGCGACGCCGGATGCGATTCCATTAGTTCTGGATAGCCTGACGGATAATATTTTACCTGCAACACAGCGCTCAGATTTATTACCTGTCTATTCCTTTAATGATAGCGGGCTATGGTTACCGGGAAGTCAGAATAATAAACGTGTCGGGGATAGTAAGCGTCTTTCTCGATGGCAGGATGTGTTGAAAAAAATGCGGGAAGAAGGATTCCCGATTGATGAATAGGATAAACCTGTGTCACTTTTCAAACAGCTTCTTATAGCTATCTTTCTATTTATGCTGATTATCTTCAGCGGCAGTTTTATTGTGAATCTCGAAAGTTCCCGGGATCAATACAATAACCAACTGCTTTCTCACGCGCAGGATGCCGCGACCGCACTGGGCCTTTCGCTAACCCCGCACGTTGACGATCCCGCCATGATTGAATTAATGGTCAGTTCGATTTTCGATAGCGGCTATTACGATGCTATTCGCGTTATCGACCAGACCAACGGCAAAATCCTGCTTGAGCGTAGCGAGCCTTCGACGATCCCGGACGTTCCAGGCTGGTTTGTTAGCCTGGTGAATGTGAAACCGCAGCCCGGTGAAGCGACGATTATGCGTGGCTGGCAGCAGGCGGCACGCGTAGAAGTGCTGAGTAACCCGGTGTTTGCCATCAAGCGATTGTGGCAAAGCACGCTGGCAAATCTGTTGTGGATGCTGGCTTGTAGCACGGTGTGTATTCTGGCCGGTGCCGCATTATTACGCCGCCAGTTGCGCCCGCTCAACTATATGGTGAAACAGTCGCAGGCGATTACCCGCCGCGAATATCTCACCCAGCTCGACCTGCCGAAAACGCCGGAATTGCGCCGCGTGGTTGAAGCGATGAACCTGATGGTCACCAAGCTTAAATCGCTGTTTGAAGACCAGGCCGAGCACAGCGAGCGTCTGCACAATGAAGCCTATCTCGACAGCCAGACGGGTATCGCCAACCGCCGCGCCTTCGACTTGCAAATGCAGACCCGTTTAAGCGATGAAGAAACCGCATCGGGATATTTGCTGTTGCTGCGTATTCAGGATCTCGGCGGCTTAAACCAGCGTTTTGGCGGCCCGCATACCGATAACCTGCTTAAGCATGTTGCCGATATGATGAATGTGGTGAAAAGCCAACACGCCAATAACGACAGTATTCTGGCGCGTATTCGCGGTGGCGAATTTGCCCTGCTTTGCCCAGGCGTTACGCATAATGAAATGTTGAATCTGCAAAATTCGCTCAATCAACAACTCGCCGCCTTCTACGCCACCGGGATGTCCGATATTAACCCAGTCGCGCATACCGGAATGGTGCCGTTTAGCGCGGGCGAATCTCCGCAGTCGCTGATTGTTCAGGCTGACCGTGCGCTGATGGAAGCCGAAACGCATACGACACATCAGACTAACCTGCTGCCGGTGGTTCAAACCGATGCCGCGCTAGAAGACCAGCACTTGTGGTTTACACGCCTGGAAAATGCGCTGAGCAATGAGCAGTTCCAGCTCTTCTTCCAGCCGGTGGTCGACTGTCAAAATACGCAAAAAGTGATTCACTACAAAGTGTTGTCACGTATCGTTGATGAGAAAGGCAATAGCATTACGGCAGGCCGTTTCCTGCCGTGGATTCATAGATTTGGCTGGAGCCAGCGCCTTGATCAGGTGATGTTGAGCCTGACACTCAAGCAGTTGAAAAGCTATCCAGGTTCGCTGGCACTCAGCCTGTCGGGCAATTCGCTGGCGAGCGAAGCCACGATTAAGCAGTTACTGAATCCCCTGAAATCTAACCCGCAGCTTGCAGGCCGCTTAATTCTGGAACTGGACGAAAACCAACTGCCAGAACCTGAGCAGATGGAAGTATTTATCAAGTCGCTGAACCAGTTTGGTTGCCGCCTCGGCCTGCAACACTTCGGCAGTCGTTTCGACATGATTGGACACCTGTCGCAATGGGGCCTGGCGTATCTGAAAATCGACTCCAGCTACATTCGCCATATTGATATCGAAAGCGATAAGCGCCTGTTTATCGACGTGTTGCACAGTGCGACCCATAACATTGATTTGCCATTGATTGCCGAGCGAGTAGAAACCGAAGGGGAACTACGCGTGCTGCAAGAAGTGGGGATTTATGGCGCGATGGGGCAGTTGCTCGGCGAACCCGCACCGTTTTAACCTGTAAAAAAATGGTGGATGACGCTTCGCTTATCCACCCTACGAAACCCAGCGCGTAGGGCGGGCAAGCATAGCGCCCCCGCCAACACAACTCGAAATATGACGGCTATTTAAAAAATACCCTGATCATCACTGTTTAAAAGATCTTCCAACCCACCTAATCCCTGGCGCGCTTGCGCACGATTCATCAGCTTCACCTGCGCCATTGGCGGCAGGTCGGTAATCGTAATCACCCCTTTCTGAATCAGCAGGAAAATCAGGTCGTCGAGAACACGGACCATTTCCAGGTCGCTGCGTTGCAGTAATTCTTTATGTTGCAGACTCTCGTCCACCACGCTGCGGGCGTTATTCCACGCAATAATTTCTGGCGTATCCGAGAAAACTTCTCCCGTCATGCCGCTAAACGGCGCTTGCTCAACGCGCGTGAGTTGCCCTTCTTCATTACGTTGAACGTAATACATGTTAGATACCTTTAAATTGCACCGCCCGGTGAAGGGCGGCGGCTATTTTTAATGTGAAGTTTTTTTAATGAGAATTTTTTTTTAATGCGAATAGTGCTCAGGCTTAGCAATCAAGTGATCCAGCGAATAGCTTGCTGAGCCGTGTGAGTCATGACCCAGCGCGATATGCGATGCATCACCCGCAGGCGGCGCTGCCGCTGGCACATGGGCAGCATGAGTGCCCGCATCCGCTTTTCCGTGGTCGTCGCCGCCTTTGATGTAATGCGTGATATCCGTGCCTTCATGCAGCTCTTTCGCGAGATCGCTCAGATCCACTTTCCCGTATTCCCCACCCTCTTTGGCACCAAAGATCTTATGGCTTTCGTCGCCACGATGACCTTTCGCATCCTGATGAAGATTGAAGGAAAGTGAATCATCGCCGTCGTCGAACAGGTTGCTTAAGCCGTGATCGTGAGCGTGTGCCGCATGATGCGATTTATCCGCCACTTCAACGTCGTGTTTACCATGATGGAATGGCCCATCCACCGTGACATCCACAGCCTGCTTAATCAGCGTGTTATTGCCGTGAGCATCGTGCGCCGCCACTGAGACATTCACGGTGTTAGTGCCGATATTAAGATCGGCGGTATCCACTGGAATGTCGTAACTTAAATGACCTTTGTGGTCATGCACCACCGCATCGTAATGCTTGTCGCCGATAGTCGCCGTAACGTGATCGCCTCTGTGCACATCCCCTTCAATCTGGCCGGTGATATGAGTCACATCATGTTGCGCTTCACGCGCAGAGATATGGTTGTCACCCGCGATTTTGTTGACGGTCAGTGTGGCGTCGGCGTGGGTATCCACCTGGAAAGTCTCTTTGTGATGAGCCGTTGTCGTATTACCCGCCGCATCAGTCACTTTCACCCCGACTTTCAGGTCGTTGTGGCCTTCATGCACCCATGATTTGCTAATGTTTACGTCATAACCCAGGTGGCCGTCGATCATCTTAACGTCGGTGGTCATCGTGTGATGGTTAATGTCCAGCGTGACTTTATCGCCTTCTTTAGCATCACCGCCCACCTGCCCCGTCAGGGAAATATGCTTCATTTCTGACGCGTTGATGACGTTGTCGCCAGCCACCGGATTGACGGAAATCGAAGCATCCGCATGGGTATCAAGCACCACCACCTGGTTGAACGCCGGAGTGACTCGGTTACCGGCATCGTCCGTCACGCGGACATTAACCGTTACGTTGTTCTCACCTTCGTGCAGCCAGGTTTTATCCATGCGAACGTCATAACCAAGATGGTCGCCAACCGGCACGACTTTCGTCTCGATGGTATGACCGTTGACATGCAGCGTGACTAAATCGCCGTCATGCGCGTCGCCATCAACTTTGCCCGTCACATGAATCATGTGCTGAGACTCTTTAGCGTTGATCACGTTGTCTGCCGCGACGGGATCAATGGTTATCGTGGCGTCGGCATGGGTATCCAGCTGGAATTTCTGAGTCTGTTCAGCGGAGGTAATATTACCTGCGTGGTCCTCAGTCGTGACTTTCACGTGCAGGTCATTATCACCCTCGTTCAGCCACGCTCTGTTCATTTGAGCTTCGTAACCCAAATGGCCGTTGATCATTCTCACTTGCGTGGTGAAGGTGTGGTTATTGACTTCAAGCTCCACCAAATCACCGGCTTTCACGTCCGCGCCGACCTTGCCATTGACCGTGATATTTTCGGCTTCCCGGTCGTTGACGACGTTATCAGCCGTCACTGAATTGATGGTGACAACCGCATCAATTTTGGTGTCGACGTAAACAGGATGAACGACTGGCGGCGTCATCAGATGGTTGCCCGCTGCATCGGTCACGCTGACGCTAACATTCACGTCGTTATGGCCTTGATGCATCCATGATTTATCGACGTGAGCCTCATAACCCAGATGGTTACCGATCATTCTCACGTCAGTGCTGACCGTGTGACCGTTAATTTCCAGCGTCACTTTATCGCCTTCTTTGGCGTCACCCTCAACCTGCCCGGTCACCGAAATATGCTTCGATTCTTTGGCGTTGATGGTGTTATCGGCAGTGATCGGATCTACGGTAATACTCGCGTCTGCATGGCTGTCGACCACAACTCTGTGAAGCACATCGACTGTCAGTTTGTTGCCTGCATCGTCCGAGACATCCACACTGACTTTGACCTTGTTCTCACCTTCGTGCAGCCAGGATTCTTTCACCGGAACGTTGTAGACCAGTTCACCATTCACCAGGTCTACTGTCCCGTGGCCGATGTGCCCATTAATCTCCAGCGTGACCAAATCGCCTTTTTGGGCGTCGCCATCAACCTTACCCGTCACTTCGACATGTCGGGATTCTTTGCCGTTGATGACGTTGTCGGTTGCTACAGGATCAATAGTGATGGATCCATGAATCTGAGTGTCGAGAGTGAAATCGTGCGTAGCGGTCGAAGTGGCTTCGTTACCCGCCGCATCCTGCCCGGTAACGCTGACGTCTACCGTGTTCTTCCCTTCTTTCAGGTCACTGTTTTTGACAGCAATGTCGTAGGTCAGATTGCCGTCATGGTCGGAGAGCGTGCCGTGGTAAATCTGACCATTAATGTGGAGCGTAACGGTGTCGCCGGCATGAGCATCTTTATCAACCACGCCACTAATATTGGTGGAAGGCCCGCTATGTTCGACAATATTCACCTTATCGTCACCGGCGACAGTGTCGATATGAATTTGGTTTTCCGCGATCTGATCGATAGTGATGGTGTTGGTTTCGGTGATCGTCAGGGTGTTGCCGTATTGATCGACACCCGTCACCGTATAAGTGATTTTCTGATCCGCCAGCAGATCGGAAGTATTCACATCAAGGCTGAAGGTAAACTGTCCATCAGCCTGCTGGTGAAGCGTCGCCGGGAGATCGTTGCCATTAACGTGAATAGTGACTTTGTCACCCTCATGAACATCGCCATTCACCGTGCCGGTAATCGTCGTTTTACCCTTCTGGCTTTCCACCAGGTTCAGCACGTTGTCGCCCGATACATCATTGACGTTCATCGTCACGTCAGCGTGATCGTCGATGAGTACGGTTTTACTCATCTCAGCGCTGAAGCTATTGCCGACATCGTCTGTGCCGATGACCTTCACATGGATTTCAGGATTCGCATACAGATCACTGGTATTGACATCCGCCACATAGCCCAACAGCCCATTCATATGAGGCAATTCAACGACTTTCACAGGGGTTGCATGATTGTTGATGGTGATAATCACATCGTCGTTGATCCGCGCATCTTCCCCCACCGTGCCGCTGATCCGGGTCGTCTGTGACTGCAAATCGTGGTGGCTAAGAACATTGTCTCCCGACACCGTGTTCATGGTAATGGTGGCGTGAGCCGTAGTATCAACCGTCACATTCTGAGTTGCGCTGGCCGGAAGGGTGTTACCCGCCGCGTCGTGCCCGGTGACTTGAGCGGTAATCGTGCCGCCACTTGCCAATTCACTGGTTAACACATCAACGCTGTAACCGTGGTTGCCGTCGATTTTGATATGGTCATAGACTGTGCCATTGACAGTCACTTTCACTTCATCGCCAGGATTCACATCGCCATCTACTTTGCCGCTGATGGTGGTGTGAAGCTGATTGGTATCGTCCAGGTTCAGCACGTTATGATGCCCAATCGGATCGATGGTCACCGAGGCTTTAATCTCGGTGTCGACACTAATGGTTTTATCGTCAGATACGGTGACCGTGTTGCCCTGATCGTCATGCCCGGTCACGCTAACTTTGATGGCAGGATCCTGACGCAAGTCGTTAGTACTCACGTCTTTAGTGAATTTCAATTCACCCGTTGCCGGATCTCGGTAGACCTGCGTCGTTATCGAATTGCCATTGATCAGCAAAGTGACATTATCGCCTTCTTTGACGTCACCCGTGACGGTGCCGCTGACCGGGGTAGTGGCATTATTGGATTCGTCAATATTGATGACGTTGTCGCCCGCGACATCGTCCAGCGTGATGGTGGCGTGAACGTCAGTGTCGAACGTGACCGTTTTACTGGTGGAAGCGGTCACGCTGCTATCACTATGTGCGGCGACCGTAGCGGTAATCACGGGGTGATTAGCCAGAACATCAGTATCAACATCATTAACGACATAGCCATACTCGCCCGGCAGATTCGGTAGCTCGTAGACCTGGCCGGTGTAGGTATGAGTATCGTTTGCCAGGTGCACAATAACGGTGTCGCCAACGTGAACATCACCAGAAACCGTTCCGCGTATAATGGTCTTACCCGACTGGGACTCCTGCTGGTTAATCACATCGTTACCCGCAACCGGGCTGACGGTGATATGCACATCCGGCGGCGTGTGTTGAGGCGGAGTTACGGTGCCACCGCCGTGAGAGGGATCAACGCCTGGGTGCGTATGAGCACTTACCGTCACGGTATTACCATGTGAATCCGTGCTGGTAACATCGACGACGATATCGGTTTTATCATTGACTACATCTTTATTAAAATAAATCGGATAAGGGTTAAGCGGCTCATATATTGTGCTGAAATTATTATTATTAGGATCGTTGGTGCTATAACCCAAATGACCATCAGGGTACGCGATAACTTCAGTTATATAAGTTTTCCCCAGGACATGGATTTTCACCACATCACCCACTTTTGCATCCCCACCCACCTCTCCACTGATGATATAGAAATCAGGGGTAACATGATCATCAACTGGCTTAGTACCCACAGTTATTGTCGCTTCAGCGCGAGTATCCACATCAACAGGATGATCGGCTGTCGCGAGCACGGTATTGCCCGCCGCATCGTGACCGGTTACTGATGCATGAAGCTCTGGATTTTTGACGGACAACAGATCGTCAGTGCTGACGTCAATTTTGTAACCTAAGTTTTTGTCGACGGTGCCGTAATAATGCTGTCCGTTGACATTCAGATCGACCAGGTCACCAGGATTCACGTCCCCTATAACGTGGCCAGTCACGGGAGTAATCGGGTTATGCGCTTCCGCATTGTTGATCGTATTGTCGTCAGTCACCGGATCAATCGTGATGGTCGCTTGTGCGCCGTCATCTCTGCCGACGTTGTGCGTTGCACTCGCCGAAGCCTTGTTACCCGCCGCATCGGTTGCATCGACAGTTGCCACAATTGTCGGATCGGCCAACAGGTCTGAGGTATTAACGGCAATGGAATACCCTAAACCTAAACCATGCCCTTGATCGGCAACGGTCGCTTGGTGATCAGTGCCATTAATCAACAAGTGAACGGTATCGCCCGCTTTCACATCACCGCCGACTTTGCCGTTGATAATCGTGGTCGGAGACTGCTGATCGTTGGCGTTCAACACATCATCGCCCGAGACGATGTTAATAGTGACGGAAGCGTCAGCGTGGTCGTCTTTGCCAACATGGTGATTGGCAGTGGCGACAGTATGGTTTTTTGCAGTATCGGTCACATCGATACTGGCGTGGATATTCGGATTGGCCTGGATATCCGCCGTGCTCACCGGAATGTGGTAACCCATAATGATATTGCCCTGAGCATCGACGCCCTGGTTTTCCACAAAACCATTATAAGTGTGACCATTCACCGTCAGAGTCAACGGGTCGCCAGGATTCATTTCCCCGGTCACTTTACCGCTCACCAGCGTGTAACCTTGCTTGAGTTCCGCCCCGTTCAGCACGTTATCATTCGTCACACTATCGACACTGATTGTGGCTTCAACTTTGGTATCGACAGTAATGTCTTGAGTGGCATCCACCGTGATCACGTTATTGGCGTTATCCGTTGCCGTCACCGTGGCGGTGATCTTCGGATCGGTCATCAGGTCATAAGTGCTGACGTCGATTTTGTATTCCAGCTGGCTGGAATGCGGATCTTTGAACACCTGCGTGGTCATATCGATCCCATTGACCTCCAGATGAACCACATCGCCGACTTTCACATCGCCATCCACTTTCCCGGTGATGGTGGTGAATTCATTGTGCGACTCTTCACCGTTGATCATGTTGTCTTTATTACCGGTCACCGGATCGATGGTGATTGTCGCCTCCGCCAGCAAATCAATACCCACGTTTTGCGTCGCATGAGCCAACTGAATGTTACCGTTCGCGTCATAACCCACAATGTAGGCATCGGGGGTTGGATCGGCCAACAGGTCAGAGGTCGCAACGTCCACGCTGTAACCTAATGCGCCGTTTTGATGCGGCAGCTCTTGTACTGTCGCCTCATAGAGTTGGTGATTCACCACCACCAGGACTTCATCACCTTTATGCACGTCACCATTCACGGTGCCGCTAATTTTGGTCGTTGCCTGGCCTGATTCCACGGCATTGATAGTGCCATCGCCCGTCACTGGACTAATGGTGATACCCGCCTCGGCATGGTTATCCAGGTGAACGGTATGATTGGCCTTAACGGTCACTTCATTCCCGGCGGCGTCATGGGACGTGACGCTGGCAATGATTTTGACATTCGTATCCAAATGCTGCTGATTATTACCGAACGCCGAAGAATCCACCGGGATCTGGTAACCGAGATGGCCGTTGCCTAAATCAATGACTTTGCCGCCGAAAAACTTCCCGTTAATTTCGAGGGAAACCTTGTCGCCAATCTGTGCATCGCGGCCGACATCACCGGTAATCAACTGCTTCGGCGTAGCCAGTTCGTCGTAATTCAGAACCGGGCCTGCGGTGAGTTCGTGAATATTGATCGTGGCATTGGCATGGGTGTCGAGCGTGACGTTGGTCGTTTCTGTTGAAACCGCTTCGTTCCCTGCCGCATCGTGGCTGGTGATCGTCACCGAAACACCATTTTTGCCTTCTTTCAGCGCGCCGGTCGGGATTTTCGCTTCGTAATACAGGTGGCCTTGCGGGTCCGCAAAAATAGTACCGGGATAAGTTTTGGTCCCGATAAGCACTTCCACCTGATCGCCGATGTGCGCGTCTTTACCGCTGACTCTGCCCGTTACCAGGGTTTCATGTTTTGACTCACCATGGTTAACCACGTTGTCGCCCGCCACGGTATTGATGGTCAGCCCGTTGTAAGCATGGTTATCAACATGAATGGTGTGCTCACTGACAGCGATCGCTTCGTTGCCCGCAGCGTCATGGGAAACAAGAGTGGCTTTAACAGAAACATCTTTATTCAGGATGGTGTTGTTATCGCCAAATTCTGACGAAAGCACCGGGATTTTGTAGCCCAGCGTACCTTTCCCGTCATGCATATCCTCAACGAGACCACGATAATAATTGCCGTTAATCTCCAGCGTCACTTCATCGCCAATCTTCGCATCACCGCCGACAACGCCGGTGATGGTCTGCTCTTCGTTGCCCAACTCAGTTTTGTTGAGAATATTGTCACTGGTGGCGTCATTAATGGTGACGGTATTTTCAGCGTGCGTATCCACCGTGACCGTTCTATGTTCTGTGGCAACAGCTTCGTTCCCCAGGCTGTCGTGGCTGGTCAATTTCACCTGCACATTATTGGTGCCTTCATGGAACTGGCTGGATGGTACCGGTACATTGTAGTGCCAATGGCCCGTCGTCCCGACCACTTCGCCTTTATAGGTCTGGCCATTTACGCTGACCTCAACCAGATCGCCCGCTTTCGCATCGCCACTGGCCACACCGCTGATAAACGTCGGCATACGGGATTCATGCATGTTGATGATGTTGTCGCCCGCAACTTTGGTAATCGTCACCTTATTTTCGGCGAAGTTATCAACGTGAACAGTATGCGTGGTAGGCACAGTGACTTCGTTGTTTACCGCATCATGCGATGTCACTGACACCGTATATGTCACATCCTTATTGATGTGGGTGTTATTGTTGCCGAATGCAGAGGAATCCACCGGAATCTGATAGCCCAGCTTGCCGCCACCTAAATCGATAACTTCTCCACCAAAATGTTTGCTATTGATTTCTATAGACACTTTGTCGCCAATACGCGCATCACCGCCCACTTCTCCAGTGATCAATTGCTTTGGCGTTTCCAGCTCAACATGGCTCAGTTTGTTATCGGTGGTGACGTCGTTAGTCGTAATCGTTGCGTCAGCATGCAAGTCGACGGAGAAGTCATGTGTCTCAGTCGCCACCGCTTCGTTGCCCGCTTTATCGTGGCTGGTAATCGTCACCTTCGCGGTGGCATCACCGTGTACCAATTTGTCGCGTGGAATGGAAACGTCATAGTAAAGATGGCCCTGGGAATCAGCGAAGACCTTACCGTCATAATGCTGCCCCTGAACCCACACATCGACAACGTCACCAGACTGCGCATCTTTTCCACTCACATGCCCCGTGATATGCACATTTCGCTCTGATTCAGCGTGGTTGACAATATTGTCGGGCGTCACGGTATCTATGGTCAGACCGTTGTAGGCGTGCGTGTCGACAATAACGTTGTGGTGCTCCGTCGCCACCGCAACATTCCCCGCCGCATCGTGGCTGGTGATCGACACCTGAACGTCATTTTCACCTTCGTTCAGCGCATCTTTGGCAACCGCCACTTCATAGCGGAACTTACCGTTAACACTGACGACTTCGCCGGTAAACGTCTGATTGTTAACGGTGACGGTGACTGGGTCGTGCAACTTCGCATCGCCGGTGGCCTCACCGGTGATCAACGTGTCTTGCTGGGATTCCTTCAGGTTGACAATATCGTCCTGCGCCACCGTTTCTATCGTCAGCCCGTTGTTGGCGTGGTTATCGATAGTGACCGTTTTGGTGGTTTCTGCCGTGGTTTCATTTCCAGCGACATCACGGGTGGTGACCGACACCGTGTATGTGACTTTCGCGTCGATTTCGCCCTGATTATTGCTGAATGCGGACGAATCCACCGGGATCTGGTAGCCCAGCTTGCCATTGCCCAGATCGATAACCTGGCCGGAGAAATGGTGGTCATTAATGTTGATCCGCACTACGTCACCGACGTGGACGTCGTCAGCCACTTCGCCGCGGATCAGCTGTTTTGGCGTGTCCAGTTCGTCATGGTTCAGAACATTATCCGCAGTGACATCGTGCGTGGTGATCGAGGCTGCAATTTTCGTGTCGAGCGTGACGCTGGTCTGTTCCGTCGCCACTGCTTCATTGCCCGCTTTATCATGGCTGGTGATGGTCACCTGAACGTCATTTTTGCCTTCATGCAGCGTGCCGGTCGGGATTTTTGCTTCGTAATACAGATGACCCTGCGCATCTTCATAAATATCGCCCTTGAAGGTATTCCCCTGCACCGTCACTTCAAGCTTGTCGCCAGGCTGAGCATCTTTACCGCTGAGTTGACCAGTGACTAACGTTTCGTGTTGCGATTCACCCAGGTTAACGATGTTATCGCCCGCGATGGTGTTGATGGTCAGACCGTTATAGGCGTGCGTGTCGACAATAACGTTGTGGTGCTCCGTCGCCACCGCGACATTCCCCGCCGCATCGTGGCTGGTGATCGACACCTGAACGTCATTTTCACCTTCGTTCAGCGCATCTTTGGCAACCGCCACTTCATAGCGGAACTTACCGTTAACACTGACGACTTCGCCAGTAAACGTCTGATTGTTAACGGTGACGGTGACTGGGTCGTGCAACTTCGCATCGCCGGTGGCCTCACCGGTGATCAACGTGTCGTGCTGGGATTCCTTCAGGTTGACAATATCGTCCTGCGCCACCGTTTCTATCGTCAGCCCGTTGTTGGCGTGGTTATCGATAGTGACCGTTTTGGTGGTTTCTGCCGTGGTTTCATTTCCAGCGACATCACGGGTGGTGACCGACACCGTGTATGTGACTTTCGCGTCGATTTCGCCCTGATTATTGCTGAATGCGGACGAATCCACCGGGATCTGGTAGCCCAGCTTGCCATTGCCCAGATCGATAACTAGGCCGGAGAAGTGGTGGTCATTAATGTTGATCCGCACTACGTCACCGACGTGGACGTCGTCAGCCACTTCGCCACGGATCAGCTGTTTTGGCGTGTCCAGTTCGTCATGGTTCAGAACATTATCCGCTGTGACATCGTGCGTGGTGATCGAGGCTGCAATTTTCGTGTCGAGCGTGACGCTGGTGTGTTCCGTCGTCACGGTTTCATTGTCCGCTTTATCCTTGCTGGTGATGGTCACCTGAACGTCATTTTTGCCTTCATGCAGCGTGCCGGTCGGGATTTTCGCTTCGTAATACAGATGGCCCTGCGCATCTTCATAAATATCGCCCTTGAAGGTATTCCCCTGCACCGTCACTTCAAGCTTGTCGCCAGGATGAGCATCTTTACCGCTGAGTTGACCAGTGACTAACGTTTCGTGTTGTGATTCACCCAGGTTAACGATGTTATCGCCCGCGATGGTGTTGATGGTCAGACCGTTATAAGCATGATTATCGATATGGACCGTGTGTTCAGTCGTGACTATGACTTCATTTTTAGCTGCATCATGCGCCGTCACAGTGGCGGTGAAATTCACATCCTTAAACAGGATCTGTTCATTATCACCAAACACGGAAGAATCAACCTCAATGCGGTAACCGAATTGACCATTACCCATATCGATGACTTTGCCATCGAATAGTTTCCCATTACCGAAGTCGAGGTGAACCGGATCGTCTGCTTTAGCATCGCCACCGACAATACCGGTGATAGTCTGAGTCGGATGACTTAATTCAGTGTGATTTAGAATGTTGTCGCTAGTGACATCATCAATCGCAATGTTGGCTTCAGCAATATAGTCCGGCGTGACAGTGTGGTCTGCTGTGGCTTCCACGGTGTTGCCTGCGCCGTCGGTGGCGGTAATGCTGGCGTGTACCTGCTGACCGTTCGCCAGGTCCGCCGTGTTGACATCAATGCTGTAACCCAGATGACCGTTCGGCATCGGTTGTACCGTGCCGGTGAAGTCATGACCGTTAACGGTCAGCGTCACCACATCGTGTACCCGCGCATCGCCGCCCACGGTGCCGGTCACACTGGTGGTCGGCTGCTGACTCTCCTGCGCATTGATCACATCATCTACCGCTATCGTGTCGATGGTGATGGTCGCTTCTGCTGCATAGTCCGGCGTGACAGTATGATCTGCCGTGGCTTCAATGGTGTTGCCCGCGCCGTCGGTGGCGGTAATGCTGGCGTGCACCTGCTGACCGTTCGCCAGGTCAGCCGTGTTGACGTCAATGCTGTAACCCAGATGACCGTCGGCCAGGGTCTGCACATTACCGGTGAAGTCATGACCGTTCACCGTCAGGGTCACGGTATCGTTAATTTTCGCATCGCCCCCCACGTAACCACTGACCGCCGTTGTCGGCTGCTGACTTTCGTGCGCATTAATCACATCATCTACCGCTATCGTGTCGATGGTGATGGTCGCTTCTGCTGCATAGTCCGGCGTGACAGTATGATCTGCCGTGGCTTCAATGGTGTTGCCCGCGCCGTCGGTGGCGGTGATGCTGGCGTGTACTTGCTGACCGTTCGCCAGGTCCGCCGTGTTGACATCAATGCTGTACCCCAGATGCCCGTTCGGCATCGGTTGTACCGTGCCGGTGAAGTCATGGCCGTTGACCGTCAGGGTCACGGTATCGTTGAGTTTCGCATCGCCCCCCACGTAACCACTGACCGCAGTTGTCGGCTGCTGGCTTTCCTGCGCATTGATCACATCATCACCGGCAATCTGATTGATGGTGATGGTCGCTTCTGCTGCATAGTCCGGCGTGACAGTATGATCTGCCGTGGCTTCAATGGTGTTGCCCGCGCCGTCGGTGGCGGTAATGCTGGCGTGTACTTGCTGACCGTTCGCCAGGTCCGCAGTATTCACCGCAATACTGTAGCCGAGTTGGCCGTCGGCCAGGGTCTGCACATTGCCGGTGAAGTCATGACCGTTGACCGTCAGGGTCACGGTATCGTTGAGTTTCGCATCGCCCCCCACGTAACCACTGACCGCCGTTGTCGGCTGCTGGCTTTCCTGCGCATTGATCACATCATCACCGGCAATCTGATTGATGGTGATGGTCGCTTCTGCTGCATAGTCCGGCGTGACAGTATGATCTGCCGTGGCTTCAATGGTGTTGCCCGCGCCGTCGGTGGCGGTAATGCTGGCGTGCACCTGCTGACCGTTCGCCAGGTCAGCCGTGTTGACATCAATGCTGTAACCCAGATGCCCGTTCGGCATCGGTTGCACTGTGCCGGTAAACTCATGGCCATTAACGGTCAGCGTCACCACATCGTGCACCCGCGCATCGCCGCCCACGGTGCCGGTCACACTGGTGGTCGGCTGCTGGCTTTCGTGTGCATTGATAATGTCATCACCGGCGATCTGGTCGATGGTGATATCGGCGGTCGCCACATAGTCGAGGCTGACCACATGATCCGCCGTGGCGGTAGCTGTGTTCCCTGCCCCGTCCGTGGTCGTAATCGTTGCGTGCACCTGCTGGCCGTTCGCCAGGTCCGCCGTGTTGACATCAATGCTGTAACCCAGATGCCCGTTCGGCATCGGTTGTACCGTACCGGTGAAGTCATGACCGTTGACCGTCAGCGTCACCACATCGTGCACCCGCGCATCGCCGCCCACGGTGCCGGTCACACTGGTGGTCGGCTGCTGGCTTTCGTGCGCATTAATCACGTCATCACCGGCGATCTGGTCGATGGTGATATCGGCGGTCGCCACATAGTCGAGGCTGACCACATGATCCGCCGTGGCGGTAGCTGTGTTCCCTGCCCCGTCCGTGGTCGTAATCGTTGCGTGCACCTGCTGGCCGTTCGCCAGGTCAGCGGTGTTGACATCAATGCTGTAACCCAGATGCCCGTTCGGCATCGGTTGCACTGTGCCGGTAAACTCATGGCCATTAACGGTCAGCGTCACCACGTCGTGCACCCGCGCATCGCCGCCCACGGTGCCGGTCACACTGGTGGTCGGCTGCTGGCTTTCGTGCGCATTGATAATGTCATCACCGACGATCTGGTCGATGGTGATGGTCGCTTCTGCTGCATAGTCGAGGCTGACCACAT